>CALCCD010000134.1 GCA_937899645.1 uncultured cyanobacterium | reverse complement strand
GCCTCTATCCTGGAGGCTCTATCTGTAGCCGGTCTTTAGAGATTTGGTATAAACCGATCGCGGTAGAGCCGACATCGAGGCCGCACCCGCCGATCGCGCTCCCAGCTCACCAGCCCCAGCCGCGACAGCGCAAACGCCACCGCCTCATCCAGCGCGATCTCTTCCCCGACGTTGAACGGCGAATAGTGCGCGTTCGCGAAATCCAGCTTCGCTAACGGTTCGGTGGAATAAGTCAACACCTGCCGCAGCTTGCGCCAGGGCTTTGAGGTGCGCGCCTTTTCGTGGAACGCTCGCACCAACCGGAAGACCTCCTCGGCGATCGTCATTTCATCGAACAGCCGATCGACATTTTCCAGCACCAATACCAGCGCTTCGGAGGTCTGCTTCAACCGGGAGCGCCCCGTTGTTGGTCAGCACCGCACGGCAGACACCTTCGATCGCCGAGTGGGAGACGTAGCGATCGCCAGGCAGAGCTGCGGCCTTCGCGAATGAGTGGTGGGCGCTCTCTTGGCAAAAGGCGGCGTAGAGGGCGTCGAGCTGACCCCGCGCTTCCATATCGTCCACCAAACGGAATGCAATTTCTTCAAGTCCAATCCCGCGATCGGCGATGCTCGCCAGATTCACATTCAGCGAATCGCTAACGAACCGCTTGAGCGCGTCGTAGTCGCGATACACATCCTGCAAAGCGTCGCGAAACTGACGCTTGCGCGTTTTGTCCCAGTGGTTGTCCGACATGGTGGTGGCAATGCGAGTTCCCTCCAGGGTAGCGAGTTCTCGGAGGTTCATGAAGGAGGTTCGCGGGGATCGCGGCAATGGACGACTGGCGATCGAATGTTACGAACTGTTTCACTTCGTGCTGGATTCTGACGATCGCCCGAAGCAAAGCCCCGATCGCAGCGTGCGAAAAACGAGGTGTTGCGAGATCGCCAAACCCCGCTCTTAACCTGGCCTTATTGAAGTTTTAGCCGCCGCATTTTTTACGATCTCTTCCGTATCTTTACGCAATCTTCACGAAACGGTGCGGGCTTTTCCGAGCGAAAACTGTAAATTCAAACTGAGCCCCAAACGCTTTTGAATAAAGGTTTTAAGGGTTGTGCTTGTCGTCGATTTTTACAGGATAGTTCGCGGTTATGGCCAATGCATCTCGTATTTTTCGGGTGAACGCACCGGACGTTGTCAGCGAAACGATCGATGGCGAGACGGTGATTATTCACCTGTTTAAGGGGTTGTACTACAACCTCAATCCGCTGGGTTCGTACGTTTGGACGCAGGTGGAGGCGGGGGCGACGCAAGCCGAGGTGCGAGAACGCCTCGCGCAGCAGTACGCCAACTTTGGTGAGGCCGAAGCGACCAGCGTCGCGCAGCTCTTCGAGAAAATTGTGGCGGAGGAGCTGGTGGTGGAAGCGGAGTGCGCCGACGCCGGAGCCGAACCGCCCGCGATCGCCACGCCACCGGAAACCTTTGAAGCACCGGTGTTGTACAAGTACGCCGATATGCAGGACATGCTGGCGCTCGACCCGATCCACGATGTGGACGAAGCGGGCTGGCCGAGTCTGCCACCGGAAGCTGTGGAAGCAAGCAAAACGTTTTAGGGCTGTTTGCCTTGGCTGCGCGAGCTGTTCGCGGCGACCTGTGGCCTTGGTGAAATGGCCCGCGATGTCTGTTCCAATATTTTCGGGGTCGATGTGATGGTTAGTACTACGCCGATCGAGCCACTGCCCGAGGTTCGGCGAGAAGTGACGGAAGCGTTGCGCTACGGCGAGGCGCTGGAGCGTACGTTCGAGCGGGCAGCGAATGCGGTTGGCGGTGTCGAGGTGCGCGATTTCGCGATCGCGGGCTGTGCGATTCGGCTGCGGTTTGCGGGGTCGGCGGCAATCGCCAAGATGACGCCAGGCATCGCCCATCTCGCCATCACGGCGGCGGAAGCACCCAGTCTGACGCCAGACCTGACGCCCGACTTGACGATCGATATTTGGGACGGTGCGTCCACCGGTGTCGAGGTTCCACCCGCTCCCTGGCGCGACGACCCCAATGCCTACGGGGCGCACGGCGAAGTTCGCGGCTACGACGAGACGCGGGTGTCGATCGCCTTCAATATGTTTTTCGATGCGCTGAGTTTCCTCGATCGCGATCGCGATTATGCGGCGTTTTACGTGCGGGACGTGGCAGCGATTCCATTTTGGGAGACGGCGGCCCCGCTGCGGGTGCTGCTCCACTGGTGGTTGAGCGGTCGCGGGCTGCACTTCACCCATGCGGCGATGGTGGGCATCGAGGCGGGCGGTGCGCTGCTGGTGGGCAAGGGCGGCTCGGGTAAGTCCACCACGGCGCTGGCCTGCCTGGATTCGGATTTGCGCTACGTCAGCGACGACTATTGCCTATTGTCCGGTTGTCTACTGTCCGGTGCGCCGGAGCCACGCGCCTACAGCCTCTACAGCTCGGCCAAGATTCGCCCCGGCAATACCCATCTGCCGCACCTGCTGCCGCTGGCCTACAACCAGGAGCGCGAACCGGACGAGAAGCCCTTTGTCTTGCTCCACGAGCATTTCCCGGAAAAACTCGCACCCAGCCTGCCGGTGAAGGCAATCCTGGTTCCCCACGTAACGGGTCAGCCGGATACGCAAATCGCGCCCACGAAGGCGACGGCGGCGCTGCTGGCGCTGGCCCCCAGCACGATTTTCCAGCTTCCCGGCGGCGATACGGCGCAGTTTCAGGAGATGGCCGCGCTCGTTCGGGCGGTGCCCTGCTACTCGATCGCGCTAGGAACCGACCTGGCGCAAATCCCACGTGCGATCGCAACGTTACTCGAACAGGTGGTGTCATGAGTCCCGATCTATCAAACGAGAATCCCCTTATCAGCGTCGTAATTCCGGTGTACGACGGAGCGCGGTTCTTGCCCGACGCGATCGCCACCGTCGAAGCGCAGCAGCACCAGCCGCTAGAAATTATCGTCGTCAATGACGGCTCGACGGACAATACCGCAGCGGTGGCAGCGAGCCTAGGCGATCGCATCCGCTACGTCGCGCAGCCCAACCAAGGCCCCGCCGCCGCCCGCAATCACGGCATCGACCTGGCAACGGGCGAATTTATTGCCTTTCTCGATGTGGACGATCGCTGGCCGGAGACGAAAACCCGCCACCAGCTTGCCGCCTTCGCGGAAAACCCGGCGCTCGATGTGGTCAACGGCTACGTGGAAACGCTGCACGGCACGCCCGACGCAACGGGCGAGATGCAGTACGAAGCGCGTCTGCCAGCGTCGGCAAGTTTTAACCTCGGCAGTGCGCTGTTTCGCAGATCGGTGTTCGATCGCGTCGGGTACTTCGACGACAGCCAAATTCACGCGGAAGACGTGGACTGGTTTTTGCAGGCGCGCGAGCGGGGGGCCGAGATGGTCGTCCTCGAAGAAGTGACGCTGCTGTACCACCTGCACGATACGAACCTGACGGGCGATCGTCAGGGCAACCTTAAGGGATTCTTCTCCGCCGTGCGGAAATCGCTGAAGCGACGGCGCGACCTCGGCAAGCTCGAAGACTTGCCGCAGATTCAGTATCGCAACGAGGCCGGAGAAGTGATTGCCAAAGACCCTGCTGCCGTGCTCGCGTCTGTCTTGGCGGAGCGCGAAGCGATGCAGCGTAACGGGGAGGCAAAATCATGATGTCCATCAGCGTTATTATTCCGGTCTACAACTGCGAGCGGTTCGTGGCTGAAGCGATTCGCAGCGTGCAGGCGCAGGTGTCCGTTCCGGCGGAGTCGATCGAAATTATCGCGATCGACGACGGCTCGACCGATCGCAGCGCCGAAGTTCTGCGGGAGTTCGGCGACACCATTCGCCACGCCCATCAGCCCAACGGCGGCATCGCCAGTGCCCGCAATTGCGGGATCGCGATGGCAACGGGCGAGCTGCTGGCCTTTCTCGATGCGGACGATCGCTGGACGCCCGAGAAGCTGGCGCTCCAAGTTGCAGCGCTCGAGGCCGATCCGAATTTGGACGCAGTGTTCGGTCACGTGCGGCAGTTCTACAGCGAGACCCTACCCGAAGAACAGCGCCCTCGCCTCGCCGCTGAAGTGATGCCGGGACATCTGGCCAGTGCAATGCTGGTTCGCCGATCGCGATTCGATGCGGTCGGTGGCTTCGACGATCGACTGCGCGGCGCGGAATTTATCGACTGGCTGACCCAGGCGCGCGAACGGGGGCTGAAGATGGCGATGCTGCCGGAAGTCGTCCTCGAACGGCGCATCCACGACAGCAACACCGGACGCCGCGAGCGCGAACGCGTCGCAAGCGACTACCTGCGCGTGGTTCGAGCCGCATTGCAGCGCCGTCGGGAAGGGCAGGAAGCGACGTCATGACTGTGCATCTGGCCCAGCAACGTCAACACCGCGAGCCCGCTCACTGGTCGCCCGTCCCCGCGGCGAGCTGCGAGCCGACGGCGCTTCACCGCCTGCTGCTGACGGCAATCTTCGGCGATCGCCACGCGGCGATCGCCGCGTGGCACGAGTGGGAAGCGCAAATCGACATCGAAGATCTCGACGAGGGCAGCTACTGGCTGCTGCCGCGACTCTATCGCCGCCTGCGGGACTGGGACGGGCAGCTTTCGTCTGACGATCGGCAAACTTATCAGCGCACCTGCCAGCGCATCACCGGGCTCTATCGCCACGTGTGGTCGCGCAATCAGATGATTCTGCGCGAGGTCGGCGAAATTGTCGAAGCGCTGAAAGCGGCAAGGATTTCGGTGGTGGTGTTGGGTGGTGCGGCGATCGTCGCGGAGGCGGGTGCGGATATGGGCGCGCGGCGGGCGGACGATAGCGGCTTCTGGGTTCCGGCGGCGGCGTTGTCCGAGGCGGTGGCGGTGCTGCGATCGCTGGGCTGGGAGACCACCACGCACCGATCGCCAGTACAGCTTCAGCAGCAGCAAACCTTTGTCGGGCTGCATCGCGGGCGCAATTTTCTGACGCTCCACTGGTGGGTGTTGCCGGAGTGCGCGGCGCTGGAACGCGACGACTTCGAGCGGGGTGCGGTGTCCTCGCGCGATGGCGTACCGCTACAGCTCGGAACCGTGGCGGCGCGGGGGCTCGATCGCACCGATCGCCTGTTCGTCGACTGTATCCGCGCGACCCGCTGGCAGCCGCGATCGCCGGTGTACTTCCTGGCCGACGCGATCGAGCTGGTTCGTCGCCGGTCTGGCTCACAATCCGAAACCAACTCCGATATCGACTGGAAGCGACTGGTGGAATACGGATGCATTCACCGCCTGAATTATTCACTGCGCGCCAGTTTGGAGGAGGTGTTAGCCTGCGTCGATCGCCCGGAACTCCATGCCGAAATCGACGCGGCCATCCGGACGCTTCAAGGTCTGCCCGCCTCCGCGCCCGAACGCTGGGAAGCCCGCGCCAAAGCTCGCCCCAGTCCGCTGCTCGGCCAGTTGCCGCTGCTGTGGTTTGAATACCGCCGCCTGCGATCGCACCTCGCCGCACAGAATGCCGCCGGTTTTCCCCGATTCCTGTCGCGCCGCTGGGGGCTGTCGAGCCCTTGGCAGCTGCTCGCCCACGCTGGCAAGCGCGGCGTCAAGCGTCTGCTGAGTTTAGCCGCTCGCCCCTGAACCGCCGGATCGGGCTTATCGCAATGACCTCCCGGCCGAGTTTTTCGCGTCCTGCCGATCGCCATCCCCATCGCCACACGACACCATGACTGCCACCTCTGCTGCCACGAAGCTCCAACACCACCTCGCTGAGATCCTGTTCGCGACGCCCGATCGCGCCCGCACGATTGTCACCGAGCTGACGAAAAACGACGACTGGCCGTCTCTCTCCAACTTCGCCTACGAGCGGCGCGTCGCGCCCCAGCTCTGGCAGCGCCTCCAGCAACTCGAGATCGCCCTTCCGGATGACGCGCGCGACCGGCTCGGGCGACTCTGCCGCAGTATCGCCGTCCAGTCCACCACTGCGGCGCACCGTAGCGTCCAGGTGATGCAGGCGCTGGCGGCGACGAAGATCGACGCGGTCGCATTTAAGGGGATCGGCGTGATGGCGAACCTCTACGCCAAGCCTAGCGATCGCATGGTTGGCGATGTGGATGTGCTGGTCGCACCGGAGTCGCTGGACGGCACGATCGCGGCGCTGGACGCGATCGGCTTTAAGCCCAAACTCCCCGGCGAGCTGGACGACTACGTGACATATCTCGAAGGCCGCGCCCGCGAGGACAATCTCGTACTGGTATTCGAGGATAAAACCGGCTTCGAGGTGGACTTGCACTGGGGGCTCAAGGCGATCGGTGGCATTGAGTTTCCGGTGGCGGACGTGCTGGCGCGCAAGACGACGGCGTTGCTGCTGGGTCGCGAGATCGCTGTGGCCAGCCCGATCGATGCGATGCTGCTGTCGGTTCACCACGCCGTACGCGACGACCTCGATCCGGCTAGCGCGCTCAAAGATCTCGCCGACCTGAGTCGGTGGTGGCAGTGCTCGGATCGGTGGGCGATCGCCGAGGTCGTTCACCACGCCCGCGAGTCCGGTTTGCTCCCACCGCTGGTGGCGCTGTGGCAAATACTGGTTAGCTACGGCGCGATCGCCCCGATCCACTTCACCCCGCTCGACATCGCGCCGGAAACCCTCGCCCAAGCAAACGGTCTGCGCGGCTTGTTCGAGCTGCGGCTGCGCGGCGAAACTCTCAACCGCGACTTGCTCCACGGCCTCAACTGGAGCATCGTCAAACGCTTTATCCGCCGTCGCCTCCACTGGAACAGCGCCGCGCGCTTCGATAAGGCGCTGTGGGGGATTCGCGACAAGCGACTGAACTGGAGCAAGGTGCGCCGCCTGGTGCGGACGCTGCGCGGGCTCGATCGCGACACCCTCAACGCCTACAAAGCCCTTGCGAAACTCCAGGGGCGTTAGATACGTGGACGAGATAAGAACGAGATGTTCCCGAAACGATGGGAGCTGGCGCGATCGATTCCGAAAATGCCGCTAAAAATCGAAGTAGATGTACGGCAGGCTGTTCTGCGGCGCGAGCAGCCACACCGTGTAGAGAAACACCGGTACGAGCAAAATCTTAATCGGCCAGTTGAGCTGTATCTTCAGGCCGCGATCGATGCCGTAGGCGATCGTCATCCCCATGCCCACTGCACCGAGACCGTAGGCCACCAGATCCGGCGTCATGCCCAGGGTTTCACCGTAGACTTTCTCGACAAACTGCGGGTCTGCCGTCTGGCCGCGCAGGTGGCGCAGCACCCAGTTCGACACGGTTAAATCCGGCAGGCGGAAGTACACCCAGGCCAAAAACACCATCGCCTGCGTAATCGCCCAACCGACGATCGCCCCGACCCAGCTTTTCCAGAAAGCTTGCAGCGCCGCGACCTGCTTTGACGCCGTATCCGTCAGCCGGTGCGCCACCAGCGCCAAGCCGTGCAGCAAACCCCAAACGAGAAAGCCCGCCGGATTTTGTCCCGCTGTGGCGCTGCCGTGCCAGAGCCCCGCTAACAACATGACGATCGTCAGGTTCGCGCAGGTGCGCGCCAGCCCGCGCCGCGAGCCACCGAGCGGAAAGTAGAGATAGTTCCGCAGCCAGTCGCCGAGCGTCATATGCCAGCGCCGCCAGAAGTCCGCGATGCTGGCCGTCAGGTAGGGGAAGTCAAAGTTTGGCGGGAGCGTCCAGCCGAGGAGCAAGGCACTGCCGCGCGCGATATCTACGTAGCCGCTGAAGTCCAGATAGAGCTGGAGACCGTAGCCGAAAATCGCCAGCCAGAGGTCGGTGCTACCCGCGCGCTCGTAGTTCTCGAAGCAGAGATTGACGAAGACGGCGATATTGTCGGCGAGTAGCCCTTTTTTAATTGCGCCGCTGGCGATCAGCCATAGCCCTTCGACGACGCGATCGACCGTTGGCGGAGCGGGGTGCTGAAATTGCTCGATCCAGCCGTGGTAGCGGGTAATCGGGCCGGAGATTAGCTTCGGGAAGAAAAACTTGTAGGCGGCGAAGTCGAGGAAACTGGTGCTGGCGGGCGCGCCGCGATATACATCGACGAGGTACGCCATGCACTCAAAGACGAAGAAGCTGATCCCCAGTGGCGCGATGAAGTACGTCCAAATCGAGCCCGGTTCGCTGTCCGTCGCCCAGCCGGGAAACAGAAACGGGCCGTATTTAAAGAGAACGAGAATGGCGACGTTGGCAACGAGGCCGAAACCGAGCAGAAGCTGCCGCCGTCCCTGCCAGCCGCGCTCGAAGCGATCCCACTCGTCATTCGAGAGCTTCCAGGCGTCGCGGTGGGGACGTCGATCGAGCGTACGCGCCAGCACGATCGCGATAGTAAAAGTGAAGGCAGCTCCCAGCAGCAGCAGCGGCACGGACTGGAGCTGGAGCGAGCCGTAGAAAATCAGGCTGGCGGTGAGGGTAAGGGCCAGCCGGAGCGCTCTCCAGGGCAGATTCCAGTACAGCAGCATCGTCCCGAAGAGAAACAGGCTGTAGGGAATCGAGAGGAAATTCATAGTCGGCGGCGTCGCGGGCGATCGAGGACGGCAGCGGGCGGAACAGCCCTCATTATGCCCGATGGCGATCGCCCGAGCGGCCCAACACTCGCAGGGGCGCGAGATCGCGTGCGGGGCAGGGCCTACACGGCGCGATCGCGTGGGGACGAACGCAGCTCGAAAATCCGACCGGCGAGATTGCGAGGAGGACACTCGGCATCGGGGTCTCCCGCCGGACGCACGCAGAGCGCGATGCGAGCGACGCCGGGCAGCAGTCGTTCGACCTCGGCAGAAATCGTCGCAATACAACAAGAGAGCCGCTCGACTTGCGAACGGCTCTCCGTAACGACGAACAGCGTATTTTGTCTATCGGCCCCGGGGGCAATCCCGAAGTGGCAGCGCGCGAACTCTTCTGCACCAAAAGTTTCGGCAAGAGAGGCGCAAAGCCGCTCGAGGGCCGCTTCGTAAAGCGCGCGGGACAACGATCGGTTCTGGAAGCTCGATTCAGAAATCATGAATAGAACGGGAAGGGGCGGGCCGCCTGGAAAACCACAATATCCATACAGCGCAGCCCGCAGTGCTACAGACGAACTCCTGGAACCTGACCGCTCGAAACTCTGGAGCGCTGCGAAACCGAAGGCTGTACTTACAATTAATTTATGTTAACACGCTGCTCGAATAAGCTTTAGTTTATTGGTTTACTGGGCGGGCGTCGCGAACGAGGCTGTCAGGGCTGTCATTCCAGCTGCCGTTCGGGCTAACGCCGGAAGCGGCGACTGGAGTTACGGGCAGATCGGTTCGGCCTATACGAAGTCAGCAGCGCTGAGGCTAGTGAGGCCGTTGAGGGTGGCGAGCAGCTCGTTGTTGAAGCTGACGGTGGTGTTGCCGTTGGCGGTCGCGATCGCCAGTTCCCCAAAGCCGACCTGTCGCAGGTTGCCGAGGCGATCTGCGCCGATGTTGCCGATCGTGTCGCTGCTGACGGTGACGATCTGGGCGATCGCGAGCTTGTCTTCCCCAGTCGCGAAATCCATCAATACATCGGAGCCGTCGCCGGTTCGGAAGAAGAAGATATCGGCTCCCGCGCCGCCGGTCAGCGTGTCGCTGCCGCGATCGCCGGAGAGAACATCCGCGCCCTCGCCTCCGTCAAGGCGATCGTCATCCTGACCACCGGACAGAGTATCGTTGCCGTCGTTGCCGAAGAGGGTGTCGTTGCCGAGGTTTCCGCCGATCGCGTCGTTGCCCGCATTGCCGCTGAGGAGATCCGTCCCGAGGTCGCCGGAGAGGAAATCGTCGCCCGCGTCGCCGGAGACGGTGTCGCTTTCCTGGCCGCCGAAGAGCGTATCGTCGCCCTCGCCGCCGGACAGCACGTCGGTTCCCCAATTGCCGAACAGCAGGTCGTTTCCGGCATCGCCATGGACGCAGTCGTTACCGATATCGCCAGCCGCCACGTCGTTCCCCGCTCCGCCGACGATGCCGTCGTTGTCGCGTCCGCTAAAGATGGTGTCGTTCCCGGTGTTGCCTTCGATGTAGTCGTTCCCAGTGTTCCCGAAGAGCCAGTCGTCGCCCTCGCCGCCCCGAACGATGTCATCGCCAATATTCGCGGCGATCGTGTCGCTACCCTGACCGCCCTGCACGCCGTCCGCGTCTTTTCCAGCAAAGATAAGGTCGTCCCCGAGGCCGCCGAAAATAACGTCCGCGTCCTGGTTGCCGGACAATGTGTCGTTGCCGTCGCCGCCGTCGATGTTGTCGTTGCCCGCAAAAGCCAGCACGAGATCGTCGCCCGCGAGGGGATTGAACCGTTCGCTGAAGCTACCCGCGCCGCGTAGCGTGTCGCTATCGCCGCTGCCGATACTGTCGGCGGTATCGGTGATGTTGTTTGCCGGGAAGCTGGGGGGACTGGTGACGATCGCGCAGATCTCTTCCGCCAGTCCGGGTGCGGCGGTTGGGGTGGAGGTCGTCGGGCCTTGGAGGGCAGCATCTAGCAAGGCAGAAAAGTCGATCGGAGTTCCTGTCGGGGTTGGCTCGGGTTCGGCGGTCGGGGTGGTATCGGTTGTGGTGTCGGTCGGGACGGTGTCGTCGCCGATGCCCTGAATCGCGAAGGTATAGGGATTTTCGTCGCCGTCGTTACTGGCGATGCTGACGATCGCCGTGCGGGTTCCGACCTCTGACGGGTCGAAGGTAATCTCGAAGGTGGTGGTACTGCCACCGGCGACGGGCGATGTGGGCGTTGCCGTCACGCTGAAGTCGGCGGCGTGGGTTCCGCTAATACTCACCAGCGGACTGCCCAGTAGACTCAGGCCGAACGCGCCGATGTTTTGAATCGCGAATGTTTTCGCGATCGTGCCGTCGGCGATTGCGATGATGCCGAAGTCGGTGTTGTCGGTGGTGTTGGGGGTGGTGTCACCAGAGACGATCGCGAGGCTGTTGCCTCGAACGTCAATCTCTGGCTGGGCTTCGTACGCACCAATGTCTACCGTGCCGTTGAACACGCGGGGGAAGCCGCCACCGCGTTGATCGAAGGGGATCGCTTCCGCGACGCTGCCATTTCAGTTGAGATCTTGGGTGTCGAGCGGGATATTGGCGTTGTTGCCGCCGTCGATCGCCACAGAACCGGCGACGAGCGCGTGGGTTGGGGTTGGGCCACCGTTGTTGGCGAGGGTGGTGTTGATGACGGCGTTAGCGGCAACGCCGGTCGTATCGCCGCCGAAGCCCGTGCCACCGGTAGCATCGCCGATGATGTTCGCGCCGTTGCTGACAAACGTACCCGAGACATCGGGGTTGGCTGTCGTAGCGGTGTTGCCTGCAATAATCGAATTATTGACATTGACCGTTCCCCCCGTGGCGTAGATTCCTCCGCCTCGATTCGCCGTGTTCCCGGTAATGGTGGAATTGTTTACCGTTATGGTGGCACCGGCGACGCTTTCAATCGCACCGCCATTGCCCGTCGTCGTGTTGCCAGAGATCGTGGAATTCGCAAGATTGAGGTTTTGAAAGCCTGTGTTGGTGATGTCAAATGTCGGGCTGTTCCCACCGCTGTTGCCAGAGACCGTCGAGTTCGTCAGGTTCAGGTTTAAGGTTCCCGGCGTGGGAGCGTTTGGATTGGCATTAAAGGTGGAACCACCAGCACCAAACGCATTTACTGAGTTGTTCGCGATCACAGTATCAGTGATGTTAACGGTTAGGGTCTCGATCGGGCTCCGCGCCTGATTCACGAACAGGTTCGCCCCTGCCGAATTGCCGGAAATCGTTACCCCCGAGAACGTGACGACCGCTTCCGCGTCGCCACCAAATGTCTGGTTTGAGAACCCGTCCGAGTAGTTTCCGTTGCTCGTGTTGTTCGTGAATGTCGAATCAGTTATCGTACTGCTCAGCGTCGTCGCCAGCCCGCCTGTAGCACCGGAAGCAATATGCACGAGGAAGTCGCTGTAACTACCATTGACGCTATTATTCGCAAAGGTCGTGCCAGAAATTGTCGAGTTAACCGCACCGCCATCATTTTGAGCGCGGATATAGAAGAAACTATTGCCTCCAGGGATACCGTTACCCAAGGTGCCGTTCCCCGAAACTGTAGAGTTCGTCAGTTGAAACGTGCCAGTCGTGGCGCTCGCATTAAACTGCAAAAAGAACGAATTCCTATTGCCCGATGTGGAGTTATTGAGGATGTTGGTATTGTCGATCGTCAGGTTTCCAGTACCGCCACCTCGCGACTTGCTGTAGAGGAATTTTCCTGTCGTTCCCGTCGTCGCGTTGCCCGAGATCGTGCTATCTCGGAACGTCATATTAATTGTGCCGTTATCGCCATCGTTGTAGATCAGGCGGCTTTGATTGTTGCCGCCGATGGTGTTGCCGGAAATCGTCGAGTTGTTGAGGACGCTAAAGGTTGCTGTCCCCCCTCCACCAGCACGATTGCGAATCAGCTCCGCACCGATCGCAGCGCCGTTATGCCCGGAGATCGTCGTGTTGCTGAGGGTGACAGTGCCGTTGTAGTTAAAGATGGCCGCAGCATCGTCATCCGTAACGATGTTCCCAGAAATTTCCGCATTGGTGACGTTTAGTGTTCCGTTCGGCTGGACAGAAATGCCGTTCCCCCGAATAGAAGTCGCGGGGCGCACCATGGGAGCAAGCGGAGCGATCTGGCTTGGAGGAGTATTTTCCGTGTAGGTGTTGTTGTCACCCGTCGCCATTCCGTTCGTAATCGTCAAATTCTCGAGCGTTAGCGTCCCCGTTCCCAGAACGTTGAAGACCGCATCAAGCATCTGGGCGTCGATCGTGGTTGTACCGATCCCCTGCCCGCGAATCGTGATGTTGCTCGTAATATCGAGATCGCCCGTTGCTGCCGCATCTTCGCCGCCCGCGCCAAGCGCCACATCGAACGCGAACGTTCCCGCCGGAAGCACGATAACGTCGGCTCCCGCCAGCGCGTTGGCTTCCATCACCGCCGCTCTGAGGGCAATGATGCCTCCTGCCGTATCGACGCTGCCGTTGCCGGGATTAGTGTCGATCGCATCGGCGGGGTCGTTGACGATAAAAGTAGCCATTTCTTAAATTCTCGGGCAGTGGATTTTTAGCGGGCGATCGTCAAACATGTACGTATCTTTGCAGATCGACCGGTAATACCAAATCCGACTTAGCGAAGCGCGTATTAGAGTAGCGCGTATTAGAGTGT
>CALCCD010000133.1 GCA_937899645.1 uncultured cyanobacterium | reverse complement strand
GGCTCGGTTTCTTCAGGTTCGGCGGGCTCGGTTTCTTCAGGCTCGGCCGTCTCTTCGTCGGACGGTTCGATCTCCGGCATTTCAGTGTCTGTGGTCTTAGTGTCTGTGGCCTCAGAATTTGTCACCTCAGAGTCTGTCGCCTCAGAATCCGTGTCCTCAGTGTCCGGGGCAGCCTCCGCCTCGGACGGGTCGTCAGACGACGCAGGCGCATCGAGGCGGACGAACTCCCACTCGGCAACCGTGAATTCGTTGTTGTCCCCGTCTAGGTCGATTTGCACCGACTCCGCCAGCCGCTCGAAGCGCAGGGTGTGGGCGGGAGTTTCGATTTCGATCGCCTGGATGTCCGTCGCCGCGATCGACAGCAGCGTCGCCTCGCGATTTTCTTGGGACTGCCGTCCCGGGGCGATCGTCCCTTCGTAGATTGCGACCCCCGTTCCGAGCAGGAGTGCGGCGAGCAGTAATCCCTGGGTCGAGCGCTTGAGTTTCATGGCGGGCAAGTTAGACGACGCGAGTGTAGATCGAGATTACGAGATTCTGGACGCGCGAAGCTAATGGTGGCGGCGATTGCGGGCTAGGATGGCGGCAAGATGTCGCTGGGGGACGATCGCGATGCCGCTCGAACCAACTGCAGGCGATCTGCTGATTACCACTTTTACAACCTGGATGCCGCACCAGCGCTCGAATTCTGCCGACGATTTGGTCGAGCTGGCGATCGCGCGGGGCGACCTAGATTTGCGGCTGGATCGAGAAAGCGATGCGGGCTGTCCGGAACAGCCGGGGGCGCGAACTCGGCTGCTGCGACATCTGCCGGTCGAGAATGCCGCCGCCAGCCAGCGCGTTCGCGAGGCGATCTGGAAGTTTCAGCCCGCCGTGGTGCTGTGCTGCGGTATGGCCGAGTCGCGATCGCGACTCAACCTCGAGCGACGGGCGCACCTGGACGGCCACGCCCGCCAAACTCGCTTTGAAGTGGCGCGCTGGTGCGATCGTCTGGTGGCCACGGACGTCAGCGACGACGCCGGGCAGTTCGTTTGCAACTATCTCTATTTTCAGATGCTCGGCGAGCCAGAGGTCGCGGCGCTGTTTCTCCACGTGCCGCTTCTGACTCCCGAAAATCGCGATGCTTTCGCCCGCGATTTTGCCGCGATCGCCCAGAACTGCCTGCAAGCGGCGAACGCCCCCCGCCAGCCGTAACCGCCGGATAGGCCGAACTGGCCACGTCGCCATTAAGAACCGCCCGCCATCCTCGCTCGGCGAACGACGCGAACCTGCCCTGCTCCTGGCCAGCCGGTAATCGTACCGCCACTGCCTGCGATATTCTCCAGCGCCGCGATGCTCTGCGCCGTAATCCGTTCGCCGGGAAACAGCAGCGGAATCCCCGGTGGATAGGGACAGAGCGTGTCGGCGCAAATGCGATCGCGGCTCTGCGCCAGGACGATCGTCTCGGTCTCGGCGAAAAAAGCATCGCGCGGACTCAGCTCTGGCTCGGACAGCTCCGGCCACGCTGCGGTGTCGAGGTCGATCGCGAGATCGGGAGCGCGATCGCCAGTCGAGCGCAGGGCTTTGAGGCCGCGCAAAGCCTCCAGGGCGCGATCGACATCGGCGTCGGTATTGCCCAGCGTAACGACGAAGGTGAGATGGCGATCGGTGGGTAGTTCGGCGGCGACCCCCCGTTCGTAGAGCCAGTCGTCGGCAGAGTAGCCGCTAAGGCCGAAATCCTGGGTACGAAGGGTGATGCGAGTGCGATCGAAGCGCTCGTCTGAACTGGCAACTGAACTGGCAATTTTTGCAGTTGCGGACGGATGCCACACCGGCCAGCCACAAGCGATCGCGCCCGCCCGCAGGCGATCGGCGCAGTGCAAAGTGCGATCGAGCCAGTCGCGTCCCGCCGTGGCCATCTGATGGCGCGCCGCATCCAACGAAGCCAACAGCAGCGCGTTCGGGCTCGTGGACTGCACCAGCGACAGCGCCCGATCGAGCCGGTCGGCATCGACGCGATCGCCCTTGAGGTGCAGCATAGACGCCTGGGACAGCGCCCCGAGAGTCTTGTGGGTGGACTCAATGGCGACATCGGCTCCGGCGGCGAGGGCAGCAGCGGGCAGGTCGGAGTGGAACGGAAAGTGCGAGCCGTGGGCGGCATCGACGATAACGGGCAGCGGGGAATTTCGATGGACTTCGGCGGCGCGGGCAAGACGGACGATCGCGGGCAGGTCGCAGCTCAGGCCGTAGTAGTTGGGCGAAACGAGGAAAATTGCGGCCAGCTCGGGATGGCGATCGAGCGCGCGGGCAACGGCTTCGGGTTGCAGGCCGCGATCGATATTCCAGTCGGGGTCGATATCCGGCGCGGCGATACTCGGTGCGGCAAAGACGGGCACTGCGCCGCACTGTACCAGCCCGGAAATCGCCGAGCGGTGAACGTTGCGCGGCATTAGCACCCGATCGCCGGGACGACAGGTGGCCGACAGCGCCGCGATAACGCCCGCCGTCGAGCCGTTGCAGAGAAACCAAGTGCGATCGGCTCCGAATGCTCGTGCGGCCAGGGTTTGCGCTTCGGCGATCGCGCCGGTTGGGATTGCTAAAGTGTCGAAGTCCGGCAGCTCTGGCAGATCCCAGCGCCAGACCGTTTCTCCCAGCGCTTCTCGCAAAATATCCGGCGCGCCCTGGCCGCCCTTGTGACCGGGAAGGTAAAAGCGTGCTTGGCTTCGGCTGGCGATCGCGTGCAGTGCCTCGACAATCGGCTGCGCGGCCTGCGGGCTCGGCTCGGATTTCGGCCTGGATTTCGGCTCGGACTCTGGCTCGGACATCAAGACGCGCGCCGCCGCGACCACCAGGCCAAAATTGCCTCGACGGCGCGATCGATCCAGCCTTCGAGCGTCACCAAAAGGCGATCGAGCCAGCGCAGCAAGCGCTCCAACGGGTGCATCACGTAGCCGCTGTCTTCGGCCTCGGCTTCGTACCAGTCAGCTTCAAAGTCTGGGGGTGCGGTTGTTTTCGGACTGCTTGCTGCGAGGTTGGGAGACGTGGCGCGATCGGCGGATGTTGCGTCGGCCTCCGGGCGGAAGATTGCGACGGGTGGACGGGCGCGATCGCCCACTGCCAGCGACGAATTCTGGGGCGCGCGATCGCCGAGCCAGTCGCGAATTTGATTGCCGACTTTAGATTGGATTTCGGGGCGCGGCGCGATCGTCTGCGGTTCTGGCGTCGGAAGGTCGGGCGGGCGGTCGGTTTCTGCGTCGCTGTCTCGCGTCTTCACGATCGCGGTAACGCTCGAGATCGAAGCAGCAAAGCTGGCGCGCACCAGATCGATCGCGTTGCGCCACCAGAGGTCTTCCGGGTCGATCGACCATTGCGAGCCGCGAATTTTCGTGCGGGATTCCGGCTCGGCGGGCAGTGCGTTTTGGGTTGGCGGCAGTAGCGATCGCGTCCAGCTCGAGACTTGCCGCTCGAAGAAGTTGCCGATCGCCAGACTCGAGTCGCGATTTAGGTCGCGATGCAAATCGAACTGTCTCCCGCTCTCGAACCCCGATGGTGGCAGCGCGCGTGCCTCCAGCTTCGCCCACTGGAAATCGAGTTGCGCGATCGCCTGTTGTAGCAGTGCAAAACGGGGTGGTTCGAGTAGTGGCGGGAAGGGCGCGAGGCGATCGAGCAGCTTCGTCACATCGCGATCGAGCGTCTGCTGCGGAAATGCCCCCAGCCGCCCGACGATTTTGTTCTCGGTCGAGACCAACACTAGATCGGCAGACCCGAGCTGGCTGGCGAGGCCGCGTACGGTGGCGGTGGCGGTGCGGGTCGGCGCGATCGCCCGTAGTTCGCGAGTGCTTAGCGTTAGCTCCAGGGGCGGCGGCGTGGCAGTCGTGGTTTGCTGGGCGGACTGGAGGGCATCGCGATCGAAGCGATCGACGGTCGGCCAGCCCGTCGCGTCCAGGACGGTCAGCGTCGCGCGGATCGGCGCGTCGCTCGAAACCTGGTCGCGATCGGCTCCCGGCGCAAAGTTGGCGCGATCGCGACGCTGCCCGCCCAAACCTTCGTAGGGAAACGCTCGCCAGCCGAGGTTCTCCGCAATCGCCCACAGCGGCAGCAACACCGTTTGCACTGCGGTCGTCGCCGCCAGCTGGGCGTGGCGGAAGGCCGTCGCAGCCCGATCGCTCCATCTCACGGCGCGATCGGTCAAAAAATTAAATAGGCGACTTTGATAGTGGCTAGACACGATCGAATGCCCTGAAAAACATCGCTCGGTACTATTGTCGGCCATTGTCGCGCTCCCGTAACCGGCCTATGGTGTCGCGGAATCCTCCGGCGCGCCTTCCGGCGTCTCTACAGGCGCTTCTTCCGGCGGCGGAACTGGCGGCACGACCAACACCGCGCCGTAGCGGGACGTGTTCATGCCGCAGGCGGCACGCAGGCGATCGAGGCCGATGAGCGTTTCCTGAGCGAGGCCGCTACCCAGCGCGAACTTCAGGGGGTGGCGCTTGCGGCGCTTCCAGGTGGCCGACGAAGTTTTCCACGCCTGGGGCTCGGGATGGGCGCGCAGGGTCTCGACCTGGAGTCCGACTCGGGCTGCGAGGTGACGCAGCGCCGTTCCCCCGACGAGCAGGTGGCAGTCGCGGCGATAGGACGCCCAATAGCCGTTGCGAAATAACTGTGCCTGCCAGCTTTCGGGATTGGCCAGTTCTAGCACCAGACGCGCACCGACCCGCAGCTTGCGAGTCAGTGCCTTTAGCGTCGCTGTCGTGTCGTGCCAGTATTCGATCGCGTTAAATCCCAGCACTAAATCGAAGTAGTCGTCAGGCAGCTCGGCCAGCGCTCGATCGACCCCGCCGCCGTAGACCTGATAGCCTGCGAAGTTGAGCCGCTCGATCGTCGTCGTGTCACCGCCAAGGCCGAAAATCTGGTGCTTGGCGAGGCCGAGTTCGTGCAGCAGCACCAAGTTGCGTTCTGCCGTCGTTCCCCGCCCCAAATTGAGGTCGAGCACGCGTAAAGTTTTGAGGTTAACTCCCGACTCGCGCGCCAGCTTCGGGTTCCGCACGCGCTCCACCTGCCGCGTCACCGCCGTGCGAAACTCCGCCGACGATCGTCGCCGGGAAGGCCGCGCTACCGGCTCGCCACTAGTCGGCCAAACTAGCGTCAGCGCGCCACAGTGGGCACATCGCCACGCCGTCCCGTGGGGAAAGTAACCGAGCGGCGACGGCTCTGGCTCGACTTCCGGTGCTGCAGTTGCGGGCTCGTCGGGCGGCGCGGTGGCCTGCCTGTCTGCCGTCTCGTTGCCGTTTTCGCTTGCGGTCGTGTCGCGATCGGGCTCGGTAGTTTCTGCCTCCGAATCTGGCGCTTCGCGATTTGGCGCGTCGTTCAAATCGTCTGCGGGGATTCCAGTTTGGGCGGTCTCGACGGGTGTGACGGCGGCTTCAGTCTTGCGCTTTTTCGACGATCGCAAGCGACGGTTCAGCGTCGCCACGGCCTCGAGGTACGCCTCAGTTTCGATCGGCAGGTGCGCGTGCAGCTCCCACTGCGAACTCGCGCAAACACCGCACGCACTCGGCGCGGGCTGCGGCTCGATCTCGGGCTTTGCAGGCGTCGTCTCTGCGGGCGCTTCCTCAGTCGGCGTCGCGTCGCTGGGCTGTGGCAGTTTGTCGTCGTCGGGCGTCATTCGGCGTCGGGGCGGAAACCATTAGGATTTCCCGAAAATTCCCAACGATTTTACCGCTTAAGCTGTTGACCGCTGCGATGCTCATGCCGATCGTCACATCGTTTAGGCCGTTATCGGCAGGACGCGCACGCGATCGAGAATCTGATGCGCGAGTTCGAGCTTGCTCGCAGACGGGAGCGCGACCTGCTGCCCGAGGTTGTCGATAAAGATCGCCTCGTTAGTGTCGCTGCCGAAACCCGCCCCGACGCGATCGATCGGATTCGCCACGATCGCATCGAGCCCCTTGCGCTGTAGCTTGTCCCATGCGGGCGTGAGGATATCGCCCGTCTGCGCCGCAAAGCCGATCGCCCGCTGGTGCGGCTGCTTCCGACTCGCCAGCCCCGCAATCAAGTCGGGCACGAACTCCAGCGGCAAACTCTCCGGCAGCTCAGACTTGGCCAGCTTGGTCGCGTGGGACTGCGCTGGCCGCACATCCGCCACTGCCGCCGCCATAATCAGCCAGTCCGCCGCCGGGAAGCGATCGCCCAGCGCCGCACCCATCTCCGCCGCTGACGTGACCCGCACGACCTCAATGCCCGGCACATTCAGATCGACTTCGGTTGGCCCGCAGACCAGCGTCACATTCGCGCCCCGGTGTGCCGCCGCTTGCGCCAACGCCACGCCCATCCGCCCGGTCGAGGGATTGCCGATAAACCGCACCGAGTCGATCGCCTCGCGCGTCCCGCCCGCACTAACCAGAAGATTTTTGCCCGCCAGATCCCGCTGCCCGCCGCTGTGGAGCAGCGATCGAATTTGGCTGACGAGGTGTTGCGGTTCGGCCAGACGCCCCGCCCCGACGCGATCGCAGGCCAAACGCCCCGACCCCGGCGCGATCGCGTGGACGCGCTCCAGGTCGGTCGCGATCCGCCAGTTGCGGCGCACCGTCTCCTGCTCCCACATATCTGTATTCATCGCCGGAGCCAGCAGCAGCGGCGCGGTCGAAGCCAGAACGGTATTCGTCAGCAAATCGTCCGCCAAGCCGTAGGCCAGCTTCGCGAGGGTGTTGGCGCTCAGCGGCGCGATCGCGATAACGTCCGCCCACTCGCCCAGCTCGATATGCAGCGGGCGGGCGCGATCGGCCTGCCAAAAGTCGCGATCGACGTAGGCGGGGTGGCGGCACAGCGTCGCGATTGTCAGCGGCGTGATAAAGCGCTGCGCTCCGTCGGTGACGATCGCGCGCACCTCAACGCCGGACTTCGCCAGCGTCGAAATCGCCTCGCAAACCTTGTAGGCCGCGATGCCACCTGCGATCCCAACTAATACTCGGCCCGCTGCGGTCATCGTTGCTGTCTAATTTGTGCGGCGCTTGGCTCGATCGACACTGCGGCGGCGCGCTCAGCTCTCGTCGCAGTCTTCAAATTCGAGCAAATAAAGGTAGGGTTCGACCAATTCGGGATTCTCGTAAGCCACCGCGCGCAGCAGATGCCAATCTTCGAGACCGGCAAACGGCGTCGGATATTCATCTGCCTCAAGGCGCTCGGCCAGTTCTCGCACGTTATCGGCGGTCATGGCCTGGATGCGTCGCGTATCGATTGCAGTCATAATTACCCCCTACAGCCAGTGCGCCAGAGTGCCTTCAGGCGGACAAATCCGGCGAGCTAACGGAAATATAATTCGACTTTTTCACCATACCAACTCGCTGCGATCGCGGATGTTCGCTCGAGATGTTTTTACATATCCCTCTTGCCGAGCCGGGAAAAAACTCGCACCGAACGTGCGACATTCGAGCGACATCGTTCGATTCTGGCTTATACTTCCTTAAACTATGGCGACAGCCAAACTCTCGCACAGCCTGGTTCTCAGTCTGCGAGACCACTGGTGCGAGAGTCGCAACACAAGAATCTGTAGCAGTCTTCTGGAACTAATGTTCAAACAGCTCATCTCCCACATCAAGCAAAACCTTCCTGCTGAAGCAGTCAGCGCGCACTGCGACGGCCCCTGCGGCGTCTACGATCCCGCTTCGGCCCGCGTGACCGCAGAAGCCGTACTGTCGATGACGAAAAAAATCCTCGATCTCAACGCTGGCGCCGGCGACACCAAAACCGCCAACACGCTCTCGCGCTACATTGCCGTCAAAGAAGAGCAGGCTCACGAAACCAAAGAGCACATCCTCGTACTCTGGACGGACTACTTCAAGCCCATTCACCTGGAGAAGTACCCCAACCTGCACGACACCATCTGGAAAGCGACCAAACTCTGCTCGTCGTGCAAAGTTGAAGTTAGCCTCCAGCATGCTGAAGAGCTAATGGCGGCCGTGGAAGAAATTCACAACATTTTCTGGGCGACCAAAGGCCGCGAAGTCGCTTTCGTTAAAGCGAACCCCTAGTCAATCTGGCAGTCAGTCTGGCAGTCAGTCTGGCGGCCAGTTCCGCCGCCGATCGACCGAATTGCAGGCGGCGAACTCGCACAACATAAAACTGCAATGTCAAGCAATATCGAGGAGATACGCAACTGTACGCTTCTCGATATTTTTTTATGGGCGATCCGCCGCCGATCGCGCCTACGAGTTACTGGCCATTCGATGCTCCCGACTCTCGTGCCCGGTGACGAAATATTTGCCGACCCGCGTGCTTACAGAAGTTGTCCTCCGCAAAGCGGCGACATCGTGACGCTCTACCATCCTCGCCAGCCGGAGCTAAAAATTATCAAGCGCGTCGATCGCGTCGAACCCGATCGCGGCTGCTTCGTCCTGGGCGACAATCCCGCCGCCAGTAACGACAGCCGAGATTTTGGCTGGGTTCCTTACGATCGCCTGTTAGGCAAAGTCGTCTGCCGCTTCGACATCGACGAACCTAAATAGCCCTCCCGGACATGAAGTCCGCTACCTCAGAAATCCGATACCGCAGGAGATGCAAACTGTCAGCACCTAACCCACCGCTTCAAACACGTCGGCCAAAAATTTCCGCAGCACTGCGATCTCCTCGGGGCAAATGCCGTGCCCGATCGCGAACTCGGCAAACTGCGCCTTAATGCCCGCCGCTGCCAGCGCCTCGCGCACTTTGCCCGCCGCCGCCAACGGAACGACCGGGTCTGCCGAACCGTGCATAACCAGCGCCGGCTTGGCGATCGTCTCAGCCTGCACGATCGGGCCGTGCAGGTAGCCGCTCATCGAGACGAACCCAGCTAGCGGCAGCCGCGACCCGATATCTAGCGCCATCGCCCCGCCCTGGGAAAAGCCGCCCAGCACCGTACGTGGTAGCGGTACGCCCGTCTCGGCGGCAACGCGCACCAGCAACGTTTCGATCGCCGTGCGGCTCGCCTGGATACCTTCGGGGTCGATATCGAACTCGAGCTGCGGCCCGAGCGCATACCACATGCGCGAACCCGGCATGCCGCCATGCTCGAAGGTGCCATTGGGGAAAATGCACTGGCAATCCGGCAGCGCTAACTCCTGGGCGATCGAGGCTAGATCTCGCTCGTTTGCGCCCCAACCGTGAAGCAGTACCAAAGTATGTTTCGGCGTGCCGCTCGCAGCCGGGACGACGATCGTGCTCAGTGCCATTGTTAGTTATCGTGCGGATCGAAAGAATGAGGCGATCGCCCAGCAGCGGAGCTGCCCGCTCGATCGGGGGCCGATCTGTATGTTACGTCGGCTGACCGGACGATCGGGGTCGCGGTCTGGGAGTAGCTTCGGGCGGCGCAGCGGGCTGGGGCTTTTTCGCAGCTTTGGTGCGCTTTAGCTCCGTTTGCTTTGTGGCTGTGGGCTCGCTAGCTTTGCTCTTCGCGTCGCGTCTGGTGTCCCGCGTATCCCGCTTAATGTCCCGCTTGGTGCTGCCCGCCAGCGTATCTTCGTAATCTTCGATGACCGAATTCGGGATGTCGATTTTCTCCACTTCCGGAATTGTTTCGATTTTCAGTCCACTCTGGCTCGGCTGGTTGCCGCCCGACAGGCGACGCAGTAGCTCCGGCTTAGGCGAGTGGAACAGATAAATTAGCCGATCGCCCGACTGCCAAGACGCCTGCGACGGCATCAGCTGAATGTTTCCGTTCCGCTCGACGAGCAGCGGCACGAGGGAGTTGGCCTGAATCAGCTTCTGGACGTGGGACTGCTGAAAGGCAAAACCGGGCTCGCGCATCATCGTTTCGCCCAACCGCACCGTACCGTCGCGCAGGCGCTGGTTCCAGAGCTTGATCGGGAAATCTTGCTTGAGAGCCTGCTGTACTTTCGTGCCGTTGGCTTTTTTCGTCGAATCTTTTGGCAGCAGCGCCAGCGTTCGAGGCGGGCTGAACTCCTCCATCGCGCGCTGGGCCAGCACGGCATTAACTTCGCCGTTGCTGGTCATCGTTACAAAAGTGCCGATCGAACCCAGACCCGCCTCTTCCAGCACATCCGTATCGAAGGCACTGCTCAGCAATACGGGGATATTCTCTTGCTCCGCTGCCTCGCAAGCTTCAGCATCCGTATCGATCAGCATCACAGACTCGCCCCGCTGCTGGAAGAGCTGCGCCACTAGGCGGCTAAGGGGATTCGAGCCGACGATTAGCGCCCCGCGCTCGCTGGCCGCCTGGATTTGCAGCGCCTGCGCCAGGGGTTTTGCCGTGAGGCCCTGGACGATGACCGTGACGACGATCGTGAGGAACACCAGCGCTTTAATCGCATCGCCACCGTTGACGCCACGCTCGACCAGCAAAATCGCGAACAGAGACGATACCGAGGCGGACACGATGCCCCGAGGCGCGATCCAGCCCGCAAATACTTTTTGCCGCCAGTTGAGATCGCTGTTCCAAGTGCAGACCCAGATATTGATAGGCCGCACCACGAACATCAGCACCGCCACCGTCAGCAGGCTGCCCCAGCCCAGAGCCACGATACTGGCGATCGACAGATCCGCCGCCAGCAGCACGAACAGCACCGAAACCGCCAGCGTCGTGAGCTGACCCTTAAAGCGCCGCAGCAGCCTTTCTTCTCGCAGTGATGATGCCCGAAGCACCAAACCCGCAGCGACCGTTGCCATCAGTCCCGACTCGCTGACGAGGAGCTGAGCGATCGCAAACAGCCCCCAGACCCCAGCCAGCACGAACAGGTTTTTCAAGTCGTCGGACAGAAACGAGGCGCGTTTGACAAACCAGCCCATCAGCCAGCCGCCCGCACCGCCGATCGCGATCCCCAGACCCAGCCGCAGCGCGAGACCGGCTAACAGACTCACCAAATCAGCGTCGCCGTTGACCACGACGTCTAAAACCAGAACCGCCAGGATCGCTCCAACCGGATCGATTAGCACGCCCTCACCTTCCAGGAGCGTCGAAACCTGGCGATCGGCCTGAACCTGCTTGAGCAGTGGCCCGATTACCGTCGGCCCCGTCACGACGATCAGCGAAGCGTAGAGGAAAGCGATCGTCCAAGGAAATTCGCCGAGCCAGTGGGCTGCCATACCGCCGCCCACAAAGGTGATTAGCGTCCCGATCGTCACCAAGTTACGCAAACTGCCCGAAACGCGATCGAGCTCGCGCAACCCCAAGCTCAGACCACCCTCAAATAAAATCAGCGCAACCGAGAGCGATACCAACGTCTCGAGGCCATCGCCTAAAATCTCGGGGCGCAGCCAGTTCGTTCCGCTCGGCCCGAGGGCAATTCCGAAAATCAGCAGAAAGACGATGCCGGGAATCTTGAGATATTCCGCTAGAACCTGAGCGCCAATCCCCGCCACAACGGTCAGCACGATCGAGAGCGTAATTAGAAAAGATGCGTCCATAAACTAGAACCCGCCGAGTTAAGTCGGATTGCGATCGAGGAAAGCAACGGGCGAGCGATCTATTAGGAAAACGACCGAGACGGCAGGAAGCGGATTAAAGATAGAGCAAAACACGATTGACCCTCCTGCGGACGTGGCCGAGCTTCCGCGACGGAACTAGCGTGGAACCGGCAGCAAGCGTCGAAGCGGCCCAAAAAACCTCTCGGCATCTCCGCTCGCTGCGCAAAAATTTGGACTCCCAAAAGTCATCCGCAGCGGGCAATTTCGAGCTTGCTTCATAAGTCCGTACAGAATATCACACCCAAAAAGATCCGACCGGCGCTGGCGCTGGCGGCGCTACGCAGCCTGAAACATGGGTGCCGCGCCTGTCGCATCAGTGCTGAAAAAGTTTGGCAGGCGCTTTCGCAGGTCTCGGATCTGCTCTGCTGTCTGATTTGTGGAGCGTTGGACGCTTCTCTCCAGCAAAGACTTGGCGTTAAACGCTCGAGGCCGAGACAAAGGCAACCCCTAAAAACTTCGATCGACGCTGGAGTTAAAGACGGGCTCGAGGCGAATTGCCAGGACTTCCGACGGGCGAATCACCATGTACTCGCCCTGAATGTTTTTGATCGGAACGTTGATAAATTCGCGCGAGTCGGACTTAGGTTTGACGTCCGTGCCGTACCACTTCTGAAACTCTTCGATCGTCGGGAACCGGACTTCTTCGCGATGGCCGCCCGAGATAAGCAGGTGGACGGCGTATTCACTAGGTCTGGGCATGGTTCAGATGGCGATAGATTGAAATGAAATCGTCGAGCGCGCCGAAGGATACGGATGGGCGATCGCGGTTCGGCTGTGCTCCCGCCGGGAGCGACCGATCGCCAATCGGGCTCCGGCTCACCCTTTGAGGTTGAAGCGCTGAAGCATTGCCTCGATCGCGGGCGGCAAAAGGCGCGGAAGAGCGCCCGAATTCTCGAATTCTAGTTGCTGATAGGTCGGTAGGTCAAAAGGAAACTGACCGCTGAAGTTCGGGCGGCGCATGTAAGCCAGCACGATTTGCTCCGGGCGCTTGCACTGGATCGCATAGCCGATTTCGACGCAGACGTTCGGGCTGGGCAGTAGCTGTGGTGGGTCGCCGCCGACGACGCCAAGCGGCGTGATATCGGCCACGAACAGTAGGCTCTTGCGAATATCGTCGAGGGTGCGGCGGTTGAGCCGCAGGGCGTACTCTTCGGAGCGGTTGGCCTGGACGACCCGTACGGGCAGGCGCGCCGATCGATTGAACGTGCGTGCGAACTCGTCTAGGTTTTCGCCCAGCGCCTGACTCGACGCCTCAAAGTGGGTCTGGTGGCACAGGTAAATCAGCGGATCGAGGTGAGCCAGCCCGTCGAACTTCGTGAAGTAAATCTCGTGGCTGCTCAGGTCGATATTCGAGATCGCGTAGCTGCCGCTGCCTTCGATATAGAACTCGATCGTCTCGCCCGTCAGGTAGCGCTGAAACCAAGTTGCTCGCTCGATCTGCTCGCGCTCTTCGAGAAAGTCCGCCCGCAGCCCCATCTTCAGCAGGCTGTTTTTGCTCAGTCGCAAATCGTGTGGCCGCTCTTTGAGGGTTTCGAGCGGTTCGTACTTTTCTAGATACCAAGCGCGCAGAGCAATAATTGCCATGACGAATTGAAAAGAGGCGGACAATCCGCAAAACGTGCAGCCGGTGAAGCGCCCATGAAGGTTTCGGAGCTAAGAGTACACCAGCAAAATAAACATCTAAGGGCACTCCACAAATATATTTGTCCAGAAGCCGCCAATGAAGGCTGAGCTT
>CALCCD010000132.1 GCA_937899645.1 uncultured cyanobacterium | reverse complement strand
GGGCTTGCTTCTGACACTCCATGAATCGCCCCCTTTTTAGATGCGTTTACCCTGGGTAAGGGGACGGGCTTGGGAATGGCGATCGTCCATGAAATCGTGACGCAAAAGCATCGCGGGGCGATCGACTGTGTCTCAGAGGTCGGTCGGGGGACGACATTTACGCTGACGTTGCCGCTCGAATAAGTGGCTGTAGCCGCCTTTCTACCCGACGTGAGTTCGACGAAAACGGCTTTGTCAGGCTCGCTGACGAGAGAATGGGGAATTGAGGCGACGAAGGAATCGGAGTTCTCGCCACCGTCGAACTCACATCAATCGGGAAACGCTAAGGCGAAGGTCTGAAACAACTGCGGGCGAGTCGGGGTGAGTTGGGGCGAGTTGGGGTGAGTTAGGGCGAGTCGTCGATAAAGCGGAATAGCCAGATTTGCGTGACTTGGCGATCGCTGAAGTTGTCGTCGCTGACGACGAGCAGCGTTTGGGAACCGTCCGGGAGCCGGGGGCCGAATGCCAGCCCTTCAAGGTTGTCAACCGGCTCGTTCAGGTCGCTAAAGTCCAACAGCAGGCGCTTGCGCGCGGGCTCGATGCCGCCGAGGTCGCCTGCCAGGGTCGCCAGGGTCGCCGTGTCGGTCGCGCCGCCGAGGTTCACCTGAAAGAGCTTAGCCGAGAGCCCGGACAGCGGGCTGTAGGAGCGCTCTAGGCTAATGAAGTAACCGAGGCGATCGAGCGCCAGCAGCTCGGTGATGCCGGTGTTGACTGCGCCTGCCGGTGGCGGATCGAGCGGATAGAGGTGTTCGGCGACGATCTGGGAGCGATCGCGACCGATGCGGGAATAGTGCACCAGGCGGCTGTGGGCGATCGGCGGTTCCGCACCGACTTCGACCGGCGCATCGAGGTCGGGCAGGTCTTGGATGAGCGGCGACTCGGTCACGGCGAAAATGCGATAGGGCTCGCCCGCGCTGCCGCGCCCGCCGATCGTCAGCGCCTCGAATCCGGCATTATTTTGCACGCCGAGCGTCTGTTCGCCTGCGGGCTTGTCGTCGCGTTCTTCGAGGGTGTCGGGAATGAAGTAGTCGTAAAGCGGCAGCTCGCGGATGTGGCGGCCGTCGCGATCGAACTCCGCGACGAAGGGCGCGATGCCCAGCTCGCTGTCGCCTTCGCTAGAAACCATCAGCGTATCGTCGGGCGTGATGGCGATTCCTTCCGGATCGATCGTGCCATCGGGATAGGTCTCGCCATCGGGGCCGCGCAGGGAGGTGGCCGCGCCGATCGTTACGTCGTCGATTTTGCCCGCTGCGCGATCGATATCGATCGTCAGGTCGTAGAACCGCGCCGGGGCGTTCTGGCCGCGATCGTCGGACAGCACCAGATAGCGACCGGCGGCATCTCGGCGATCGCTGGCGATCGCCGAGATGCCGCCGAACGCGACGCCGTCTATTTCGCGGACGTCGAGATCGACGCGATCGAGATATTCCAGCGACAGATTGAGAAACAGCCGGTCTTCGGCCTGGACGCGCGGAATCGAGGCGCAGCCCGCCAGCCCGCTCACCAGCGCGATTGACGCCAGCCCGCTCGCCAGCCAGTGCCGGATCGATCGTCGCGTTATGTTCGGGGTCTTCACGATCGCAAAGTCTCCACTGTCTGAGGTCTACTTAACGTCTATCTAACGTCGTCGCCATTCCCTGTGTATTCTCATATGGACGAACCCTCCTCGTTGCGCGATCGCAAGATAACCGGTGAACTTTCTGACCCGCTTTCCCGACCTGCAACTCGCCGCGCGCCATTTCGCCAACCGCGTCCGCAGTCGCCGTCGCCGCTTCGACGCGATCGCCTTTGCGGTTCTGCTCGTCCTGGCCGTCGTGTTGCGGGTTTGGAACCTGGGAGATAAAGCCATCTGGCTCGACGAATGGCTGAGCGCCTTTATCGCTAACGGCTATGGCCTCGGAGACCTGCCGCTCGATCGCTGGCTGGCTTCGGGCGATTTGTTCGAGCTGGCGCGTCCGCACCCCGACGCCAGCTTAGCGCGCACCCTTACGGTGCTCAATACAGAATCGACACATCCGCCGCTGTTTTTCGTACTACAGCACTTCTGGCTTCAGTATTGGTCGAACGGGAGAGCGATCGCGCCTGACGCCTTGCCGATCGCGCTGCGAACCTTCCCGGCGATCTGCGGTGTTTTCCAGGCGATCGCCGCCTTTTTCGTTGGAAAGCTGGCCTTTTCGCCTCGCGTCGGCCTGCTTGCTGCCGGGCTGACCGCCACCTCACCGTTGGCCGTCTACCTCAGCCAAGAAGCGCGTCACTATACTTTGGCAATGGCCTGCTTCGTGCTGGCGCTGCGGGGTCTGCTCGCCGTCGTCCGCCGCTGGCAATACGGCGACCTGCGCGCCCGCAAGGCCATCCTGCTCTGGATCGTCGCCAATAGCTTCGGGCTTTACGCTCATTATCTGTACGTATTCGCCTTTATCGCCCAGGCGATCGCCGTCGGCCTTTGGCTCCGCAAAACCCAGCAGTGGCGCAAGCGGCGGCGGTTCTTTAGAGCAGTCGTGCCGGGATTTGTCGTGCCGCTGATGGTGTTCGCGCCCTGGATCTGGGTGCTGGCCGGTCAGATCCAGGGCGGCGAAACCACCTGGGCGCAACCGTTCGAGCCCCAGTGGTTTGACGTATTTTCGCCGATCGCCCAAACCCTCGTCGGCATGCTCTCGGCCTTTGTGGTGCTGCCGATCGAAGGTCAGCCACAAACCGTCGCGATCGGCTTCGGCGCGATCGCGCTACTGGCCGGAACCCTGCTGGCAATAGTTGTCTGGATCGGCTGGCAGCGCTTGCTGGAGTTTGCCTCGGCCTCGCCAGAAAGCGCCCGCATCCAAGAGCGACGGCTGCTGGTCGTGACGATTGGCGTGGCGATCGTCGTCCAGATGCTCGCTGCGTTCTATTTCTTCGGGCGCAACCTAACGATCGCGCCGCGCTACCACGCTATCTACTATCCCTGCCTTTGCCTGGTGGTCGCGATCGGCCTCGGCGGACACCCCGCCTACCGACCACCCTTTGCCAACGCCTTTCGACACCTGCCCGTTTTCGGTACGCACTGGCGACGATCGCTCGTTGCCGGAGTCCTGGCGCTGAGCGCGATCGGTGCGGTGTTCGCGATCCAAAATCTAGCCTTCCAAAAGGGCTACACCCCACGCGCGATCGCCGCAAATATGCAGGCGCAGTCCCCGCCCGCCGCCACTCCCTCCGACTCTCTCTCTGGCACTCCCGCCGACACTTCTGCAAATATTCCCACCAATATTTCCACAGTCCCCGCCTTCACCGTCGCCACCTACGAAAACCTCCAGGAAGTCGCCCTCGGCTGGAGCATCCTGTGGGAGTTGGCGCGCCAGTCTCCCGATAACCTGACGCCGCGCTTTGCCTTGCTCGATCGCAGCGGGGGCTACGAGTCCGTCTGGATGCGGCTCGCTCGCGATCTAGAAGCACTCGACCAGCTCAATCCCAACGCGCTCGAGTTCGACCTTTGGGCGATCGCGCCGGGGCTGCGGCAGGCGGAATTCCCCGAGGCGATCGGCGCGGCGGGTTCTGGCCTGAAATGCGCGCTCGATCCCGATCGCTACGATCGCGTCGGCGTTCCCTACCAGGGCTATCGCTGCACCGTCGGCAGCTAGCAAGATTGACTCGCGCAACGCTTCAGCTCCCCCAACAAAGGTTCGTCCCACAAAAATTGGGCGATTCCGCACGGTCTCGTCAGAATGGGAACATGCACCGGTCGGGCTCAGTGCCATCAGGCCCACTGCAACAGCAGGGGCGTACCATTAACGACCGAACCATTCAGGAGTCTGCTATGGAGATGTTCGTTTCGCCTCACAAGTCGGCGCTCGATCGCGGCAACGCCTACTGGATGGCGCGCTGCGCCAAGGCCGTGTACAAAAATGGGCGAGACGAAATCCTCGAGCAACTCCGCTCCCAAGACTACAACTTCCACGACGATGGCTTCCAAGACGTGCGAGATGTCGTCCGCGACAGTGGCTCGGAAGCGGCGCTGATCGAACACGAGCTTTACGTCTGCATCGCTTTTCGCGGCACGAACGATTGTCGCGACTGGCTCAAAAACCTGAGCTTCCGAGCAACAGAGCAGCTCTTCGGGAAATTCCACTCGGGCTTTTGGAGTGCTGTCGAAGACGTCTGGAATAGTGACGGCAAGAGCGATGGGCTGTGGGCGGCATACGAAGCCAGCCAAGCTCGCAAGCCACGCCCGCTGTTCCTGACCGGCCACAGCCTCGGCGGCGCAATGGCGTCAATTGCGGCAGCTCGGCTCGTCGCCGCCGATGTGCCCTTCACGAGCGCCTATACCTTCGGTCAGCCGCGCGCCACGATCGCCGAAACCGTTGAGTACCTGGACGCAAAATCGAAGTCGCGTTTCTTCCGATTTGAGAACAACAACGATATCGTCACCAAGATTCCGTCACCGCTGGCGGGCTATCGTCACAACGGAACCCATCTCTACATCACCACCGATAAGCAGATCCTACGCGAGCCCAGCACGGGCCTGCTTCTGGGCGACTCGCTCGAAGGCTTAATTCGGGCAATCCCAGAGCAAGGTTTAGACTTTCTGCGCGATCACGGCATCGCAGATTACATTAGCTCGATCGAAGAATCAAAGCCTTGCTTTGAATACACCGCCTTCCCAAAAGTCACTCAGGGCTAGGCGATGGCAGCGCGACGTCTTCATAAATCGCTTTGAGGTCTATGGCGGCGGTCAGACTGTCGAGTTGCAACACTTCCCGGCGCGGCTGGCGCGAGCGGAAATCTACCGCCGCGTGGCGTTCGCGTCGTAGGGTCGATCGGGCACTGCGGCTAGACTGAAGCAAGCCCAGATCTCGACAGCGCAATGAACACGCGTACCTTACTCAAACTCTCGATCGCCGCGAACGCCATCTTCGGAATCGCCATCGCGGGGTTGAGCTGGAGACTCGATCTCCCGGCGCGCGCGATCGCCAAAGTCCAACACGCCATCGCCGGGACTGAGCCCGTCAGAGTCATCGAACGCAGCGACGGGCAGATCCGCCCTCGGCCAGAGAGTCGTGACGACTGGATCGCGCTCTTCCGCGAAGAAGCAGCAGCGATGGCCGATCGCAATCCCGAGAAGCTATACGTGCTGCTCGGGGATTCAATTACGGAGCGGTTTCCGGCGGAGCTGCTGCCGCCCGATCGCGACTGGCTCAACCAGGGGATTTCCAGCGAGCACGCACACGGGCTCTACGAACGCCTCGGTCTCCTCGACGGCACGAATCCCCAGAAGATCTTCGTGATGATTGGGATTAACGATCTGATGTTCGAGCACAACAGTCGCAACTTTTTAGAAAATTACCGCCGGATCGCGAGCGGTCTGCGCGATCGTCACCCCGGCGCCGAGGTTGTGATGCTGTCGGTTTTGCCGCACCGAGGCATCGAGAATTTCGGCGAGGCATTGCAGTCCGTCAAAGATCCGGCGTCGAATGCCGAAATCCGCTCGGTGAATCAGCGTTTGGCGGCGATCGCAAAAGAAGAGGGCGCGACTTTTCTGGATTTGACCCCGATTTTCAGCGATCGCGACGGCAACCTACAGGCAAATATCACCAACGATGGCCTGCATCTAGACAAAGACGGCTACACGCTTTGGCGTGGGGCGCTGATGTTGTTTGACGATCCATTGTGATAGCAGGACTCGTGCGAGCTGTACGAGATCGTTTTTTGTCCGAGGCTGGATGATTCGTGCAAACCGATCGCACGCAAGAAGTGAAGCGACTGGGTTGCGTGCAATGAGGCCGGGTGGCGATCGAAAATTAAACTCGTTAGCCCTCGGGTTTGTCCGGCTCGGTTTCGCTGAGATCGCAAGTGACGCTGACTTTGAGGTTGCCTTTTGCGGAGCCTTTGGTGATGTAGGGGATTCCGACTTCGCCTGCGATTTCGATCCCGAATTCGAGCGTGACGGTTTTGACTTTGGTGTTGGTGACTTCTTTGAGAGTATCGACGACGTACTCGGTGTAGTTGCGAATCGTGTCTTTGACGGTGTTCTCGGCTGCGGTGATGTCGTCGGAGACTTCGGAGATGTTGAGGCTTTCGGCACTGGCAAACGTCTGGCCGAAGCTGCCGAGCATTTTGCTGGATTTGCCGAGGCTATCGCGCGTTTGCTCCTGGGGCTGCGTCGTTTGGTTGACTTCGGTGGTTTCGAGGTAGACGGTCGCGCCGTTTTTGAGCTGGAGTCGCGTCAGACGGTTCATGGGCTAGGGGAGTTGGGTAGAATTGGGGAAATTCTATCCTTTGAGAAATTTCAATGGTTCGTAGCGCTCTGGTTGTCGGAATTAGCAACTATGGGGGCTTTGACCCGTTACCGGCGGCGGCGAACGATGCAGAAGCGATCGCACAGCTCTTAGAGGACTTCTGAATAAGTAGTTTTACTTAGGTCGGTCGCCTCAAAAGCA
>CALCCD010000131.1 GCA_937899645.1 uncultured cyanobacterium | reverse complement strand
TCTTCGGCGTCTGCGTCATCCTCGCCCTGTCGATCTGGCTGATCACCTCCCTCGGCTGGCTCTACAGCCAAATCGCCTGGTCCGCACCGCCCTTCCTCGCCGGACTGCTGGTAATCCTGCTGATCGTCACGATCGCTGTCGCCCTCTACGCCTTCCTCTACTACTTCGGCATCTTCAACGGCGGCATCTTCAGCAGCAACCCCTTCAATAAAAAACGCCACCCCCAAACCAAACGCCAACTCCGCGCCCCCACCGACAAAACCGACGCCGCCACCGCCAACCTCAACGCCGTCCGCAAACAAGTCGGCAAAATCCAAGACGAAGTCGCCCGCCGCGCCCTACTGAGCAAATCGCGCGAAATCGAAGGCAATATGGCACGCCGCAACCTGCAAATTGTCGTCTTCGGCACCGGCTCGGCAGGCAAAACCTCACTGATTAACGCCCTGCTCGGTCGCGTCGTCGGACAGGTGGCGGCTCCAATGGGCTCGACGACGGAAGGGCGGGTGTTTTCGCTACAGCTCGAAGGCGTCGGCCAGTCCGTCGAAATCGTCGATACGCCGGGAATCCTGGAGGCGGGCGAAGCAGGCGGGATGCGATCGCAGGTAGCCCGCCAGTGGGCCGCCGAAGCCGACCTGCTGATTTTCGTCGTCGATAACGACCTGACTCAAGCCGAGTTCTCGCCGTTAATCGCCCTGGCGGAAATCGGCAAACGCTCGATCGTCGCCTTCAACAAATCCGACCTGTACCCCGACGCCGATCGCGAAGAAATTCTGGCGAAACTACGATCGCGTCTGCACCGCTGGATTGCCGCTAGCGATATCGTCGCGATCGCCAGCAACCCGCCCTCCGTCCGCCTCGACACCGGCGAAGTGATTAAACCCAGCCCCGATATCGTGCCGCTGCTGACCCAAATCGTCGCCGTCCTGCGCGCCGAGGGCGAAGACCTGATCGCCGACAATATTCTGCTGCAATCCCAGCGCCTCGGCGATCGCGCTCGCAAGCTGATCGACAATCAGCGCCACCGCCAGGCCGTGAAGATCGTCGAGCGCTACCAGTGGATCGGGGCGGGAGCCGTGGCCGTGACTCCGCTTCCGGTGGTGGATATGCTGGCGGCGGCGGCGGTGAACGCCCAGATGGTGGTGGAGATCGCCGGGGTGTATGGCTGCGAGCTAAACGTCGATCGCGGGCGCGAGCTGGCGCTGTCGCTGGGCAAGACGTTGGCGAGTTTGGGCATCGTCAAAGGCGCGGTGCAGCTCGTAGCCGGGGCGCTGTCGCTAAACGTGGCGACACTGGTGGTCGGCAAGGGCATCCAGGGCATCACGGCGGCGTACCTGACGCGGATTGCGGGCAAGAGCTTTATCGAGTATTTCCGCCGCGACCAGGACTGGGGAGATGGCGGCATGGCGGAGGTGGTGCAGCAGCAGTTCCAGCTCACGCGTAAGGATGAGTTTATTAAGTCATTTGTGAAGGACGCGGTGGCGAAGGTGGTCGAGCCGCTGAAGCTGTCGATCGAGCCGGAGAGTCTCGATGAAGGCTTTATGGTGGAATTTGACGAGAATTTGCGAGACGATCGACCCGTCGCGCCATTTTCCTCGGCAGACCTCGAGCGCCCGGAGCCGGTTTACGACAATCGCGCCGATGGCTCCAGCGATGAGACCGCCCAAATAACATTTGCGCCGGAGTCTGTCGAACTCGCCGAATTGGAGTACGTGCCCGTCGAGCCCCCCGATGATTGGGGCGCACAAAGGCGCAATGACTGGTAGCGCCCTCGCGATCGATAACTTTCATCTCCCACAAAAATTGAATAAGACGCACTGAGCGGTGACTCACGGCTTGGTTAATATATGGGAAGGGGGAAGTATCGCCCGATATGGCGAGTTGCATCACGATCGCCCCCGTCCTGAAACAAGGCCCTTTTAAGTCTCTATCTGGACAAGACACCGCTGCAAGATTTTGACGACCGTTATGCTGCGCTCCTCCCAGTTTCAGGAAACGAGTACGATTTACAACGGACTGCGGACGATCGTGTACCGTGCGGTTCGGAGATCGGACCGACAGCCGGTTATCGTCAAAGTCCTACGGGATCCCCATCCTGATTTCAACGCCCTGGTGCAGTTTCGCAATCAGTTTGCGATCGCCCGCAATCTCGATTCGGAATATGTCGTCCGCCCCCTCAGTCTCGAGCGCGAGGGCAATGGCTATGCGCTGGTGATGCCTGATGCTGGGGCCGTATCGCTTTCGGAGTATTGGTCGCGGCTGTACGGCGAACCAAAACCCGATGGGGAAGCGCCGACTGCGGGTGAGAACCCCCCACAAAAAATCGAGCGTTTTCTACGGACGGCTATTCAGCTTGCGTGCGCGCTGCACGAACTCGGCCTTGCACGTGTGGTGCATAAGGATATTAAACCGGCGAATATTCTGATTGACCCTGAGACGGGTCAGGTCAAACTGATCGACTTCAGCATTGCCTCGCTCTTGCCCAAGGAACAACAGCAACCCGTCAGCCCCAACGGTCTAGAAGGAACCCTCGCCTACATCGCCCCGGAACAAACGGGACGGATGAATCGCGGGATTGACTACCGTACGGATTTTTATTCCCTTGGCGTTACGCTTTACGAGCTCCTCACCGGTCAACTCCCGTTCACAACCAGCGATCCGTTGGAGTTGCTGCACTGTCATATTGCTCAGAATCCCGCTCCTCCGGCTGATTTGGAAGACGAACGAGGACAGGCTTATTCAGCGATACTGTCGGCAATCGTGATGAAGCTGATGGCGAAGAATGCGGAGAACCGCTACCAGAGTGCGTTGGGACTGAAGCACGATTTAGAACAATGCTTAGCGTCCCTAGAAAATACGGGCGCGATCGCGGCCTTTGAGCTGGGAAAGCGCGATATCTGCGACCGCTTTACCATTCCCGACAAGCTATATGGCCGAGAACGAGATGTTCAAACCCTGCTCGATGCCTTCGAGCGGGTCTCCCAGGGTAGCCGCGAGATGCTATTGGTCGCGGGCTTTTCTGGCATTGGTAAAACCGCCGTTATCAATGAGGTGCATAAGCCCATCGTAAAAAAACAGGGCTACTTTATCAAAGGTAAATTCGACCAGTTCAATCGCAATATTCCGTTCTCTGCGTTTGTACAAGCCTTTCGCAACCTGATGGCGCAACTGCTTGGTGAACCAGAGCAAGTGTTAGCGGGTTGGAAGAAAAAGATTATCCAAGCAGTAGGTAAAAACGGGCAAGTACTGATCGAAGTAATTCCAGAGCTCGAACAGATTATTGGGCCGCAGACGCCAGCAGACGAACTTTCCAGCGCCGCCGCCCAGAATCGTTTCAATCTCTTATTCCAAAGATTTATCGCCTTATTTACCACTGCAAAACATCCTTTAGTGATTTTTTTAGATGATTTGCAGTGGGCAGACTCTGCTTCACTCAAGCTTGTGCAAGTATTGCTTGAGAAGCAGAAACGTTGCCATCTGCTTTTGTTGGGGGCCTACCGGGATAATGAGGTGTTTCCGGCCCATCCTTTGATGGTGACAGTGCAAGAGTTACAGCAGAAAGAATTTAGTGTCAAAACCATCACAGTCACACCTCTGTCAGAAGACCACATTAATCAAATGGTCGCAGACACGCTGAACTGTCCTCCAGACATTGCAGCTCCTCTCACTCAAGTTATTTATCAGAGAACTCAAGGAAATCCCTTTTTTAGTATTCGCTTTCTCAAGAGTCTATACAAAGAAAACTCGATTAGTTTTAATCGTGACTTAAGCTACTGGGAATGCGATTTAACTCAAGTGCGAGAGGTCGCAATTACTGACAATGTGCTGGAATTCATGGCCTCGCAATTGCAGAAATTACCGCCAGCGACGCAACATATATTGAAGTTAGCGGCCTGTATTGGCCATGAGTTCGATCTTAGTACTGTGTCCATTGTGGGTGAAATATCCATTCAGGAGGCTGCGTTATCTGTTTGGCCAGCGCTAGAAGAACAGGTACTCTTCCCCATAAATGAGGTCTATAAATTTTTCCAGACTGCAGATTATACAACGAACCTCCCAGAGGATATTGCGGTTAGCTATCGTTTTTTGCACGATCGGATTCAACAGGCGGCCTATTCTCTAATTCCAGCAGCTGAGCGACAAGAAATTCATTTAAAGATTGGGCGCTTATTACTCAAAGATATTAGCAATAAAAAGATAAAACTGGACGAAAATGCCATTTTTCAGATCGCAAACCAGTTAAATTTGGGTGTCGGCTCGATCGTGGATGTAGACGAGCGCCAAGAATTAGCCGGTTTAAATTTTCTAGCCGGGAAAAAAGCATTACAAGAAACAGCCTACAGCGCAGCGGCAGAATATTGTTCTCAGGCACGTAACTTACTCTTAGAAAATGCTTGGAAAAACAACTACAAGTTCACCTTAGAGTTATACGAGTTATCCACAGAGTCAGAATACCTCGCGGGCAATTCATCAGGCTCCGAGACGTTGAAGGATATTGTTCTGGCGGAAACAGATCGACCACTAGATCGAGCACGGGTTTATGAAGTTTGGATTCAAGTTTTAATCGCGAAGAATCAGTTCTTAAAGGCAATTTCTGTTGGCTTAGGTTTTCTTGCTAATTTGGGTATTCAGCTGCCGCAACAACCCGCAGAAGAGGAAGTAGAACGGGTTATTGGAAATCTTTTAGAACAGTTTCCATTAGAGCAGATCTCTAACTTAAGGGAGCTGCAAAATATGGTGGATCCACAACAGATTGTGGTGATGCGTATTTTGTCGGGTCTTTTAAATGCAGCTTACCTTGCTAACCCCGATCTGCTGCCTTTAATTGTGGCGAAACAAGTAGAGATTTCAGTGACTTACGGCAATACGGACGTATCGCCATCGGCTTATGCTAACTACGGCTTGATTCTGTGCGGCGTCGTGAATGAGATCGAGGCTGGCTGTTGTTTTGGGAAGCTGGCGTTAGACTTGTTCAATTGCGCCATTGAATCAAAACAGTTCTATGCTAAGACGGCAGAAATTGTCGGCTTGTCGATACAGCATTGGCAGGGGGCGATCGCCGAAACGCTAGATTTACTGCTGGATGGCTATAAAGTTGGGTTAGAAACAGGGGATTTTGAATCAGCATCGTTCGCCGCCTATGACTACTGTGCTCATAGTTTCGTGGCGGGGAAAAATTTAATTTCACTGGAACAGGAGTTACAAAACTACAGCTCGGTCATTGGTGAATTCCAGCAAACGATGGTGTTTCATCTCAATGAGCTACATCGCCAAACCATCCTAAATTTAACGGCAAAACAGACCAGAAAAGAACCGACCCTCTTGCAAGGGACGGCCTATGATGAGACTGCCATGTTGGCACAACATCAACATGACAGTGACTTTAGCTCCTTGGCGCTCTTGTATATTGACAAGTTGTTTTTGGCCTATCTCTTCGGAGAATATCGTCAGGCTGTGGTGGCTGGTGACGAAGCCGAAAATTATCTAGAGGGGATTCCGGCGCAAGTATTTGTGCCACTATTCCATTTCTATGATGCGCTGTCATGGTTGTCCCTTTACCCAGGACTAGAGGAAGCCGAGAAGAAACGGACGATTGCTCGGATTAAAGCTCACTATAAAAAAATAGCCACCTGGGCTGAGCATGCCCCGATGAATTACGCCCACAAACGGGACTTATTACAGGCGGAGCAACATCGCGTTGCAGGGGATAAGTTAGCCGCAATAGAGCATTATGACCGGGCGATCGCAGGTGCTAGGGCCAATCAATATATCCAAGAAGAGGCGATCGCTAACGAGCGATTTGCTCTGTTTTATCTAGACTGGGGCAGATCGCGAGAGGCTGCCGCCTATATGCAGGAGGCACATACCTGTTATGTCCAGTGGGGAGCCAGAGCAAAAGTCGAGCGCCTGGAAGCCGACTACCCAGAACTGTTAGCGCCGATTTTACGACAACAGCGACTTGAATCCGAGACGATCGATCGTCTCACAGACTATACCCAAACGTTGACGACGACTTTCCAACGTGACACTCAAAGCCATATCGGTTTATCAGACACCTTAGATTTGGCCGCGATTCTTCAGGCATCCCAAGTTCTATCCAGCAGCATCGAGCTCGACAAGCTCCTCAAGGATATTGTCGAGATTATTCTCGCCAATGCTGGTGCCAAGCGTATCGTTTTGCTGACTCCAAACGACGATCGGCAATGGCATGTTCGTGCGAGAGCAGAACAGGGAGAAAATGGCGAAATCCTAGCCGAAATGGTGACAATGCCAATCTCACCGAATCGTCTTCCAATTCGGTTAATTCAATACGTTAAAAATACGCAAACCCCCGTGCTCATTCATGAGGCTGAGACTGAGATTCCAGGGATTGTGTCAGGTTATCTCCTGAACCGTCAGCCCCAAAGCGTGCTGTGCCTTCCTCTGATCTATCAGAGTAATCTAGTCGCGGTCGTCTATTTAGAACATCCCACGACTAAAAATCTTTTCACATCCTATCGTCAAAAGATCCTCGAATTTCTTTGCGCTCAAGCTGCCGTTGCTCTGCAAAATGCTTACCTATATGAAAAAGAGCAAAAGGAGAGTACTGCACTAAAGCTTTCTGAAACGCGTTTCAAAACGATGTTTGACAATGCGGCAGATGCAGTATTCATCCTTTCAAAGACCGGTTTTATCTCCGCCAATCAAGCCTGCGTTACTTTATTTGGCTATAACGATCCCAGCGATTTCAACGAACTGTGCCCAGACCAAGTCTCACCAGAGCGACAGCCGGATGGACAACCCTCTGCTGACAAGTCGAATGCAATGATGCAACTAGCCTACGAAAAAGGCTGTCATAAATTTGAATGGTTGCATGAAAAGGCGGATGGTACGCCCTTTTGGACTGAAGTGATGCTAACGCCAATCCCCTATGTAGATAGTGTGGGCAGTAATATCGACTGTCTCCATGCCATTGTTCGAGATATTAGCGATCGCAAGCAGACAGAGACAGAGCAGCAAAGAATTTTAGCCATCCTTGAAAATGCTCCTGACATTGTTAGTACAGCAGATCTAGATGGCAATATTCTCTATCGCAATAAAGCTTTCAAGCAGTTCCTGCCTGAGCCTGTCACGACCGATGACACTGACAAAATCAAAGATTTTCATCCTGATTGGGCCTTAGACATCATTCAAAATGAAGCAATACCCGCCGCCATCCAAACTGGGATGTGGGAGGGAGAGACGGCACTTCTTGACAGTGATGGCCAGGAAATCCCTACATCGCAGCTCATTCTTGCACATTGGGAGCAGGGTCAGCTGGCATATTTATCTACCATTATCCGCGACATTAGTGCTCGCAAAAAACTCGAGCGCGAACAAGCCGAGCTTTATGAGCTGCTGTCGCTTAAATCTTCAGCGATCGAAGAATCAGATGCAGGTATCGCGATCCTAGAAGATGGGAAATACACTTATCTAAACAAAAGCCATCTTTCTCTATTGGGTTATGAATCACAGGATCTGATTGGAGAGAGTTGGGAAAATATCTACGACTCCGATGAAGTGCAGCGATTCCAGCAAGATGTCTTTCCCACTTTGATGCAGCATGGACGCTGGCTAGGAGAAGCAACAGCGCGACGTAAAGATGGTAGTTACTTCCCTCAAGAGGTCAGTCTTTGCGCACTTGACGAGAACCAGCTTATTTATATTTGTCGGGACATAAGCGATCGTAAACAAGCGGAAGACGCCATCCTTCAGAAGTCTCAGGACTTAGAAAAAACACTCGATGAACTACAGAAGGCTCAGCTTCAAATTGTCCAAAGTGAAAAAATGTCTGCCTTAGGCAATTTAGTGGCAGGGGTTGCTCATGAAATTAATAATCCGGTGGGCTTTCTCAAGGGCAATATTCAGCCTGCCCAAGAATACATTGAAGATCTATTCGCACTGATTCAGATTTATCAAGACAAAATTGAGAATCCCAGTCTTGAGATTGAAGGAGAGATTGAAGAATTCGATCTGGAGTTTATCCGAGAGGATTTGCCCAATCTCATCAAGTCGATGAGTGTCGGGATCGAGCGCATTCAAAATATTAGTAACGGCCTACGGACATTCTCTCGCAAGGATCGAGATAAAAAAACTGCTTTTAATATTCACGAAGGGATTGACAGTACGCTGTTAATCCTAAAGCACCGCACGAAAGCAAATGAGAGTAGACCATCTATTCAGGTGATCAAAAGCTACAGCGATCTCCCCGAAGTACTATGCTTTCCGGGTCAGCTAAACCAGGTGTTTATGAATATCTTTGCAAATGCGATCGATGCTTTTGACGAAGTAAATGCATGTAAAACCTACCGGGAAATTGAGGAGAGCCCCAACAAACTCGAGATTCAGACGTCCGTTACTGACGGTGGCATCCGAATTCAGATGCGAGATAACGGCTGCGGAATGAAGCCAGAGACCGTAAATAAAATCTTCGAGCAGGGGTTTACGACAAAGGAAGTCGGAAAAGGGACAGGTCTGGGCTTGGCAATCGCCCATCAAATCGTCACGCAGAAGCACGGTGGAACGCTAACCTGTGTCTCGAAATTGGGCCAAGGGACAATTTTTACGCTTGCTTTGCCAGTATGAGCAGTCCGTCACGAAAAAGGCGACCACACCGAAATAAGGCATGGTCGCTCTTGCGTCAGCAGTGTTGCTCTTCGAGCACGATAGCCAAAGGTAACAGTGCCGATTTTTTAAATGGAGCCTACGGGAATCGAACCCGTGTCCGCCATGGGTATTGACCTTGCGCTCGTTCACAGGCTTAGCTCCGTTGACCCTTGGAGCGGGGACCGTCAATTATCCCTAACGGTGGGATGCTCTGGTGAAGTCTTTACGCGCGCTAACGACCAGAGGCGTCAGAGCGGGTGCATCCGTTGGGGGTTACCCGGTGTCTTTAACGGAGTCCGACAGCGAGTGCTCGAAACTTATGAGAAGTTTTTTCTAGGCAGCAACAGGTGCAGCTTTGCGAGCGAAAGGAACGATGTTGTTCGCATTTACTTTTTGTTTTGAGTCTTGATTAACGAGAGGTGGCTCACTCTCGGCCTGCATCACGGTTCGGATTTCACCAAAACGTCGAAACCATTAAGGCCCCATGAATATGCGCCCGTCAGCTTTAACTGACGTTTGCAGTGCCTATCATTATATTCAGTTAGCCCGGTTCTTTCAAGTTGTGACGAGCGGCGTCCGTCGGACGGTAGGCGTATGGGGATGCCAAACTCGGAGCGCGCGCCTTCAGCGGAATGCTATGGGAATTTTTCGAGATCGTCGCGTTCCAGATCGCAGTGGGCGACTTTCAGGGTGCTATCGTGACGAAATCCGCAGTCTCGGATACAGTCCGAGCCGTGTAAAGATTTTTCAACGATCGGCGCGGTTATCCGGAGCGATCGCCCCCGAGACCCGCATTGCGATTCCGAGGCGCGCCCTCCTCGACCGAGCGCCCCCCGCAGTTTTCTACCGCCAGTCATGCAACAGCCCCCGTCTCCCGACCCGTCCGCCGATCGCGCCGCCAGCTCCCCCAATAACGCCGCTAGCAGCGCCGCCAACGGCGCCGTCAACAATGCCAGCACTGGCTCCGGCCTCCCGAGCGTGCCTGCTGCCGGTGCGGGAAACTACAGCGCGGCTTCGGTGCCGATGCACGTCTACCGCGAGTTGGCTGCGGAGCTGCAAGCGACCCAGGCAATGCTCGAGACCCTCGAGTCGCGCAACCAACACCTAACCCGCCAAAACCAGCAGCTCACCCAACAAAAGCAGCAGCTCCAAACCGAAGTGGTCAATGTGGTGAATGCCACGCTGAGTATGCGCCAGGTGGCCGAGTCGTTCCAGGAGCGCCCGGACGATATTCCGCTGGCTAGAGCCAAGCCGCCCGCCGCGCCCCACCAGCCCGAGCCGCCGATCGCGCCGGACTCCTACCCTATCGCCAGCGGTGTCGGCGCGACCTTCGATCCCGGTCTGACCGAACCCCAGCCGCCCCAGCTCCACACCGAAGAGGCGGGCGGCTTCGAGCGCTGGACGACGCCTGGTTTTGCCGACGATCCCGGCGAGCGCAGTGGTCTGTGGCTGCTCGTGGCGATCGCGGCGACGATCGTGACGGCCTTTGGCGCGGGCTACTGGCTGGTGCGTCCGCTGCTCCAGGGCGGCCAGAGTCGTTAGGCGATCCGCCACCGGAGCACCGGTCTGACAGTTGTGGCGGCTGAGGTTGAGCTAGACCTTGCCGACCCGACTGACTCAGCCGTGGCGACGATCGAAGCTGACTAAAACACCAAATCGCTGACGGTGATGCTGGCGGCGCTGACGCCGGGGATCACGGCCAGGGTCGTGCCCGTGCTGAACTCTTGGATTAGGGCATTGCCACCGCTGTCGATCGTGCTGATATCGCTTTGGGTGAACCCCGAGCCGGAGAGCAGCAGCTTGTCGGTTCCCACCACGAAGTCGGTAATCGTCTCGACGCTGCCGTCGTTGGCGATCGTAAAGCTGTCCGCGCCGTCGCCGCCGGTCAGGATGTCGTCGCCAAGGCCACCGGTGAGCGTGTCGTCGCCGTCGCCGCCGTCGAGGGTATCGACCCCCAGGTCGCCGCGCAGGTCGTCGTTGCCCGTGCCGCCGTAGAGCAGGTCGTCTTCTTGGCCGCCATAGAGCGTGTCGTCGCCGGAGCTGCCGTCGAGGGTGTCGTTGCCGTTGTTGCCAAAAAGCTGGTCGTTTTCGTTGCCGCCGCGCACCAGGTCGTTGCCTTTCTCGCCGGAGATGATGTCGTTGCCGAAGCTGCCGGTGAGCGTGTCTTCGTTTTGGCCACCGAAGATCGAGTCGTCGCCGCTGCCGCCGTCGATGCGATCGAAGCCGCGATTGCCGAACAGGAAGTCGTTGCCGCTGCCGCCGGAAATAATGTCCTCCAGGTCTTCGCCGACGATAATGTCGTTGCCCGCACCGCCGATCGCGTAGTCGTTGCCCTTACCGCCAAAGATCAGGTCGTTGCCCGCATCGCCTTGCAGGTAGTCGTCGCCGACGTTGCCGTAGAGCTGGTCGTTGCCGTTGCCGCCGAGCAGGTTGTCGCTGCCCTCAAAGCCCACCAAAATATCGTCGCCATTCAGCCCGACGATCGAGTTACTCTCGGCGTTGCCAAAAGCCGTGCCACCGGCGTCGTTGGTGACGGCGCGGGTGTCTGCTGCGGTGTTGACCACCGGGTCGGGCAGCGGGTCGATAACCAGCGTGCTGCCCTCAAAGCCCGTGAGGCTGGGGGTGGTGGGCGCGTCGGGATCTACCACTGGCGCGTTGGGGTCTTCGATCAGGCTACTGACGAGGATGTTGACCAAGGCCGTGTCTTCGTTTCCGAGGCTATCGACGACGGTGTAGAAGATGTAGTCGAAGCCCTCGAAGTCGGTCGGTGGCGTGTAGAGCAGCGTCGTGCCCTCGGCGACGGAGACGATGCCGTCGTTGCGTCCGACGGTCTCGAAACTCTTGAAGGTCAGCGGCTCGAATTGGCTGTCGTTGGCCAGCAGATCCATCCGCACGGAGGTGTTGATGCGGGTACGGATATTGTCTTCGTTGGCGTCGGCGACGTTGATATTGATAAACGCCGTGTCTGTCGCGCCGAACTGGTCGGTGATTTGGTACTCGACGCGATCGGCTCCCGTAAAGCCCGCAGCGGAGGTGTAGGTAAAGCGATCGTTATCGCCGGTGGCCGCGATCGTGCCGTCTTTGAGCGTCTTCAGCGGCGTCGTCGAGGAGAAGGTGATGCTGTCGGGGTCGCCGTCGGCGGCGCTGTCGTTGGCCAGCGGGAAAACGTCGGCGAGGCCGTTGGTGGCGATCGCGAAGTCGTCTTGGGCGATCGGGTCGTTGTTGACCGAAATGGTGACCGTGGCCGTGGCCGTGCTATTGCCGTCGGTAATCGAGTATGCGATCATATCCGTCCCGACGAAGCCCGACGGCGGCGTGTAGGCCAGCGCTTGGGTTCCCGAGAGGCTGACGGCTCCGCCTTGGGTGGAGGTGGTGACACCGGGCGGCAAGAAAACTTGAAACGGATCGTTGTCCGGATCGGAGTCGTTTTCCGTGACGTTGATGGTGATACCAGCGTTGGGCCGGGTGGTGGCCGTGTCGTTTACGGCGACGGGCGTGTCGTTGTCGGTGCTGCTGACGACGAGCGAGACCGTGGCGTTGTTGGCGCTCGAGGCCGTGCCGTCAGACACCGTAAAGGTAAAGGTTTGGGTCGCCGTCGAGTTCTGGGCGGGGGCAAACTGGAGGTTCGTAAAGTTCGCCCGCGCGATCGTCTGGCCGATGGTGGTCGCCGCACCGCTCAGCGTCAGGCTGCCCGAACCCGGCAGCGAGGCGAGGGTGATGCTTTGCGCCTGCGTGTCGGCGGTATCGACGTCCGTAAAGGTGGAGTCGAACAGCGCCGTTGTCAGGGTTGCGGTCGTATCTTCGGTGATGTTAAACGAGGCGTTCTGCGCGACGGGTACGTCGTTAGCAGCAGTGACTTGCAGCGAGACGGTGAATTGCCCGGTGACGCTGTTGCTGTACAGGAAGCTGTCGGCGATCGTGACCGTCTTGCCCGACTGGGAGGGCGTGTAGGTAAAGCTCCCGTCGGAAGCGACGGAAATCGTGCCACCGCCCGTGGTCGTCGTCGAGCCGCCCGCCGCAATAAAACCCGTACCGGCGGCATCGAAAAAGCCGGTGACGACGCCGCCGCCGTCGTTCGCGAGGACGCCCGTTGCCGCATCGCGCGTGAAGTTGCCGCCGTCTTCGTTGATGACGGTCGCGGTGTAGTCGTCGTTGACGAGGGTTCCGAGATAGGCCGCGATCGCCCCCGAGAAAATTTCAACCGGATCTGGCAGCGGCGCGATCGCCCGCCCGTTCGGCGTAGGCTCGATCGCGTCCAGATTCCAGTCACCGCCGCGATCGCGATGGCCCGTCTTCGTCGTCGATGCGACGATCTCGCAGCCTGTTAACCGCGCCAGCTTGGTGATGAATTCCGCCCCGGCATCGCCCGCCGCTGCGTTGCAGCCGTGAAGGACGATGCGATCGAGTCGATCGCCGAGCTGTTTCAAGAGCGCCGCCTGACGCTCCAAAGTGTCGAGCGAGAGCCCCTGCGCGCCGAACTGCACCGCACCCGGACGCGCGTGGGAAATCAGATGCAGCTCGCGTCGCCCGCGATCGCCCGCTAGCTCGTCGAGGATGCGCGCGAGGCCATCCGCTTGCGGCTCGATAACTGTCGCGATCGCGCCGGGAACGAGACACGATCGCAGCGCGGCCAGGTCGTCGATGCGGGTGTCGATCGCCACTAGAGCGCGGGCGGCGAGCTTATCGGCCAGTCTAGGCGCGCCAGAGGCAGCTGGCCGAGCGGCGCTCGAACGAGAAGCGTTCGACTCAGAGACGGGCAGCGAAGCAGCGGAAACAGAGAAGGTCGTCATTGGTGCAGAGAAGCGGGAACGCAAGCGGCAGACGAGGGGCACAGCAACAGAGCGAGAAAAAAACTCGAAGCGAAGCGCAACCGCTCGCCGCGCGATGCAGCAGCATGTCGAGCGTAGCGCAGCCCCGGCCATTTCTAGAGACCCCGCGCGGTGACTAGAGCGGCGCGATCGCTCAACGCGCTGTGCGTCCCCTGGGCTCTGGGATTCGATTACCGCCGGAAATGTTCCCCACCCGCCGATCGAGGACAGTTTTCTAAGTGGGCGCTCGATTTCTCCTCATGGGCGCTCGATTTCCCCCTGTGGGCGCTCGGGGTGGGCGCTCGATCGGCGGGCGCTACAATGTGGAGACCTCGCAACAAGTCTAGACGCGCGAGCAGTTCTCGTACTGGCACTCTGATGGATCGCGACGCGACACAAATCTATTGTCCGAATACTTCGTGTCAAGCACCGAACGCCGAGCGCAATAAGTTTTGTCAGCGCTGTCGGACGCTGCTGCCGAAGCGCTACCTCTGGGCGATCGAGACCGGTAGGGATCGCGCGCCCCTGCCGCGGATCCTCGACGAGCGCTACGTGCTCAAAGGCGATCGAGTGTATCTCGACACCCACCCCGGCCTGCTGCCCCACGTTCCCGAGACTGTCCCCGACGAAATTCGCGCCTACCTGCGGCTGTTTCCATTCCGCTGGAACGTCCCGCAAATCTACGGCTCGGCAGGTTGGCCCTCGGCAGACGGCCACGCGATTTGGCTGCTGGAGAACGCCCCGATCGAGCGCCGCGCTGACGGCTCCTGGCGACCTCTCGACCGCATCTCCCACGCTTGGGACGGGGCGGACGATCTCCACCGCGTGGGCTGGCTCTGGCAGTTGGCGGCGCTGTGGGGAGCCTGCCTGCACGAAGGTGTAGCCAGTACGCTGCTCGCCCCCCAGGAGCTGCGCGTCGAGGGCTCGTTCGTGCGCCTGGCTCAGCTCGTGTCCGATGTCGGTAGGCCAGAACCGACCTTCGACAAACTCGGCCACGTCTGGCGGCGCTGGGTTCCCTCGACCAAATCGCCACTGCGCGAGTTTTTCTCTCAGCTCTGCGACTCGATCGTCGACGAACGGTTGCGTACGCCCGAGCAGGTGCAGCGCGCCCTCGATCGCGCCCGCGACCGCCTGCAAACCACGCGTGACTATTCTTGGCAAGTGGCGACCCTAAGCGATCGCGGCCCGAGTCGGACGCGCAACGAAGACGCCTGCTTCCCCATCAACGACGCTGCCGTACCGGTGGGCGATCGCATCCTCGGTGTCGTTTGCGACGGTGTCGGCGGTCATGAAGGCGGCGATATCGCCTCGAGCTTGGCGATCGAGACGATGGCCGCGCGCGTCGGCGACCTAGAAGCCTCGCATTCGTCCGTATTGCGCCCGGAAAAAATCGACCGGGTGCGCGCGGCGATCGCCGAGGCCAACGATACGATCGGCAAGCGCAACAACAGCGAGCAGCGTCAGGGACGCCAGCGCATGGGCACGACCCTGGTCATGGGACAGGGCGATCGCAGCGATTTATTTGTCTCCCACATCGGCGACAGCCGCGCCTACCTGGTCAACCGCAACGCCTTCTACTCGCTGACGGTCGATGACGACGTCGCGAGTCGGGAAGTGCGCCTCGGCTATGCCTTTTACCGCGCCGCCGTCCACCAACCCACCGCCGGTTCACTGGTACAAGCCCTGGGCATGAGCGCTTCGAGCAACCTCTACCCGACGATTCAGCGCTTTATCCTCAACGAGGACAGCGTGATTTTGCTCTGCTCCGACGGCCTGAGCGACTACGATCGCGTCGAGCAGCACTGGCAAAGCGAGCTACAGCCACTGCTCGACCCTGCGACATCGCTGAAGGGAGCCGCCCACCGCCTGATCGAAATCGCCAACACCCAGAACGGCCACGATAACGTCACCGTGGCGCTGCTGCGGCTCCAGGTCAAGCCCAACGGCAAGCAGGTCGGCGCTGCCGAGCTGGCGGAGTGCTTGCAGCCGCTGCCCGAGCCGCTGCCCGAAACCAGCGATCGCGACCTGTCTGCCGAGCTCGACACGGCGATCGCGCCGAAGCGTCGGTCTCCGATTTCGATCGCCCTGGCGATTTGCGTGCCTCTGGCGCTGGTAGCCGGGTTTGTCGCGCTCGCGCTGCTGGGTCGCGGCGGCTCGCAGCTCGCCTTCGATCGTGCGGACAACGCGGCTGCGGACACCGAAATCGAAGCGGCCAGCGAAACGCCGGACGCCGATCGCGCGACGGCCAGCGCAGGCGCGACCAACCCGACCGCTGCGAGCCCGGAGTCGCCATTAACCGTCGGCCAGCAGCTCGCCCTCAAGGATGCCGTCGTACTGCGCCAAGACAAGCTCGATGCGGCTCCGGCCCTCGACGCAGCGCTGGCGGCGGGGACGATCGTCGAGGTCAAGGCAATCGACAAGACGATCGATCGCCACTGGCTACAGCTTTCGTTCTGTACGCCGCCCGCCGCCGCAGCGCCAGCCGATACAGCGATCGCGCCGCCAGCTCCGCCGAGCCCGCAAAGCCCGACCGCCGAGGCCGAACCTGCCGCGATCGCAAACGGCACGGAAAGCGGCTGGATCGAACTCTCGAATCTGGATGCAGCGGGCTACGAAGCTTACGCACCGCCGCCAGGAGAAGTCTGGAGCTGCGAGTAGGCAAACGTCTTCTCGCGTTACTGGGGAAACAGGCCGCGACGCCAAAAGCTGAGTCTTTAAGGTCAGGACTTCAGGACAGGAAAATGGACACAACTGGACTCGAACCAGTGACCCCCACGATGTCAACGTGGTGCTCTAACCAACTGAGCTATGCGTCCGAAGCGGCTTAAATAATAGCACCGCCGCTCGCGCGACGCCAACTAATTTTCGACAAATTCTCTCGGCGGGGGCCGAGTGCGGCGATCGCGATCGAGCGCGCCCCTATAATCAGACCGCTCCCGGCTGCCGTTTGACCCCCCTTCGTGCCGACCATGATTCAATACTCGCTCGATCGCGACGTGCTCCAGCGCCTGCGCGACGCCCAGAACGGGCTCGAAGCCATCCTCGATCGCTTTCCCGAAGCCCGCGTCCTGGTTGCAGGCGACCTAACCCTCGACGAGTTCCTCACCGGTGAGGTCGAGCGCATCTCTCGCGAAGCGCCCGTCGCGATCCTACGCCACGAAAGCACGCGGCAAATCCCCGGCGGCGGCGCAAATGCGGTCTACAACCTAGCGAAGCTGGGCGCACAGGTGACCGTCGCGGGCACAATCGGGGCGGACAGCCAGGGCGAGGCGCTGCGTAGTATCTTCGCGGCGGCGGGGATCGATACGTCGGGGATCGTCGTCGATCGCGATCGACCGACCGTCACGAAAACCCGGATTTCCGGCCACGCCCGCCAGTCGGTGACGCAGCAGATGGTGCGGGTCGATCGCAAGTCCGATGCGCCCATGCCAGCGGCGATCGATCGAGAGCTGGCGGCATTTCTCAGCAGCCGGGTGGCCGGGGCGGACGCGGTGGTCTGCTCGGACTACGGCGACGGCGTTTTTAGTGCAGCGGCGATCGCGGCAGCGCTAGAGCACCCGCGTACGATCGTCGATGCTCAAACGGGTCTCGAGCGCTATCGGGGTGCGACGGTGTTTACACCGAACCTGCCGGAAGCCGAGCTGGCATCGGGCGTCGCGATCGTTGATGCGGCCAGCTTGCAGCGGGCGGGCGAAATCCTGCTGGAGCGCACCGAGGCGAGCTACATCTTAATTACGTGCGGCGGCGATGGCATGGCGCTATTCGATCGCCAGGGCGAGACCCACCACGTCCCCGCCTTTAACCGCACGGACGTGTTCGACGTGACCGGTGCGGGCGACACCGTGGCGGCAACGCTGACCCTGGCGATGTGCTGCGGCGCGACGATGTGGGAGGCGATCGTACTCGGGAATCTGGCCGCGAGCCTCGTCGTACGCCAGTTCGGCACCGCAACCACCTCGATCGTCGATATGAAAGCGGCGCTAACGGCGCTACTCGAGGAATGATTGGCCTCTAACCGATCGCGTCGCGCAGCGCATTCTGCGTCGTGGCCGCGATCGCCTGGTCGGTCGCCTTCGGCAGATGATAGTACTTGCCGCCCGCCCGCTCGGCAATTTTCTTCGCGAAGCCCGTCGAAACGAATTGCCGCTCGGAGTTAATCACCAGGAACTGAATCCCCAGGCCGCGAATCTTGCCCGCGATGTCGAGCAGTTCCTCTTTGATATCCGGCTTCTCGCCATCGGGAATCGGCTCGCCCAGCGATCGCGCCAGCGGAATATTGCCGCGCCCGTCGGTAATCGCCACGATGACCGTCTGGCCGACATCACCCGAACCCTGCGCGTTCGTGCAGATCCGCGCCGCCTGGGTCAGGCCGTGCGCCAGCGGCGAACCGCCCCCGCAGGCCATCGTCTCCAGGCGGTTGCGCGCCATCGAAATCGATCGCGTTGGCGGCAGCAACACCTCGGCCTGCTCGCCCCGGAACGGAATCAGCGCGATTTGGTCGCGGCTCTGGTACGCCTCGTTGAGGAGCTGAATTACCGCACCTTTCGCAGCATTCATCCGGTTGAGCGCCATCGAACCCGACGCATCGACCACGAAGACCACCAGCGCACCGGCTTTGCGCGCCAGACGCTTTTCTCGTAGATCGCTCTGCTCGACGATCACGTTGCGATCGGGCGTGCGCTGGCGGCGCGCTTTCTGGTACGGCGCGGCAGCACGCAGCGTCGCATCGACCGCAATCCGACGAACCTTGCCGCGCGGCAGCATCGGCTTGATGTAGCGCCCGCGATCCTCCGAGAAAATCAAACCGCGACTGCCGGAACTGCCGCCCTTTTGCATCGTCTGCGCGAAGGCCATCACATCGTCGTCCATAATCACGCCTTCGGGATCGAACAAAAACTCTTCGGGCAGATCGGGCACGGACTCGTCTTCCGGCCGATCGTCTTCATTGTCCTCGTCGTTATCGTCGTCCTCGCTATTGTCCTGTTGGTCGTCGTCCTCGTCTTCATTGCTCGGCGGCGGGGGCGGCGGAGGCGGCTGCTGTTCGTCTTCATCCGGCGGCGTTTGGATGACCGTCGCGCGGGGTAAAATCACCAGCTCGACGGCGGTTCGCAGGTCATCGGCATTCACTTCGGTGCGTCCGTCCAGCGCGGCGGAGGCTTTGGCGACGCGGATGGCGAACAGCTCGGCGCGATGTCCCTGGACGCCGCCGCGAATCGCTTCGGTAACGAGGTATTCGATTTGCTCGGGCTTGACGCTCACGTCCTCGAGCCACTCGCGGGCGAGCAAGATTTGCGTCTTGAGGCCGTCGATGTCGTCGTCGAACTGCCGGAGGAACGCTTCGGGCGATCGCGCGTAGTCCAGCACGCGATCGACCGCCGCGACGCGCTCTTCCAAGGCCAGCACGCGATCGGCGGACAGCGTAATCGCAATGCGATCGAGTAGGTGTTCGCGCAACGGCCCCTCTTCCGGGTTGTAGGTGGCGATCAGCAGCGGGCGGCAGGGGTGCTGGAAGCTGATACCCTCCCGCTCGATTTGGTTGCGGCCTTCGGTGAGGACGCCCAACAGCAGGTTCGAGATCTGGTCGTCGAGCAAGTTGATCTCGTCAACGTAAAGCACGCCACGATTCGCCTGCGCCAACAGTCCGGGTTGAAACACCGGCTCGCCTTGCCGTACCGATTGCTCGACATCGACCGAACCGATCAGGCGATCTTCGGTGGTGTTCAGCGGGATCTGCACGAAGGGCGCGCGGATAATCTGTGTCGGAACTTCGATATCGTCAGCGCTGTTGCCGTTGGTCGAGTTTCCGTAGGTTTCCAGGGCGCGATCGTCCCAGGTGTCGGGCGTTTTCGGATCGCAATTGCTGAGCGAGTCTTTGACGACCTCGATCGGCGGCAATAGCGAGTGGATCGCGCGCGCCATGACGGATTTAGCTGTACCGCGCCGTCCGGCGATCGCAACACCGCCGAGGCTGGGATCGACGGCGGAGAGCAGCAGCGCGAGTTTGATCGCGTCCTGGCCGATGACGGCGGCGAGCGGAAAGTTCGTGATGGTGGGTTCGGACGCAAGCGCGGACATATAAAACTCGCGGGGAAGATATGAAATAGTTTTTTTAAGCTCGTTCGATCGTACTACAGAGAACGAGTTGGGGTTGGCGAGGCGATTGAGCGCGATCGGGCAGCATCCCAGAAGTCCGACTTCTCATCTCGCTCCGAATGCTGGAACGGAGCGGGCAATCTCAGAAGTCGTACTTCTCAAGCTTGCCGAGATCGGTGTGTAGCCCAAAAGTACGACTTCTTAACTGCTTCCGAGTAATGAAGAGAGACCGGCGAGTTTAGAATTCGGACTTCTCATGTTGCCGCGATCGAAAAACGCGAGCCTCCCGGGGAAGCTCGCGTCTTAACTATTCAACAGCGTTCTCGAAGGACTTACGACCTAACGGATGTACTCCTTCAGGATGCTGTTGCGGTTGGGGTGACGCAGCTTGCGCAGCGCTTTTGCTTCGATTTGGCGGATGCGCTCGCGAGTCACGTTGAAGATCTGGCCGATTTCTTCAAGGGTTTTCATACGACCGTCGTCGAGGCCGTAGCGCAAGCGCAGCACGTCGCGCTCTCGGGGGCTGAGGGTGTCGAGGACGCTTTCGAGATCTTCGCGCAGCAGGCTCTTCGAGACCTGGTCTTCCGGCGTTTCGCCATCGGACTCGATGAAGTCGCCGAGGCGCGAATCTTCTTCCTTACCGATCGGAGTTTCCAGCGAAATCGGCAGCTGCGCCGACTTCGCGATAAAGCGCAGCTTCTCGATCGTCATCTCCATCTTGGTGGCGATCTCTTCCTCGGTCGGCTTGCGACCCATCTCCTGGGAGAGCAGCTTCGTAGTTTTCTTGATGCGCGAGATGGTCTCGTACAGGTGAACCGGCAGGCGAATCGTCCGCGACTGGTCGGCGATCGCGCGGGTAATCGCCTGACGAATCCACCAGGTCGCATACGTCGAGAACTTGTAACCTTTCTCGTGGTCGAACTTCTCGGCGGCGCGAATCAAGCCGAGACTCCCTTCCTGGATCAGATCCTGGAACGACAGGCCGCGATTCATATATTTCTTAGCGATCGAGACCACCAGACGCAGGTTCGACTGAACCATTTTGTCTTTGGCGCGGCGGTTCTTGAACAGGCGCGTGCGGAACGAATTGGTGAACTTGCGCCGTGCGGCTTCCCAATCTTTCTGCTGCTCGGGAGAAACCGACTCCAGGGCGGTCTGGACTTTCGGCCACACGTCCTTTTCCGTGTCCGGCTTGCTGTCTTTCGCAGCTTCGACGACTCCGAGACGAATCGGGTCGGCGAACCAAGCAAGGCGCGCCCACTCCGGTTCGCTCAGCTCGACGTCGTGAAGATCTTCGTAGTTTTCGAGGATGCACTCGAGATAGAGCAAGTCTTCAATCAGGCGCGCCAGCTCGATCTCTTCATCAGCGCGTAGCAAGCGGATACGACCGATCTCTTGTAAGTAAAGACGGATCGAGTCTTCGGTGTAGTGCTTCTTCTTCACTGTGGCCGGAGTACGGCGCTTGGAGCGCGACTTGGTTGTTTTCGTCGCTTTCTTCGACCCAGCACTGCTGGCTGACGATCGTAGCAGCTCGTCAGCTTGCGCCTCAAGGCTTTTGCTGTCCGTTGCGCCGAGCTTTCCTTCACCAGAAAGCTGCGCGACGTCGCCAGCAGGTTGAACGATGACATTGTTCGCCTGGGTCATTCTGCGTTCCTCGTACTCCTATTTGGTCGTCAATGCTATGAGTTATCCGGGCTCGATAATGCAGACACCCAACGCAGTGACAACACGTAAAATGTCGCCAACCTGCGAAGAATTGACATTAAGTCCCACCCGGAATTCGACACCGAGCCGAAGTATTGCCTGATTGGAGGAATACTGACAGGTGCGCCCCGATCGGAAGGTCTGCACAGTTGTAGAGAGTACGGATGACTGACTCGGCAGATGCGCTCTGCTCTTCGCAGATGCCACATGCCGGGCAAGTATACCGCAATCGTGCAAATTGTTAACAGAAAATTAAAGCTAGCGCGAGCCGCGTTGGGGAGGCGAAGAATTGTCGCTTATGACAGATAGTCGTACATCTATTTAAATTAGATGGCTCGGAAAGAAAACGACGTAAATTCTGCGGCTTTCCACGCTGGGCTTGACGAGCTTTTTTCGATCTACGTGTAGGTTAGCTCATGTTTTTTATTTCAGCCACCGCCCGAGCGAGCGAGATAGCAAAGTGCGCTTTCACTCTGTATTGCACGAGACAAAAAAACGCCCCCTGATGCGATATCAGAGGGTCAAATTGTAGCAGAGGTAAGCGGATTTCGCCCGAATAATGCGCGAACGAGACTAGCGGGGCCGCTGGATATAGCCTTTCCGGATCTATTCCGCTTTTGTAAGAGTCGGCTCGGGTTCGGGTTCGCGTTTGCGGTCGGGCTCGCGCTCTTCGCGCAGAATCTCGAGCGCGGTGTTTTTCTCGAACAAGCCGACGATCGCGCCGTTCTCGTCGGCGACGGGCAACTCGCTCTGCGCGAGGCGCTCCATGGTCTGTAGCGCTTCGAGCAGGGAGGTGTTGGCCGCGATCGTCTCCAGGCTTAGGGGCTTGGTAAGTTCGGCGACGGTAGTCTTGACCCAGTCGGAGGTGGCGACGGCGCGGGTATCGTCCACGGCGATCGCGCCGACCAGCTTTTTGTCTCCATCGACGACCAGGAAACGCTTCCACTCGCGGCTGTTGCCAATGACGTGTTGGTTGGCGAATTCGCGCAGAGTCAGGTCTTGGCGGACGATCGGGCTATTGGGCGAGACGACGTCGGCGGCGGTGCGGTTCGAGAGAGTACGCTCGATTTTTGCGGACTGGGCGGCGCGTCCGGCGTTTTGCAGCAGGAACCAGCCGATCAGTATCGTCCAAAGTTGGGGAACCCCACCCAGCAAGATCGGGATTAGCCCCAATCCGATCGCCAGCCAGCCCATAACCTGACCGACGCGACCGGCGAAAACCACACCTTTATATGGATCGCCGGTGATTTTCCAGACGATCGCCTTAAGGACGTTGCCGCCGTCCAGGGGCAGGCCGGGAATTAGGTTAAACAGCGCCAGCACCAGGTTGATCGACGCCAACAGGCTGAGGATGGCGGTAACCGGCGAGAGCGTGCTGGCGGAGTTGAGGATCAGGCGCAGCCCTAGGAAGATACCGAGGCTGACGAGCGGCCCCGCGATCGCCACCCAGAAGGCTTGGCTAGGGGTTTTCGATTCGCGATCGAAGCTGGCGAGTCCGCCGAATAGGAACAGCGAAATCGATTTAACTTCGATGCCCTGACTCATTGCGACGAAGCTGTGGCCGAGTTCGTGGGCGAGAACTGACGAAAACAGCAGCAGCGCGGAGACGAGGCCGAGCAGCGTCGCTGCCGTTCCGCCCAGCTCGGGGAACGTCGCACCGAGCTGTCCGCCGTAGTTCAGCGTGACGAGCGCCAAGACGATAAACCACGAGGTGTTTACGTAAAATGGAATGCCGAATAGACTACCGACGCGAAACGAGCCGTTCATCGTTGCACCTCCTCTGATGCCTGCGGTGGAGCGATCGCCAATGCCAGTCAATCTCCAAGCTGAGGCGAACTAACCGTATCGTGCGATGCATTCGTATCGTATCGAAGCCGACTCGGTGGATTCAATCGCCAAGGCGCGGGATTCCCTCACCTTGACGGTGGCGATCGCTCGCTTCAATCCGATCTCAGGCCGAGGACTGGCGCGCCTGGTAGCCGATCGCTTTGTCGAAGCGGACGGGCTCGAAAATGTTGCCGAGGCTGACGATCGTTTCGGTCGCGCCGAGAAACAAGTAGCCGTCGGGTCGCAGTGTCGACAGCATGCGATCGAGGATATGTTTGCGCGTTGCCCGATCGTAATAAATCAGTACATTTCGCATAAAGACCAGATCGATCGGTTTCGGTACGATCGACCAGTCTTCGCACAAATCCAGCTCGTTGAATTCCACGAGCAGACGCAGTTCCGGAGATACCGTCCAAGCCTCGCCGCGCCGGGTGAAGTAGCGGCGGATATATTTCTCGGGCAAGCGCCGCGCGATCTCTTCCGTGCTGTACTCGCCGTTGCGGGCGCGGGCGATCGCGGTGGACGAGATATCGGTGGCGATAAATTCAAACTGCCAGTTCGCCAGCAGGGTCGGGAAATATTCGCGGAGCAGGATGGCGATGCTGTAGGCCTCCTGGCCGTGGGAGCAAGCCGCGCACCAAATCGTCAGCTTCTTTTCGGGATGGCGGCGGCGGAGCAGGGCGGGCAGGACGAAGTGGCGCAGTGCCTCGAATAAGTCGGGATCGCGAAAGAACGACGTGACCGTCGGAAACGAGCGGTTAGGACGCATAGCGAACGGGGGGACACGGTAGCAAACGGGGCACGGGAGTGGGCTTCACCAATACCAAACGCGACGCGCTCGCTGGGTGGAACTCTGGAATATGCCGATCTTAGCAGTAGTCTTTTCGTAGGTTTTACGGACGTCGTACGGGGAGGAGCGGGCGAAGCGCGTCTGTGTCCTCGGCCTGAGGTTGCAAAAAAAAACTCCAGCGCAAGCGCCGGAGTTTGCCATCAGGGTGCATCTACCACTCTGTTATTACGTTGCGGCGATCGACCTTCCGGACGTACCAATACTTTTTTGCGACTTTTTCGACGCTCGGCAGCTACGAGGCTGCAACCAACACGCTGCGCTCGGACTGGATCGGCACGGTGGCGATCGTATCCAGCTCGGCGCAGTAGGCGATATCGAGGCGATCGGCGTCGAGGCGTAGCAGGCGCTGACCGTGAGTGGCGACGCGCATCAAATCGTCGAGGCGATCGTGCCATTGGCGATACAGCGCCACCGAGGCCACGGCTTCATCGTTCGCGGCGATTTCGCTCAGCTTCATGCCCGTCGCGCTCAAGAGTCCTTCGAGAATCGCACCCGCACAGACGGTATCTTCTAGCGCGTAGCCGCCCTGCCAGCCGGAGCCAACCAGCGCCACGGTTTCCGGCTGGGTTTTGGCGATGTACTCGACCACGGCCTGCCGGTTCACCAACGCAGCGGTCAACACCGTCGAGGCGTCGGCAACCCGCTCCAGGGCGCGCGTCCCGTTCGTGGTGCTGAGGAACAGGCGTCGCCCTCTGACGACTTCGGCGGTGTATTCCAGCGGGGAGTTGCCGCAGTCACAGCCTTCGACCGTCGCGCCGCCCCGCTCGCCCGCCCGCAGGCGCTTGTCAGCATTCCAGCTTTCGCTGGCGGCCAGCAGTTCGTCGATGTCGCTGAACGCCTGCACCGCTGCGCCGCCGCGATCGAGGACGGTGGCGATCGTAGTCGTCGCACGCAGCACGTCAATAACGACCGCGCAGTCGGGCAGCGGGTCGATCGGGGTCAGTTCGGGAGTGTGATAGACGAAGACGTTCACGTCGGGCAACTTTGGGGTAGAGGATTCGCGCGAGTCGATCCTACGGTATCAGCGCTCGCACAGATGTCATTGCATCGCGATCGCGCCGCGAGTTCGGCTTCCCGGTGGCGAAAATTCGCGACAATAGGCGTCATTAGAACTGCGACCCACGCCAGCCAGTACGCAGCAATACGCCCCACGCCACCGATGCCCCTTTCCCGCAAACAGCGGCGGCTCGCACGCTTCCGCGCCCGCCTCAGCCTCCAGCAAAGTCTCGATCGCTACGATCGCCCGCAGCCGCAGCGCCGCCCGAGCGATCGCAGCGTCGCGCTCGCCAAGCGCCAGCGCGACGGCATTACGGCACTCCAAGCCGCGATCGACAAGCTCGATCGCGGGGTGTTTCGCTTAGCGGTGTTCGGCGCGGTCAGCCGGGGCAAGTCGGCGCTAATTAACGCCTTGCTCGGTCGCGAGCTGCTGCAAACCGGGCCGACCAATGGCGTGACGAAGTGGCCGCAGTCGCTGCTTTGGGACGATTGGGAGGCGGCGCTAGATGTCGCCGATTCGGTCAGTCGATCGATTCCCACGGTGGCACGCGATGCGACTGACGCAACCCGAAGCGCGATCGAGGTCATCGAGCGGGAAACCGAGAGTGCCGAAAGCTGGGATCTCATCGATGACGTTGCGCCCGATCGCCCGCTGCGCCTGGAGCTGATCGATACGCCGGGAATCGATGAAATCGACGGCGACGCCCGCGCGGCGATGGCGACGGACGTGGCGCAAAAAGTGGACGCGGTGCTGTTCGTGGTCTCCGGCGACGTGACCCAAACCGAGTACGGCGCGCTCTGCGAGCTGTGGCAAAGCGGCAAGCCGATCGTCGTGGTTTTCAACAAAATCGATCTCTATCCCGAGGTCGATCGCCAGACGATCGTGCGCCGCTTGCAGGCACTGGGCGATCGCCAGCAGCTCCCGCTTCGACCCGATGAAATCGTTCTCGTCGCCGCTCAGCCAGCCCTCGTCCCGATCGCCGAGCCCAGTGACGATCGCCCGCGCTGGCACGCGCCCCTGCCGCAGCTCGACGACTTGAAACGCACGATCGTCCGCCTCGTTCGACGCGACGGCGAGATTCTGTTAGCCGTAAACGCGCTAATCCAGGCACAGCGCCTCGAGGCCGAGCTGGCGACGACGGCGATCGAGCTGCGCGATCGCGATGCCGACGACCTGATCTGGAATTTCGTCCGCACCAAGTCGGCGGTGGTGGCCTGCAATCCGCTGCTGGCGATCGACGTTCTCGGCGGCACGGTCGCCGACCTGCTCTGCATCCGTCAGCTCGCGCAGCTCTACGGCCTGCCGATGACCAACCACGAAGCGGGGCGCTTACTCAAAACGATCGTCTGGAGCAATGGCGGGCTGCTGCTGGGCGAGATGCTGACGGGCATGAGCCTGGGGACGGCGAAGATCCTGGGCGTGCCGGGAATGATCGGCTCGGCGATCGCGCAGGCGGGCATCGCGGGGGTCGGCGGCTATCTGGTGGGACAGGCGGCGAAAGAGTACCTCGAACGGGGCTGCACCTGGGGGCCGTTGGGGGCGGATACGGTGGTGCGCGATATTCTCGATCGCGTCGATCGCGATGGGGTACTCGATCGGGTGCGGCGCGAGTTTCTCCGCAAAGCCGACTAGGCCAGCTTCGGCAAGCGGCGCAGGAATTCCAGCGGCAAGCCGTCGGTGTCGGCGATGAAGGCGACTTCGTATATGCCTTCGCCGATTTGTTGCTGCTGTGGCTCGAGCAGAATTTTTAGGTCAGGTAAATCGAATTCGGACGCGACGCGAGCCTGGAGGGCGTCGAGCCAGTCGGGCAGGGACTCGACGCGATCGCCCAAATCAAACGAGAGATGGTAGTATCCGACGTAATGCTCGTCGCCGAATGCATCCGGCGCGGGTTTCGGCGCGGGGATTTCGATCAGCTCGATGCGTCCCGTCAGTTCGCCGCGCCCTTCCATCCAGCAGGCCAGCGTGATACCCGCCGTGAAGCGCTCGCAGACCTCGAAGCCGAGCTGTTCGTAAAAGGCGATCGCACGGCGGATGTTGGCCGTACGGATAGAAGCATGGTGCATTCAGATACGTCTAGCTCAGATTTCTGTAGCAAATTGGGTTGAATCTTCTCTCAATCTGGCGGCAAGCCTCTGAGTTTTGTCGCAATTCCACCTCTCCGCTAGGTCGCTGTTGCGTGTAGTACGCACCACTCTTAAAGCATTCAAAAAAGGTGGAAATCATTCCAGACAAACTATCAAAGCAAAAGCTCAGCCCGTCATCGAATGCGATATATACCAACGGATAACTACCATCCTCTCGGTTATTGCCCAGGAGAAAGATATGAGTTCGGTGGTCTAGGGTCAGGATTGGAAGAAAGCAGCAGTTAACGATTCCATAGTGACTGCTGTGACCTTGCTTAGTTTCCCTGGCTTCGTACTCGAAGATCTCACGTACTATTTCAAAATAGGCGTCGTGTATTTCTAGAGACGCTTCAAGAGAATTGAATGTATACCCTGGAATGAGCCGGTAAGGACTCATTCCGTAGGTGGGATTGTCATACCACTCCATGCCATTACGCCACTCATACAAATCGTAAAAGTGTTTCGGCAGTGAGAAATCTAGGTCGTCAAGATATTTAGGAAACTCGTCGGCTTCGAGCCCTTCTTCCAAGGCAAAATAAGACTCTCTATTGTTTCTTTCGAGCCAATTTTCAATGTACTTCAGATTTTGCTTGAAGGTATTCATCATCTTGCAAAGTATTCAAGCCTTATATTTGCGATCGATGCTCAGCTATTCCAACACCTGAAAATACGGATAGCGCACCGGCGCTCCCGGCTCCTGCTCCAGCTCGAAATTGATCGTGCCCCAGCAGGGTTCGGCGTCGGCGCTGGGGCTGAACTGCACCGGCAGGCCGTAGAGCTTCAGCGGCGAAGGATCGTCCGGGTTGCGGTAGGAGACGCCGCGATCGAGATAGTTCGCCACCAGTGATTTATAGCGCGCCGCAACGATGACGCGCGTGGCGCGATAGCCCTTGGTGTAGAGACGATCGAGCGCCTCGTGAATCTCGAAGCGGATGCCATCCGGGTGAGTGTGCTGCCGATACCAGCGGCCTTCCCAGTTGCGCCAGCGCCGATTCGACTGCAAATGAACGAGGTCGCCGGTCTCCGGATTCGCCTCGAACGCGCCGTGGCGCGAGCACAAGTAACTGTCAGTCAGGGTCAGCGCTGGAATCATCTGCCGACAGTGGGGGCAGGCGATCTCGGGGCCAAAGATGGGGTACTGGGCGGCGTAGTCGATTTCGAGATCCATGTGCTGAAGTCAGAGGATTCGGGCTAGCGCGGAATGCAGAGACAGTCTGGCGGCTCGATCGAGTCCCAACCTACCGACTATTGTAGTTAGTGTTGATTTTTTCGAGTGGAGAGTGCCGTGGCCCCAGAACGAGAGCCGATCGCGAGCCCGAGTGTGCCTGTCGCAACGGCTTCGATTTCTGGCGTCTGGCCGCCGGTAGATTGCCGCGCGGCGGCGTTTGTGGCGGGCAACGCGACGGTGCTGGGGCGCGTGACGCTCGGGGAAGGCGCGAGCGTCTGGTACGGCGCAGTGCTGCGGGCGGATGTGGAGGAGATCGCGATCGGCGCGCACAGCAACGTCCAGGACGGCGCAATTTTGCACGGCGATCCGGGCTTGCCGACAGTGCTGGAAGATTTTGTGACGATCGGTCACGGCGCGGTGGTGCATAGCGCAAAAGTCGAGCGCGGCTGCTTGATCGGCATCAAGGCCGTGGTTCTCGATGGCGTCACGGTGGGTGCAGGCAGCATCGTCGGCGCGGGCGCGCTGGTGACGAAGGACGTGCCGCCGCGATCGCTCGCGATCGGCGTCCCGGCAAAAGTCGTGCGCCAAGTCAGCGACGAACAGGCCGCAGAGCTGATCGAACACGCCGAAAAATACGAAAAGCTGGCGCGCGTCCATGCCGGAACCGGCAACGATCTCGGCTTTGTCGCAGCGGACAAAGCGAGTGCGGGTTCGTGATTGAGGTCGAAGTACACGCGGCGCTGCGGGAGTTTTTGCGCGCCCATTCAAACTATTGCTGGCCGCATTATTTGACGATGGCGCGGCTGGTAGCGCGGGCGATGCGGCTCGGGCGCAGTGCGTCGATCGAGGCCGGGACGTTCTCCAGCGGGCAGTTCCAGGCGGCGCTGGGCTATCTGATGCCGCTGTTGCTCTGGCCGCAGGCGGCGATTTTGGTAGCCGATCGCCGCCTGCGATCGCACTTGCAAACCGACGAAATTCCAAAGCTTCTAGCCTGGACGCAGGGTTCGATTCCACGCGAGATCGAAGTTGTGGAAGGCAATCGCTGGCCGCGCGAAAACTTCGACGGACTGCTGCTGGTCTCCCATGAAGACTGGCTCGCCGATCGCCTGGGAGCGCGCCAACATTTCCCGGCGCACGTCCCGACGATCGTGGACGACTTGGGCATTTTGACGTCCACAGCGCGGCGGTTGCTGAGTCTGGATATCGACGATCGCGCCTGGAGTGAAGGGCTGGCGGTCGCGGGCGATCGGGTAGCCCCCGCGCGGGAGCTACGCGCCGAACTGGTGCGATCGCTGTACCAACACCCGCCCAACCCCTACAACGCTTACCTGCTCGATATTGACGAGCGCGCTGCCCTACGTGAGGCGACCGGTTTACTGGCCGGTGGCGAGGGCGTTTGGTCGCGGCTGAAAGACAAGCTCATCGACCCGAACTACTTCTCCTGGGCGCAGCTCGATCGCGGGGCGGGCGGCCTGGTGTTGCACCACAGTCCCGCCAGCCTTGCGACGGTGTTGGCCGAAGTTTGGGCGCAGCAGCCCGTGGTCGCGATCGATGGCGCGGTCGATACCCACGATCGCCAGCGCGACTACCTGGCCGACGAGCTGGGCTTGGAGGACGCGACCTGCGTGCGATTCAATCCCGATCGTCAGACGGCGGGCATTCGGCTGTACCTGCCCGATCGCCTGCCGCTGCCCAATACGCCGCAATATCAGCCCCGCCTGCTCGACGAGCTGCACACGCTGATTCGGATTGCCACACTGCCCGATGACGAAGGCAATTCGGCAAGCAGCGCGCCAAAATCCTCGCGGGCCGAGACGATTCCGATGGCGATTGCCATTGGCGACGAACCGCTGAAACAGACGATCGGGGCACTGCTGGCGGCGGAGTTCGGCTCGCGTATCAAAGTCGAGCGCGAGGATCTGAACGAGTCGGATATCCTCGTTTGCGGCTGGGATTTTTGGTGCGATCGCCAGCGAGAGCTACCGACGCCGCAACTGCTCGCCATCTCGACGCTGCCGCTGCCGCCCCTGGAACATCCGCTAGTAGCCGGTCGCGTCGCCCGCTACAAACAGCAGCGCCAGGACTGGTTTCGCCGCTATCTACTGCCCGAAGCAATGCGGACGCTCCAGCAGGCGATCGCCCCGGTATGTGCCGCGCGCGGCATCGTTGCCCTATTCGACAGCCGCGCGATTTACCGCAGCTACGGCAAGCAGATCCTGCGGGCGATCGGGCCGTACTCGGAGCTACGCTACCTGGAATCCGATTTGTTCGAGCCCGCCCGTCGCGACGCCAGATGACCGCCAACTGCGGCACGATCCTGCCGGGAAGCATCTTGCTATATTCAATAGAGAAATTTCTTAAAAACAGGCGACTTCGCCTGCCGACCCGCAGCAAAAAGCCCCATGAATGACAATATGCCCTGGTCGGAGCGCATCGGCGCTGCTGCCTTTTACCTAATTCCGCTGATCGAAAGCCTCGACTTCGCCGCTTTCATCTTCCGCGACGTTCCGGCGCTGCAACTGCTGTTCGTGCCCCTCGTGCCGGTGATTCAGATCTATGAAGCGATTCCCCTCGGTCGCTTGATTGTCTTCTTCGGGATTTTCTTCGGCGTCGTTCGCAACGATCGCTTTAGCGACTTCATCCGCTTTAACGCCATGCAGGCGCTGCTGGTCAGCATCATCCTTTCGATTAGCGGCTTCCTGCTCAGCCTACTCGGCCCCAGCGTCGGCTCGATTCCGCTGCTGTTTGAAACCATCATCAATACGCTGTTCCTCGGTGTCTTGGCGATCGCGATTTACAGCATGGTGCAGTCGGTGCGCGGCGAACGTGCCGAGATTCCGGCCATCTCCGAAGCCGCCGATCTGCAAAGCCGCTAGGAACTTGAATCTGACGTTCCCAGTTGGCAAAGCACTGCATCGTTCCCACGCTCTGCGTGGGCAACGTAGCTTCCCCAGACGCTCTGCGTCGCGCGATAACAGGACGCAGAGCGTCCGTAGAGGCATTCTCACGCAGAGCGTGGGAACGATAAGCGAAAAGCAACTGCTCCCGACGCGATTTTGTGGGCGGGGGTAGATCTCGACGGCCAGAGCCGTATAATGTTACTCCGGTAAAATTTTCTTCGATTCGCGACCTTCGCGAATCCCCACAGCACACAGCAAAAATGATCAAACTCAGACTGAAGCGCTTCGGCAAAAAACGCGAAGTTAGCTACCGCATCGTTGCCGCCAAAAGCACCTCGCGTCGCGACGGTCGTCCCCTCGAAGAGCTGGGTTTCTTTAACCCCCGCACCGACGAAGTTCGCCTCAACACCGAAGCGATCGTGCGTCGTCTCAAGCAAGGCGCACAGCCGACCGAGACGGTTCGTTCTCTCCTGCGTAAGAACAATGTCTTCGAGCTCCTCGAATCCGGAAGCGACGCCTAACCGCGACGTTCCATCGAACATCACAGCGCCCGACGCCAGTCCCGACGCGAGCCCCGAGCCCAGCTCTGAAGCCGCTCCGGACTACGTCGGGCTCGTGCGTTTTTTGATGCAGCCTTTCCTCAGCCACCCCGAGGCGCTGAAGCTGGACTGCGAGCGATCGCGGCAGCGCGTCTTCGTACGAGTGGCGATCGACGAGCGCGATCGCGGGCGAGCCTACGGGCGCGGTGGCCGCAATATCGATGCTATCCGTCACGTGCTGGTCGCCTGCGCCAAGGTGGCAGGCGAAGTCGCCCATCTCGATATTTTTGGCGATGCGCCGAAGCCCAGCGACGCGAATCCCGGCGACGCGAATCCCGGCGACGCGAATCCCGGCGACGCGAAGCCAGCCAGTCCGAAGCGGCGCGTACCGCCACCGAAGCCGCGCCTGCGCCGCGATCGCCCCGCTGAATAAAACACCCCCAGCTTTTTATCGACCTTCCCGCTCCTACTCAATGTCCCAACGGTCTACCGTTCGACTCCCTAGCATCGAAAGCGCGATCGCCCTTGCGGGCCGCCAGGAGAAAACCCTAACGATACTCGGCAACCTCACCGGAACGAGCCTGGTGCTGCGCGGACAAGACGTGGAAGTCAGCGGCAAAGAGAAGGCCGTCGCCCGCTGCCTGAAGCTGATTAACCTGCTCGAATCCCAGTGGAGCATCGGCAAGGCCGTCACGGAAGTCGATATCAAGACCGCCGCCCACGCCCTGGACACCGCTCGCGAAGGCGAGCTGCAAGACCTACGCGATGACGTACTGATCGTGACGCGCCGGGGCGAGCAGATCCGCGCCAAGACTTTCCACCAGCGTCAGTACGTGCGGGCGATCCGCAACAACGATCTGACCTTCTGTATCGGGCCTGCCGGAACGGGCAAAACCTACATCGCGGCGATGATGGCCGTACAGGCACTGCTCTCGAACGAGTACGAGCGTTTGGTGTTGACGCGACCCGCCGTCGAAGCGGGCGAAAAGCTCGGCTTCTTGCCTGGAGACCTCCAGCAGAAGGTCAGCCCGTTCCTGCGTCCGCTTTACGACGCGCTCTACGAAACGATCGACGCTGCGAAAATCCCCGACCTGATGGAGAAGGGCATCATCGAAGTCGCGCCGCTGGCCTACATGCGCGGCCGCACGCTCAACAATGCCTTCGTGATCCTCGACGAAGCGCAGAACACCACGCCAGCTCAGATGAAGATGGTGCTGACCCGCCTCGGCTTCGGCTCGAAGATGGTCGTAACGGGCGACATCACCCAAAACGACCTGCCGTCTTACCAGACCTCGGGGCTGATCGTCGCCGAGCGCATTCTTAAAAAAGTTGACGGCATCGGCTTCTGCAAGCTGACATCTGCCGACGTGGTGCGTCACCCGCTGGTGCAGCGTGTCGTCGCGGCTTACGAAACCTACGAAGCCGAGCAAGCGCCGAAGCCCGCGCAGAAATCCACACAGAAATCCGAGCCTGGAAAGCCTACCCCGGCGCGTCGCGGCGATCGTCGATCGTAGTGTCGTCGCTGCGTACCCGAGTTTGGATCGACCTTCATATCGCCCATCATGCCCAAACAACGTCTCGATACGCTCCTCGTCGATCGCGGCCTGTGCGAGTCGCGGCAACTGGCGCAGCGCTGGATTCGCGCGGGTGAAGTGAAAGTCAACGACTGCCCGATCGACAAGCCCGGTACGGCAGTGGATATCGAGTCGGAGATCGCCGTCAAGCCGCGCGCGCGGTTCGTGTCGCGGGGCGGCGAGAAACTGGCGGGGGCGCTGAAAGAGTTCGAGATCGCGATGGGCGATCGCGTTTGTCTCGATGCGGGTATCTCCACCGGTGGCTTTACGGACTGCCTGCTGCAAAACGGCGCGATGCGGGTCTACGGCGTCGATGTAGGCTACGGCCAGGTGGCCTGGAAGCTGCAAACGGACGATCGCGTCGTTATCCGCGAGCGCACGAATATTCGCCACCTCCAGGCCGAAGAGCTCTACAGCGAAGGCGATCCGCGTCCCAACCTGGGCGTGACGGACGTGTCGTTTATTTCCCTAACGAAAATCTTCCCGGCGTTACATCGGCTGCTGGTGTCGCCGCGCGAGATGGTTGTCCTGGTTAAGCCGCAGTTCGAGGTGGGCAAGGCGCGCATCGGCAAAAACGGCGTGGTGCGCGATCCGGCAGCGAAGGTGGATGCGATTCGTGGGGCGATCGAGTCAGCTTCCGAGCTGGGCTGGCAGGTGCGCGGTCTGGCCGGGTCGCCGATTACGGGGCCTGCGGGCAATACGGAGTTTTTGTTGTGGCTGTGTGAGGCAGGCGAGTCTCCCGCGTTCGAGCCGGTCGAGCTGACCGATGTGGAAATTCGCGCGGTGGTCGATCGCGTCGATCGCCAGAGCCGCTAAGCGCACTCGAAAAATCGACAGCTAATTCTGTCGTAGGGGCGCATGGCAATGCGCCCGGATGCCGGTGTCGAGCGAACGATATCGCGGGCGCACTGCCGTGACGCCCCTACTGCAAATCTGCAAATTGGATATTTTATCGGCGTACTCTAATCCGCGCGATCGACCGACGGCTGCTCCGACTCGGCATCGAGAAACAGCTCCTCGAGCGCTTCGGTCTCCAGCTCCTCAGCTCCCATCAACTCGATGACATAGGGCAACTGCGCCCCGGAGAGGCCGCGCCGCACGCGCTCCGGTGTCTCGTCGAACAGCACGAACAGCGGGAAGATCCGCTCGGCAGCGTCGCAAAAAATATGGCGGTAGCGAAACGGCATCACCCACTCGTAGCCTTTTGCCAGCAGCACCTGAATTTTGCGCCAGCGCAGCAACAGGTCGGATAGTTCTTCGTTGGGGCGATGGACGAGGATGAAAATTTCGATGCCGGTTTTGATTTTCCAGTCCGGTTCGCACATGATCGCGCCGAACTCGCAGGGCAGACAAATGGTTTCCTGTGCGCCGATCGAGTTTTTTAGGCCGTCCTGGGCGATCGAGTCGTGGAGGCGGATCAGCGGGAACGGAATCGGGATCAGGCTTTCGTTCGGGCGGCGCAGACTCGGAATCGCTTCGAGGTAGGGGCGGTGGCGACGCAGTAGCGCGATCGTATCTTCGGCGCGGCTGTATCGGGCGAGCACCTCTTCGTAGTGACTCTGTTGGACGGTCATGTGCGGTACGGGCTGGAAATTGTGAAGTTTTTCTGGTGAAGCTATGTCTACTGTAGCGAATTCGCTCTTGGCCGATTTCTCGGCTGCCAATTCCCCAGTCGGCGGACGATCGCGATCGGGAACTGCCCATTCCCAGGGCTCCGGTGCAAATGTTATCTGTAGTAAAGAAACGTAAATTCTGTCGGCGGCGCGCTAGGCTCGATCGAAGTGGTAACGAATGGCGATCGTGCGGGTTCGTGCGGCGACTTCGCGCACCTATCATCCGGACAGCACCCAACGATCGAGACCATGCTTCAGATTAACCACAACCTCATTATCCCAGCGTCGGAAATCGAGCTGAGCGCGGTACGCTCTCAGGGGGCGGGCGGCCAAAACGTGAACAAGGTGGCGACGGCGATCCACCTCCGGTTCGATGTTGCGGGCTCGTCGCTGCCGGGTTTCGTGAAGGCGAGGCTGTTGGCGCGTCGCGATCGTCGGGTCTCGAAGGATGGCACGATCGTCATCAAGGCGCAGCAGCATCGCACGCAGGAGCAGAACCGCAAGGAGGCGCTCGATCGGCTGCGGGAGATGATTAAGTCGGCGATGGTGCTGCCGAAGAAGCGCAAGGTGACGAAGCCGTCGAAGGCGGCGAAGAAGCGGCGTTTGGAGCAGAAGAGCAAGCGCAGTCAGCTCAAGGCGTCGCGGCAGCGGGTGGAATATTAGGTTCGCCTGCCACAGTTAGGGGTACGGCAGCAGGTTGAGTTGGGCGATGAAGCGGTAGTCGCGTTGGTTTTTACTGAGTAGTGGGACGCGGTTGGCGATCGCGGTGGCGGCAACGATGGCGTTGGGGATTTGCAAGCCGTGGCTGAGGGTGTAGCGTCTGAGAGCACTCCACAAATATATTTGTCCAGAAGCCGCCAATGAAGGCTGAGCTTGTCGAAGCCTGGGTGTGACGCACTTCGACAAGCTCAGTGCTCGAATCCTGAATACTGGACATTTATTTCCGTGGAGTACTCTGAGGAGTTCGATGGCGATGTCGGTCACGTTTTGACCGTGTTCCAGGATGTCAAATTGCTCCAAGAGTCGATCGAGGGCTTGCAGCTCTTGCTTATTGCGACATCCGACCGTGAGTTCCATCGCGACAATGGCAGGGAGGAGCAGGCGGTGTATTTTGCTTTCGGTTTGCAGGCGGGCAATGGCTTGGGTGTCGCCGTTGGCAAGGTCGATGATGATGTCGGTGTCGATCGCGATTTCGTTCATTGTTCGGTTTCGCGGCTGAGGTTGTGGCGCGGCCACTGTTGACGGCGCAGGCCACGAACCCAGGTCGTGCTGTTTTGGGTTTCGGGGCGATCGCGCCACATGCCGACAAAGGGCTGGTTTTGCAGGTTGAGCGGTTGGGGTGTTTGGGTTGGTGTCAGGGAGTCTTGGAGGATGGCGGCGAGTTGGCGGCGCTCGTGGGGTGGGAGCTGGAGGGCTTGTTGTTGGAGTTCTTGGAGGGTCATGGGGTTAGCGGTTGAATTCGCGATCGAGACGTTCGAGGTCTTTTGCGTCTCCGAGTTGGGTGTAGAGGTCGCGGGCGATCGCGAGGTGGTGTTGGGCGCGAGATTGTTGCGGTGTTGAATTAAGGCGAGATCGTTGTCAGGAAGTCCAGTTGAAAGGCGCGATCGTGGGTCAGGATTGGCATCTGCTCGAGTTGTGACTGAGCCATCAGCATTCGATCGAAAGGATCGCGGTGGGCGATTGGCAGGTTTCCCGCCCGTAGGGCATGGGCTGTGGTGATGCTGAGCGGGCGGAAGCCTGCGTCGGCAAGCAGCGTATCGTAGCGCTCGAGCAGTTCTGTCGCTTCTGGGAGTTTGCCGATGCGGTGTTTGGTCGAGATTTCCCAGGCGGAAGCGCTACTGACCCAGATGGTGTGGTTGGGGTTGGCGACGATCTCTCGGCTTTGGCGATCGAGTTTGGGGTCGTCGAATATCCACCACAGGAAGATGTGGGTATCGAGGAGGTAGTTCATTCCCAAAGTTGCAGTTCGGTTTCGGGGAGGGGCTCGAAGAAGGCGTCGCGGAGTGTGCCGCGCAGCAGGCCGGGGATGCGTGGTGTTGGTGGCGGGGTCGGGAGTGAGTTTTGGAGGGTTTGAATGAGGGTTTGGCGTTCGTGGGGGGGGAGCTGGAGGGCTTGTTGTTGGAGTTCTTGGAGGGTCATGGGGTTAGCGGTTGAATTCGCGATCGAGACGTTCGAGGTCTTTTGCGTCTCCGAGTTGGGTGTAGAGGTCGCGGGCGATCGCGTAATGGTGTTGAGCGCGATCGGGGTTGTTGCGGCGTTGCCAGAGTTGGGCGAGATCGAATTGTGTTTCGGCAATGCTGCTTTTCATGCCGAGTGCTTCCATTTGCTGCAAAGCCTGGGTCAATAACTCTTCAGCTTTATCGAGATTGCCGCGACCGAGTTCGTTTTCTCCAAGACATCCGATCGAAGTCGCCATGCCGCTGCGATCGCCCAGTTCCTCTCGCATCTCTAACGATTGGCGATAGAGGCGCTCGGCTGCCTCCCAGTTCCCTCTCTTTCGCTCGATATCACCCAATACGCCCCAACTGCTCGCCATGCCGCTGCGATCGCCCAGTTCCTCCGACATCTCTAACGATTGGCGATAGAGGCGCTCGGCTGCCTCCCAGTTCCCTCTCT
>CALCCD010000130.1 GCA_937899645.1 uncultured cyanobacterium | reverse complement strand
CTTGGGAGCGCCTTTTCTCTACGTAAAACTACTTATTCAGAAGTCCTCTTAGAAAAGTATGGCGGGTTTGACAGCGTCGCCCGGTTTCCAGAAGCGATCGATGCGAGCGATCCGATGTCCAAGAGACCTTACGTTGCAACCTCGGCCTTCGTCTCTCAAGAAGCGTTGAGAACAAAGATCGAGAATCTTTTCTTGCCAGATTCTGAGTCTCAAGCACCAGAGATGGCTTTACTTTTCTTCTCCGGTCACGGTTGGCGTAGAACCTCAGGCCGTAAGGAAGGGTTCATCGCGACCAGTGACACGAATCAGGCTGGTTTGAACGGCCTCGGGTTTGACTGGCTGCGAGGTGTCTTGGCAGACAGCAAAATCCGCCAGCAGGTCGTTTGGCTAGATTGCTGCTACTCCGGTGCGCTGCTTGATGTACGGGAAGTGGATCCTAAAAAGTCAGGTGACGCTAGCGCTCGTTGCTTACTGGCGGCGTCGCGATCGTTCGAGCCTGCCGAGCAGGATCTAGATTCGGAGTTGAGTGCGTTTTCCGCAGGATTGCTCGCAGCGCTCAATCCGACAACAGCGGGCGGTCGGGTGACTAGCCGTAACCTGATGTCGCGGCTGCAACTGCCGGAGACAACACCGCAGAATTTCGTCGATTTGAACTTTGGTGAGATTAAGTTTACGTCGTGCGATCGCGACGATCTTCGTCCGCCGGAAGAGGCAAGCGCGCAACCGAGCCGCTCGGAACCGCCACCGGGATTCGATCGCGTCTCTGACCTGCTCGACCGCGCGGAGAAGAACCGCAAGACGGAGTTTTACGACGGGACGATGGCGACTTGGGAGGATATCCAGGCGCGGCGGGATGCGGCACGGGATGCCTATGACGACGCGATCGAAATTCTGGAGGAAGCCGATCGCGACTTGGGCGGGCGCATCCCGCTGATTGCGATTACGGGAAAGGCGGGCGATGGTAAAACAACGCTGCTGATGCGGCTGGCGGCGGATCTGGCGCGGCGAGGACGAGAGGTCTGGTATGCCGATGACGGCGGTTCGGGCATCCCGACGGATATCGAGCTACCGCCGAGCCAGAAACGGGTTGTTCTCTGTCTCGACGAGTTGGGGCTGTGCGATCGCCCGCAGCTCGAACAGCAGCTTAAACACCTGCACACGCATGGCGTGCCCGTGGCGATCGTGGGGACGGCGCGCCCGGAGCAGTGGCGAAATATTCGCGGCGGGGTGAGCGGCTTCGCGCAGCCGGAAGAAATCAAGCTCGGGAATCTCAGCGATGGTGAGATCGATGCGCTGCTCGATCGACTCTCGTGTGCTGGCGCTCTCGGGAAGCTGGGCGAAAAGTCCGTGGAAGATCGGCGACGCGCATTTCGAGATAAACGACAGGCAAACCAGGGTAAACGCATCTAAAAAGGGGGCGAGATTGGTGTAGGTTAGGGGGCTA
>CALCCD010000129.1 GCA_937899645.1 uncultured cyanobacterium | reverse complement strand
CGCCACACTGTCAGGCTTTACAAGCTCCTCTAATCACTTTTGTCCGTCAATCAGCTGGGAGGGTCTCATTGATTAGATTCTCCCAGGTCGAGTCAGGTCACAATGCACCATGTTGGCCTTACTTACGCTTGAGATCGCGCTCGGCCTCGACAGCTCCATTCGAGACCATAAAGCCACTGCCAATCAGAATCAGAACGGCGAAACCGACGGCGACGTAATCCATCCACTGGGGAATCTCTTGCATGGGTTTTAGGTGTTTGTGCTGGTTCTCCCTTAACTCTAGCGCGGTGGCTCGCTTTAGGTGACGAGCTGGATTTGTGAACCCTGGCTAGATTTGGTGACTTCGATGCGCGTTTGAAAGGCCTCTTTCAGACTGGGGATGTGCGTTACTGCAAGGATGCAGGCGAAATCGCTGGCGATCGCCTCGATCGCCGACACCAGCCGCTCGCGCCCCCGCTCGTCCTGTGTCCCGAAGCCTTCATCGACGATGAGGAGCTGGAGCGATGCGCCGGATCGCTGGGCGAGCAGCCGCGATAGCGCCAGCCGGATCGAGAAATTGATGCGGAACGCTTCGCCGCCGGAGTAGGTCTCGTAGGCGCGGGTTCCCTGGGTGTCGGCGATAAAGATTTCTAGGGTCTCGATCGGAGCGTCGGCGATGGCTTGGAGCGTGGCGGTTTTGCCGTTAGACTTCGAGGGCTTGGAAGATCGTGAGGACTTGGCGCGCGATCGCTTGCGGGCTTTTTGGGTCACGAACTGGACGTGGAGCTGGTTGCCGCTGAGGCGGGCGAGCAGGCGGTTGGTTTCGGCTTCGAGCTGAGGCAGGACGGTTTCGATCGTCAGTGCCTGAAGGCCGTTTTTGCCGAAGGCGCGATCGAGTTCGGCGTGCAGGCGCTGGCGGTAGCGCAAGGCGTCGATTTCGCTGCGGCGGGCGTCGATTTGGGTGGTGAGCTGTTCGAGCTGGTGGCTTTGTTGCTGGAGGCGTCCGAGGTGGGAGAGCTGGCGCTCGATTTCAGCGCGGCGCTCCTGCATTTGCCGATCGAGGGTCGCGATGTCGGCGGCGGGGTCGGGGCACTCGGTTTGTTGCGCGGCGAGCTGTTCGGCGATTTCGGTTTGCCGATCGGTCAGGGTTTGGCGCTCGCGGTCTCGGTTGGCGATTTGCGAGTCGATCGCCGCGATCGACTCGGCCAATTGCGGCTGCTCGCTGCGGGCGGACTCGAGGGCTTCGGCGTCGGAGAAGATGCCGCGCGCGCTGTTGACCTGTTGGCGGAGTTCGTTGTGCTTGTCGGCGCTGTAGGCCAGTTCGGCGAGCTGGCGATCGAGTTCGGCGAGATCGCGGGCGAACTCGGACTCGACGGGCAGGGTCTCGCAGACTTGCGACAGGCGATCGCGTTCGGCGACCAGCTCGGGGCGGCGCTGGTTCAGATGGGCGATCGTCCGTTCCGCCTGCTCGATTTTGGCGCGCTCGATGTCCACCCAGCGCAGGCTTTCGACTTCGCTGCGAACCAGGGCGTGGTCGCGCTCGTCGTAGGCGTGGGTTTCGAGCTGGATCGTCAAAGTCTGCAGCTCGACCTGAAGTTCGGGAGCGTAGTCGTTGGTTTGGAGCTGTGTCGCGATCGCGTCGGCTTCGGTCTGGAGCTGCGCGAGGCGATCGGCGTCGGTTTGGCAGGCTTCGAGCTGTGCCTGGAGCTGGCCGCGCTTTTCGCGTAGGGCGTCGTAGGGCTTCAGGCCGTGCTGGACGCTGCGATATTCCTGGCGCAACACGTCGATTTCGCGGCGGGCGGTGGCGATTTGTTCGCCGAGTAGCCAGAGCCGGTTGTTGAGCGCTTTGCGATCGCGGGCGTGCTTTTCGGAGACGTGCTGCCAGTGTTGGCCGTCCAGCGGGCGATCGCAGAGCGGGCAGAGCGCGTCGGGCTCGTCGAGCAAGCTCACCTTACGCTCGAATTCCTCGATTTGCTGCTTGCACTCCGACGCCTGCGCCTGGAGCCGCTCGAGGAAGCTGCGCCGCTCGACGCCCTTTTCCTGGACGCGGTGAAAATAAACTTGCTTGTTCTCCAGGTTGCCGAGGGAGTCGGCCAAACCCTGAAGCTGGACGGTGAGCTTCTGACGGCGGGCGTCGTGGCCGGAGAGCTGGGCGATCTGTTCGCGGCGACGATCGCGCTGGGACTCGAGCTGGACGCGCAGGCGATCGCGCTGGGTGTCCAGCTGCTGGCGGCGCTGCTCCAGGGGCGCGACCTCGGTTTGCAGGCGATCGAGCTGCTTGAGACGATCGCGCGCGGCGGTCAATCGCTCGTTGGGTTCCGTCAGGCCGTCGCCGCGCTGGGCGACCTTTTGCGCCTCGGCGAGCTGGCGCTCGAGGGCATCGAGGTCGGCGCGGACGATCTGAAACTGGCGCTGGGCATCGGCGAGCTGACGATCGAGCTGAGTCGCGAGGTCGTGGCGGCGGGTCTGGAGCTGCTGGTGTTCGTAAAAGCGACGATCGGATTCGGCGAGCTCTTTACCCAGGCGCTCGTAGTCGGCCAGGGCAGCTTCGATTTGCGGGGCGCGATCGAGCAGTTGCGCGAGCTGAGCTTGACGGGCGCGGGTGCGATCGAGGTCGGCGGCGTTGCGGGCGCGATCGCGGGTGTTGGTTTCGAGCTGCTCGGTTAGCCAAGTCTGGCGCTGTAGCCAGCCCTGACGCTGGGTGAGACGATCGCGCAGTTGGCCGGTGCGCTCGGTGTCGCTTTGCTGCTGTTTTCGGAGCGCGGCGATCGTGTCTTCAGTAGCGGCGATTTCCTCCGCCGTATCGTCCAGGTCGGCGGCCTTAATTTTCAGTTCTTCGAGCTGGCGATCGAGCGCTTCCGCTTCGACTTTCGCTTGTTTCATGACCTCGCGCGCCCGCTTCGCCAGGACTTCGTAGCGATCGAGCTTCAGCAAGTCGGCTAGCACCTTTTTACGCTCGTTCGGGCGCTTGAGCATAAACTCGTCGGCGCGCCCTTGCCGTAGGTAGGCCGAATTCACAAACGTCTCGTAGTCGAGATTGAGCGTTTCGAGTATTTTCTTCTGCGTTGCCTTCGTACCCTTGGCCGTAATCGCCCGGAAGCCCAGCGGCGTCTCTACCTGAAATTCTAGCGAGCTGGCCTGCCCGCGACAGCGCGATCGCACGATCCGAAATCCCTGTCCCTGGGATTCAAATGTAAAATCGACGCGGGTTTCTCGCTCGCCGATGCTGATAATTTCGTCTTCGCTCGAGGCGCGGGTTTTGCCCCAAACACTCCAGGAAATCGCCTCGAGTAGCGACGATTTTCCCGCACCATTTTCGCCACAAATACAGGCGGTATTCAGACCGGAAAAATCCAGCGTCGCATCGCGGTAGCTAAAGAAATTCGAGAGGCGCAGTAGACGGGGAATCATAGCTAAGCCGGGGCGATCGTCGGAGTCTCTAGCGGCGATTGGCGCAGAGAAAAGGTGACGGTAAGCCGCGCTCGGGAAAGTCTGTGGATGGCGAATCTAATGCCACGATCGGCTCTCAAAAACGAGGCCGGAAATGGACGAACTAAAATCTAGACAAAATTCGCTAATTTGATAATAGCGAGAACGTTGCCAATTGCGGCGATCTACGACCGATCGATGGCATTAAAAAGCGGCGGCCGATCGCTTAAAGTGAAGGACATCGATAAAACCGATCGAGAATCTCCGCCCGCGTGACTCGACGCAGAGCGTCTAACAAGGCATTCCAACGCAGAGCGTTGGAACGATAGTCTTTGTTTAGTCTCAATCGAGACCCCGACCGAATCACCGATCGAATTTCATCACCCATGACCGCGACCGTTCCTAGCTCCACGTCCGAAGTTTCTACCAGCGACCTAACGGCGATCGCCCGCCGCACCCGCGACGCCGCGAAACGTCTGGCGATTCTGCCGACCGCCGATCGCCGCGCCGCGATCGCCGCCGTGGCCGACGCCCTCGAAGCCGCCGCGCCAGAGATCCTCGCTGCCAACGCTGCCGACTGCGCGCAGGCCAAAGCTGACGGTATCGCCACGCCGCTCTACAATCGCCTGAAGCTGGACGATACCAAGCTGGCCGCAACGATCGCGGGTGTGCGCGACGTCGGCGAGCTGCCCGACCCGATCGGCGCGGTGCAAATCGATCGCGAGCTGGACGACGGGCTGGTGTTGCAGCGCGTTACCTGTCCGCTGGGCGTGCTGGGCGTGATCTTCGAGGCGCGCCCGGATGCGGCGATTCAGATTTCGAGTCTGGCGATCGCGTCGGGCAATGGCGCAATCCTCAAGGGCGGGCGCGAGGCGGTGCAGTCCTGTCGGGCGATCGTTGCGGCGGTGCGGCGCGGGCTGGAGACGGCGGGCATCGATCCGGACGCGGTGCAGCTCCTGACGACGCGCGAGGAAATCCAGACGCTGCTGTCGCTCGATCGCTACGTCGATCTGATTATTCCGCGCGGCTCGAACTCGTTCGTGCGCTTCGTGCAGGACAACACGCGCATCCCGGTGCTGGGACACGCGGACGGGATTTGTCACGTGTACGTCGATCGCGAAGCTGACCTCGACAAGGCGGTGGAGATCGTCGTGGACTCGAAGGTACAGTACCCGGCGGCGTGCAATGCGGTGGAGACGCTGCTGGTGCATGAGGAGGTCGCGGCGGAGTTTTTGCCTCGGGCGATCGCGGCGCTGCAAGCCAAGGGCGTAACGCTGCGGGGCGATGAGGCGACGCGCGCTCGTGCCGAAAGTGAATCGGCCACCATCGAAGCGGCGACGGAGGCGGACTGGTCTACGGAATACAGCGATCTGGTGCTGGCGATTAAGGTCGTTGCGAATTTCGAGGCGGCGTTGGAGCATATCCAGACCTATGCTTCGCGGCATACGGACGCGATCGTCACGGAGAACCAGGCGACTGCCGACGCGTTCCTGTCGCGGGTCGATAGTGCGGGCGTGTTTCACAACTGCTCGACGCGCTTCTCGGATGGGTTCCGCTACGGCTTCGGTGCGGAAGTGGGCATCAGTACGCAGACGTTGCCGCCGCGCGGGCCGGTGGGCCTAGATGGGCTGGTGACGTATAAGTACAAGTTGGTGGGTGACGGGCATGTGGCGGCGACCTATGCCGGACGCGATGCGAAGCCGTTCACCCACCGCGATCGCTAGGGAACGATCGCGCCGGACGCCCCAAAAGCACCAGCCAAACGATCGACCCTAACGGCGCTTCCACCACAAGATCGCGCTCGCACCAAAGCCGATCGCCGGGAACGTCGCCAGCGCCGTCCAGGCCAGGAAACGCGCCGTTGCGGGCGTCAGCGTTAGCGTGCGTTCGGTAGATTCCTTGGCGCGAATTGAGAGCTGCGCTTCATCGACCTCGGCGAGCCAGCCGATCGCGTTCAGGAAAAAGTCACCGTTGAGCTGGTTGTCGAAGAAGCTGTCGGTCAGGAAGTCCGAGTCGCCAAAGATAACCAGGCGGGCTTCGACGGTGGGTTCGTCGGCTTCGCCAGTTTCGCCAGTCTCTTCCGGGCTTTCGTCGGCCTCTTCCGCCGCGATCGGCTCGGTTTCGTCGATTGCTGCGCCGTCTTCCGGGTCTTCCTCGTCCGTCGACTCTGGTTCCTCCGCCTCGTCTGCTGGCGCTTCTGTATCCGAGGGTTCTTCTTCGATCGCTTCTTCAAGCTCGATCGCTTCTTCCTCAGTGACCTCTGCTTCCGGTGTTTCTTCCGCTGAAGTCTCCGCCTCGATCGCGCTGTTCGACTCCTCTTGCGCAGTCCCGTCTTCTGCCGCCGCGTCCGATTCCACCGCCGGGGTCGCCGCCGCTTCTTCCATCTCAACCGGCTTCGACAGCGCCGCCGCCAAAATCAACGGCCCCGGTCGGTCTTCTTCGTTTTGCTCCCAGTCCGGCCCCTCGTCGAGATCCATCTCCTCCCAGCTTGCGTCGCTCGTAAACGCCAGCGGCTGCACCACAATGTCCTCGGCGTCTGTAATCTCCTCGACGATCCGCAGCGGCTTGACCACCGGGAACAGCGAATAGTTCTGGCCGAAATCTTGCGCGATCGGATGCTGGCCGTAGTCGATCGCCAGCGGTGCGGCAGGCCCCAACCCCTGCACCCAGCGCTCGGGGTCGATCGCGATGCCCGTCCCCAGCTCGATGCCCCAGCTCGACGCGAACTCGTCCAGCTCCGGCTCGGTATTCGGATCGAGGGTCAGCAAGACGCGCCCGCCGCCATCGAGATAGTCGGAAATCGCGGCCAGCTCGTTCTCGAACAGCGCCGAGGTCGGACTGACGATCGCCAGCACCGCCGCATCGCCGGGGATCTCCGTCGCCGCCTCGGAGCCCGTCAGCGTCAGCGGCTCGATCGCGAAGTTTTTCTCCTCCAGCGCCTTGACGACCCGCGTCATACCATCCTGTTGCGCTTCGACGATCGAGCGCTCGCCGTGGCCTTGCAGGAAGTAAACCTTGCTGGCCGCGCCCGCGCCGAGCTGAGCGATGCGGTTCGAGAGCTGCGCTTCCGAGAGGCCGTTGAGGTCGATCGTCTGAACGAACTGCCGGTCTTCGCCCGCTTCTAAGTACACCTCACCATCTGCCGTGACGCCGAACTCCTGCACGAGCCCCGGTCGCGCCTGCGGATCGACGTACTCGAAGTCGATTTGGCCGTCGCTGACCCGGCGGTAGTTCTCCAGCAGCGCCTCGTCGTCCGGGTTCGGCTGCAAACTGAAGACCCAGACCTTGACCGGCGCTTCGAGGGTTTCGGCGATCGCGATCGACTCCGGCGCGAGGGTGAAGCGCTGCGACTCGGTCAGGTCGGCGCGGACGCTGTAGCGCGCCCCGAGGACGTTGATCGCAGCCAGGATGCCCAGCGTCGCCAGGGTCGAGACGATCGCGTTCGTGCCGATTTCCGTCGATCGCCGCGACCAGAAGCCTTTCGTAACGCGATCTTGCCCCGTCGCCCACATCGACAGCGATGTCGTCCCGAAGATAATCATCAGCGTCGGCGTCGTCATCCACTCGCCGGTCAGCAGCCCCGCCACCGCACCGGCCACGAGCAGAAACAGCCCGATCCACAGCAGGAAGATCCAATATTGCTTGAGGCGAGCGAGCGGCGTTTTCATGCGTCGTTTTTGTGCTTCGTTTTCATACTGGGGGCAGACCGAATCGACAATTGGAAGCGGCGATCGCGGCAGAGAGCTGACACATAGCTACGAGCGCTGATAGCGTAGCGCTTCGATCGACTGTGCCGTGAGGAAGATCCCGAGAAAAATATACGACGCGAACAGGATAATGCTGCCGGTATCGAAGACGCCTTGGGTGAGCTGGTTGTAGTGTTCGAGCAGCGACAGGTGGGCGATCGCCTCGCCGATCGGACCCTGGATCGTCTCGCCGATCGCCGACGTGACCCAAAGAAACAACACCAGCGCAAAGGTCAAAATCGCCGCCAGAATCGTGCTGTCGGTCAGCGACGAGACGAACATCCCCAGCGACAAAATGCTTGCAGATAGCAGGATCAGCGCCAGGTGTCCCATCAGCGGCAGCGTTGCGGGCATCGGCGGTTCGGCTCCGGTGAAGGCGATCGCCTCGTACAGCAGCAGCGGCGCGATCGTCACGGTGTAGAACGTCACGACGCCGAGCAGCTTGCCCGTCGCCACCGCCCAGTTGGTAATCGGTGAGGTTGCCAGCAGCTCCAGCGTCCCGAGCTTGCGCTCTTCCGCGTAGAGCCCCATCGACAGCATCGGCAGGATAAACAACGACAGCGACGAAATCGTCCCCAGGAAAAACTGTAGGAACTGGTACGGCACGTCCAGCGGCGGCTCGGTGATGCCCATCTGCGCGCGGATCGCGGCCTGCGCTAGGATGCCGTTGCCGCCGAGCAGGATCGTGGCAAAGAAGAACCCGGCAATCAGCCAAAAGAGTCCGGCGATCGCCATCGCCAGCGGCGAAACGAAGTAGCCGGAGAGTTCTTTGCGGTAGATGGCGATGATATTGGCGAAAATCGTGGCCATGAGGTTTCGGGGCGAGGATGGGCAGCGGGTGTATCGCTGTAGTTTATTTGACCATTATTGGCGATCGGCAGACGGAATATTTGGCTCCTAGACCCTGCCAATAATCCCAGCAAATAAAACCGACCTAGAATTGAAGCGCAGCTTTGCCGGCAGGTTATGGCCACCACTGCGACTCGCGTCAGCCTAGCGGATTTCCTGGCTTCGCCCGACCTCCAAGGTCGCTACGAACTGCTCGACGGTGCCGTTATTGAAAAAATGTCTTCCAAACGCTTCCACTCGCGAACTCAGCGCGCTTTGCTCTATCTGCTCGATGCCTGGGGTGAGTTGCGCGGTGAGGTCGGGGTTGAGTGGGCGGTGGTGCTGGAGCGTAACGGCCAGCCGTGGGTTCCGGTGCCGGATGTGCTGTTTGTCTCACGCGATCGCCTGCCGGACGACATTGGCGATGAAGCCTGTCCGGTTTCGCCCGATCTTGCCGTCGAGATTATTTCGCCGAACCAAGGCTTTGGGGAGATGACGGAGAAGGCGGTGGCGTATTTGGCGGCGGGCGTGGCGCGGGTGTGGGTGGTGGACACGCGATCGCGGACGGTGACGGTGTTTCGGGCGGGAGCGGTTCCGGTGACGTTTCGGGGCGATCGGGCGATCGAGGATGAAGCGCTGCCGGGGCTGAGTTTGACGCCGGAGGGAATTTTCGAGCGAGCAGGGCTGTGAAGGAGAATTTTCGGCAGCGGTAACAAGCCAGAGCGCGGTCTCGTTCGAGCCGGATTGCAATACTTTCCCAAACGTTGCGTAAGAAACTCGAGCCTTGCCAGACAAACATTACAGAGACACGTGAGCCCACTTCTGCTCGCAACTACAAGGTTTTCCAAAACGCATGTTTAAAATTACGCAAGTTTCAACCGCTCTCGGCTCCGCAATCGCCCTCGCCGGTGCCCTGAGCGCGCTGCCCGCCCACGCTGTATCCCTCGACTGGGAATCGCTTGCACAGCAAGGACAGTGGACGGATGGCCAAACTTCTGGCTCGTTCCTACTCGACTCGGCAAGTGGCCTGTCGGTCGATATCGACATTCTCATTGGAGAAGACACGAGCCTCAATTCGTTCGGCGGTGGCAACCTTACGCCTTCTGTGAACTCGATCGTCAACGGTACGCAAGGAGACGACGATCGCAGCCTGCATATCCAAATCGATCCCGATCGCGCGGGTACGCCAGGAGACAGCAGCTTTATGACCTTCGCCGCCGACTTCTCACAAGCTGTTTCCGGCTTAAGCTTCTCGATTTTTGACATCGACCTCAGTAACATCGGAACGTGGCAAGACCGCGTCGTCGTCAAAGGCTACAAAGACGGCGAGCTGGTGACACCGACCTTTGCCGCCCTGGCGAGCGCTGCATCTTTTGCCGTGACCGACGCCTTCACGCTGGACGGCACTGGCGTGGGCAGAAACGACTCGAACGACGGAGCCGTAAAAATCAGCTTCGCGGGCATGGTGGACAGCATCGAGATCGCGTACGGCAGCGGCCCCGACATCGCGGTTGCCAACCCCGAAACTCACGGAATTGGCATTGGGGACTTCACGATGACCGCGCCCGAAACGCTTGAGGTTGAAGACGTGCCGGAACCGGCAACCACCGCAGGCTTGCTTGGGCTGAGCATCGCAGCGCTAGTCGGTCGTCGCAAGCGCGACTAGAGGCTGTTAATTGAATCTCTAGCGCCTATTCCACAAGGGTTGTAGCTCCTCGCGTTGTTTTGGGTCGTGCGTGTAGTTGCTTATCTCACTGGAGTCTGGCTCGCCCGAATGCTCTAGCACGATCGGGGCTTATGCACGACCCACCAAGACCTCAGAGGTTTGCGTAAGCCCCGTCCGGTTTCCCGCGCGGAGGGCTGGTTCACCCCTCTCCCGCTTTCCCCTTACATAACTCCTGACACAGACAACAAGCAAAGTTCTCTTCCGACAAAATTCTTAGCGCAACCAAACCGGCAGAAAACCCCACTCCGCCGGAAACGACACATCAACAACCCGCGAGCCCAGAAACGCCCCAACCAGCAACCCCAAACCCGCCAGCGCCACTACAACGATCGCGACCCACCGACGCGGCATCATCCCCCGCCACTCCCGATCGATCCCAGACCAAACCCACATCCACCCCCAAGCCCAAACCCACATAAACGTCAGAGAAGACTCCCACGCTAACCACAAAACCAGCGCCCAAGCAAAGGCACACCCCAACTCCAAATCCTTCAACCAGACAAAAGCCCCAGCCGAAGCCAGGACGAACATGCTCGTCGGAGCCCCGCTCAACGTCAGCAGTATCCCCGCCGCAACGTAGAGCGCGAACCAGCCAATACTCGATCGCCACTGTTGCCACCAGCACTTCATTATTTGCTTTCCTCCCCGCAGCGTCCCGGCCACTCCACGCTAGCCCGCGAAGACCCCGGCGAGACCGTCGCCGATCCTGGGCGGATCGCGTCCACCACCGTCCCAAACAAGCCCTCACCGCCCTCCGCGCCGGAAACTTCGCTCGGCACTGGCCGCCAACCGCTCCCTGGCTTTCAAGCGCAAACTCGGTTGATGAGACTCCAGGCGCTTTGATAGAGCGTGCGTAAGCCCTATATTCGTAGTCAGGCTATCTATCCGCGCCACCTCGCCAACCGGATCGATCGCCGACCCGCGCCGCCCTCCAGCCCCCCGCAATCAAACCCCCAAGCTCACTTTCGGACTGGGCTAGGGCGAAACGGACGGCAGTCTCGCCACTAGATCGCCAGAATGGACTACAAGCAAGAACAGATCGCGACCCTTCACGACTTCGGCTGTAACCTCGAGTTTCTCGAAGCGCGCACGACCCAGCTCAGCGAAGAGTCACCGACCGCCGTGCTGATTCCGGCACTCTACGACGAGCTAGAGCGCCCGGCGCTGACCGGCATTCGCGAGCATCTAAGTCGCTGCGACTTCGTGCGCCACGTGGTCGTCAGCCTCTATGCCGACAGCTTCGAGCAGTACGCCAAAGCCGTGGAGTTTTTCGACGTGCTGCCCCAGCAGACGACCGTACTGTGGGAAAACGGCGATCGCGTCACGCAACTGCTCGAAAAGCTGCGCGACAGCGGCCTCGATATCACCGGCTTTCGCGGCAAAGGCAAAGCCGTCTGGCTGGCGCTGGGGGTTGCCTCGCTACAGGCCAGCGCGATCGCACTCCACGACGCCGATATCGTCACCTACGATCGCTCTTATCCGCTCAAGCTGCTCTTCCCCGTCCTCGAGCAGGAGTTCGGCATCTCGTTTACCAAGGCGTACTACGCCCGCATCGGTAGCGAGTCGCGCCGGTTGAACGGCCGCGTGGCGCGCCTGTTCGTGACGCCGCTGCTCCAGGCGACGATCGAGCTGTTCGGCTATCGAGACTACCTGCGCTACCTGAGTTCGTTTCGCTATCCGCTCTCGGGCGAGTTCGCGCTGACGAGCGACCTGGCGCTGAGCACCCGTATCCCCGGCAACTGGGGGCTGGAGATCGGCATGCTGGCCGAGGTCTACCGCAACGTGGCTGAGAAGCGCATCGCCCAGGTCGATCTCGGCATCTTCGACCACAAGCACCAGGCTGTCGGCGAGACCAGCGACAGCGGTCTGCAAAAGATGTGCCGCGATATCCTCAGCTCGGTGCTGCGGACGCTGACGGAGACCGAGCAGGTGGTCGTCACAATGGACCGGATCCGGGCGCTGCGGGTCAAGTTCCGCCGCAAGGCCCAGGACTACACGCGCCACTATTTTGTCGATGCGGTGTTTAACAACCTGCCCTACGATCGCCACAAGGAGGAGGCGATCGTCGAGACCTTCGAGCAGCTGATCTTCGAGGCGGGCTGCGCCTACCTCGACAACCCCAGCGGCGCGCAAATCCCCGACTGGACGCGGGCGCTGGCCGTAACGCCCGACCTGCGCGAGCAGCTCGAGGCGGCGACGGTCGCCGATGCCGAAGACGCACGCCAGCACCTCCAACAGCACCTGTCCACGCCGCCTCGCTAGCGGGCTTCCCCATGATTGGCTACATCCGAGGCACGGCGATCGCCACCCGCAAGACCGTCACCAATCGCACCCAGCTCGTCGTCGAAGCGGGCGGGCTGGGCTACGAAATCCAGATCCTGCCGCGCGCGATCGCCGCTCTACCGCCCTTTGGCGAGTCGGTGCAAATTTTTACGCATCTCCAGTCGCGCGACGACGGCTCGTATCTGTTTGGCTTCTTGTCGATCGCCGAGCGAGATTTATTCCGGCAGCTTACGGCGGTCAGCGGCATCGGCAACCAGCTCGCCATGTCACTGCTCGACACGCTGGAGATGGCCGACCTCGTCCAGGCGATCGTGTCGGGTAACAGCCGCCTGCTCTCCCAGGCTCCCGGCGTTGGCAAGAAGACCGCCGAGCGCATTTCCCTGGAGCTACGCACGAAGCTGGCCGAATGGCGATCGCAAGCCCAGCTCGACGCGACGCCCACCGAAGGCGTTACGCCTGCCCTACGCGAAGACGTGGAGATGACGCTGTTGGCGCTGGGCTACACTGCCGACGAAACCGTCCAGGCGATCGTCGCGGTTTCTAGCGAACCCGAAGTGCGCGACAGCACTGACGCCGAGCCGTGGATCAAGTTCGCGATCGCGTGGCTGAGCCGAAATACGTAGCCCCCCCTACCGTGCAAGCAAATCTCGAGTGCAGCAGTCTGTTGCGGCAGATTCCGTATTTTTACGCGGTTAAAGTCTTTGTTTTGGGAGTGTTTTCGTCGAGACTTGACGATCGTTCTAGGAAACACTTCAATCCTTTGTCAACAGTCAGCTTGGAAGTTATTGATTTGATATTTCGTTCGCCAAAATTGGCGGAAGCGACTTGATTATTTTGATATAAGATCTTTAGGGTTCAACTCTGTGGTTCAAAGCCAGAGAGTTCGATGTTAAGCATGGCTTAATCCACGATTAACTAATAATTAAAACTCGTTTCGGAGGATTTCTCTTTGAGTGAGCTGTACTCGTAAAGAGAGCCCTCCCCCCTCGCCATCGTCCTTCTCCCTCCACTATGGATTCTCCGCCCTCGTTCTCCGTACACAACTGCCCCACTCAACGCATGGCGACAATTGGGGCTGCGGACTGGCAATCTTCCCTAGAGCATCTGACGATCGGCTCGACGTTGGCAGACCTGCACCTGTTCGATTGCTCGCTGCCATCCTCGCTGCTCGGCGCGGAAGTGAAGGTGATGTTCGAGAGCCAGCCGCTGCTGCCCGGCGCGATACTGCTGAAGGGAAACGATGCGATCGAGCTGCTGTCGCGCGCAGCCTTCTTCCGGCAGATGAGCCAGCGCTACAGCGTCGATTTGTTCTCGCGTCGTCCAGTTGCAGAGATGCTCGACTACGCCCGCACACCGATGTCGGTGCTGCCGATCGAGACGTCGATCGTCGCTGCGGCGCAAGCTTCACTCGCGCGCCCGCCGGAGCAGCTCTACGAGCCGATCGTTGTAGACCGTGGCGAAGTCTACTACGGAAGCGATAGCCGTTACTGTCTCGCCGACGTTCACCAATTGCTCGTCGCCCAGTCGCGCATCCACGAGCTGACTAAGCAACTGCTCGAGGAACAGACCAAAGCTCAAGCCATGCAGAACGAAAAGATGGCGCTCCTCGGGCGATCGATCGCCGGAATTGCTCACGAGATACGCAACCCGGTGAACTGCATTCACGGCAATATGAGGTTCCTCGACAACTACTTCGACGATCTCGATGAATTGCTCCAAGCCTATGAGTCCGGCGCAGACAACAGCGCGATCGAGGCGCTGCGGGAGGAGGTGGAACTGGACTTTATCCGTGAAGACTTGCCGTCGATCCTCAAAACCCTCTCGGTCGCCTCGGGGCGCATGCGCGATATCGTCGAGAGCCTGCGTAGCTTCTCCCGCGTCGGCTCGGGCAAGCGCAAGCCCTTCGACGTTCACACCTGTCTCGACAGCTCGCTGCTGATTCTCAACAGCCGCTTTAAGTCTGGCGTTGCTTTGCGGAGGCAGTACGGCACGATCGGCCTCCAGGCACTCGGCTACTCCGGCCAAATCGGCCAGGTGTTTCTCAACATAATTGCCAATGCCCTCGACGCGCTGACTCATGGTCCAACGCCGATCGATAAGCCGACCGTCACGATCGCCACCGAGCAGATCGAAGATCGCGCGATCGTCATCAAGATTCGCGACAACGGCCCCGGCATCCCCGAGGACATTCGCCCCTGCATCTTCGAGAACTTCTTCACCACCAAGCCGGAGAATATCGGCACGGGCATGGGGCTGGCGATCGTTCATCAGATCGTCGCCGACAACCACCACGGACGCATCACCTTCCGTACGGACGCCGCCTGGGGTACGGAGTTTGAGATTTACCTGCCCGCCACCGATCGGTTCGAGGGCTAGCCGCGTCGCTAGAATGTAGCCGACTGCACCGCGCCGCCAGCCGCAGCGAAGTCCTGAAACGTGCGGAAAGGCCAAGCTTGAGTCTGAAAGAGAAAGCAGGGAAAGCGGGCCGAGGCGGAACGAACCGGCTCGCGCTCGGGTTGTCACGTCGATTTGTTACGTCGATCACTATGAGCCAGCACGAGCCACCGAACGACCGGCAACGGGTCGAAACGTTTTTAATTGAAAATTTCCAGGCGAAAACGACGGCGAGCGCCCGATCGCTGCAGACGGTGTCTGCTCGTATTGCCGAAGAGGTCGAGCGCACCTGCACCCAGAGCGATCGCATCCAAGCCTCGAACGACGTGTTCGGCTGGGCGATGAAACTGGCGACCCACCGCCTGCACCAGGTGCTGAGATACCACGACGCTGGGTCGCGGGGCGCGCGCCTGGAGCTACACAGCAAGCTCAGCGCGATCGTCTATCGCTACATCACGCCCATGCAGGTGCAGTCCAGCTATCAGGCGCGACTGCTGCTGATCGAGGACTTTTTGCAGGGTTTCTACGTCGAGTCGCTGAACGCCCTGCGCCGCGAAGCCCAGATCGATGTGTCCTATTCGCCGCGATCGCTGCTCGAACTCTCGGAATATATTGCCTTCACCGAGCGCTACGCCAAGCGAAGGATTTCCCTGTCGCGCGGGCGCAGCCAGCAGCTCATCGTCCTGCGGGCGCAAACCTTCGCCCAGCACCAGCCGCCGGAACATTCGATGGACATCGAGCAGGCGATCGAAGGGCGGTCGGAAAGCGACGGTAACGCCTGGCAGGAAGCTTCTCGCAGCCGCGTGCGCGATCGGCTCAGCGAAGCCACCGTCGAGTCCAACGACGGCCTGTTGCGACAGAAAGTCATCGAGGAGCTGATCGCCTACCTCGAAGCCAGCGACCAGCACGAGTGCGCCGACTATTTCGTGTTGCGCCTTCAGGATTTGCCCACCCACGAGATCGAAGCTATTTTGGGGCTGACCCCACGCGAGCGCGACTATCTCCAGCAGCGGTTTAAGTACCACCTCATCCGCTTTGCCCTCTCGCACCATTGGGAACTCGTCCACCAGTGGCTCGATGCGGATATTGAAAAAAATCTCGGAATGACCCTCGCTCAGTGGGAAAAGTTCCAAGACCGGCTCGACGAGACTCAAGTACATCTACTGAAGCTCAAGCACGAAGGGCTCGACGATGCCGCGATCGCGCGTAGGTTGGGGCTGACGCTCACCCAAACCAAAAAAGCCTGGTTCGAGCTGCTCAAGCTCGCCTGGGAGTTTCGCAATCGCTGAAATCCAGGACTCGTCAGGGGTGCGGTCTCGACCTCGTCCGGTTTTCGCCTCCGGTTTTCGCGCGCCCGGCTCAGACGCACCCGCACAGTTTTTGGTTCCACCATCGTTCCAAAATTTTACGAACAAGGCACTGTAAGTGTCCGGAAGAGGTAAATCTACGTATGAATAACCAAAGCAGCAACGCGGAAGAGGCCAACAGCGACGATCGCTTTTTCGACTGGCTGCGCGGCACGCCCGCATCGGACTTCGAGCCAGGCGAGCTATCAGAGCTGACAGAGATCGACCCCGATCTCCCGCCCCTTTCCGCCACGCGATCGGACGACGCAGACCCCGCGACCTCCGCATTCGACTTGCCGCCAGTAGGAGATATACCCGCCGTGCAAACCCGCTTTAACGCGCTGATCGAGCGCCGACTTCGCGTCGAAATCGAACGCAACCTGCCGCTTTTCCCCTGGGAAGAGCGCGTGATGGACTACGACCTAGAAATGGCCAGCGACGAAACCATCCAGCTCGCGTGGCTGCGACGTCTGCGCCAGATCGAGCTGCCGGTCGGCCTGCCCGATCGCGCCCTGGTGTCGATCTTCTCGCGCTGCCAGGAGCTGGCGCGCCAACCTCTCAAAGAGGGCCTACAGATCGTCCGCGCGATCGAGCATCTGTTCCCCGAGTCCGAGCGCCTACTCCACGAGCTAACTGGCACGTTCCTCCGGGAAGCGACCGTCCGCGACGACAGCAGCTTCAAGCAGCGCGCCCTCGACCTAGCGCGTACCGGCGGCGATCTGCCGGAATCGTTCGATCGCGCGTCGGTTCCTCAGCAGGCCCTGCTGGCGATGCTGGCCGCACGAGACATCTTTGCAGACTTGACCTTCGAGCTGACGCCCCAAGCGCCGCGCGCCGAACGCCGCTGGTCGCTCGATCGTGGCGATTTGGTCATCTCGGCAGAAGTGACCTCGACCGGCAATACCGACGCCCTAGAAGTTCGCTGCGCCGTGCCGACGGCCTGCACCGTCCGCCTGAGCGACGAGACGCACGCCACTTCGAGCTGTTGCGACAGCGGCGAGACGCTGCACCTGAAGCTCGACAACGCGTCCAGCGGTCTCTACACGCTGGAGGTAGACGACGGCCAGCCCCACACGATGCCGCTGCAATTTGCGATTCGCCTCGCTTAGGCATTTTCCCCACGGGATGCAAGTCCCGGCGATGTGTTGCGATGTCTGACAGTCAGGCCCGCGATCGACTCACGCGATCGCGGGCTTTTTGTTGCGTCGCGCAAGATTCATTTGGCAGGCTCCAAATTCGATAGATTTTTGAGTCGGGCGCTCAATTGCCCACTCCGTCCAGGGTCTGGCGCTAATTGATGACACGCTCCAGCGCTGGCACAAACATATCCGAGCCCAGCCCGACCGGAGCAGCTCCTAAAACATATCCTTGCGCCCGCGCAGCTTCGCAAACGCCCGCACTGGATCGCTCGTCTCTAGCAGCGCCTGAATCGCCAAATCGTCCCAGCGCATAAACGGATTCGTCTCCTTCTCTAGCCCGATCGTCGAGGGAACCGTTGATTCGCCGCGCGATCGCATCGCTCGCACCGCGATCGCCCGATCGCTCAGCGCCCGATTTTTACCGTCCACCGTCAGCGCAAACCGTAGATTGCTCTCCGTATACTCGTGCGCGCACCACACCCGCGTCGAATCCGGCAGCGATCGAAACTTGCTCAGCGAGTCGAGCATCTGCGCGGGCGTCCCCTCGAACAGCCGCCCGCAGCCCCCGGCAAACAGCGTATCGCCGCAGAACAGCTCGCCCGTCTCCAGGTCGCCCGTCTCAAGGTTACCCGCCGGGTTCGCCTGGGGCGCGAAGTAGTAGGCGATGTGGCCGCGCGTGTGGCCGGGGACGAAGAACACCTCCGCTTCGTAGCCCGCAAAGCTGACCCGATCGCCTTCGTTCAGCGCGACAGTTTGGCCGGGGATGCGCCCGCGATCGGCCTCGCTGGCGTAGATTTCTACGTCGGGGAACTGCGCCCGCAGCTTGGCGTTCGCGCCGACGTGGTCGCCGTGGTGGTGTGTATTGAAGATCGTCACGAGGGTCGCGTCGCGATCGGCCAGCGCTTCGAGTACCGGGGCGTGGACGGCGGGATCGACGACCGCAGCGGTTTTCGTGGCTGGGTCGAACAATAAAAAGACGTAGTTGTCGTCGAGGACGGGCAAACGGAGGATTTCCATCGGTCTTATGGTGAGGGCGATCGGGCGCTCATTACCTTAGCGATTTTTTTCGATCGCGCCCTAGCTGTCTTCGACGGTTCGTCCGACTAAAAATTCGTAGCTGAGGACGATCGTCGGGTGGCCGTGGCTGGCCAGGGTGTGGTCGCTGTCGAACTCCACGAGCTCGACCCAGTCGCGGTCGCGGGCGTAGGCGCGGCTGGCCTCAACGGGAATCACGTCGTCGCGAATGCCGTGGACGATTTTCGTGGGGACGGGGCGCGTTAGAAAACCGTCCCGATCGCTGTCGTAGCGCTCCAGGTCGCGGACGAATTCATAGCTCAGCGCCCGATCGCAGTTGTCGCCGTAGTGAAAAATCTCGGTCGTGCCAGTCTGTCGCCAGCGCTCGAGCTTGCCCGCATCGAGGCTCGGTAACCAGTGGCCGAGGAAGCCAAATGCTGGAGCCAGCAGCACCAGCCGCTCGATATTGGGGTTGCGCTCGGCGAGGATCGCCGCCGTCAGACCACCCAAACTCGAGCCGACGATCGCCGTGGGCCGATCGCCGATTTTCGCCTCGATCGTGGCAATTTGCCGCGACAGAGTCAGCCCGGAAAAGTCGCCTTCGTTAAGGTCGGGAATCCAGAACTCGATGCCGCGCGGCGCGAAGTACGCCCGGAAACGGCGGGCTTTGAAGGACCGCGGGCTGGAGGCGAACCCGTGGAGGTAGATGTATTGCATGTGGGGAATGCGGCGGGTACGGGCCGCGATGCGATCGCCAGCCAACTTTTTCGGCGGGTGCGATCGCTAAGATCGGGTGGGCTCGCTCGGAGCCGCCCGACCGGATACTGGCCCACCCGGATCGCTTTGCACCACGCTATCAAAATCGCGCCTTGACGCCCACACGACTCGACCTCCCGCCCGACACCGTCTGCCCCTGCCGCCGACGCGGACGTCTCGTGCCGATCGCCTTGACCGACGCTTTCGGCTGCGATCGCTGCCCGCACCTGTTCGCCCGCTCGCCCGACGATGCCCGCCTCGTGCTGCTGACGGGCGAGCCAGATAGCGACCCGCCGAGCTGGATCTGGGACGGCCAGCGCTGGTCGCCTGCTAGCGTGCGTGGACGCATCGACATTCTGACAGCGATCGCCCTCGGGGCCCTGCTCGTCGCGATCGGCGGGCTCGCTTTCGCCTTAAACTTAGGCTGGGGGCGCGCGACCTGGATTTGGATGCTCGCCGTGCTAACGCTTGCCGTTTTGCCCGCCGTTCTCGTCCGGCTCGCCTCGCGCCACTAACGCCCACGAATACCATGTCCGCCAACGCCTGCGAAATCCTCGAAAATCCCTCGATCGCCGCGCGCCATGCTTACCAAGCCGCCCCGTCGATCGCCGCAATTTCCAGTGCCGAGCGCGCCCGGATGCTGGTGGCGATGGCCGAGGCGATCGGCGATCGGCAGATGGAAATCCTCGAAGCCAACACGCTCGACCTGGAAGCCACCCGACAGTGCGTCGAGACAGGGGCAGATCTCGCCCCGATCGAGTGGCTGAAGCTGACGCCCGAACGGCTGAATGTGGCGATCGCCTGTTTGCAGCGCCTCGCAGAGATGCCCGAGCCGATCCGCCCCGTCACCAGCGCCACGCTACTGGCCGAGCGAGCGCAGACCTACTCGCAGCTTATGCCTCTGGGTGCGCTGGCTTTCATTTGGGAGTCGTTGCCGGAGATCGGCGCGATCGCGGCGGGCATGTGCCTGAAGACGGGGAACAGCCTGGTGCTGCACCCAAGCCGCGATGCCCGCGAGACTTCGTTGGCGATCGCCCGCGCCCTGATCGACGCCCTGGCCGACAGCGACCTCCACGCCGGGAGCCTGAGCGCGATCGCCAATCCCAGCGAGGAAACCCGCAGCCAGCTCGTCGCCCAAAGTGCCCACCTCGCGACGATCTTGGCGCACGGGCGCGCCCGCTTCGTCGAGGGGCTTGCGGCGCGATCGAGTCTGCCCGTCGTCCGCTCGGTAACGGGCAACTGCTACCTCTACTGGTCGAAGACCGGCAAGCTCGACATCGCCCGCGAAATCGTCCTGGACAGCTATCGCGGCGCGCCCGATCGGGTCAACGCGATCGACAAGATCTTGATCTCGAGCGAGCGCAAACCCGCCTCGATCGTCACGCTAATCAACAGCCTGCGCGAAGAAGGCTTCGAGATCCTGGCCGACGACGCCCTGCTCGAGGTTCTCCCCAAGCTCTCACCCGTGCGCCCGCCAGACTGGCAGCGCGCCTATCCTGGTAAGACGATCGCCTGCAAGCTAGCGGACAGCCCCGAATTGGCAATGCTCTGGATCGACCAACACAGCAGCGGCCACGCAACGACGATCGTGACGGAGTGCTATTGGGAGAGCTGTTTGTTTTCGCGCGGGTTGAGCAGCGCGTCGGTGTTTATCAATGCGTCGCCGCGTTTTTCGCGCTTGCAGAATAACAGCGTTTATTTGGGCATGTCGAATCAGGCGGGAGCGTTGCGCGGGTTTATTGGGTTGGAGACGTTGACGCGGCTGAAGTACATCGTGCAGGGTTACTGAAAATTCAAGCACCCCGCTTGGAGTACGAGGGACGAATGGGAATTACAGCACAGCTCAAGCAAGTATCAGTACAGAATCTAGCCCTCTTGAGAGAAGATCCCGCGATCGCCGAGCTGTTTTTTGGTACTCATTGGCAACCGGAAAATGCCCTACAGAGATTTATGGAGCGTAGAAAAGATTCTACCCTCAGATACGAGCCCGATTCGCTAAAGGCGCAGTTTTTAGAAGATTGGGAGGAGCCGGAGCTAGATTTAGAGAAATCACACCAAGAGCTTACGTTCCTCTTGGCCGGATATACCTGTGACAAGCTCTCATCACCATGGACACAGCCGGAGCCAAAACGCTATGGGTCAAACGGCAGCTTTTTACAGTTCTCAGTCATTCTGGAGTCAGAATGGGACGGTCTTCCTCTGGTGAATGCGATCGGGGCTGGGGCGACGCTGGAGCATCGAACTGGTTACGGCTCTGTTCGCTATCTTCTGCCAAATGAGGTCGAGCAGATTTTGGAGGGTTTGTTAAAGCTGACCAAAAATGGTTTTCAGGAACGCTACCGCCGAGAAGCACAACGGTCAGAACGATGCCCGTGGTTTGAGTGGTATTCAGAGGAGTTGGAGTATTTGACGTGGGAGTATAGCTACATCGTCCAGTACTACCAAGACTCAGTTAGGTTGGGGTATGCGATGCTTCTATACCTTTCCTAATTCAAGCAGTTTGCATCTTGCAAGGTGGCTCGATCCATAGTTTATGTTACCGGTACTCAGTGTTAGTCAATTTTGTCTGATTCTTCCTCGGGATCGTCACTATCGATGTACCCAAGCCCTCCACAGAAGACGCAAGTTTCTTCGCGCTGCACGTCTCCAGCGCAGTCGCGGAGTTCGATGTAGCCTTTGCCATCGCAGTAGTGGCAGATTTTTCGCACCGTCATGTCAAGCATTACCCAATAAAGTCATTCACTTCAGAAGTCCGATTTTTCCAAAAAGTCGTACTTCTCGACCACTGCGATCTAGTCAGCCTCGTTCGCCTTGCCGGAATAGGTTGCCGTGTCTGGCGGGGATTAGAAGTCGTACTTTTTGGAAAAGTAGACTTCTGGAGTTGCGGCTAATCCAACTCTCGCCGCCCCTCTAACGCCCGCGCCAACGTCACCTCATCTGCGTACTCCAGATCTCCCCCCATCGGCAACCCAAACGCAATCCGCGTCACCCGCGTAAACGGACGCAATAGCTGCCCCAGATACATACTCGTCGTCTCCCCCTCCACACTCGGCCCGATCGCCAAAATCACCTCCGACACCTCGCCCTTGCTGACTCGTCCGAGCAACGCCTGCACGTTAAGCTGCTCCGGTCCGATGCCATCCATCGGCGAAATCACCCCGCCCAACACGTGATACTTGCCGCGATACTCCCGCGTCTTCTCCAGCGCGATCACGTCCCGCGTATCCTCCACCACGCAGATCGTCTGCGAGTCGCGGCGCGGGTTGCGGCAAATCTCGCAGATCGGATCGGCGGAGAGATTGAAGCACACTTGACAGAGCCCGACCTGCTTGCGCGCGTCCAGCAACGCTTCGGCTAGCGCTGTTACGTCTGCCTCTGGGCGCTTGATGATGTGGAGCGCGAGGCGCTGGGCGCTCTTGGGGCCGATGCCCGGTAGACGTTGCAGTTGCTCGATTAGGCGAGCCAGGGGACGGGTATAGATGGCGAACCTCCGCGCGCTGTTTGTTCTCAGGCGGGAAATGGGTTTTGTTAAATGTGGTGGCGGCTGGAGTCAGTCGGACGAGGCGCAGTCCGGATCGCCGCAGCACGAGGGCAGCTCGGGGACGGGGTCGTAGCCGCCGGGGTTGAACGGGTGACAGCGGAGGATGCGCCGCGCCGCCATCCAGCCGCCGCGCCACGCGCCGAATCGCTCGATCGCGGTGAGTGCGTACTGCGAGCAGGTGGGCTGGAAGCGGCAGGTGGGCGGAAACAGCGGCGAGATGGCGAGGCGGTAGAACCGGACGATCGCCAGGAAAATCGTTCTGAACAGCTTTTCGAGTGGGAAGAGCATAGTCGCGGGTGGTCGCGGGACGAAGGCAGGCGCGGTATGGTTCTATCATCGCCGCTGGCCTGGGTTTTGACACCATTTTTCAAGCTTCCCTTCTTCAAGCCATCCCCAAACCACCTTTGATATTGCCATGCCCCTCGACTCTGCGCTCCTGACTTCGATCGCCCAGGAAATTTTCGCCCCGGCGGCGCTGTCGGGCATCGCGATCGTGGCGGCGTGGTTGGGGCTGCTGCTCGGTTTGGCGGAGTGGTTACACCGCGCCCGAAATCTGCCCGCCGAACTCAGCCGCAAGCTAGTGCATATCGGTACGGGACACGTGGTGCTGCTGGCCTGGTGGCTGGATTTGCCTGCCTTGATCGGGATCGCCGCCGCGATCGTTGCTGCCGCGATCGCGATCGCCTCGCGCTGGCTGGCGATTTTGCCTAGCGTGAATAGCATCGGGCGCGACAGTTGGGGGACGCTGTTTTACGCGATTAGTGTCGGTGTCTCGATCGGCTGGTTTTTCGCTCGCGATCAGCCACATCTGGCGGCGATCGGGATTGGCATTATGGCCTGGGGCGACGGTCTCGCGGCGATCGTCGGGCAGCGCTTCGGGCGTCACGGCTACCGGGTTTGGGGCATGGGCAAAAGTTTGGAGGGCTCGCTGACGATGTTCGCGGCGAGCTTCGCGGTGAGTGCGGCGGTGTTTGGGTTTGTGGCGGGGTTTGGCGGATCGGTGTGGGCAGCGAGCGCGATCGTGGCGGTGGTAGCGACGGCGCTGGAGGCGTTCTCGAAGTGGGGGATCGATAATCTGACGGTTCCGCTGGGCAGCGCGATCGTGGCGCTTTACCTTCAGGGGGCTTGGCTGTGACGAACGAACCGACAAAAATCGTTCTCCGGTAGGGGCGTCACGGCAGTGCGCCCGCGATATCGTTCGCTTCTCACCGACCTCCGGGCGCATTGCCATGTGCCCCTTCTGAAACTGAATGCTTGTTTCGCTGACAAACGCATGGAGAACTAATCCCGACGCAGCTCGTGGCGGACGATCGGGTCGAGCGCGAACCACGAGCCGCCTTCGTCGCGATATTCCAGCATCAGGCCGCTCCGCAGAAAGTCGTTGGGGATCGCTTGCGCCTGAGTGGTGGCGTCGTGGGCGAACTGCTCGAGCAGCGTGCGATCGGTTTCCGTCAGGCTCATGGCGATGCGGGCGCGGCGCTCGGCGATCGCGGCTTGTAAACCCGATCGCGTCAGGGGCAGCTCGCGCTCTTTCTCGATCCAGCGGTGCAGCAGGCGCAGCAGGTTACGGACGTGGCCGCCACTGACCCGGCAAAGCTGCTCGATTGCGGCGGCGTCCTGGCAAAATTCAGCCAGATCGAACGCTTCGGGCGGCACGTGAGGGAAGATGCGGCGCAGCACGATCTGTTTGAGGCGATTGAGGCCGTCGGGGTTAATCTCGCCGTCGCGGCGGTAGAGCGGCACGATCGGCAAGACGATCGGGTCGGTGTCGAAGCGCGCCTGGAGGCTGCCGATCTCCTTTGAGAACAGCAGCCCGATCGGGACGGTGTAGATCGCGTGGCAGCCGAACTTTTGCAGCCACTCGCCGCGATCGACGAAGAGATATTCCGACTGCAAGCGCCCCCAGGATTTGGAGGTGTTCGCCAGGCGATCGAGGTTGTCGACGATCAAGACGATGCCCTCGATGCCGCGCGATCGCAGCTTTTCAGTGCTGACTTCGACTAGGTCGCGGGCGATCGCCTCAACGAGCGTTGGGAGTTGCACGTCGAGGAACTGCCGCAGTTGCAGCCGCTGGAGGGGATATTCGCGCATCCGTCCGACGCACTCGGCCAGCAGGCGGTGGAGAGACGAGTGGGAGACAGTGGGCGGCGAGGGGGAAATCTCGCGATCGAACGGCTGCACGAAGGTTTTGGCGCGCTCGAGAATCGACTCTAAAGTTGGCGAGCTGGCCTCGATTTGCCATGCTGCCATCGCGCGGGCGAAGTCGCTGGCGATCGCCAAAATTGCGTCCACCACGTCCACGTCTCCCATATCCAGGTAGCGCGACACCTCAATGTAGACCGTCTGAAATTGGCGCGACTCGAGCAGCGACTGGAGGCGCAGTAGCTCGACGGATTTGCCGCTGCCCACCTGGCCGGAGAGCAGGTGGTAAGTCGGGACGCGAGGCGAGAAGAGCGAGATGGCCGCTTCGATGTCGCCGATCGGGTCGCCGCCGCGCACGTCGCTGAGATCGACGTAGTAGTTGCGATCGCGTGGGCGGCGCACGTCAAGAACTTGGCAGGGATTACACGCCTGATAAATTTCTCGCAGGTTCGGAGACATGACGGGCGGGGTAGATGCAGTAGCGAGAGCGGGACGCAGAAGCAGCGGAGGTCGCGGCCATTCTACGGCCTTCGCCCCTAGTCACAGATGCCGAGCCAGACACATCGATCGGACTCCTGGCGGGCTTCCGGCGAATCGCAGACGCCGAGCCATTCGCATTTTTCGGACTCTTCGGTGCGTTCGATTCCGAAGAGCGGCAGGGCGTTGAGGGGCTGGCTTGCGAGTGCCAGCATCGAGACGGCGATCGCGATCGTCGAGACGGCGATCGATTTGGACGCTTTGAATTGGGGAAGAATGGTGAAGCGTTGAGTATCCATGACTGTGCGTTGAGAATGCTCGTGTTTTGGGAGCGTGCCGCGTGGCGTGTTCCCTTATTCACGACCTGACATCCACAATCATGGAAGTTTTGCAAATTCCGTAGTTTCACGCTTCAGCCACTACCGAAAGTGTGTGTGTGTTTACGGGCGATCTCCACATCGCACCGCACTGCACTCGTGCGCGAAAGCGCAAGCGCAAATCCAATCTGGATAGGGTTTACATCAATCTAAATCGGCTGCGATCCCGAAACTGAGCGATCGCGCATCCCGGAGACAGTTGCTCGAACGTCCACCGAACTCGTCGATATGAATGGGTTGCTCGGAATGTAAAAAAGCCGGTGAGCGCTGAGCCCTAATCCATCTCGTTCTCCATCACCGCCGAAATCGCCGCGCGCGCGTTCTCCTGAAATTCCTGAATGCTGACTCGGCGCAACAGCGTCAGCGCACAGCACATCCCCACCGCCTGCACCGCGAACACCAAACCGTAAGACAGTACCGGCGCGGAAAAAACCGCCTTGCCCAGATCTAGCACCGCACCGCCCAGCACTGTCGAAGTGCCCCGCGCGATCGCCTGCGCCAAACCCCAAGCACCGATAAACGTGCCTGCCGTTTCTGCCGCCGTTAGGTCGAGCATCAGCCCGATCGCGCCCGCCGTCAGTACGCCCGACACCAGCCCGAACACTCCGAGCGCCACCATCAGCGATTCCGGCTGACCCGAGACACCCGCAACGATAAAGCCACACAGCGCGATCGCCACACCCATACAGGCCAGACGCACCGTCCGCTGTTTGCCCAGGCGCGGCACGATCGCAAAACCCGTCAGCGCGATCCCCGCCAGCGTCCCCAGGCCGAAGTAGGCGTTGAGCCGCGCTGTTTCTGACACCTCCATGCCGAACACCTCACCGCCGTAGGGCTCCATAACCGCATCCTGCATGAATAGGCTGACGCTCATCACTAGCAGGAATGTAAAGAAAATTCCGGTTTGACGGCTGGCGGTCAGGACTTTTAGCGCGTCTTTGAAGCCGATACCATCTTCGCGCTCGGCCAAGCTCGATCGCTGCGAGAAGCGCGAGTACTTATTCTCGACACCCGCCGTGGCGATAATTGTCAGCCCCACCACGGCGATCGGCACGATTGTAAACAGTCGGTTTACCGATGCCTGAAGCTGCTCGATCGGCGAATCGAGGCCGACCTGCTTGAGGATGACGCTACTGGCGATCGCGCCGATGACGATGCCGATCATCAGCATCGACCAGGTGACGCTCACCAATTTCGATCGGTTGTCGTCATCCGATACGTCCACCAGCAGGGCCGCGAACGGTGTCGAACTCGCACTCAGCGCCAGCCCGTAGATCGCAAACACGCCCGCCAGCGTCAGCGCCCAACCGGTCGTCGCGCCCGTCCAGCCGACAGATTCCAGGCTCGCACCCAGCTGCCAGACAACCTGCACCGCCAGGAACGAAACTGCTGTAAAGACAGCGCTACCAAACCAGATATAGCCGGTGCGGTGCATCCCTAGCAGTGTCTTGCTATCGGACATCTGGCCGAACCAGACCCGCGCCGGAGCGACAAATTGGTGCATGGCGATCGCGCCTGCCGCCACCGCTGCCGATACGCCCAGCTCGTCGATCGTGATGCGATTGATCACGCCAAGGGTCAGCACAGACATCATCCCGAGGCCGAGCTGAAACAGCCCCAGCCGGAACATCATCAGCAGCGACAGCCGGGGCGGTTTGGGCGGTATTTCATTGGGATAGGGGGCGGTAGAAGTCTGCACGTCGTTTGGAGTGGTTTCTAGTCGGGAGCGTTCGTTCGGCACTCCCTATGATAGGCAGGACGCCTCGAAAAGACGACGAAAACCGCAGCCTCGATCGAGATTGCGGTTTTCACATTAAGCATGAAGCGTCGGAGATGGAACGCCGTACAGCCCGATCTTTCGGGCACATATGCTCGGGCACATACGCTTGGGGAAGGCAACTACTTCGCTACGGTCTCGAGAACGGGCGCAGCTTCATCGATCGCCGCATCTGACTCACTTGATGCCGCAGACGGAGCCAAGCGCCAGAACAAGAGCGCCGGGATCACGCCGAACAGCACACTCAGCGAAGCCGGAATCGTGAAGCGCGAGTCGAGCGCCACCAGCGTAATCGTCGCGCCGAACAGGAAGTTCACGACGTAAACGATCAGCGGCAGACCGAGCTGTTCGCGCTTGTAAACGTATTCGTCGCCGCGCTGAAATAGTGACGCCACCGTCATAAAGACAACGCCTGTCCCGATCCAGCCGGTGATGTTGCGTGACGGCATCCCGAAGAATTCGCCCACTTCGTCGAACGCCCAAAAGGGGTACGGCGTCTGGGTCATTGCCGGGTCTAGCACTAAGTCCCAGGCCGTTAGCAGGATCGCGCCCAGGGCGATCGCGCCCACCTGACGCACCCAGCGCGGCATCGATGACAGCGACTCCAGTGCCGCCCGCGCCAGCACGTAACAAACGAAGCCCATATAGAACCACGACAGCGGAATCGTAAACGGCACGAGTCCGGCGATTTTGTAGCCGAGGCCGCTGAGGTAGTGGTACGCGCCGAACGGGAAGCCCGTGCTGGTTCCCAGCAGCTCGCTGCTCAGCGACAGCGCTAGCGTCGGCAGCACGAACGCGAGCAGCGGACGCAGACCGAGGAAGCGGTAAGCATTGAGCGCCACGGCGATCGCGCCCAGCACGATATAACCGACGCCCCCCTGCGCCATGCTCCAGCCGAACAACTCCATGCCGAACGGCGGCAAGCTGGCGATAAACTCCGGGTTCGGAAGCACGAGGAGCAAACCGGCCAGACCGAATGCCATTGAGAAAACGTGGATTCCGAGGCAAACGCGCTCGGTAAGCTCTAACCGCTTCATATATAGTTCTTGTGACGCTTCGGCTAACAGTCTACAAATGTTTACCGGAAGCGGCTAACATTTTTTTTAGAATTTCTTTAGAATTCGCAATAGTTTGGCTCGACTCTCGCGATCGGCAAGCCGCCCAATCCCATATATGGTCTTCGCTCAGCGCCTCGAACAGTACACCCTCAAACGCCCCGAAGAAGTCCTATTAATCGACGCTGAAATCGACGGCGAGGAAGATTGCGTGACGATCTTTCGCGGTTTTTCCAGTTCGCTGATGCGATCGACGGCCTTCGACCCCGATGTCCCCGTTCTGCCCGAGAGTGCCACTATCGTCCGTGCCGATCGCCTTTGCAGCCCCTACAATCCCGACGACCCGCAGTATATCGAACGCGACCTCGATCGCGATCGGCTCGAAGACCTCTGCGACAGCGTCGGCGTCTGACTCTTCGCTGGCGAGCCCTGGCGAGCCCTGGCGTAAGATCGAGCCAGACACACTTGACCGCACGCCATGCTCGCCGCCAACGACGCCCCGCACCTGCCGACCGCCGCAGCATACTTCGAGTGGGAAGCGCAGCAGCCAGAAAAATACGAATACATCGACGGGCGCGTTTACGCCATGAGTGGCGGCAGCGTCAACCACGGACGCCTCGCCATCCGCCTGACCAGCCTGTTCGACACCCACCTCGACGGTACGAACTGCATCCCCGGCAACTCCGACATCAAAATCGAAATCGCCGGAACGCAAAACTACACCTACCCCGACGCCAGCGTCACCTGCGACGATCGCGACAAAGCCAACCCCAACTACTTCACCTATCCTTGCCTCATCGTCGAAGTCCTGTCCAAAGGCACTGAAGCCTACGATCGTGGCGGTAAATTCCGGCTGTACCGACGCAATCCAGCCCTACGAGATTACCTACTCGTCAGTTCGACGCGCGTTGAAATGGATCTGTATTCGCGCGCGGACAGCGGCGATTGGACGATCGTTAATTATCAAGCTGGAGACACGATCGAGCTGCGGAGTATCGGTCTGAGCTTCGCGATCGAGCAGATCTATCGCGGACTGGAGCTGACGCCGGAACGCTGAGCGTCAGAATGCCCGGTTCCCGATACCGCCCTCTACAGCTCGACACTGTTATGGGAATCGGCCAGTGAGGATGCAGGGACACCCTACCTTCGAGCCGCCATAGCCGCGCTACGATCGACACATTCTCGCTACCGCTTCACTCCATAGAAAATCGCCATTCCTCAGCCACACAAATGACCCCTCATCTCGAAGCCGCGATCGCCGCCATCGAACCCCTCACGGCGATCGAGCGTCAGCAACTCCTCGGCATCCTGCTTCAAAACACCGCCCCCCACGACCTCCAGACCCAAAGCCAACAATTCTGGGATGGAATCTCGATCGATCGATACCGCGCCACCCAGACCCCAATCGCCTACCACTCCGACACCCGCATCGCAGACTTCTGGCCGCAAGACGAAACGACTGAAGACTTTCTCACCTTTCTGCAACAGCAGCGCCACGAACCCGCCGATCGCGCATGAGCATTACTCTCATCGACACCGACATTGCCTCCTTTCTCTTCAAAGGCAGCCGCTACGCCGACCCGTATCGCCCACTTCTGGAAGGTCACGAACTGGCGCTATCGTTTACGAGCGTTGCCGAGTTGTATCAGTGGGCGAGGTTACGTCACTGGGGCGATCGCCGCATCGCCCAATTAGAGCAAAGCTTATCGGCATACCTGGCGATCTCCGTCGATCGGCCACTCTGTCAAACCTGGGCACAAGTTCGCGCCGAGCGCCAACACTCCGGACAGCCGATTTCGCCACAAGATGCCTGGATTGCCGCAACCGCACTGCGTCATAACTTGCCGCTGGTCACACACAATCGCAAAGACTATCTCGGCATCCCAGAACTACAGCTGTTGGAACCTGACACTTAGCACAGGCCATCTACCCCACCACCGTCAACTCCGGCTGCTTCGACTTCTCCAAACCCTTCCGCACCGCATCCAACCACTCGATCAAACTCATCAACTGCTTCTCCGCTGGAACCACACCCAACCCGCGCACCGTCACCTTGCCCGGACTGTAAACAAACCGCTTCTGCAAATGTTTCGGCAGATGCTCCGCCAACAGCCGCCACGCCGGTTCCTCCATCGGCGTCTCTAGAATGACGTGCTGCTTGCCCTCCGGCTTGATGCGCGAAAAGCCGAGCTGCTTCGCCACCTGCTTGAGTTCCATCACCGAGAGGAGCTGGAGCGCACCCTTCGGAAGCTGTCCGTAGATGTCGATCCAATTCGCCGCGATTTGCTTGAGTTCGGGGCGGCTGGCGGCGGTGGCGACGGCGCGGTAAGCGTCCATCTTGCGATCGCCGTCCGGCATGTAGCCCGACGGAATAAACGCCGTGATCTTCAGGTCGATTTGCGTGTCGTCCACTTTCGGGATCTCCTGACCCTGGATCTCGCGAATCTCCTCCTGGAGCATCTGCACGTAGAGATCGAAGCCGATCGTATTCACCTGGCCGGACTGCTCCGCCCCGAGCAGGTTGCCGATGCCACGAATTTCCATGTCGCGCATCGCAAGCTGGTAGCCCGAACCGAGCTGGCTGAACTCTTGCAGTGCCCGCAGTCGTTTGCGTGCCGTTTCTGTCAGCTCCCGTTTGCCGGGATAGAACAGCCATGCATGCGCCTGGATGCCCGATCGCCCGACGCGACCGCGTAGCTGATAGAGCTGAGCGAGGCCGAACTTTTGCGCGTCCTCGATCAGGATGGTGTTGACGCGGGGGATATCGAGGCCGGATTCGACGATCGTGGTGCAGACCAGTACGTCCGCATCGCCGGAACTGAAGCCGAGGACGATTGACTCCAGTTCGGCGGCGTCCATCTGGCCGTGGGCGATCGAGATGCGAGCGCTGGGAACCATCTCGCGGATTTTCGTCGAGACTTCCTCGATGCCCTCGACGCGCGGCACGACGTAGAAGACCTGCCCGCCCCGCGCGAGTTCCTGACCGATCGCGCTGCGGATCGTGTCGTAGTCGAAGGGCGTGACGTGAGTGGCGATCGGGCGACGCGACGGCGGCGGCGTCGCAATCAAACTCATCTCGCGGATGCCGGAAATCGACATATAGAGCGTGCGCGGGATCGGCGTCGCGGAGAGCGTCAGCACGTCCAGCTCGGTTTTCAGCGCCTTGATTTTTTCCTTTTGGTTAACGCCAAAGCGCTGCTCTTCATCGACGACCATTAGGCCGAGATCCTGGAACTTGACGGCCTTGCCGAGAATTTGCTGCGTGCCGACGACCACGTCCAGCTCGCCCGTCGCGAGGCGCTGGAGAATCTTTTTGCGCTCGTTGCCGGTGCGGAAGCGGTTGAGTAGGCCGACCTCGATCGGGTAGGGAGCAAAGCGCTCTTTGAGGGTGTGGTAGTGCTGCTGGGTGAGGACGGTGGTGGGGGCGAGTAGCGCCACCTGTTTTCCGGCAGTGATGGCTTTGAAGATGGCGCGGACGGCCACTTCGGTTTTGCCGAAGCCCACGTCGCCGCAGACGAGGCGATCCATCGGGCGATCGCTTTGCATATCGAGCTTTACGTCCTGGACGGCCTTGAGCTGGTCGGGCGTTGGCTGGTAGGGGAACGAGTCCTCGAGTTCGATTTGCCAGGGCGAGTCGGCGGGGTAGGCAAAGCCGCTTTGCTTGGCGCGCTGGGCGTAGAGCGCGAGCAAATCCATCGCCACTTTTTTGATGGATTTGCGGACTTTGTTTTTGGCGTTTGTCCAGGCTTTGCCCGACATTTTGTGGAGCTGCGGGCGACCTTCGCTGGTCTTGCGGTAGCGCGAGAGCGTATTCACTCGATCGGCGGCGATGCGTAGCGTGCCGTCGGCGTATTTAATCGCCAGATATTCGCGGGTTTCGCGATCGATCGTCAGGCTTTCGAGCTTTACGAATTGGCCGATGCCGTGGTCGCGGTGGACGACGAAATCGCCCGGTTTGAGCTTGTCGAGATCGACGGCCTTGGAGGCGGCGCGGCGGCGCTTGCGGACGTAGCTGGGCGTGGCGAGGACGTGCTGGCCGAAAAACTCGCGATCGGTGACGACCACCAGCCGAAACGACGGCAGCACGAAGCCTTCGAGTTCTGCCTGTCCGGCGTATTTCAGCGCGATCGGCGTGCGCTGGTCTTGCAGGCGATCGATCGCTGGGAAGTCCTTTGGGTTGGGGACGAACTGGGCGGGGCAGTCGTGCTCGCTGAGCAGCGCCACCGAGCGGCTGGGCTGGGCGGACGCAAGGAAGATACGGAAGCGTCGCTCGCGCTCTTCGCGCAAGACCTCGGCGAGCTTGGCGAACTGGTGCGGCGAGGTGGGAATGCGGCGACTGGAGAGATTTAGGTCGCAGTCTTCGGTTATCAGCTCGGCGAATTCGAGGCGATCGAAGGTTTGCGACGCCGCGTCGAAACACTCGTCAAACGGGCGGTGCAGCGTTTCGAGATCCGGGAACTGCGCGCGCTTGCGATCGAATTCTTCCTCGGCGGTCTCCAACCAGCGATCGGCGCGTTCGCGACAGGCGTCCGGCTCGTCGATCGCTACGATCGTCCCCTCGGGTAAATAGTCCAGCAGTGAAGCCGGTCGATCGAACGCCGTCCCCAAAAACATCGACAGCAGCTCCGGACGGCTGGCATCGAATTCCACGCCCAGCGCCTCGAGGTTTTCGCGGATCGCCTCATTGAAGCCGGTCGGCGTCAGTGCCAGCTTGTCGAGCTTGTCGAGCGATCGCTGGCTTCCCGGCTCGAACTCGCGCAGCTTTTCCAGCTCGTCGCCGAAGAACTCCAGCCGCACCGGCAGCTCCGCCGACACCGGAAAAATATCGACAATATCGCCGCGCCGACTCCACTGCCCTTCCGACTCGACTAGCGTGACGCGTTCGTAGCCCATCCCCGTCAAGCGTCGATCGAGGTCGCTCGCCGACCCCGATGGAGCAAACTCGCTTCCGGGCGTCAGCGTCAGGCTGCGATCGCCGAACACCTCCACTGGCGGCAAGTGCGGCTGCAAAGCGCGGTGGGTCGTGACGATCGCCAGCGTCGCGTCCTCGCCGTCAGCGGCATTGGCGATCGGCATCAGGTCGGCGAGCACCTGCATCTGCCCCCAGGTCATCTCGCCCAGGAAATTTTCCTCGTAGGGCGCGGCCTCCGTCGTCGGGTAAAACTGCGCCGTATCCCAGCCCATCGCCTCGAGCTGCGCCGTCCAGCGCCCCGCCTCCTCCAGCGTCGCCGTCACCACGCACAGCACCCGGCTCACCTTCTGCGACAGCGCCGAGGCCACCAGCCCTTTCGGAAAGCGCGACGCGCCGACCAGCTTCAGGACGTGCTGGCGATCGAGCTTGGCGAGCAGTTCTTCAGTGAGGGGCGATCGGGAAAGGGTACGGACGAGGGATTGGAAGGGCATACGAAATGGAGCAGGCAAGACGAAAGGCGTTTACCAGTGTAGAGAATCAAGGCCTCCCTCCAGCGGAGATTTTCTAATCTCACACTTCGATCGAACGCCGCTCGAGCTCCGCCCGGGCCGCTTTTTCAAGCAAGAAAAACTCGCCCGCCTCTGTCATGCCAAGCGGCTGAAGACCTGCCTCAGCGAGCATCTTTTGGAAAATATTCTCGGTATAGAAATCAAGAGTGAATATTTCCCGCGCGAGAACTTCATTTCCTCTTGTAAAAAGGGGAACTTCCTCAAGCCGCATCTGCCGGAAGCGGAGTGGGGGACGCCAACGGGAAACCGACCTCAGAGAGGTGCTGAATGCGCCAGGACGATCGCGCAGCATCATTAAAAGCGGAAAAATAGTTGCGGTGCAGGCGCGGATGTCTGCCGCAATTTTGTACGCATTTTCCCTCTGTCGTTCGGCGGGGTGCGTCGGAAAAGCGGCGAGGTCTGGCACACTGGACTGCGACGCCACCGCTTCACGCTATGTCTGCTAACCCCGCCGACGCTTTGCCTTTCGCCGATCGCCTCGAACGCGCGCGCCGAGCCCTGGCTACAGACGACCTTGCCGGGGCGATCGCCCACTACGAAGCTGCGATCGAACTCGACCCCGATGCCCGCATCGCCTACTGGGAGCTGGGTATTGCCTCGATTTTGGCCGATCGCGAAGAGGAGGCGCAGACGCTGTGGTTTTCGGTCATGATGGCGGCGGGCGAGGCGGAGGCGGACTGGCTGGCGGAGTTACTGGTGGCGCTGAACACCGAAGCCGATCGCCAGCGGGAGCGCCGCGCCGATCGGGCCTGGGTGCTGCGACGCCACGCCTACGAAATCGCGCCGGACGCGACGGATAATACCCTGGCGCTGGTCGATGCGGCGATCGAGGCCGCTCGCCTGTCGCCGGACGATCTGGACGAGTGGAACATTGCGGCGATCGCGGCGAACCACGACGCACTGGCGCTCGATCGCTGGGGGGCGACGTTTCTGCGCCTGCTCGATCGCTGCCGGGGCGATGCCGCACTGCCCGCGATCGCCCGTGCGACCTTCGCCCGACCCGATCTGACCGATGCGTTTCGTCAAACGCTTTACCCGCAGCTTGCAGTGGCGGCGCTCTCGTTGGGCATCACCGATCGCCAAGCCACTGGAGCGCTGGTGCTGGCGGACGTGGCGCTGGAGATCGTGCCCGACGATTTCGAGGTGCTGAACCACACCGTTAACTTTTACCGGCAGTCGCGCCAGTACGATCTCGCCGTCGAGCGAGCCAAGCGGGCCGAGGCGGCGGCAAAAAACGACGTCGATCGCGCCTTTGCGATCGCGCTGCGGCTCCAGTGTTTACTGGCAACGGGTGGCCGCTGGCCGGAAGCCCAAGCCGCCGCCGACGAGCTGCGCCAGAGGCTCTCCGAGGCGATCGACCGCGACCCGCGCGACCTGACCTCGAGTCAAGCGCTCCACGTGCTGACCTCCACTTTTTGTCTCGGCTACCTGCGCGATCGTCCCGACCTCGATCGCCCGTTGGTCAACCGTGCCGCCGCCCTCGCACAGGTCAACCTCGCCGCGCTCAAAGGCGATCGCGTCGCGCGTTACCGACAGCAGCACCAGCAGCAGGCCACCCCAAAATCTAGCGGCGACAAGCTCCGCATCGGCTTTCTGTCCGACTCGCTGCGATCGCACTCCGTCGGCTGGCTGGCGCGCTGGCCGTTTGAATACTACGACCGCGATCGCTTCGAGTTTTACGCGTACGTCCTCAACGCACGATCGGGCGATCCGGTGCAGCAGTGGTACGTCGATCGCGCCCACCGCGCCCACCTCTGCGGCATCGACAGCGGCGAAATCGCCGATCGCATCGCCGCCGACGCCGTCGATATCCTCATCGACCTCGACAGCCTGACCGTCGATGTGGCCTGCGCGGTGATGGCGCTCAAGCCCGCGCCGGTGCAGTGTACCTGGCTGGGGTTCGACGCCTCGGGCCTACCGACGATCGACTACTACATCGCCGACGCGCTGACGCTGCCCGATGACGCCCAGGACTACTACGCCGAAACCATCTGGCGCTTGCCCCACAGCTATATCGCGATCGACGGCTTCGAGCAGGGCGTGCCGACGCTACACCGCCGCGACCTCGGCCCTGGCGGAATCGCGCCAGACGCGATCGTTTACTTCACCAATCAAACCGGCCAGAAGCGCAACCCCGATATCATCCGCCTCCAGCTCGAGGTGTTGCGCGGCGTGCCCGGCTCGCACCTTCTCGTCAAAGGGCTTGCGGACGCCGAGGCGGTGCGGGCGGCGTTTTTGGCGATCGCCGACGATTTGAATGTCGAGCGCGATCGGCTCCACTTCCTGGGCCGCACCCGCACCGAGCAGGAACACCGCGCCAACCTGGCGATCGCCGATATCGTCCTCGACACCTATCCGTACAACGGCGCGACGACGACCCTAGAGACGCTCTGGGCGGGCATCCCGCTGGTGACGCGGGCAGGGCGGCAGTTCTCGGGGCGCAACAGTTTCGCGATGCTAAAGCAGGTGGGGGTGGAGGCGGGCATCGCCTGGAGCGATCGTGAGTACGTGGATTGGGGCGTGCGCTTGGGGCGGGATGCGTCGCTGCGGCAGTCGGTGGCGTGGCAGCTCCGCGAGTCGCGCCGCCGCTCGCCGCTCTGGGACGGGCGCGGCCTAACGCGAGATCTCGAGGCGGCGTTTGAGGAGATGTGGGCGCGGTTTCTGGCGGGTCAGTGTTGAGGAAGACGGGCATCGCTCGCCCCGAGCATGTCGCGAACTCGGCGCTGCCAGGATCTAGAAGACACGGATTGCTTCGTTGAGGATGGGGTCGCGGGCGCGATCGCGGAGGGCATCGATCGTGCCGAGGTCGATCGGGCGATCGAGTTGGGCTTCGAGGTGGCGACGCAGGCGGAAGAGGTGGAAGAGGGTGCAGTGTTCTTCGAGTTCGACGAGGAGGTCGATGTCGCTGTCGGGTGTGGCGCGATCGCGGGCGACGGAGCCGAAGAGGGAGAGGGAGCGCGCGCCGAGGGCTTGGAGGGTCGGGCGTTCGCGTTGGAGTGTGGCGAGGGTGGCTTCGCGGGTGGGAGGCATGGCGAGGAGGCCGGGTGTTCTTGGTTTGATTTTAGGTGACGGTCTTGGCTGGGCTAGACTCGGGGTGATTTTTGCGGGTTTGGGGTGATGGCGAACCGGGAACAGGTGGCGATGCTGCGGCGGAATGTGGCGGAGTGGAATGCGTGGCGGGAACAGAATCGACACATAGTGCCAAATTTACGAGGTGCGGATCTTCGAGGCTACAACCTGACGGGAGCAAATCTCTTTAGAGCCGATATCCGTGGGGCCAGTTTTAAAAGACGTAAGCGAGGAAAAACTTGGCAAGTTACAAGCTTGAAGAACGCAAATCTGAAAGGGGCGATTGCAGGAGTTGAAAACTCGCCACTACTTGGGAAAAACATTATTGTCTTCTCTATTTCAGGATCTGGCGGTTTTTTATCTAGCTCTTTGGGGTGGTGGATATTTCAACTTTCCGAACAAATACCTATACTGGCAGGCCAAGTTTACTTCCTGTCAATCACGCTCTTCTGCTTGGCTACGACATATGCATTAGTTGCTTTTCAAGGATTCAATACTAGGTCAATTGTTAATATATTAATCTTTGCTTTTTTATTCTCACTGCCTATCTCTATATTCATATTCCCTCTGGTTTTTGGGGCTATGACTGTTCTCATGGCTGTAACTCTGACTTTTGCAACATTCTTTTCTTACTCCAAATATCTAACCATAGCTCACTTGATGGGAGCTTTTTTTATACTGATAGCTGAAGATACAGCATTCTCCGGAATTGGAGGTGTAACTGTCGCTCTGATTTCATGCTTATTTGGTATGTACCTCTCACGATATTATGTGGAAGAAGGCGACGAGAAATTTATTTTCGCTCGGCAATTTGTCGTTGATCTCAATTCCTTTGGAGGTACAAATTTTGAGGGGACAGACCTTACAGAGGCAAATTTATCAAACGCACTTCTCAGAAGTGCTAACTTTGATAAAGCGATTCTGGTTCGTACTCGATTTTTCGATTCAATCCAGCTCGATAGATCTAATCCTGGAACAACTTATCTAGAAAATTACTCCATACTTAAACTTCTCGTTGATCCCAACAGCGGCTACCAAGCCGATCTTTCGGGCCTTAATCTACGTGGTGTCTATCTCGCTAATGCCAACCTCCAGAAGTCTAATCTTGCACGCACCGACCTTGCTGACTCCGATCTCTCCTGCGCCGATCTCTCTGGTGCAAACCTACGCGAAGCTAATTGCGCGGGGACTGACTTCACCAGCGCTTGTCTTACAGGCTCTTGCCTTGAGGCTTGGAATGTCAGTGAAACAACTATTCTTAAAAATATCGATTGTCAACACGTATTTCTCCTCGAAAGAGAGAACGAAAACGGCTCGCGTGAACGCCGCCCCCACGACTCTAAAAGCAGCTTTCAACCTGGCGATTTCGAGAAACTCTTCGGCGAGGCCGCTAACCTTGTAGAACTCCTCATTCGCGACGGGCTAGATCTTGAAGCTTGTGCCGCAATGCTCCAAAAACTAATGAAAAAGTTCGATCTGACTCTTGGGAACTTTCAATCAATTCAAAGGAAAAATAGTGACATACTTTTTACCTTGAAGGTCTCTAAAGATACTGATAAAGGTGACCTCGAACGCACCGGCCACCGCAGTTACGAAGAAGAGCTTGACAAAGTCACCGCCGAGCGAGACGCCGCGCGCCTCGAGGCCGACACCGCCAAACAACATAGTCAAGATATTCTCGGCCTTGCAAAGAGCTTCGCGAACCGACCCATCAAGATCGAGCAAGAAATCACCCAGAATCCGACCATCACCCAAGAAGGCGGACGCCAGATAAACCAGGGCGACAACAGCAGTTACGACGAAACCAACGTCAGCGACGAAGGCCAATACGCGGGCCGCGATATCAATAACGATCGCGACCCCGACGATCGGGCGGTCTAGGCAGGCGCAGCGGTCAGCTCGACGATCGGCGACCAGCTCGCGATATCGTCGAACAAACTTTGGTAGCCCAACTCATTCGGATGCAGGCCATCCGGGCCGATGCGCCGCTCGATCCAGGCCGTGCCGCGCGCCGTCCACAGCTCGAAAATATCGAGATACGGCACGCCGCGAATTCGACACATCTCGCGGGTAATCTCCTTGTAGGCATGCTGCGCCGCGCGATCGTAGTAAAGACAGTCCAGGAACGGCATTCGCTCCGACACCACCGGCACCATGCCGATAAAGATCGTCCGACAGCAGCTCGTCGCGTTCTCTAGCAGTAGCGTCAGGTCGTGCTTGAAGACATTCTGCGGCGTCATCGGCTTGCCGTCCGGGCGGCCCAGAAACGGCGTGTCGTTCGTCCCGACGGAGATTATCGCCACGTCCGGCACGCGGTTACGCAGCTCGCCCCGGCTGCTGAACTCCGCCTCGAAGCGCGCCGCTACCTGGGCGGTTTTGTCGCCGCGCACGCCCAGGTTGTAGAGCACGTTGCCGGAGCTATCCGGGTGCATCCAGAGCCGCCGCAGCCGCTCCGCCCAGCCGCCGCCGGACAGGTCGCCGTAGCCGTAAACGAGGCTGTCGCCGATCGCGATCGCCTTGAGTGGCTGCGTGACTTGCGGGCGGTGGGTCGTGGCGTTCTGAGGGGCCAAAACAACAGTCATAGAGGCGCGGAGAATGGAATTGAGAACTCGTGGAGCAGCTTATCGGCTGAGGTTTGTGAAACTGTAGCATCCACTACTTTGACCTGTGGGGCGGATAACGAATTTCAATCCCCGCTTTGTTGTGGGCTTATGGCTTCGCCTACCCAAAATCTCGGGCTTACGCGCCGCGTCGCCGCCAGCATCGCTCGGGCAAGTAGCCTTCGATCGCCCAGTCGCCGCCGACGGGATAGCCGCGCACGCGCTCGAGTTCGATCGCCGCGTCCATGCGATCGAGACCCAGGTCGGCCACTGGGGTCGGAGCGATTGCGCCGCCGATAATTTTCGGAGCGATAAAAGCGATGGTCTTCTGGATAACGCCGCTCGCGATCGCCCGCGCCGCCAGCGCCCCGCCGCACTCCCAGAGCACCGACAGCGCCCCGCGATCGTAGAGCAAATCCATCACGGCTCCGGGCTCGACCGCCGCGCACTCCACCACCTCGACGCCGCGATCGCGCAGGGACGCCTGAAACTCCGGGCGGACGCCGGTCTGCGTCACCACCAGGGTCGGAGCGGTGGCGGTGTCCCAGAGGCGGGCGGTGTCGGGCAGGTCGAGGCTGCGACTGAGGACGACGCGCAGGGGGTTGGGCGCGTTCTCTTCGGTGTCGGCGTGGCAGGTGAGGCGGGGGTTGTCGTGGCGGACGGTGTTGCTGCCGACCACCACCGCATCGCAGGCGTAGCGCAGGTGGTGGACGCGTGCGCGGGCGGGCTCACCCGTCACCCAGGTGCTGTGGCCGGTGGTGCTGGCAATTTTGCCGTCTAAGGTCATGGCGTATTTCAGCAGGCCGATCGGTCGCTTGTAGAGGATGCGGTGGATAAAGCCTTCATTCAGGGCGCGGCAGTCGGCCTCCTCAACGCCGACGACGACTTCGACGCCCGCATCTTGCAGCGTCTTGATGCCACCGCCGCCCACCTTGGGGTTTGGATCGACGACACCGACCACGACTTTGGCGACGCCCGCTTTGACCAACGCTTGGGAGCAGGGCGGTGTTCGTCCGAAGTGGTTGCAGGGTTCGAGGCTGACGTAAGCCGTTGCGCCGCGCGCCCGATCGCCCGCCTGCCGCAGTGCGAACACCTCGGCGTGGGGCTCTCCGGCCTTGGGGTGAAAGCCTTCGCCGACGACCTCGCCGCCATTGACGATGACCGCGCCGACCATCGGGTTGGGAGCCGTCCGCCCGAGGGCGCGCCGCGCCAGGGTCAGGCAGCGCTGCATCATGGCGCGATCGAAAGCGCTGGCGGTCGTGGGAGAGGCTGTCATCGGTACGGCGGGTTTGGAAAAGCTGCGAAAGACGTGCGATCGAGTGTATCGAGCCAGGGGGCGTCGCGGAACTGCGGAGGCGGCGCGATTGTTATGGTGACGATATCGCTTTTGTCAGAACGAGTATGGTTTTTCGCCGTTCGTACCGTCTCCGTTCGTGCCGATCGCTCGGGGCGTCGATCGCACTGACGTTGTGGGCCGGGAGTTTCGCTGGGATATTTGCCGGTGCTGCGGCCCCTGGGCTCGCGCGTCCGCCTCTTACTATCGACGATCGCACGGCGCAGCTCACCACCGTCTCGCGGGCGGCGGCGCGGGAACTCGAGCGCGGCCTCGACGCGGTGCGGGCAAGCGATCTCGACGGGGCGATCGCGGCCTTCCAGCGCGCCGCCGAGATCGCGCCCGACTTTGCCCTGGCGCACTACAACCTCGGCCTCGCGCTGCGCCAGTCTGGCGAGATGCAGCCCGCCGCCGACGCCTTCTACGCCGCGATCCAGGCCGATCCGGGCTTCGCGCTAGCCTACGGTAACCTGGGCGCGGTGGTGCTAGAGGGCGGCAACCTAGAGCAGGCGGAGCTGTACCTGGACTACGCCCTCGATCTCGATCCGGCGCTGGGGCTGGCGCACTACAACCTCGGCCTGGTGCGCTACCAGCAGGGCGATCTAGAATCTGCGATCGACTCGTTTCGCAGCGCCCAGCGCCACAGCCCCGCCGCGCCGGAGCCCCCGTACTATCTGGGGACGATCTATCTCCAGCAGGGCAGAACCCGCCGCGCCAGATCGGCCTTCGAGCGGGCGATCGATCGCAACCCGAACTACATCGAAGCGCGCTACCAGCTCGGCATCGTCCACCTGGGTAACGGCGACCTGGACGACGCCCTCGAAGAGTTTCGCTACATTCGCGAGATCGCACCGGACTATGCCAACGCCTATTACGGTGCGGGTCTGGTGTTCCTAAGTCAGGGCGAGCCAGAAGAGGCGATCGCAGTCCTGGCCTATGCCGAGCGGCTGTATCGCGATCGCGGCCAAACCGAGTGGGCGCAGCGGGCGCGCGACCTAATCGAGGAACTTGTCGGCACGTTGTAGAAAGCGACACGGGAGGCCACACCGGAGACCGTCAAAGCAATATAGTAAGGGGCGATCGCAGTTTGCGACCGCCCCCAATTCATGCGTTAAGCCGGGAGAACTATCGTCGGTTTAGAGCACTCCACGGAAATAAATGTCCAGCATTCAGGATTCGAGCACTGAGCTTGTCGAAGTGCGTCACACCCAGGCTTCGACAAGCTCAGCCTTCATTGGCGGCTTCTGGACAAATATATTTGTGGAGTGCTCTTAGAGCCTTAGCGAGTGCGGCGACGCGAGAGACCCATCAGACCGGAAACGGCCAGCAGACCCAGCGCCGAGGCGGGCTCGGGCACTTCTTCCGCATCGACCTTCGTGCCGACTACGCCTTTGATGGCGACGACCACGTCGTTGAAGTCGCGATCGGAGTGGCCGCCTTCGTCGTAGTGCGCGCCGTAGAGGTCTTCGAAGCCGAGGACGATCCAGGACTCTTCCTTCACTTCGTCGAAGTACTCGTAGGCGATGACGTGTTGCAGACCGTCGGCATTTTGCTCGGCGTCCACGCCGTAGATGTTGCCGTTGGCGTTGCGCGCACCGTTCGATTTAATCAAGAAGTCAAAGGCGGTGTAGCCGTCGAAGGTGCCGAGGTTGGCCCCGTCGCCCAGCTTCATTGCGCCGACGCCGTTGTTGCCGAGCGCCGTCTCGCGATCGAAGTCGCTTTGACGCCAGCTCACTTGCTTGGTGGTGTCTGCCAGCACTTGGGCAGCGTCGAAGTCCGCTTGGTTCGCAGCGTCAATTTTTGCTTTGGCGCGATCGATGTTGCGGTTGTCTCCCCAGCTTCGCGACTCCATCGCTTCGAGTGCGACAACGCGAGCTTCGAGCATCTCGACGTAGGCCGTAACGCTATCTTCGAGCGCTTCTTTCTCTTCGATGTAGAAGTTAAGTTCCTTGCGTTTGGCGTCGATTTTTTCTTGGGTCTCGGCGAGTCCGCTTTCCGTCGAAGCGATATCGTCGAAAATCATTTGCTGCTCGCCGTCGTTCACGGTGTAGAGAAGCTGATTTCTGTGGCCCGCGCCTTCGTTAATAAAGAAGACTTCAACTGGGGAAACGCCACCCGCCCAAGTCAGCGACTCGACGTCTAGCTCTTGCAACGCAACTTCGCTGTCGGTGAGTTGCAGGCGCTCGGAATTCACCAGCGAGTTGAATGTTTGGAACAGCGACTCGCCGTGGGCGGTATCCCGGAGCGAGTAGGCGTTCGCGGGAGCCGCCAACAGGCCGATACCGGCAGCGAGCAGAGCGGAGTAAGTGACGTTTTTGAGTTGCATCTTTGGGAAGGACGTAAGGGGGAGTGGAAGAATTTTCGAGCGGATTTTGTTCCCTCGCAAAATCATCCTATCTCGTGAATTGAAGAACGAAAACTGTAAAAAACTCGACGTTTTTAAAGCAGTTTAAAGTTGAAAAATCCGCTTATTTTCGACTTCCTATTTTTACGTAGGTGATTTTTTTTGCGTTCGCTGCTTCTCGAAAATCCGGACATTTTAACTCCGTACGATCGCGGATCTTTTCTTCGATTTCGTGCGACAGTGGCGAAAGCTCGGGCAAACTCACGGCTCGGTCGGTCGAACGCACCACGGCTAAACTTCAGTACGCACGGGAATGTAAAGATTGCGCGATCTCGGTGTCCGGTGGTCTGGCGCTGGGTGAATGTCGCTTCCTTACTTGCCTGTCCGCAGTTGCCGCCACCACGGGGGACAGAACGCGAGGCCCGCAGCCGACGGAATCAGTTCGATGAGGTAAGTTCGACGGGATGAATTCGCCATGATGGAATAATTTAGAGACGCGTGACTGCGATCGCGCTCCGAGACGTATGGCCCTCAAGGATTCAATGAGTTCTACCTATCCCGGCGTCAAATCTCCTATTTCGATCGGCCTGGCGATTGTGCTGTCGCTGACGACGATTTTCAGCATTTATTGGTTTACGACCCAGAGCGCTATTTCGCTGCTGGACGGAGCCGATCGCCAAGCGCCCGAAGCGGCGGTGCTGGTTCCTAACGACGCGCCGCTGATGGTGTCGCTGTTGACCGAGCCCGATCGCTTGCAGCGGTTGCGTCGCCTGCGGACGGGACTGCGACAGCGCCCGCACCTGCAAGCTGAGTTCGAGGCGATCGAGCAGAGCCTGCTGACCGACACGGAGCTGACCTACGAGCGCGACATCCAGCCCTGGCTCGGCGACGAGGTGACGCTGGCGGTGACAGCGCTCGATCGCGATCGCAACCCGGACAACGGCAGCCAGCCTGGATATCTGGTGGCGCTGAGCATCGCCGATGTCGAGCGTAGCCGCGAGTTTCTCGATGCCTACTGGGTCAATAAAGCCGTCTCGGGGCGCGAGATTCAAACCGAGGAGTACAACGGTGTTCAGACGATTTATAGCAAGCGCACGTATCGCCCCAAGTCGCTGACGGCGCGGGACTTCAACCCCTTCGCAAAGGCCAATGCTGGGGAATGGGCGAGCGCGATCGTCGGCAGTCGCTTCGTGCTGTTTGCCAACGATCCAGACGTGCTGCGGCAGGCGATCAACAACGTGCAAGTCCCAGAGCTGAGCCTGCAAAGCACCGAAGCGTATCGCGCAGCGCTCGATCGCCTGACCGATCGCCGCATCGCCCTGGTCGTCGCGAACCTGGCAGCGCTCGATAGCGACGACCTAACGGCCGCTTCAAACCTGCCGCAGACGATTGCCGCCGCGATCGCGATCGACCCGGCGGGGCCGCTATTTGACATCCTCTGGCGCGACAACGCCGAGCGTCCCGATACGGCTCCGGCGCTAGCGTCGCTTCCGGGCGCGCTGGACTACATTCCCAAAGACGCCGCGATCGCACTGAGCGGAGCCGACCTAACGGCGCGCTGGTCGCAGCTTTCTGAGGCGCTCTCCAGTGGCGGCGCGCTGACCACTTCGCTGAGTCGGGCGATCGCCAGCCTGGAAAATGACTGGGGCATTACCCTCGGTAGCGATATCTTCAACTGGACGGACGGCGAGTTCGCGCTCGGGCTGCTGCCGGGAGAAGGAGACAAGGGCGCGGACTGGGTGTTCGTGACGCAGACCAACGACGAGGCCAAGTCGGCGGTGGCGCACCTGGACGAGGTGGCGGCGGCGCGCGGCTACACGGCTAGCCCCTTCAGCCTGCGCGAGAGCGGGCGGGTCTTCGCTTGGACGAAGCTGAAGCCGACGACGGATATTTCTAGCAGCGGCGGCCCCCGCTTGCGGTTGGAGCCGGATGTGCTGGGCGTACACGGCGAGCTGGAAGGCTATGAGATTCTGGCGAGTTCGATCGCGGCGATCGATGCAGCCTTCTCCGCGCCGTTCGATGGCGACATCCGCCAGCAGGACGGTTTCGCGACGGGACGAGAAGTCCTCGGCGAGGCCAACGACGGCTACCTTTACCTGGACTGGGAGACGGGCAAAACCACGATCGAGCAGCAGTTTCCGATCCTGCGACTCGTGGAGCTGTTCGCGCGTCCAGTGTTCGATCGCCTACAGTCGGTGGCGACCAGCACCTACGGTCGCGAGGGCGATCTGAATCGCGCTCGGGCACTGCTGCGCTTCGAGTCTTGATCCCAAAAGCATCCATCGTTCCGACGCTCTGCGTTGGAACGCCCCAACAGACGCTCTGCGTCGAGTCGCGGGGCGCAGAGCGCCGAAAACTGCATTCCCACGCGGGAACGATAGATTAATCCGTAAGTTCTGAGGTTTGACATGGTTGTGTGGCTGGCCGTTAACGGATTGCTCGGCGCGATCGCCTATTTACTGGGCTCGACCCCGACGGGCTACTGGGTGACGTACCGCGTGGCGGGCTTCGATATTCGCCTCCACGGCTCGAAGTCCACCGGCGCGACGAACGTGCTGCGCGTGGTCGGCAAGAAACCGGCGCTGTTCGTCTTTATCGTCGATATTCTCAAGGCCGTTGTCAGCGTCGCGATCGTGCGCTGGGCTTATGCGGCTCTCGTCGGCGACCTGGCTCCAGCAGGACTCGAGGCGGCAGCGTGGCTGCCCTGGATGGAGACGCTGGCGGCGATCGGGGCGATCGTCGGCCACACCTACTCGCTCTGGCTGCTGGTCGGGCCGGGTCGCGATCCGGAGCTGACCAGCGGCGGCAAGGCGGTGGCGAGCAGCCTCGGGGCGCTTCTGGCGCTGTCCTGGCCGGTGGGGCTGGCGACGTTCGGGGCGTTCGGGCTGGTGCTGGCGGCGTCGCGAATCGTGTCGCTGGGCTCGATTGTCGGTGGCTTGTTCGTGGCGGTGCTGATGCCGCTGACGGGTCAGCCGCTGCCGTACTGTTTATTCGCGGGGCTGACGGGGACGTACGTGATTTACCGTCACCGGGCGAATATTTCGCGGCTGCTGGCGGGCACGGAGCCGCGTATCGGCCAGAAAGCGCAGGAGCCCGAGGCAGAACCGGCTGCGGAGTCGGCAACTGAAACGGTCTCGAATCCATAAGGGTTGACTCGATCGCGCCCGGTCAGAAACCGAGGCTCTACGAATGGCTGACGCAGATTGCAATCGCGTCCCAGAAACCCGGTTTCTCGCATATCGCCTTTGCCTCTCGAAATAACGCCATGCTCGTCAAGCTCGCTCAAATCACCGACACGCACCTGTTTCCCGATCGCGACGCGACACTACGCGGCGTCGCCACCTGGCACAGCCTGCGCGCCGTCGTCGATCGCGTCCGCCAAGAAAATCCCGACGCGATCGTCCTCAGCGGTGACCTGGCCAACGACGGCAACCCGGACGCTTACGACCTGCTCTACGAGCTGATCGCTCCCCTTGGCGTACCGATCTACTGGGCTCCCGGCAATCACGATCGCCTCGATGTGGCCCGCGATCGGCTCGATCGCGCCCCGTTCGTCACGACGGACTTCGCCGAGCTGGGAAGTTGGAACCTGATCTTGCTCGACTCGACGTTCTCGAAAGCGCGATTCGGTGAAGGCGAGCTGTCCGCAGCGGCACTCGCGCGTCTCGAAATCCAGCTCGATCGCGATCGCCCCACCGCGATCGCGCTGCACCACCACCCGATCCCGATGGGCATCGACTGGGTGGATACGATCGGCGTCACGAATGCCACCGACTTGCACGCCCTACTCGATCGCGCCCCCAACGCCAAGCTCGTTCTGTTCGGCCACACGCATCTGGAGTTCGCGGGCGATCGGGATGGAATTCGCTACTACGGCACGCCCTCGAGCTGCACGCAGGTGGTGCTAAGCGAAGACAAAACACCCGCCGACAGTCCGCTCCGCCTTCCTGGTTTCCGTCTACTCGAGCTGCGCGACGATGGAACCCACGCCAGCAAAGTCGTGCGCGTGGCCGATGCTCTCGTACGTTCGTGAGGTTGGCTCTTCTGAAGTCTTTTCTGGGATATTTGCAGTCTTTAAAATCGCGGGCGGCGATCGCCCGCCTCGGGCTCGTGGGGCTCTGCGGGCTGGCGCTGTGGCTGGAGCTGTCCGTCGGCTCCGTGCGAATTCCGTTTCAGGAGGTTCTGGCGATTTTGCTGGGTGGCGAGCCGTCTACCGCCACTTGGAAAACGATCGTCCTGACTTTTCGGCTGCCCAAAGCGCTGACCGCGATCGCCACCGGCATCGCGCTGCCCGTCGCGGGGCTGCAAATGCAGACGCTGTTCGGCAACCCGCTGGCGGGGCCGTTCGTGCTGGGCATCGGGTCGGGGGCGAGCCTGGGCGTGGCGATCGTCGTGACGCTGGGAACGAGCTTCGGCGGACTGTTCGGCGGGGCACTGACCGGGAGCTGGGGGCGGGTCGGTGCGGCCAGTCTCGGGGCGGCGGCGGTGTTCGTGCTGGTGGCGCTGGTGGCGCAGCGAATTCGCAGCCGAGAGACGCTGCTGCTGCTGGGCTTGATGTTCGGCTACGCGACCAACGCGATCGTCACGATTTTGCTGCACTTTAGCAATCCCGATCGCGTCCAGTCGTTTCTGATCTGGACGTTCGGCAGCTTCGGTGGCGTCACCTGGGATCGGCTCGGGATTTTAGCGGCGGCGGTGGCGATCGGGCTGGCGGTGGCGATCGCGATGGCGAATCCGCTCAACGTACTGCTGCTGGGCGAGAGCGCCGCGCGCAGCTTGGGGCTGTCAGTGCGGGCCGTGTTCGCCGGGACGCTGGTGGGCTCGGCGCTGCTGGTGGGGTCCGTGACGGCATTTTGTGGGCCGATCGCCTTTTTGGGCATCGCCGTGCCGCACCTGAGCCGCAGCCTGCTACAAACCGCCGACCTGCGGGCGCTGCTCCCGGTGGTGATGCTGCTGGGCGCGACGCTGGCCCTATTCGCCGACTGGCTGGCGCAGGTTCCCAGCTTTTCGGTCGTGCTGCCGCTAAATTCGGTGATGGCAATTTTGGGCACACCGGTGGTGGTGCGGGCGATTTTGCAGCGATCGCGAACTGTCTCGCCGTAGTCCGAATCGTTAAGCTCTCGAACCGCGAACGTAAACCGTCTCGAACAAATATTAAGTTCACTCTCGCGGGAATAACTTCGATCGTGCTTTCCCCCCGGCCCTGATAGCAGCTTTTATCATCACCAAAAAGACTCGCTCGGGCATCGTACCCGACTCGCGCTGTCATCATTGCGACGCCACTCTCTCCCGCCGGATCGTGGCCGCTTCGCGCACTCCAGTCTTCTAAAATAACCACTCGAATGCCCCGACGCAGGCCGAGTGTCAAGTTGGAATCGCGGCGGGTTGGCGATCGCTTCGGCGGGAATTTAATTGCAATGGGGGAAAGTATGTCGAGACGAAATATGTCGAGACGAAATACATGGCAGCGGCGCGGGTTTGGGACGGCGATCGCTGCGGTCGGTGCAGTCGCTGCGCTCGGTTCGATCGCGCCTAGGGTCGGCGCGCACGGTGCAGAAATCCGCCTCGAGCGCATCCGGGCTTACACCCTCGAGGCGACCTACGACTCCGGAGAACCGATGGCAGGCGCGCAGGTGAGCGTATTTCACAGCGACGACCCGCGCACTGCCGTCCTGACCGCCACGACGGACGAAGCGGGTCGCTGGCTGTGGGTGGCCGATCGCCCCGGTACTTGGACGTTCCAGGTGCGGCAGGCAGGGCACGGTAGCGTCACGCGGCTCGAAGTCTCACCGCAAGAGGCCGCCGAGCCCCATGACTCCGCTTTCGAGACGACCGCCGCCCGCACGGCCAGCGCCGCTGCCCTGCCTCGCTGGATTGCCCTCGGGTCGGTAATCTGGGGCGCGATCGGCACGGCGCTATTCTTCGCGCGTTCCGCCGAGCGACCCCAGCCGCCCCGGTCGCAGAACGGCTCGGTGTCCTAGCAGCACCAATATCGAGTCAGCCCCAGGCTGTCCCGTCGTTTTCGTTTCCTCCTCTCAGCACGGACTTATACTTCATGCACATCGCAGACGGCTTTCTACCCGCACGGGTCTGCATTCTCGGTTACGCAGCCACCGGCGGCCTCGCCTGGTACTCTCTGCGTCGCATCGCCCGCGAGGCCAACGCTCAGGAATGCATCCCCAAAACAGCTCTCCTCAGTGCGGCTTTCTTCGCCGTCTCGTCGCTCCACATTCCCATTCCGCCGACCAGCGTCCACCCGATCTTGAACGGTTTGCTCGGCGCGGTGCTGGGTATCTACGCCTTCCCCGCGATTTTGGTGGGGCTATTTTTTCAGGCGGTGATGTTCCACCACGGTGGTATGAGCGTACTGGGCGTCAACGCCCTGATCATGGGCATCCCCGCGATCGTTGCGGCCCAGGTGTTCCAGTGGCGCGGGCTGATGCGCGATCGACGCGGAACGACCGTGTTTGCCTTTATTGCCGGAGCGCTGGGCGTCGGGCTCTCGACGCTGCTGTTCTACGCGATCGCGGTGACCAATATCCCTGCCGAAATTGACGTGATGGCCGAGCGTTCGGCCATCGGGATGTTGACCCTTTCGCAGCTACCGCTAACGATCGTCGAAGCTTGCTTTACAGCCATGCTCGTTTCGTTCCTCCAGCAGGTCAAACCCGACCTGATCGAAGGTGTCGGCGTGCGCTGGCAAGGCGACTACGATCGCTACGGCAAATCGGAGATGGAAATCGAATAGCCTCCACGCGGGTCGGGAAGCAGGCCGCGATCCGCTTCCTCTTTTTGACCGCGCCCTGTTTCTGGCCACACTCTGGTCTCAGGGCTCGCAGAGTCGGGCTTACCCCTCGCGCCCCGCTTGCGAGCGACCCGCCAACTCGCTGTAGACCGTATAGCCGTTTCGCGCCGTCGCCTTCGTGTGGTAGAGCGCCGTGTCGGCACGGCGAATCAGCGTATCGACGGGCTGCTGGAGGTCGGGCGTTACGGCAGTCGCGAGGCCGAGAGAAATCGTCACGCGATCGCAGAGCGGCGAGGAGCGGTGGGGAATTGCCAGCGCGCGCATGTTTTCGAGGCACTTGCGGGCGACGGCGGTCGCCCCCTCTTCGTCGGTGTTGGGCAGCACGATCGCCAGCTCTTCGCCGCCATAGCGCGCGACAACGTCGTCGTTGCGGTGGACGGCGTCGCGCATTGCCTTCGAGACCGCAATCAGACAACCGTCGCCCTGCTGGTGGCCGTAGCTGTCGTTGTACAGCTTGAAAAAGTCGATATCGATCATGATTAGCGACAGCGGCTTGCGATCGCGGCCCAGGCAAATCCACTCTCGCTCCAGAGTCGCATCGAAAAAGCGTCGATTTGCGAGCTGCGTCAGCGGGTCGGTACGCACCAGGTGCTCTAGCTCTTTCTGAGTGCTGGCCAGCTTTCTATTGAGGTCGTTAATCTCGCGGTTGCGCGCCTCGAGTTCTACGCAGCGATTGATGAGCTCCGCCTGCATCAAATCGGCGTGTTGGACGATCGTGTCGTACAAAATTTTGAAGTCCGCCAGCTCTTGCTCGACGAGCGGGTAGTGTTTGCGAAACCAAACCAGCTCGTCGCGCAGCTCGTCGCGAGACTGTGCCTCGACTCCGGCAGCAGAGGCCGAAAGCGGTGGAGTGCGGGGCATGCTGCGTCTGCTCGAAGCGGTCGGGCCGGCGGAATGGGGGTGCGAGTCTCGGAGGGGCTGGCCGTTGGGAGAACTCGAGTCTTGCGCGGGACTCATGGTTAAGGGGGGCGCTCGGTGGGTAGAGGGCGTTGGCGAATCGAGCGAGATATTGAGGTGGAAAATTCTATGTGGCCGTGCGATCGAGGCGCGAGCCCGCACGATTCGAGGGGGGAGCCGCCGACCTGAAGGCTCGGATGTCGGCAATGCCTAAAAGTAGAATGCCAGAAGTAGATGGTGGCGGCTGCAACGGTTCGGGGGACGAGCCAGACTCTCAACGTTTGCCTACGGGACAACGCGCGATTGGCCTCTTCGGATACCGGGACGGGGTCGTGCGTGGCCCTCGGGGCAAGCTCGGAGAACGGGAGTCGGTGCGCCTAGTCGCACTTCTAACAGCAAAGACGGGCGCTGCATCCTTTAACTTACGGGCGATCGCCTTCCCAATCCGGGCAGCCCTCGCCATCCCAGCCGTAGGGGTGAATGGCGCACACCAGCAGGTTTTCGCCGTAGCGGTAGCCGTGGTAGTTCTGGCAGTTTTGGCAGGCAGGTTGCTGCTTGGGCGTCGGGCGCACGTGGGAGAGCGGCACGAACCAGTTGGGATCGTCGCTGGGGTCGGCGTACGGTTGCTGCCCGCGATCGCTGCGAAACTCACTATCTGTTTCGTCGAGGAGCAGCGCGTCGAGCGCGTCGAGCGAGCGATCGATCGCCTGGCCCCACTCTCCGAGCCACTGTTCGGCGTCGTCAATGACCTGGCGGACTTCCGGTGGCGCGCGATCGACAAACTCGGTCGCTGCCGTTTCCACCTCGTTAGCCGTCTCGACAAGCCAGCGGTCGGCGCTTTCCATCGCGGCATCGCACTGCCTCTCGAAGTCGTTTGCGGCGCGATCGAAGGCGACCTGTAGCTGCTGCTGAAGCTCGTCGAACCAGTCATTCATGGCGCTCTGACAGTATGTCTTTCGCTCTATATTAATGGGTCATTTCGCGATCGTCGGCAGGGGTTGCACTCTCGCGCGCCTTAGCCCTGGCGACGCAGCCGCTCGAGTTCGGCTTTAAGGGCGTCTACTTGTCCGCGCAGGTCTTCAACGGGCGTGCTGGCCGAGATTTCGGGCTCGGGCTCGGGCTCGGGACGTCGATCGGTAGCGGGTGCTTCCTCGTCGTCATCGTCGAGGATTTCGATGCGGCGCGGTTCTTTGGGCTTGTTGTCGGCTTTTTGCTCCGGCGGGCGATCGGTTGCCTGCGCTGCCGCCTGTGCCGCTGCCTGTCCCTGCTCCACCACGTCTTTCATAAAGCGCTGAGCCTCTTCGGCACTCATTTCGCCCCGCTCGACTAGCTCGTCGGCTAGCTTCTGGGCGCGCTCTTGAAGTTCGCTAACGCGCCCGCCGACCTGCTCGCTAGCGTAGGAGGCGAGACCGACGCCCAGATAAAACGCCTTCTGCACCATATCTCCGAATTTCGGCATTACTGCTTCTCCTGCGATGAATCTCGGACGCGGGCGCACTGCCGTGACGCCCCTACTACCTACTATCGAAATTCACGACCGGCTTTGTCGATTCCAGGTTGCCGACCTTTATGGCGAGAGACTGACGAGCGGCTGGTGAGAAACCGGGTTTTTGAAAGTCGATCGCGCCGAAGTCAAGATTTTCCCAAAAACTCGGTTTCTGGAAGTTGCGGCCTACTCGCGTACGAAGACCGTGCCGTCGGGCTTGTCGATGAGCGTCACACCAGCAGCTTTGAGGTCGTCGCGGATGCGATCGGCGGCGGCAAAGTCGCGATCGGCGCGGGCTTGCTTGCGGTTGGCGATCGCCGCCTCGATATCCGCATCGCTCAGCCCGCCATCTGCGCCAGACTCCTCAACAACAGCTTCCAAACCGAGCACGTCCGCCAGCGTCACTAGCGTCGCCCACTGTTTCTGGAGCGCTGTCGCATCCATATCCAGCGGCTGGTCGTGAACCAACAGGTTGCCGCAGCGGCGCAGGTCTTTGGCGATCTCGAACAGCACCGCCATCGCCGCCGAGGTGTTGAAGTCGTCGTCCATCGCCTCGCGGAACTTGTCGGCGATTTCCGGCAGGGTTTCGAGCGGCGCGTCGCTTGCCCAACCCAGCTTGTCGCCGAAGCGATCGCCAAAGGTCAGTCCCTCCGAGAAGGTCTGCCAACCGCTCGTCGCCGACGCGATCGCCTCATCGGTAAAGTCCAGCGGTTTGCGGTACTGCGCCTGCAAAATAAACAGCCGCACCACCATCGGTTCGATGGTTTCCAGCAGGTCGCGGATCGTCGTGAAGTTGCCCAGCGACTTCGACATCTTCTCGCCGTTGACGCGCACCATGCCGTTGTGCGCCCAGTATTGCGCCAGAGGCTTCCCCGTCGCGCCTTCGGATTGGGCTATTTCGTTTTCGTGGTGGGGAAACACCAGATCGCCGCCGCCACCGTGGATGTCGATCGACTCGCCGAGGCGCGATCGGATCATCGCCGAGCATTCGATGTGCCAGCCCGGACGACCCTTGCCCCAAGGCGATTCCCAAAACGGCTCGCCCGGTTTAACGCCTTTCCAAAGTGCAAAGTCGAACGGGTTACGTTTCTTCGGTTCGCCCTCGCCTTCGGCACTGACGCGGCCGCTCGCGCCGGACTGCATCTGGCCTTCCGTGCGGCCAGAGAGCTTGCCGTAGCCGGGAAACTTCTGCACGGCGTAGTAGACATCACCACCAGAAGCGTAGGCCATGCCTTTATCGACTAAGGCTTGAATCAGGTCGCAGATCTGCTCGACGTGTTCGGTGGCGCGGGGGTATTCGTCGGCGTCTTTGATGTTAAGGCGGCGCATATCCTCGAAGAAGGTCTCGATGTATTTCTCCGAGACTTCCTCCATCGAGCTGTTTTCTTTACGGGCGCGGTTGAGGATTTTGTCGTCGATATCGGTGAAATTCTGAACGTAGCGCACGTCGTAGCCGCGCCAGGTGAGGTAGCGGCGGATGATGTCCCAGGCGATCGACGAGCGGGCATGCCCCAGGTGGCAGAGATCGTAGACCGTGACGCCACAGCAGTACATTTTGACCTTGCCGTCTTCCAGGGTCGTGAAAGGCTCTTTCTGGCGCGTTTGCGTGTTGTAGATAACGAGGGACATTGGGTCGGCTGTGGCGTCACGGTCTCGGAAATTTGTCTACTTAGACTAACTCGATCGCGCTCCTTTCAACCGAGAAGACCTAATCCCGCACCGAAGTCGGCGTCACCTCTGAAGAAGCTACCTCATGGCTCGCTTCCGTTAACTCCTGCGTCTCGCCAACTTCTGCCGAAAGCGGATGCCGCGATTTTAGCCAGCGAATCGCCACAAACCCAACGATGACGAGAACTAGCGCCCAAAAACCAAACTCGGAAATATATTCCAAGAGCTGCTCGAGCGGAATAATCTGCCCTAGCGTAAATGCCAGCGTCACGATAACCAGCGCCCAAACCACGGCTCCTGCTGCATTACAGAGAAAAAAACTGCCGTAAGGCATCTGGGCAATCCCCGCCAGCGGCCCTGCGAACACGCGCAGCAGCGCCACAAATCGCCCAAAAAAAACTGCTTTGGCAGCATTGGCACTAAACTGCGCGCGCAGCATCTCCAAACGCGACTCCTCGACGCGAAACAGACGCCCGAGCCGCAGTAGCAGCGACCAGCCGCCAGTCTTGCCCAGCCAGTACCCGAAGTTGTCGCCTAAGATAGCTCCCGCGATCGCGCAACCGAGCACCCCTTCGTACTTCAGCTCGCCCTCACCGGCCAGGAAGCCACCAACGATCGTAATCGTCTCTCCCGGCAGCGGAATCCCCGCGTTTTCCAGTGAGATGCCGAAAAAAACGGCCCAGTATCCATACTGACGCGCTATTTCCTCAATAAAGTCGATCGAGATCGGCTCGGTCATGTTAGTAGGGACTTGGAGGACTTGATGCGGCGGGCATACGGTGATGGGGCATCCCCTCCGGGATTATAGAAGTGTTCGCACGGAATAGTTCGGCGAACGGCGCAAACGAATCAAAAATCTAAAGAGAATCTTAAGCGCGATCGTCAGAATACCATCCGCTCTCTACGGTGCTAGCTCTCTATATTGCTAGACGATATCGGCCAGCGCGGGTTTCACCGAGTCGTACTGATACTCGTAGCCCGCCGCTAGGGTTTGGCGCGGCAGCACCTGCTGACCTTCCAGGACGACCTGCGCGCCCTCGCCGAGCAGCAGCTCCAGCGCGATCGGCGGCACGGGCAGCCAGGACGGACGACCGAGAACTTCGCCGAGGGTCTGGCAAAGCGCGTTCATGCGGACGGGGTTGGGTGCGGTGGCGTTGTAGGTTCCGGCGTAGCTGTCGTCGGTGAGTGCCGCGACGATCGGGCCGACCACGTCATCGATATGCACCCAGGAGAACCACTGCTGTCCGGAGCCGATCGGGCCACCGGCAAACATCTGGAACGGGAGCAGCATCTTGCTCAGCGCGCCGCCGCCTTTCCCGAGAACGATGCCCAGTCGGAAGATTGCCAGCCGCGTACCGGTGTCCTTGACTTTGCTCGCTTCGTTTTCCCAGGCTTCGCAGACGCCCGCTAAGAAGTCTTGACCTGCTTGGCTGGTTTCGTCGAAGGTCGCGGTCTCACTCGTGCCGTAGTAGCCGATCGCCGATGCGTTCACCAGCACGCTGGGCTTCTGTTCGGCTTTGGCGATCGCCTCGACGATCGTGCGCGTTGTCAGTTGGCGGCTCTCGAAGATTTCGTGCTTCCACTCCGGCGACCAGCGACGGTCGATCGGCGCGCCCGCCAGATTCACAACGCCATCGCAGCCAGAAATAGCGCCCTGCCAGTCGCCCGACTCGCGGGGCGTATAGGTGACGATTTCGGCGTTCGGGTAGCTCGCTTCGGGAAAGCGCGATCGGGCGCGGCTGGCCTCGCGGGTGAGGAGTACGAGGCTGTGGTTATCTTGGCTGAGGCGTTGGACGAGGCGCTGTCCGACGAATCCGGTTGCTCCGGCGATCGCGACTTTCATAGGTGGGCTGGCGGGCGTGTGTTAGGAGAGTGTGAATCCCTACTGTAACGGATTGGGGATCGCGGGGCGGGGTGCGATTTCCCTACAACTCGTGTTCTTCCGCCCAGTTTTTGAGCGCCTCTAGGGGCTGTCATCAATCAGGCTTGCAGCCTTTTCCCAGAAAGGGTTTTAGCCCCTAGCTTTATTTTGGGGCGGATGCTCAACGGCTGCCCCCGCAAAAGGTCGGGCGCGAATTGAGGACACGCCCTAGAACACTGAAGTTACTAGCCATCCCAATCGCCCCCAAACGAAGCTGAAAAAGCTGACTTTCTGCGATATTTTTCGACAAAATAGGCTGATTTGTATTGCCCGATACGCTTTCGGTCTGTAACTAGCGATCTAAGTTTTCGATTCTGGCTCCTTCTGCGCCAAATTGAGAATCGCTGTATCGAACAGTTTCGCGCGGCACGTCACTACAAAAAACTCCTAAGCTATCTAATTAAGTGCATCATCGGTACACGCCAGGTTTTACAGTTTTGCATCGAATTTCACGACCTCTGATGGTGGCGCGCGGCGCTGTTCCTGAATAGCGATCGAAGCAGCTTCAAGCATTCGAGCCGCCCCCGAGCCGCTTCCGAGTCGCCCAGGCACCTCGTAAGCCTCGACCAAATCCCGACCAAATTCCGACTAAATTCCGACCGAACTCGACTAGACCCGACAAAGCAACATGCAACTGACTTACCTCGATAGCAACACCTGGCTGTTTAACTTCAACGGCACGAATATCCTGCTCGATCCCTGGCTCGTCGGGCCGCTCGTCTTCGCTAACCAGGGGTGGTTTTTCAAGGGCGATCGCACCAAGCCCAAAGCCATTCCCGATAAAATCGATGCGATTTTGCTCTCCCAGGGACTGCCCGATCACGCCCACCCGCCAACCCTCGAAAAGCTCGATCGCGCGATTCCCGTCATCGGCTCGCCCAACGCGATCGGCGTCGTCCGCGATCTGGGCTACACGAACCTGACAAGTCTCGAACACGGCGATCGGACTACCTTTGTCGATATCACGATCGAAGCCGTTCCGGGCTCGCCGATCGGGCCGACCCTAATGGAGAACGCCTACTTCGTTCGCAGCGCGGCGGGTAGCTTCTACTACGAGCCCCACGGTTTTCACCACCGCCCCAGCCTGGAAGCCGCCGAACCCGTCGATGCGGCGATCGTGCCGGTGGTCGGCCTGAACCTGCCGGTGGTCGGCGCGTTTATCAAAGGCGAAGAAGCTGCCCTCGAAGTTGCCCAGCTCCTGCGTCCGCGCTTCGTGATTCCGACGACCACGCGCGGCGATGTGGAATTTACCGGTGTGCTCGAAAAGCTGCTTGGCGTCTCCGGTACGGAAGGCGAGTTTCAGCAAGCGCTGTCCGAGCGCTGTCCAGAGGTTCGTAGCCTGTTGCCGACGCCCGGTGAGCCGTTCGAGCTGAGCGCGGTCGCTGGTTAGGACGTATTGTCAATCCGCATCGCACTCCTGATGGGGTCGGCCGTCAAATGCTCGACCCGACAAACCCCAAGGGGCTGATACTTTGCTGCTGATAACTTTTTGAGATGGAGGCCGCAAATTGATGACAGTCTCCAGCGAGAACTGCGGAGCCTGGCTAGAGCCTGTCATCAATTAAATCTGTCGCTCTTTTACGAGGGTTCTAGCCCCTAGTATTGTTCCTGGAGCGGACGTGCAATCGCTTGCTCCGCAAAGGTTCTGGCGCTAATGGACGAGATGCCCTAAGGCTCGGAATAGTCTCGGGCGATCGCGGCCCCCAGTTTTTCCCATCACGCGGAAGAGCGAGAACCCACTGCGTATGATGTACGGAGCTGAGGTGCGCCTGCTTCGCGCTTCGCTCGTCCAGAATTCCGGACTCGCCGCATGATCCAATCCAAAAACATCGGGAGCCGCATCGGTCGCTGGCTGTCCCTGGGTTACGCCATTCCCGCGCTGGTGATTGCCACGAGCAGCTTTGCGATTTGGCCGCAAGTTCGATCGCTGCGCGGGGATACGGCCAGGTACAGCCAGCTCGTGCAAAACCTCGAGCGCGTCGACGAAATTGCCCTTAACGTGCAGATTGCTGCCCGCACCACGCGCGATTATTTGCTCTCGTCCGACCCGACGGCGCTCAGCGCCTACCGCGCCACCGAAACGCGCCTCGCAACGCTTCAGGCCGAGCTAGACGAGATCCTGATCGACCCTGAGAAGCGCGAGATTTTTACGGCGCTTCGCCAGCGCATCGACAGCCTTGACATCCTAAACGACGAGTTAAATGCCCTCGTCGAGTCGGGCAACGCTGCAGCGGCGGTCAATCGCTGGAAGGCCGATGGCGGGAACGAGCTGATTGGCGAAGTTTCGGCGCTGTCGTCGCAGTTTCGCGCGCGGCAGATTGCGCTGGTGTCCGAACTCGAAGGCCAGCAGGAACGATCGCTCAACGTGCTGCTCGGTATCACCGCCGCCTCGAGCCTCATCTTGATCGCCACGGCGCTGGCGCTCAATGCCACGGTCGTTCGGCTGATTTCGGTTCGGCTCGATCGCGCGTCGTCGTCGATCGTCAGCTCGTCGTCGCAGATTGCTGCCGCCGTGGCCGAACAGGAGCGCACCACCGCCCAGCAGGCGATCTCGGTCAATCAAACGACGGCCACGATGGACGAGCTGAGCGCCTCGGCGCGCCAGGTACTCCAGCAGGCCGAAGCCGCCGCCAACAGCGCCCGAGAAGCGCTCGACGAGTCGAAAACCGGCAGCCGAGCGGTGGAGCTAGCTCTGGAAAATATGATTCTGCTTAAGGACAAAGTCGGCGCGATCGCCCAGCAGATTTTGCGGCTGAGCGAGCAGACCAACCAAATCGGCAATATTTCTACCCTGGTTAGCGACCTGGCCAACCAAACTAATATGCTGGCGCTTAATGCCGCCGTTGAGGCCGTGCGCGCGGGCGAACACGGTCGCGGCTTTTCCGTCGTCGCCAGCGAGATCCGTAAGCTTGCCGATCGCAGCAAGCAGTCCGCCGAGCGCATCAGCCACCTCGTCGCCGATATCCAAAACGCTATTAACTCCACGGTGATGGTGACCGACGAAGGTACCAAAACCGTCGAGTCGGGGGTCGTGCGCTCGCAGGAAACGTCCCTGGCCTTTTCTAACGTACGAGGCGCAGCCGATCGCGTCGTCCTCAACAACCAGCAAATCGCCCTGACGATTAAACAGCAGGTCACGGCGATCCAGCAGGTGGTCGAGGCGATGAACGCGCTAAACGGAGCCGCCCACGCCAGCGCTGACGGCATGGGGCAGGTGAAGACGGGGACGGAACTGCTCAATGACGCAGCGGAAGATTTGGCGACGCTGGTGTAGCGTTAGCTGTCGGACTTTTCGATGCTGCTGCGGATGAGGTTGAGATCGAGGTAGCGATCGGCGGCGTTACGCAGCTCGCGGGCGATCATGCCTTCGGTAGAGACGACCGTGATGTGGGTATTTTTCGAGCGCAATAGCTCGATCGCCCGCTCGAAGTCACCATCGCCGCTGAACAGCACGACGCGGTTGTACTGCTCGACGGTGTTGAACATGTCCACGGCGATCTCGATATCGAGGTTGGCCTTCTGGGAGTAGCGCTTTGAGCTGTCGTCGTAGTACTCCTTCAGCACCTTTGTGCGTACGGTGTAGCCCAGTCCGATCAGCGCGTCGCGAAATCCGCGCTGGTCTTGAGGGTCTTTAAGGCCGGTATACCAAAAGGCATTGACGAGACTGGTGTCCGATTGCTCGTTTTGAAAATAATTGAGGACGCGACGCGGATCGAAGAACCAGCCGTTTTTCTGCTGGGCGTAGAACATATTGTTGCCGTCTACAAAGATCGAGATCCGATCGTTGCCGTAAGTCATAGGAACTCCGCAAGCTCTGGGTTCACTGGGTCGAGTTCAGTCTGGATGTCGCCTTGGCTATGGGGAGGTCAGCGGGAAAGCCGAAGTATTTGCAAGCCGAAACTTTTGAGCGGCACAGCTAGCCTGGCGGCTCGAGTTTCTCGAACCATGCGAGAGATGCAGCCGCGATCGGCAGACAATCGAGAGCCATTTGTTCGTTGGGTGTAGATCTAGTTAGGCGTAGATCTAGTCGGGCGTAGATCGACGTAGGTATTTATTCTAGTGCGGACGACCGAGAGTTTGCGCCGCGCGCGCGGCGATCGTCAGTCGATAAACAGCATTTGCAGCACGTCTTCGGTGAATGGCTGCTCGCCCGCCTCGAGCATGTTGACCCAGTTTTGGCGCTGGTAGCGACGGTTTTCGTCGCTCGTTTGCTCCACGAACTCGGAAAAGTCGGCGATCGCGCCGCCGATATCGCCCGTCAGCGCCCGCGCCAGCCCGCGACTGTCGAGGATCTCGATGTTTTCTGGCTCGAGCTCCACTGCGCGGTGGCAGGCTTCGAGTACCGCCTCTGCTTGGTTCCACAGGCTGCCGTACCAACACAACACGTTCCAGGAGTTCGCGCTGACGCCCCAAAGCGACGTCATCGTATCGGCTTCTTGCAGCGCCACGACTGCAGCCGTCACCTCGCCGCGTATTGCCAAGCGCTCGCCGCGTTCGATCAGCTCGTATGCTGTGCGCCGCCGCGCGATTTCGATCTCGCCCGCGCCATCGAGCAGCTGCGTGCCGAGTGCCGCGCTGGCAAGACTCGCCGCCAGGGTCAGGGAAAAGAAGGTTGGAAAAAGTTGGCGCAAGTTAGCCAGAGACATGGGCCGGAGACGTCGGAATCGGTGGAAAAAATAGCAGTTGCGATGGCCGGGAGCGCCGGAGTTGCAATCGCCGAGACCCGCTCGCGACGCCGCTCTTGAGCCCGCTCTCGAACCCAGGCTTATCAGCCTAACCGATCGCGCACGACTTCCTGCCAGCGATCGCCCGTGCCAGAGTTGTCCAGCACCAGATCGGCGCGATCGCATTTTTCCGTTAGCGGCATCTGGGCGATGATGCGCTGACGGGCGGTGTCGAGATCCAGACCATCGCGCTGCATGAGTCGCTCGAGCTGCTCGTCCGGTTCGCACCACACCACCCAGGCTTCGTCTACCCGCTCGATCGCGTCGGTCTCGAACAGCAGCGGCACGACGTAGAGCGCCGGGTCGCTGGCCGTAGCGAGGTCGCGATCGCAGCAGCGCCGCACGAATGGGTGGATCTGCGACTCCAGCCAGCGCCGTTCGGCCTCGTTGGCGAAGACGATTTTGCCGAGCTGCGGGCGATCGAGGCTGCCGTCCGGTTTCAGGATCTGCGCGCCGTAGCGGTCGGCGATCGCGGCCAAAATTGGCGAATCGATGGCGACAGCCTCGCGTGCGTAGAGGTCGGCATCGAGAATCGTCAGGCCGTAAGCAGCGGAGATCGTGTTGGCGACGGTGGTTTTGCCCGTGGCAATGCCGCCCGTTAGGCCGATGACGTGCTTTCGAGCGGATTTTTCGGGCGGCTCAGGCGAAGTGGACTTCACGATGGCGGCAGATTTCACGTCAGATTCTGAGAAAGTTCGCGGGCGATCGCGACGCAGGTTTGCAGGTCGGCAGTGGTCTTAAACGCCTCGCGGTTGACGTGACAGGCCGTGGCGCGAAAGCCGCGATCGCGCAGCGCCGCCACCAGCCGCTCGCGCTTCGGGATATCCATTCGCCCGCGCTTGCCGATCTCGCCCAGCTTAAAGAAATACGGCGGCATCTCGGCCTCGGCGCTCGCGACCTCGATCCAATCGACGACGTCTGGCCAATTTCGCGATCGCGCCCCCGCCTGCATCTGCGCCAGATAGTCGCGATCGTGCAAATCTCCCACCCACATCGGCCCCGTCAGCGTCAGCGGCAGGTCGTCACCGTGTTGGCTGATATGGGAGCAGTACGCCTTCCCGAGACGATGCCAGGGCAGCACCTGATAGTTGCCGCAGTCGTGACAGTAGCCCAGATAGGCGTAGTTGCGCTCCGTCAGCTTCTGGCCTTTCGTCAGCCGTACCATGACGCGATACACCTCGCCGCGAAACAGCGAAAATACCGGCGCGATGCCGAAGCCTTTGACCGCAGCCTGCTGCTGAAGCGAACCGAGCAGCAAGCGCAGACCCTGCTCGTGGGCCGCCGGGTGCACTCGCGCTCGCGCGCCGTACAGCCGCAAGCTCTGCTCCGGTTGGTGTCCCGTTGCCGTGCGTCCATCGGTGCTGGCGAGGTAAACCAATCCGCCCAGCTTCACCGCCCAGAGGCTCGTACTCAGCCAGGGAACCGGCGCGCCGAACCCGTCCACGTCCACGATGTCGTAATAGTCGTCATCGATGTAGCACTGAAAGAAAGCGCGGTTGGCGTCGTTGCTGGCGATCGTCGCCGCCCCCGCCGCGATCGCCTCGGCCAGGTTTTCCCGCAAAATCGGCAGCACGTCCGGGTTGCCCTCGTTAGCGAATAGCGCCGTCGCCCCCGCCTCGCCCCAGTAGCGCAGCGCCCGAACGCCGCTCCCGGCCATCGCGTCCAGCACCCGCAGCGATCCGAGGCGCTCGCGCTCGATCGCCCCCGCCAGCACCGATAGATCCCGACTCAGCCGACTCGACGCCCGATAAAACGCCGACCCCACCCAAAATGCAATCTGTCGCTCGCGAGTTAGCTGCCGCTCGACCTCGCTCGTCGCCGCGAGCCGCATGTCCGCGCCCCCAGATTCTCGGGAATTTTCGCCCGCTTCATTTGTTAAGTTGCCCAAAGCTCTTCTTGAGAAATATTGTCAGCAAAACCCGCAAGGTCAAGCATTTCAGCTATTCCAACAATTCTGTAACAAACTAAGACCGACTACTAAGTCGTGTTACATTTACCAGGCAAGTGAAACCCTCTGAAGCGCTGTTCTGCAGTGGCGTAGGAGGTCGGTCTTGCGCAATCTTGCATCCGGTCAGATGAGCGCGTCAGCTTCGGCAGACGATGGTTCGGAGTCGCCCGCGCTGCGGCATCGCTTTCTCCGAGCTCGCCTCGTACAAAGTGGCCGAATCGCGACCGAGATCTTTTTAAATAGCAATACATCCACGACTCGGCTTTATGTTTTCGAAAGAAGTCACCGACTCGAAAGCGTACAAGTGGTTCAACGAGCGTCTTGAAGTTCAAGCCCTCGCCGACGATATCACTGACAAGTACGTCCCACCCCACGTTAATATCTTCTACTGCCTCGGCGGTATCACGCTCGTCTGCTTCCTGGTGCAGTTTGCCACCGGTTTCGCAATGACGTTTTACTACAAGCCGACCGTCACCGAAGCCTTCAGCTCCGTTCAGTATCTGATGAACGAAGTGAACTTCGGCTGGCTCATCCGCTCCATTCACCGCTGGTCAGCCAGCATGATGGTGCTAATGATGATTCTGCACGTCTTCCGAGTTTATCTAACGGGTGGCTTTAAGAACCCTCGCGAGCTGACTTGGGTTACAGGCGTGATCATGGCCGTTATCACTGTCTCCTTTGGCGTGACGGGCTACTCGCTGCCTTGGGACCAAGTCGGCTACTGGGCTGTGAAAATCGTCAGCGGCGTTCCTGAAGCGATTCCCATCGTCGGAAGCACGATGGTCGAATTTATTCGTGGCGGCACGAGCGTCGGTCAAGCGACCTTGACCCGCTTTTACAGTCTGCACACTTTCGTTCTGCCCTGGCTGATCGCGGTGTTCATGCTCACCCACTTCCTGATGATTCGCAAGCAAGGCATCTCCGGCCCCCTCTAGGCCGATTTTTCCTGGCCTGGACGTTTCGGCTGTAGGGGCGCTTGCGTCTCGCTGCCAGCAGTTTGGGCCGTTTCCGTGATGTTTTGCGGTGTTATCTTTTCGCGATTCTCGGCGGGCGTAAAGAGTTAGGAATTTTGCTAAGCTGGCGCATAGCTGGTATTGCGGCTTCCTGGCTCGTCCCAAATTCTGGAATCGAGGCAACGGCTACCCCGCACAGGAGATTTTTTAATATGTCTGTACTCAAGAAACCGGATCTGAGCGATCCCGCCCTGCGAGCCAAGCTCGCTAAGGGAATGGGCCATAATTACTATGGCGAACCGGCTTGGCCGAACGATCTTCTTTACACCTTCCCGGTCGTGATCCTCGGCACGCTCGCCTGCTTGGTCGGTCTGGCTGTTCTCGACCCGGCAATGATCGGCGAGCCGTCCAACCCATTCGCTACGCCGCTGGAAATTCTGCCCGAGTGGTATCTGTATCCGGTGTTCCAGATCCTGCGCGTCGTCCCGAACAAATTGCTCGGTATCGTCCTGCAAACTCTGGTTCCGCTCGGCCTGATGTTGATTCCTTTCCTGGAGAACGTCAACAAGTTCCAGAATCCGTTCCGTCGCCCGGTTGCCACGACTGTCTTCCTTTTTGGCACGGCTGTGACCCTGTGGCTTGGTATCGGCGCAGCAATGCCGATCGACAAGTCGCTGACGCTCGGCCTGTTCTAGGTCGCTGCGGCGCCCGCACGAGCTGGCGTTCGCCCCTGACTGAGGTTTTAATTCAGATACCCGGCAGAGATGTGCTTGACGTGCATTGCTGTCGGGTATTTTGTTGGATATGTTGAAAGCGATTTTACCGAAGCGTCTCTGGCAGCGGTTGTCGATCGCTGCCCTCGCCGTTGCGGTGGCCGCCGCTGTCTTCTGGCCGGGGTCGCCGCGCGTCCGTAGTTTTAGCTGGGCGGACGAAACGGTCACCTGGCGCGATCGCGACTTCGAGCTGGTGTTTTCCCACGCGATCGATCCGGCTAGCGTCGAGACGGGCCTGGAGATCGAGCCGCCGCTTCCCGGACAGTGGGAGTGGAACGGCAAGCGTGCGACTTATCGCCTCGATCGCCCTGCCCCTTACGGTCTGGACTACGTGCTGCGACTGACGGGCGCGACGCGGGCCGGGGGCGAAGCGATCGAGCCATTTGAGGCGGACTTTCGCAGTGCAGACCGCGCGATCGTCTATCTCGGAACGGGAGCCGATGAAAGCGGCGCGCTGGTCGCCTATAACTTCACCCAGGGCGAGCGCCAGATTCTGACGCCTGCCGATCTGAGCGTGATGGACTATCGGCTTTATCCGCGCGGCGATCGCGTGCTGTTTTCGGCGATCGAGCGGGCAGCTGACGATCGCGCCCCCGAAATCCAGCTCTATACCGTCGCGACGGGCGCGGGGGACGCTCCGGCAGGTCGCCTCGATCGCCTGCTCGACGGCCAGAACTACCAAAATCTCCAGTTCGACCTCGCCCTCGATGGCAGCGTCGCGGTTATTCAGCGAGCCGACCGACAAAGACCTAACGCGCCCTTCGGCCTCTGGGCCGTGCGCGACGGCCAAGCGCCGATGCCGATCGAGGCCGAGTCTGGCGGCACGTTTTCGATCGCGCCGAACGGTCGGGCTCTGGCGGTCGCCCAAAGTGAGGGGATTGCCATCTTGCCCCTCGATCCGGCGGCGAACGCTAGCGAGCCTGTGGCCTTTTTTCGCGATTTCGGGCGGTCGCTAGCCTTTAGCGAAGACGGACTGAAGCTGGCGCTGCTGAGGTTCAACCCCGACTACACGCGATCGATTTTCCTCAGTACCGATCTCGGCGAACCCGAAGAGCTGCTGACTCTGGCGGGTTCGGTGCTCGACGCCCAGTTCGATCCAACGGGCAATCTGCTGTACTGCCTGCTGCTGGCCGAGTTAGACACCGAGACCTACCTCGAGCAGCCGCGCATCGTCGCGATCGACTTAGAAAACCTAACCCTGCGCGAACTCGCCCGTCTCGACGCCGAACAGCGCGACCTGCACTTCGATCTGTCGCCGGACGGTCAGGCTATCGTCTTCGATCGCCTGCAAACCGTCGCGCGCGGTTCCGATGCTGCTGCCGAGACCGGACGCGACTCGCCTCGTACCCGTTCTGGCGATCGCGTCACCGGCGGCGATCTCCAGGCGATCGTGCCGCTTTTACCTTTAGAAAACAGCGACGATCGACCGACGATCGAGCCTCTGGGGCTGTCTGGCATCCGTCCGCGCTGGCTGCCCTAAGGCTCCGAACTGCTCGGAGCGCTGGGCGCGATCCGCTCGATCGCGATGAGGTGTTCGATCGCCTGTCGGACGATGGGAGCCGCCACCACGCCGCCCGCTCGCCCAGTCTGGGGCTCGTCGATCGCCGCCAAGATGACGTAGCGCGGATCTTCCACCGGCAGGATGCCCACGAAGCTGGTGACGATCGCGCTTTCTGAATAGCCGCCGCTGTTCGGGTCGATTTTTTGCGACGTGCCCGTTTTGCCCGCGATGCGGTAGTTGGCGATTTGGGCTCTTTGGCCCGTGCCGTTTACGACGACGTCTTCCATCATCGCGATCGTCGCTTGGGTGCTCGCCCGCGAGAGGACGCGCTCGGGCGGCTTGAAGTCCGGCGTCCAGACGATGCGATCTTCGCTGTCGATTAGGCCGCGTACCACGTGGGGCGTCACGAGCTGGCCGCCACTGGCGAGGATGCCGTGGAGCTTGAGGAGCTGGATCGGCGCGATCGCCAAGCCCTGTCCGAAGGAGACCGTGGCCGGTTCGACGGGAACTAAATCGAAGATTTCGCGGCTCTTGAGCTGGCTCTGGGCCTCGAAGGGTAGGTCGATTCCGGTAATGCGATCGACGTCCAGGCGCGTCAGCCAGTCGTGGTAGTCAGTGGCTTCCATTTCGCTGACGATCTCGACCATGCCGACGTTACTCGAGTCGCGCAGGATTTCCGTAACGCTGATATTGCCGCGCCCGCCTGCTTCCTTGTAATCGAAGTTAGAGATCGGCCACTCGCCGATAAAGATTTGTCCGGGATCGTCGAAGCGATCGTCGGGGCGGATGGCTCCGGCTTCTAGGGCGATCGCGATATTGAGAGGCTTAAAAGTCGAGCCCGGTTCGTAAATGTCGCTGAGTGCCCAGTTTTTGAAACGCTCCAGGTCGGCCTCGAAGTAGGCGTTGGGGTTGTAGGACGGATAAGAGGTAGAGGCGAGGATCGCGCCGTCGCGGGCGTCCATCACCATCAAGATGCCGCGCTTGGCCTGGAACTGCCGGACGGTGTCGGCCAGTAGTCGGCGCGCCGTCCGCTGGAGCCGCAGGTCGATAGTGAGCTGGAGCCGCAGGTCGTCGCGGCTGCGAGTGCGCTCGTCGTATTGAATATCCGATAGAGATCGCGCTCGATTTCGGGCCTGCTCTCGGGCCTGATTTGAGGATTCAGCCTGCGAGTCGGCTGGCGATCCGGTTGGCCCAGATGGAGCGGCGCGATCGAGGGCGCTGGCAGCCATTGGCTCGGTGGCAAGTTCTTCGACGATCAGGCGATCGCGGTAACTGTACTCGACGCCTGCCTGACCGCGCCCGTCAAAATCGACGTAGCCGACGACATCGGCCGCCAGGTCGTTGTTGGGGTAGAGGCGCGTCGGGTGTTCGACCAGCTCGAGGCCGTCGAGGCCCAAATCGCGGACTGTGGCAGCGTCGCTTTCCGGCAGCAGATCCACCAAGCGGATACCGCTCGAAGCTTCTTGCAGCGTTCGGTACAGCTCTCGCACGGGGCGATCGAGGATTGGCGCGAGACGCTCGGCCACGTCGTAGGGCTTGTCGTCGAAGAGGAGCGGGTGAGCGTAGAGGGTGTAGGTGGCGCGATCGATCGCCAGGATATGGCCGTTGCGATCGACGATCGGGCGGCGGCGCGCCACGGTGGCCGGAGTCGCGGCGTCACGATCGGCCAGCACGGTCTGGGTTTCGGGCGTGCCGACGAGCTGGAGCCGGGCTAGATTGACCCACAGTCCGATCGCCCCGCCGCCCAGCAGCAGCCCGACAAACACCAGACGCCAGCGCGACGGCACGGCCATCGACGACCACACCTGCGCCCAGGACGCGCGGACGGTGGCCCAAGACAAGGCCGAGCGGGCGACGTGTTGCCGCGTGCTAGAGGAGTCGTCGGGAAATTCGCCTGCCATGCGCGATCTATCGACGGGCTAGTAGCCGATCGGGAACTGGGGCGGAGCGGCGACCGGCGCGATCTGCTGGCGATCGGGGCGCGGTAGGGCGGGCTCGACAAAGATAAAGCGGTCGGGCGTTTGAGGTATTAAGCCCGTGTTCGAGGCTTCGGCAAGCTGCGCCGCCTGATACTTCAACGCCTCGATGGACACGGCGAGCTGATGTTCGTGACGCTGTAGCACGTCCAGCCGCGCCTGGGCAGCATCGGCGCGCAGCTCTGTGTAAACGCGATCGCCATAGGCTAAGCCCGCCGCTAGCACCAGCGTGCCGCAAACGATGCTAGAGAAATTTTTCAGCCGAGCGAGGTGGCGTCCGCTGGCGGAGTCGGGGCGGACGATAACAGTGACGTCGGCCTGACGGGGGGCTGCGCCGGGCTGCGGGGCTGCGGCAAACGGCGCGCGACTCACGCCGCGATCGGAGCGGGGATCGATAGCGTACGATCGTAATGCGCTGGCCATGGAGATACTCGGTAAAACAGAAAAGACAGTCGAGGCGGCAAAATTCGATGCAAACTATATCGTCAGTTAGCGTTCGGCTCCCACACATTCCAAGCTTCTTAATGCTTTTCGGGGCGGTTTTCAGATATCGCGCACGGTTAGGCCCCATATTAGCACCGCATTTTTGCCCATTGCGGCGAATGGCGGCGAATCCCTGCGGATTTTGAAGCGAACGCCGGAGTTTGCAAGGCTAGTGTTGACAGGGCTAGTGTTTGTCGTACCGGAGTTTGCGGGTTCGGAGTTTTCAGTGCCGGAGTTTCCAGCGCCGGAGCTAGCCGCGCTCGTAACATCAGCGCGGTATTCCCCGCCGACACCACCACCCCACCATGCACCTACTCCAGTTCAGCACCTCGCACTACTGTCGCAAAGCCCGCCTTGCGCTGGGCTATAAAGGCTGCGACTACATCACCGAAAACCTGACGCCGGGACTGCACGCGCTACGGGTCAAGCCGCTGACGGGGCTGACGACGTTGCCCGTGTTGCTGCTCGAGCGCGACTCGCCCGACCCGGACGCCGTCACGCTCGAGGCGATCGGCGACTCGTCGCGCATTCTGGCTTATCTGGAGCGGCATTTCCCCGAGCCACCGCTGCTGCCGGACGATCCGAGCGATCGCGATCGCGCCCTCCAGCTCGAAGACTGGCTCGACGAGAGTATCGGCACGGCGACGCGCATCGTTTACTACCAGTACCGCGCCACCGACGGCAGGGCGATCGACCCGTCGCCGCTGAGCCTTGCGATTATCGCGATCGTCCGTCAGCAACAGGGCATCAACGCCGCCAGCGCCAAACTTGCCGCCGAACGGCTCGATCTGGCGCTGCCCTGGATTGACGATCGCTGGCAGTGCCGAGGTTTCCTAGTCGGCGATCGCCCGAGCGTGGCCGACCTAACGGCAGCCGCGCTGCTCTCGCCCTTGGCGCTGATTCCCCGCTACCGCGACGCTTACCCAGCCTTATTCGATCGCATCGTTGAGATTCACGATCGGTGTAACGAGCCGACACCGCCTGATTTAGGCGCTTCGGTGGCGGGAGCAAAAGCTTAAGCGATCGGCGTGACGTCTGGATACAGCTCGATCAGCTCGTCGGCAGTCAGGCTGTCTTCGGCGGTTTGGGGCGTCCAGAGCAGCTCGAAAACGCTCAGGTAGTCGCCGGTCAGGCTGCCAATTGTCTTCAATGCCGCTTCTAAATCGTCGGCGGTGGTGACGGGCGCGAACAGCGGGCGATCGCCTTCCGTCCCCGCCACGAGCGTCACGACAATATATTCCGCCGGCTCTTCGTCCGGATCGACGTCGCTGCTGTCGTCAATCGCAATGCGATCGCCCGATCGCGAGAACGTCTCAGTGTCGAACTTCACCCGCTCGCCGATGGAGATCGACTCGAAGAGCTTCTGGGCAGCTTCGCGACTATCGACGGTTTCCGACGTGGAAGCGCCGTAGACCCAATAGTCCGGTTTTCGCAGCAGCGCCAGCGAGCACTCGGCCGAGAATGCCGCCAGTCCGTCAGGCGAGTCGAGGTCGGCCTCTTCGCTGAGCCGGGTGAGCTGAGCTTGTAGGGTTTTGGCGCTGGCGAGCAGCCCGATTTGCAGCTTGCTAACGGTAACGATGTCGTTGTCGAGTTCGTCCCCACTGCCACCGGAGCGGCCTTTCATTAGCCGCAACACGAAGAAGATCAGACCCGCCGCAATCAGCAGAAGGATCAAGAACCCAAAGAACAAGCCGCCGCCATCGTCGCGCTGCGAAGACGAGCTTTGCGCCGGTCGGACATCGGTATCGGTCGTGGTGCCAGAAGCTGGAGGAGCCGTATCGGTGACCGCCGGTGACTGCGGGGGCGGTTGGGTGGGAGCGTTGTTGTAGGGCAAGGGGACGGGCACGATAACCGTGCCGCCGCCGGAGCCGCGATCGTAGTTACGATTCGGAGGGGTGAAGTCCCGCTGCTCGACCGGGCTCGGGGCGACGGTCGCGCGTGGGGCAGGCGCGGTAGGGCGCGAGAAACTGCCGCCACGCGTCGCGCCGCCGGTATTGCCGCGATTCGTATTACCGGACGAGCCGCTGGTCGGCGAGTTGCGCGACGGAGCCGTGCGGTTGTTCGACCCCGAGCCGCTCGAACGACTAGGCGACGAATTCGATCGCGAGCCGCCAGAGCCACCCGAACGGGGACGGCTGAACGAGCCGCCGCTCGATCGTCCGCCGCTGCGCCGTGCCTGGGCCGCTTCAATGCCAACCGACACCTCCAAAGGCGTTAGGGAGGCGGGCGAAACGACCTGCATCAGGGACGTGGCCAGGGCGATCGCGAACAGCGATGAGAAGATCTTCATGGGTTGGTGGCGAGCGTTGCTCCAGCCTAGCACCCACAAATTTCGCGTCGAGAACCACACAAAAGACTTTACGATCTAGGATCGCCGCCGGGCGTCGCGTCCCCGCAGTCGAGCAGATCGGGGCGACGATCGCGGGTGCGCGCGAGCTGCTGTTCGTAGCGCCACTGGGCGATTGCGGCGTGGTTGCCCGACAGCAGCACCTCCGGCACGGCCCGCCCTCGAAATACCGACGGTCGCGTGTAGTGGGGATAGTCGAGCAGACCGTTCTCGAAGCTGTCTTCTTCATGGGAAGCCTGCTTGCCGATCGTCCCCGGCAGCAGACGCGTCACACCATTGACCAGTGCCAGCGCTGGAATCTCGCCGCCCGTCAGCACGAAATCTCCGAGCGACACCTCCCGCGTCACCAGCTCCGTGACCCGCTCGTCGATGCCCTCGTAGCAGCCGCATACCAGCACGAGCTGGTCGAAGTTGCGACCCAACTCCCCCAACAGCTCTCGGTTCATCGGTACGCCCTGGGGCGTTAGCAAGATCGTCTCGCGGCGCGGCAGCACCGGTAACGACTCGACAGCAGCAAATATCGGTTCGGGTTTGATGACCATGCCCACGCCGCCGCCATAGGGCTCGTCATCGACGCGCTTGTGCTTGTCCTCCGTGAAATCACGGGGATTGATGCAGTGGACGCTGGCGATTTGGCGGGCGATCGCCCGACCGATTACGCCCGTTTGCAGCGGGGACGTAAAAAAATCTGGAAAGAGCGTAACAATATCGAATCTCACGACGTCGTAGAACTCCGGGCGGCAATCGCAGGCTCGGCAGCCTCAGACAAACCCGATGTCCGAGCGGCTCGCAACGTGGCGATTTGTGAGTAAGTCTCACAACTCATAACATAGATTGCCGGGAGTTTTGACAGCTCGAGAGCGATCGGGCGCGCTCTATTTACAGACCGCAGATCGGACTGTTTTCTCCCGCCGTACCGCTTAGGAATTCGTGATAGGATCGCAATCGCTATCGGGCGATTGCGGGCCGCTTTCCTACCTGTGTTCCCCGGTTTGAAACCAACTGAGAACCGCGCCCAGTACTGTATTGCCAGTTCTCTCGCCCGAGCGCTTTTAATCACGATTGTTAAGCTCACGACAACCCTTCTCGAACGCATTCCGCTTCGGCATCTCATCCGGAGCCGTTTGACATTATGACGCAACCCGCTGTTACAGGTTCTTCTCAGTTTCCGTCGCGCAACGCCACAATTCTCGTCATTGGAGGCGCTGAAGATAAAGTTCACGGACGCGAAATTCTTCGCACGTTCTTCGAGCGTTCTGGGGGGGCGGAAGCCCGGATTGCAATTATCCCGTCGGCTTCTCGCGAACCGGAGGCAATCGGTAACCGCTACAACACGATTTTTCAGGACATGGGCGCGCAGAGCATCCAGGTTCTCGACATCCGCGAGCGCTACCAGGGCGAAGACCCAGTCTGGCAGAACTACCTAGACGAGTGTACGGGCGTCTTTATGACAGGCGGCGACCAGCTCCGCTTATGTTCGCTTTTGGCTGACACGCCGCTGATGGAGAAGCTGCGACTGCTGGTGCAGCGCGGTGAGGTGACGCTGGCAGGCACGAGCGCCGGAGCCGCCGTCATGGGCCACCACATGATTGCAGGCGGCGGCAGCGCCGAGTCGCCGAATCGATCGCTGGTGGATATGACCACGGGCCTGGGCTTCTTGCCGCAGACGATCGTCGACCAGCACTTCCATAACCGCAACCGCATGGCGCGCTTGATTAGCGCTGTCTCGTCCCACCCCGATCGCATTGGCATCGGCATTGACGAAGATACCTGCGCGATGTTTGAAGGCCAAGACTCGATTCAAGTCGTGGGCAAAGGCACGGTAACGATCGTCGATCCCGGTGAGATGAGCTACACCAATGCCAAGCACATCAGCTCGATCGACCCGATCAGCATCTTTAACCTGCGCCTGCACGTTCTGACCCACGGCGACCGCTTTAATCTTCCGGGTCGCTCCATCGAGCTGCCCGAGCAGCCGATGACGGCCTAGGCTTTCCGTCCGTTACGCTTGACGCCGCATTTGAAGACTATGAATGGCGCGATTCCGCCCGAGCGCTTCTTTCCGTACCTAACCTGGACGGAGATCGAAGCGATGCGCGCGCGCGATCGCGTCGTTCTCGTACAGCCCCTCGGCGCGATCGAGCAGCACGGGCCGCACCTGCCGCTGGTCGTCGATAGCACGATCGCCTGCGAGACAATTGGCGCGGCCTGCCGAAATCTTCCCGAAGACTTGCCCTGCTACGTGCTGCCGCCGCTGTACTACGGCAAGTCCAACGAACACCAAAACTTCCCCGGCACGATTTCCCTACGCGCCGAGACGCTGCTGGCCACGCTCCACGATATTGCCGACAGCCTTCACCGCGCCGGATTTCGCCGCCTGATTTTCGCCAACGCCCACGGCGGCCAGCCCCAAATCGTGGAGATTGCCGCCACCGATATTCACGCCCGCTACCCGGACTTCTGGGTATTTCCCGTCTTTATCTGGCGCGTCCCCAACGAGACCAAGTCGCTGCTGACCCAGAAAGAGCGCGATCGGGCTATGCACGCCGGAGATGCCGAAACCAGCTTTATGCTGGCCGTGGATGCCGCCCGCGTGCGCTGCGATCGCCTCGTTGGCGAGTACCCGCCCGATCGCGCTCAGCTATTCGGTACGAAGGGCGCGCTGACCTATTCTTGGCTGACCGACGATATCAGTCGCTCCGGCGTTGTCGGCGACGCGACGCTGGCGACCCGCGAAAAGGGCGATCGCATTCTCGCGTCCCTCGCCAAGGGCTGGGCTCAGGCGATCGCAGATGTCTATAAATTCGATCCGTCCCCGGAATAGTTCGAGGCGCGATCGTGGCAGGCTCGAAGTAGGGTTGAAATTCGTTCAGAGCCCTGCGATTTTGCCGAGGTTCCCCACTCGAGGAGCCCTTCCCCGGAGCCTGGAGCCTTAACTTCAAAATGGTTTCAGCACCTTTTAGATGCGCCACTGCCTCGCCGTGTCGCGCACTCCCCGTAAAGGCTCTAGCGTTAATTGATAACACCTCTTAAGATGATGGCAACCAATGTATCTGTTGCTACCGAACAGATTAGGATCGTGAAGACCTACGTTCAGTTCGCGCGCACGGCTGTCCGGCACTGCTCTCGTCAGATCCGCCGCCAGCCCCTCTGCCGCATCATTCGCTTTTGGCTGAAAGTTTCAGCGGACTTTTACACCGCAGCAACACGACTGCACCGACCGTATCGAGCTTAGCGGGCTTCCCCGCAATGCCCGCGACGCAACTAGCCGTTCGCCAGGTGCAGGCGATTTGCCGCAGGGGGCGGCCAGCAGGAGAGTCCACCGCCAAATATCGGACAACCGCATTGTTAACAATTGTAAACAGCGTTAACATTAGTTATCCATCGGTAGACTAGTAGTAGATTATGGATACTCCCAAATTGCCCGAGCCCAGTTTGCTCAAAAGCGTCCTAGAGCCTCTGCTCGATGATTTTCAGTATTGGTTCGAGCGCTCTCGTACGCTACTCGAGCGTGAGACGATCGACTTTCTCGGTGAAGAGGCGCAGGCTGACCTGCTCGCCCGCGTCACTCAGGCCCAAGAGGAAGTTTCCGCCTCTCAGATGCTCTTGGAGGCAACGGGCTGCCAAGCGGGCGTCGAGATGTCTGTACTGATGCCCTGGCACAATCTATTGGCCGAGTGTTGGAAAGTGTCGAGTCGGCTGCGTATGGAGCAATCGAACTAGCCTCGTGCGGTTTCCGGACGCTCTGTAATAGTGCGATCGCCTGCCGCAATAAGTGCTCGTCGGCCTTGGCGTTCATGTTAGAGCCGATAGAATTGTCGGCAGGGGCTATCGAAACGAGAGCGTCGCTCGTCGGTGCAGGTACTAACCGCTCGTTTTAATCTCGTCCCGGCGCGCATCATCCGTACGACTTATTCCGAACCGTCTGCCAAGATTCTCTATGCTGCAACTTCTTTACATTCTGGCCTTTTCGTTCCTTGCGTTCGTTGCGGTCAGCAACCTCATCCGCAACCTGCTGACATTCGGCAACGAATCGCGGCAGCCCACTCGCAGCGTGCCCTCGGCGAAGTCGATTCCCCATCCGGAAATGCTGGACGAGACGGGGCGCGTCCTTCAAGAGCCGCTGTTGGTAATGCGATCGATCGGCATGGACGACGTTCGCGATCGCCTCGACGCGATTTACGACTCTTCGCCCGGCAGTAAGCCCGCGAATTCCAGTGAGATGGACGACGACGACGAACTGCCGCCGCTCGCTTCGCGCTAGGGGTTGCCCCAGCGATCGGTACTTTGTGGGGTTTAATGTCTCTTGCGTGCAGGCTCGACCGATCGACGGCACGTTCTTTGCTCAGTTTGTTGCGTTAATCGCTCAATCTCGAGTCGCTTCCGGTTCGTTGTCCGTGACGCTGCGATAAATTGCGTCGGCAACGCGGCTGATATCGCGCATTTGGGTGACGTCGTGGACGCGTAAGATATGCGCACCGCCCGCAATGCAGGCCGTACAAGCTGCTCCCGTACCCCAGACGCGCTCGCGGGGATCGGGGCGATCGAGTACCTTGCCGATAAAGCTTTTGCGCGAGACGCCTAGCAGCAGCGCCGAGCCTAGAGACTGAAACTCGGGCAGACGGCGCAGGATTTCGAGATTTTGTTCGTAGGTTTTCGCGAAGCCGATTCCCGGATCGAGGATGATGCGTTCGCGGGGAATGCCAGCCGCCATCGCCGCCTGCGCCCGCTCCTCTAATGTCGCGATCGTCTCTGCCACCACGTCGCCGTACTGCGCAAGAGACTGCATGGTTTTGGGCGTGCCGCGCATATGCATTAGGCAGACGGGCACTTCGAGGCGGGCAACCGTCGGCAGCATGACTGCATCGCGCGTGCCGCCGGTCACGTCATTAACGAGGTCGGCTCCGGCCTCGATCGCCGCCTCTGCCACTTCGCTGTGGTACGTATCGATCGAAATAGGGATATCGCTCTGAGCGCGGATTGCGGCAATTGCCGGAACGACCCGCTCGCACTCAACCGCAACACCGACCTCTTCTGCGCCCGGTCTGGTAGACTGCCCGCCAATATCGACGATATCGGCACCGCCCGCGATCGCTTGGCGGGCGCGCTCGACGGCCAAATCGAGGCGATCGTACTCTCCACCATCGCTAAAGCTGTCGGGTGTTACGTTCAGTACCGCCATGATGTAAGTCTTGCTCCCCCACGCGAAGCGCCAATCGGGGCGGCGGCGAGACAAGACTAGAGGCGGCGGGCAAGCATTAAAAGTCATCGTGACAGCCACTCGCACCTACGCGCCGCCACGAACGTAAATCGCATCGACCTCCAGGTCGGACGAGTGCGAAGCCGCAACTGCCAGCCGATCGCAGCGCTCGTTTTCGACGTCGCCCGAATGGCCCTTGACCCAGCAGAACGACACTTTATGTCGGTTGGCCAAATCCAGCAAGCGCTCCCATAGATCGGGGTTTTTCGCCGCTTCCTTGCGATTGCGCTTCCAGTTGTTGGCGCGCCAGCGCTTGGCCCATCCTTGCTTCATCGCATCGACGATATATTTCGAGTCGGTGTACAGCGTCACCGTACAGGGCTTTTTCAGCGCTTCCAGGCCGACGATCGCCGCTAGCAGCTCCATGCGATTATTCGTGGTGTGCTCGAAGCCCGCCGACAGTTCTTTGCGAAGCTCGCCAGACATCAGCACGACGCCGTAGCCACCCGGCCCGGGATTACACCGACAGGCACCGTCAGTATAGATCGTCACGGCGCTGGGGCCGGAGGTGGCAGAGCCGGAAGCAGTAGAGACAGTCAAGGTTGGCCTCGCGAGCGAACCCAACCATACTAAAACGGCTCGCGCGAACCTGGTTCGATCTCCGTCGCCTCGCTTACACCTTCTCGAGGTAGGCCAACAAGTCGGCCATCTCCTGGGGCTGAGGCTGAAACTGCGGCATTGGTGGCGTTTTGCCACTCGTTACTTGTTCGATAAGCCCGATCGACGACTTGCGCGAGGAGACCCCGTGAAGCGTGGGGCCGACGAGGCCGTCTGCCTCGCTGCCGTGACAGCCCGCACAGTTCATCTGAAAGATTTCGCGACCGCGATCGAACTGCCCGTCGAGGCTGAGAACGCTTTGAGCGTAGGGCTCGGCCTGCCGCCAGCGCTCGAGGCCGTACATCGTCAAACCGAGGCAAAGCAGACCGGCGATCGCCACGAGGGCGACCCGCTGGAAGGGAATATCGAGTTCGATTTGGGCGATCTGGTTATTGCTCAAAGGGGCCTGCGCCGAAGTGCGGGCGCAACGTACAAAAGTTTATGAACCTATGTGTCAATGATAAGAGACCGGCTTGGCAAAAGCCAGATCGTTATGCCCAGAAAGGGCAAAGCTTAAGCTTTTCTACCGCAGGGCACAGCTGGACGCCCGAGACTTCGAGTTTTGTGTAGTATGTTTCCATAGCCTTCTTTTGATTTTTTAGGAGTTTGTTTTAACAATGATCGAGCCTCTACTTTCTGGCATCGTCCTCGGCCTCGTCCCTACGACGCTTCTGGGCCTGTTCGTAGCTGCCTACCTGCAATATCGCCGTAACGACCAGCCCGGCTAGACAACTCGACCGGGGGGGGGCAGCGCACGCCACAAGCCACCGCCCCCCAGCGTCGAATAAGCGTCAAAAGGCATGGGCTGTCGTTAAGAACTGTCAAGATTTACGCACGCTTTTGCGGCACGAATTAACTGCCCTTAAATGAATGTTGTTGGGGCAAAGCTGAGTGTGTTTCCCTCGCAGGGCGCGAGCCATAGAGCCGCGAACTCAGGACGGCGGCGCAAATAGTAGACGAATGAGAATGCCGATCGTAATGCCAGAGATAATGGCGATCGCAATTGCAACTCGCAAGTATCGAAGATTTGGCCCGCGTTTTGCGTTCAGCCAGCGCTGGGCAACCGCGACCGATCCGAGCGGCAGCGCGGCAAAGAGAACGAGCGTCATCGCTCCCGTGACTATTGCGACGATCGCGCGGCCCAAAGCCTGAATCGCCAGACCCGAAGCCGCGATCGCCTCGATGACAACGAGCGTTAGGACGATCGCGCCGCCACCTAGGCCGACAGCAACCTGCCAAAGAGGGCGGTTCGTCAGATCGAGAGCCGCGCCGATCGGCTCGGTCAGACGGACTTTTGCAGGGGCGAGGGGCGCGTCGTCTGGTTCCTGAGGAGCTTCCAGAACTGGTGCAATCTCGACGGTCTCCGGCGCGTCGCGCTCGAACTGGGGCTCGGTCATGGCTGGCCCGCGATCGACGGCTCGGGAACGGCGGGTGCTCGATCGCGCAGCCAGTCGAGGACGGCACGCGTCGCCCACTCGGTGTCTTCGCTCCAGGTCGGCAGCAGCGTCGCGTCGAGCGCGCTGGCAGCGATCTGTTCGGCGATCGCGTCGGTCAGGCGTCCGGGAAACAGAAAATGCGGCACGATCGTTAGCCGCTTGTGGCCATCGGCAACGCAAGCATCTAAGGCAGAGGCAATGTCGCCTTCGCGCGACCAGTAGGCCAGCCGAAAGGGAACGCCGATCGCGGCACGAATGCGCTCGCCGAAGCGCTCGACTTCGGCATTGCCGCCCGGGCGACGACTACCGTGGGCGATCGCGACGACCGCTTCGGGCTGAGTCCGTCGCGCGAGGCGATCGGCCACCGCCCGGGCGAAGTCGATCGTGCGTCCGGCGTGGAACAACACCTCGATCGTCGGGCTTGCGGGGCCGGATGCGAGCTTCGAGCGTGCCACCGCGAGCTGCTCGGGGATATCGTCGCAAACGTGGACGCCAGACGACAGGAAAAACGGCGCGATCGAGAGGCGTTCGATGGCGTGTTCGGCAATAAATTCGACGATGCGACCGCCCAGGGGCAGGCGGCCGAACTCCAGCATCGCCCAGCCGACAGGGCAACCCAGCTCCTGGGTCAGCCGTTCGCAGAGGGCAGCGAGCGCCTGCTGTGGACGGGGGTCGCGGCTGCCGTGCGCGACGAGAAGGTAAGCAGCGGCCATAGGCGATGGAGCGATCGAAGTCGATGGGGTCGCTATGGATCCTAGCGCTTTTGCGGTGTTGCTTTAGGGCGACGGGCCGCGCGGCCCGCACCTCGAGCGCGGCAAAGATCTCACCCGCGACGGTTGCAAAGATATGTCCGCTGCCAGTTCATCGGCACGGTTGGCGAGACCCGTGGGCCAGTACGCCGGAAGTTCTAGACAAGAAGAGAGCACCCCTTGAGAAAAGATCCGATCGGGAGAGATTTTTAGCGCGACAAATTCAAGCTAAAACGAAATTTTCACGTAAATTTTTGCTGGAAATCCTGACAAGTCTCGATCGCGAAACTTCAAGATTCTAAGGCTGAAGCAAGGGGCGAATAAATCTATCGTAAACCTTAAGTAAACAACTGAACCCAAAAAATGACGTAAGATCGACTTTAGTTACAGTTAAGTAACAGTAGGCGATCCCCGGTCTCTGGCTTTCGATTCGATCGACTTTAGGAGTTCAGCCTCACGTATTTTTATTTCATTGAAACCAGCTTGTTGTGTTCTGGGACGATCTGAAACTTGACTGAGGCCGGGGATCGCAGACTTGTTGAGCTGTACGAATACGCTCCAGGCTAAACACATGAACTGCGAATACGAAACCACCTGTCCGAACTGCGGACGCTCTGCTCAAAGGATTTTCGTTCGTGACAGCAACGTCGTTCGGACGCAATGCTCGAGCTGCGACTATCTACTCGTCCTATGCTCGGAGACGGGCCGCGTTATCGAGACCTACTCTCCCGGCATGTACGTCGTTCGCTGAGGACGGCTCTCGAGTCGAGTCGACAGAGATTCCTGATTGGATGGCTGCACTCGCCGAACCGCTGACAGACCAAGGGCTCCGCATTGAGATACGTGCGGAGCCCTTGGCGATCGAGCCTAGTTGGTGGCAGTTTTGTCCGGGCGATCGATGATGCCGCCGACCAGCAACACGTCGTCGTCGTAGCCCACCGCTGCCTGACCCGGCGTTACGCCAAACTGCGGCTCGTCAAACTGGATCGCGGCGCGCTGGTTCGGCAGGGGGACGATCGTCGCGGGCGTGGCTTGGCTGCGATAGCGCACCTGGACGCTGGCGCGAATTGGGGCACTGGGTTCGGCGATCGAGACCCAGTTCGCGCGGCTAATTTGGCATCCGGCGCTATAAACCCGATCGCGATCGCCGACGACAACCTGGTTTTTCCCCGGATCGAGAGCGACGACATATAGCGGATGTGCCGCCGCGATGCCGAGCCCTTTGCGCTGACCGATCGTGTAGTTTTGAATGCCGTCGTGCTGGCCGAGGCGCTTACCGTCAGTATCGACAATATCGCCCGGTTTGGGGCTGAGGTACTTCGAGAGGAAATCGCGCATCGTGCCGTGACTCTCGACAAGGCACAGGTCTTGGCTTTCCGGCTTGGTGGCCGTCACCAACTCTGAGTCGGCGGCGATTTTGCGCGTTTCGGTTTTCTGGCGCTCGCCCAGCGGAAATAGGCTGTGGCCGAGGGCGTCTTGGTCGAGGTCGTAGAGGAAGTAGGTCTGGTCTTTGTTGCGATCGAAGGCGCGACGCAGTCGAAAGCGTCCGCTGTCGGGGTCGCGATCGACGCGGGCGTAGTGGCCGGTGGCGATATAGTCCGCCCCGAGTTCGGCGCGCGCGTAGGCCAGCATCGGCCCAAACTTGACGGCGCTGTTGCACTGGGAGCAAGGCAGGGGCGTAACGCCCGCGCTGTAGCCTTCTACTAGATAGTTGACGATATATTTCTCGAAGGTTTCGCGGCTATCGACCACGTGATGCTCGATGCCGAGCTGTTCGCAGAGCGCCGCCGCATCAACCAAGCCTTCCGAGCAGCACTGGCCTTTGCCCTTCATCAGCCAGAGGGTCAGTCCGGCGACGTCATAGCCTTGTTGTTGCAGGAGGGCGGCGCTGGCGGAGCTATCGACTCCTCCAGACAGACCGACGACGACTTTAGTCATAGCGAGCGGGCCGATCGCAGCGGTCGGCGGCGAGAAAAACCGGAGAAACTGTGTGGTTTTTTATCGTTACACAGATTTACCGAGCCGTGCGATCGTGCGTGTATCCTATCGGCCCGTTCGCTCGGTGTCTTCCTCATTCCAATCCGGCGGCGCTCCGCCGAGTGGCGCATCGAGCAGGCGGGCATCGCGCAGTTCGTTGATGGCGTTCTCGGAGACGATCGCGTCGGTCTTTCTCGGGTTTGGCTCGGCCTCGGTCGGCGTATCGGTCGGCATAATGAACTCGCCAAACGGGGACGCTTCGGATGAATCGGACGACTCGGGCGACTCCGGCGACTCCGGCGACTCGGGTGTTTCAGCTGGGTCGGTTCGTTCGATCTGCTCGGGTGACTCGGGCGTGACACCAGTGGGCGAGGTGATTCGAGACCGGGCAGGCCGAGCGATCGCACCACCGAGGGTCGCATCGGTCAGCTCGACGATCGGATCGGAACCCAGAGCTTCCGGTGGGGAGGGCGCGTTGCTGCCCGGTTCGACCGGCGGTATCGGCATCGGCTTGGCGTTAGATACGGGGGCGGGATCGACCTGCTGAATATAGATGCGATCGAGGCGCGGGCCGTCGGCGGACTTTACGGACAGCTCGAGGTCGTCGATGCGGAAGGTTTCGCCCACTTCGGGGATTTTCTGCATATAAAAAATCAGCAGCCCTGCCAGGGTTTGGTAGTCCTCGGATGCGGGCAGCCGCAGGTCGAGAGCGTCGTTGACCTCTTCTACATGGAGCTGAGCGCGGACGGAGAAGGTGCGATCGTCGATAAATTCCACGTTCGGCTCTTCCGACGGGTTGGGGTAGAGCGAGTCGCCGAAGATTTCCTCGATCGCGTCTTGCAGCGTTGCCAGCCCCGCCGTACCGCCGAACTCGTCCACGACCACCACCAGTGTCTGCGACGATCGCTGCAACATCGGCATCAGCTCGGCCAGGGGCGTGTATTCCGGCACGAAGCGCACCGTGGAGATCCACTGGGTAATTGGCATATCGCGGCGATCGTCGGCGGCGGCCAGGGGCTCGGCTAAATCTTTAACGCAGACGATGCCGCGCACGTCGTCGAGGGACTCGCCGATCGCCGGGTAATGGGAATGACAGCTCGTGGCGACCTCTTCGAGCACTTCGCCGATCTTGGCGTTGCAGTCGATCGCGCAAATCTGGGTGCGCGGCGTCATAATCTCGCTAACGGTGACGTCGCCGAACTCGAAGATATTGCTCAGCCACTCGCGCTCCTCGGCTTCGAGGCCGGTGACTTCACCATCTTTAGAAATAATCTGCTGGAGTTCTTCGGAAGTGACGTGATTGTAGGCCGTCAGCGTCGAGAGCTTGATGCCGAACGTCCGCAGCAAAAAGCGCGTCGATTGGTTGACGATCCACAGAAACGGGCTAAAACAGCGGGCGATCGCCAGGCTCGGCGGGCCGAAGAAGCGCGCCAGCTGCTCGGGGTAGAGCAGCGCCAGAGATTTAGGACACAGCTCGCCGAGGACGATTTGCAGATAGGCGACGAAGGCGAAGGCGATCGGAATCGAAATCGCGTGAGCGAGGGCAGGGTCGCGCACGGCTTCGAGAGGCAGATAGCGCAGCGGCAACACTACCAGCCTGGCCATGGTCTGCTCGCTCGTCCAGCCCAGCGCCAGACTCGACAGCGTGATGCCAAGCTGCGTAGAAGACAGCAGCAGATCGATATCGCGCTTGAGGATTTGGACGGTGCGCGCCTGGGTGTCGCCGGTCTCGACGAGGCGATCGATCTGCGATCGCCGCACGGACACCATCGCGAACTCCGCCGCCACGAAAAAGGCGTTGATGGCGATCAGGGTCAAAATCGAGAGCAGCCCCAAACCCAGGCGCGGTTCGGGAAAAGCGTCGATCGCGCGGGCAGGTGTAGCAAAGCCGATCGTGGCGATCGCAGCGCCAGTGGCGAGCAGCCCGTAGCGGACAGACATCCGATTGAGTGGTGAAAAACGGCGAGGACGATTCGGTCGATCCGGCATATCCGACATTAGTTGTTCGCACCCAGCGCGCGATTCGGGTCGGCGATCTGCGCTTCGACCTGCTTGAGGATGTCTTCTTCGCGCAAAAACTCGACGTTATCGGTTTGGACGACACCCTCACCGCGACCGAGAGTATGGCTATTCGGGCGAACATCCGGCTGCGTGACGCCTTGCAGCGCTTCGCGACCGATGGCAAATCCCCACAGGGCACTCACGACAACGGCACCAGCCGTCAGGGCAAGCAAACCGATCGTCAAGACGATCGTCAGGCGTAGCTTCATGGCGTAGAGAAAAGAGACAGAAAATAACAGCGAGTAACGGCAAGTTAAGCCCCAATGGCAGCCGCCGGACGTTTGCCTGCCTGGCTTGAAGTGACTGATAAAGTCAATCAAAGGCTGGCTGCGACGGGCTTCGATCGTAGCGTACGGCAAGCTGCGACGGTTAGCTGCGATCGCCTGCCGAACCTCCAGCCGAGACTCACCCAACAATTTCGATTCGATTGCGAAAAATCGGGAGCTTTTCATCGGTTTCGCTCGTCACAATCGACAGCGGGCTGACGCGAACCTCGATAATGCTCTCGGTATTGCGGATCGAGGTTGCGGCGATCGCACCGCGATGTGCCGATGACTCTACCGATCGCACGTCTCACCTTCAAGCTCGTTTGGAAATTCCCTGCATGAAAACCCGCCTCCGACTCACGATCGCTGGACTGATCGCCACCGGCCTCGCCAGCTTCAGTGCCCCCACTCACGCCCAACCGGCCAACTCTTTCGAGTGCCGCAGCGACGACGACGTGAACTTCACCGTCGCTCTGGCCCGTAACGGCGCGGTCTCCGACCCGATCGTCGTCTGGACGAGCGACGCCTTCAGCAACGCTGGTTACACGCCCGAGCGCCGCTGCCAAGCCGTGACCGGTCGCCTCAACACGCTGCTCGACGACAACGGCAACAGCCTCGACGGCCTTTATCTGACGGTCGGTCGCGTCAACGGCCAGTCGGTCGTCTGCTCGGTGGCCAGCACGCGCGGTGGCTGCAACAGCGATAACGTTCTCTTCACCCTCAGTGGTAGCAACAGCCGCAACCCCGAGCGCGTCCTCTACGGTCTAGCATCGCGATCGACCGGAACGAGCATCCAGGAGTCGGGCGGCGTTCCCTACGTCGATCTCGAAGAGCTGGTCAACGCCAGCTTCTAGTGGTGGTTGGCATCACACGGGGGGGCGTGATGGCTGGACTCTTCCGACACTATCGACACTGTATCCGCCTGCCGAACGCCGCGCCGACGCTCGCGCGGGTTGCAGTGGCTCTTCCTCGAGCGATCGCCATTGTGCTGGCGTCTACCCTGAGCGTGCCACTGGTGGCCGCCGACGCTCTGACCGAAGAACAAGTCGATGCGGTCGCGTCGCAAACCACCGTCGTCATCGGCCAGGGTCTCCAGAAAGGCGACATCGAAGCCCAGCGCGAGTGGAATCCGGGTTCGGGCGCGATCGTGGCGCGCAGTGGCGATCGCTACTACGTCCTGACGGCGCTGCACGTCGTCCGCACCCGAGACACGGTCTACGGCGTTCGCACCAGCGACGGCGAAGTTCACCTGGTCGATGACGTCAATACCGATCGCAATATCTACCCGCTCGGGCGCGAAGCGGGCGAGTTCGGCGAGACGATCGACGGGCTCGACCTGGCAGTCGTAGAATTCGAGAGCGATCGCGACTATCCAATCGCCGTGATGGGCGACTCGCAGGCGATGACGCCGGGAGAATCGATTTTCGTCTCCGGCTGGCCGAGCCCGGAGGACTTCGACGCGCGGCGCGAGCGCGTGACCGAAACTGGGGCGCTAACGGCGGTATTTCCCCCAGCGGACGACGGTGGCTACAGTCTGCTCTATAGCAATGCAACCCGGCGCGGCATGAGCGGCGGGCCAGTATTCAACGGCGACGGCGAGCTGATCGGCGTTCACGGTCGGGGGCGGGCGCAGGAGCAGGCGTACTGTCTCGACCCGGAGCTGAGCACGGACAATAGCTGTGGCATCCAGACCATTCATTTCGTCGATCGGGCCTTCGCGCAGGGGCTGGTGTTGACGTTCGCCCAACCGCCGGTAGACCCGCAGACGATCGCGTTGGGGCTGGCGGCGCGCGAGGAGGCAGACACGATCGAGGATATTTACGCGCTGTTCACGTTCGACCTGGGGACGCTGCTGCGCGATGGCCCGTCGGGCGGGTGCGGCAGCATGCTGCTGGGCGACGGTTGCGACGAGTTTTAGCGCTTCCTTGGGGCAAATGTGGTCTTGTGGGCAGCTTGACACTCGCTAAACTGGTGACAACCGCGCGTCCCACCAGACGATTCATGACGACCTCCATCTCACTTCCAGATGCCAATTCTGAGGATCTACGTCTCTTAATCAAGAGCGTGTTGCTAGACATCGTGCGAACGGATCGTGAGTTCGTGCGGCAGCTTGTCGAGGAGCTACAGGAAGAATTAGCGCAGCCCGAGCCACCGATCGCTGGCGACTTCGATGCATTCTCAATCGTTGGGCTCTTCGCTGCAGAGCCGGATTTTGCCGAGCGCTCGGAGGAGATGTTGCACGCTCGATTTGCAGCCGAGGACGCGCATGATGCCTGAGGCGGATGCGGTTGTCGATACGAGTTTTGCGATCGCGTTGCTTAACACCCGCGACGCTTACCACCAGAAAGCCGTCGATACTTACGCGCGGTGTAAGCGCTTGCTACTGCCGCAGCCCGCGCTAACCGAGCTGGCTTTTTTGTTGGAGCGCCGCTCGGTAAATCTGGCGTTTGTGGCTTTCCTAGAGCGCTTGGGGGCCAGCTACTTTGAAGTTGTCGAACTCAGTGCGGCGGATTTGGCTCGCGTGGCGGAAGTGCTGCGACAGTATGCCGATACTCGAATCGATTTTGTGGATGTTTGTGTGATGGTGCTGGCGGAGCGTTTTGAGCTGGAGACGGTGCTGACGCTCGATCGGCGAGACTTTAGTTTGTTTCGTCCGCGTCACTGTGCGGCGTTTACGCTGCTGCCGGAGGTGCTGTAGGTGAGTGGCGATCGCAACCAGCAGGGAATTAACCCAAACGACGACTCGACGGTCAATATCGGCAAGGTCGAGCAGATTATCGAATCGCGACCGTCGCCCGATCGCACGAGTGCCGAGCCGCCGAACAATCTGGGGTCTCGCGGGGTGGCGCGCGATCGCTTTTTCGGACGGGACGCGACGCTGCGGGATCTCCACGAGCGGCTGGTCGAGTGCGATCGGGTGGCGGTGACGAGCGTGGCGGGGATGGGCGGTGTCGGCAAGAGCGAGCTGGCGGTGCAGTACGCGCGGCAATATACGGCGGCGTATCGCGGCGGGGTGGTGTGGCTGGCTGGCGATCGGGCGGGGCTAGATTTGGTGGCGTTTGCGCGCGGGGAGCTGTTCCCGGATGTGGATGTGGCGCAGCTTGGGGATTTACCGGCGCAGTTGGCGTTTATTTGGTCGCGGTGGCCTGCGAAGGAGACGCCGCCGGAGTCGGTGCTGCTGATTTTCGATGATGTGACGGACTATGCGGGGCAGGTGGCGCGGTGTTTGCCGAGCGATCGGCGGTTTCGGGCGATCGTGACGACGCGGGAGAAGCTGGAGGCGATCGATCGGCTGGATTTGGACGTGCTGGCTCCGGCGGATGCGCTGGCGCTGTTGCGGGAGATCGTGGGCGATCGCGTTGAAGCTGAGGCGGAAACGGCGGCGGCGATTTGTGAGTGGTTGGGGTTTTTGCCGCTGGCGATCGAGCTGGTGGGGTATTACCTGAAAAGCAAGCTGGATTTGTCGCTGGTGGGGATGCTGGAGCGGTTGCAGGATAAGCGGGTCGAAGCGCGATCGCTGAATCCGAAGCGTTTACCGGCGAATCTGACGGCGCAGCGGGGTGTGTTGGCGGCGTTTGAGTTGAGCTGGGAGCAGCTCGAGGCGGAGGCGCAGGAGCTGGCGATGCGGCTGAGTATTTTCGCGGCGGCTCCGATTCCGTGGGAGTTGGTGCGGGAGTGTTGGAGCGAGGCGGATGCGGAGGAGTTGGAGGACTGGCGCGATGATGAGTTGGTGCGGCTGCATTGGTTGGCGCGGGTTGGGGAGGGGCGCTACGGGCTGCATCCGCTGGTGCGGGAGTTTTTTGCGGTGAAGCTGGCGGAGCGGGAGGAGGCGGCGGAGTGGCGGCGATCGTTTGCGCGGGTGATGGTGGCGATCGCGGAGCAGATTCCGCAGATTGTGACGGTGTCGAAGCAGGCGGAGCTGAAGGACGCGATCGCGCACCTGGCCGCCGCGACGGACTACAGCGATTTGCTCGGTGATGAGGATTGGGGTTGGCCGTTTACTGGGTTAGCTCGGTTTTATGAAGCCCAAAGCCTGTTTGCAGCGGCGGAAACGTCCTACCGGCAATGCCTCGATCGTAGCGACACCCGCTTCGGAGCCGACCACCCCGATACCGCCACCAGCCTCAACAATTTGGCGCTCTTGTATCGTTCGCAAGGGAAATACGAGTCAGCCGAACCGCTCTTGCAACGCGCCCTCGACATCAGGGAACGGCAAC
>CALCCD010000128.1 GCA_937899645.1 uncultured cyanobacterium | reverse complement strand
CCTGCTTTTGAGGCGACCGACCTAAGTAAAACTACTTATTCAGAAGTCCTCTGAGCGTCGGTCAGCAGTTGGCCTGCATCGCCAGACTCGAAGAAAGACCCAGCCTGTGCGCCGGACACTGCACCGAAAGTCGCAACCGTCATACCGGCTGCTGCGATCGCAAACTTCTTGAAGATTCCCATAGGTCTAGTTCTAAATAAATTAGTTCAGCCAAATCCGAAATTACTGACAGCGACAGCATGAATAAAACGGCGATCGAGTCAGTAGATCTTTCTAGAACGCCTTTGCAAAATCTATACTCAGAAAGATTGAGGCGGCGTTTTTCGATGCCCTGTACGTGAATTTACTGGCCGCAATCTCCGATCGCCCAGTCAACCCCCGTAACTTCACACAGTCTTTAAAAAAAGCTCCGGAATGCTTCATTGGAACTTCACATTCAGGTGAAATCCGGGAATTCTTTCACCAAAAATCTACGGAATGAAAGCCCAATCGCGTGTGGCGCTGCGTCAAGCCCTGCGTAACATCACTCGATCTTTGCAAAGAGTCGATCTCGGGCTGGCCGCCAGATTCGCGGATGCGTCCGCAGGCGTAAATCGGTGGCCCGTCCAAGACCGACGGCTAAAATCAGCGAAAACCTCAACGCGCGACCGGCCTAAAAATCGAGCGGTGCGCCCAGGCTGCGAAACTCCACGGACTCAATTTCCCAGCTCGGCTCGCGCACCAGCGTCTCGCGCAGGCTGCCGAACAGCGCGAACTGCTCGCAGGTCGAGAACGCCAGCCAGGGGCGCGGCGAGTCCGGATCGCGGCGCAGGTCGATCGTCGCGACGCCGCCGCCGACCGTAACGCGATAGCCCGCGATGCCCGTGTCGCTGCCCGTCCACTGCTTGAGAACCAGCGCGATCGCCGCTTCGATTTCGGCCTCGCGATCGCCTGCTTCCAGCTCGACGGTCTCCGGTTCGAGAGCCTGACAAAAAATATCGGCGCGGTAGATCGTGCGGGTCGGGTCGGCGTCCGGGTTGCGATCGGGCTCCGCGATCGGCTCGACCGTTTGGCTCGGTGGCGCTTCGGGCAGCGTGTCGGGCATCCCGTCGGCGACGAGTTCGGCGCGAGCGTGGTGGGCGAGGCCGAGTCCGGCTGCGATCGCGATCGTGGCGATTCCCGCGCGACAAAAATGCTTGAGCGAATTGCTATGCTCGATCCAGTCCATCGAAGTCCTCCGCGCTCGATGCTCGTCGAGCTATTAGGTCATGGCAACAACCGAGTGGAACCGCCGCCACATTCTCTCGCTCGAAGATTTCACGGCTGCTGAATACGACATCATTCTGCAAACGGCGGCAAGCTTCCGGGAAGTGCTGACGCGCCGAACCCGTAAGGTTCCGACTTTGCAAGGGCGGCTGATTACGAATATGTTCTTCGAGCCCTCGACGCGGACGCGCAGCAGCTTCGAGCTGGCGGCGAAGCGGCTCTCGGCTGATGTGCTTAATTTCGCACCGGGCACGTCGTCGCTGACGAAAGGAGAGACCATTTTAGATACTGCCAAGACGTACCTTGCAATGGGGACGGACATGATGGTAGTGCGCCACCAGCAGTCCGGGGTTCCCCAAACGATCGCCTGGGAACTCGATCGCCTCGGCGCGCAGGTCGGGGTTCTGAACGCGGGCGACGGCCTCCACGCCCACCCGTCCCAGGCGCTGCTCGATTTGTTTACGATCGCTCAACACTTCGACCCCGACGCGCCGCGTACGGCCCTGCTGGCGGGCAAAAAAATCGCGATCGTCGGCGATATCGTCCATTCTCGCGTGGCGCGATCGAATCTCTGGAGCTTGACGGCCTGCGGGGCAGACGTACATCTGGCCGCACCGCCGACCCTGGTGTCGAAGCCCTTCGCCGACGCCTTTGCCAGCGAGTCCGGTTCGCTTTCCGTCCACTGGCAGCTCGAACCGGCACTGGAGAATGCCGATATCGTGATGACGCTGCGGCTGCAAAAGGAGCGCATGAGTAGCAACCTGCTGCCCAGCCTGCGCGAGTACCACCAGCAGTTCGGCATCACGCGCGATCGCCTCGCGCTCTGCCAGCCCCACGCCCGCATCATGCACCCCGGCCCGGTGAATCGCGGTGTCGAGCTGAGTTCGGAAGTGATGGACGACGCGCGCATCAGCCTGGTGCAGACCCAGGTGACAAGCGGCGTGGCGGTGCGGATGGCGCTGCTGTATCTGATGGGCGGCGGCAAGAGCGTGGCGTAGGGGGGCGTCGGGTCGATTCGATCCCGACAGGCCGCGACCGCGTCTTCACGAAATGTCGGAGGCCGTATGCAGGCGTATTGCAGCATCGCGGGGATCCGACAGTGATACAGTTTTCGTCAGGCGATCGAGACCACCCCGATCGCCCGCCGCGCGACAAGCATCATGGCTCAGACCCCCAACCGGACTCCCGAACGCCCCTCGACAACGGCCTCCCAAATACTCGTGCTGACCGGAATGCACCGTTCCGGCACGTCGCTGATGGCGTCGCTGCTGCAAGCGATGGGCGTCCACGTCGGCGATCGGCTGCTGGCGGGCGATCGCACCAACGCGCCGGGATATTTTGAAGACGAAGATTTCCTCGAGTTCCAGCGCCGGGTTCTCACGGGCTGCTGCGACCCCGACGACGGCGGCTGGCCGGACTGGGGCTGGACGGAGAGTGAATCGCTCGATCGCCGCCAGTTCGAGAACTACACCACCGAAGCCCGCCAACTCCTCGCCGCGCGGGCGCGCCAGGGGCTGAGCACCTGGGGGTGGAAAGACCCGCGTACGTCTCTGATGCTCGACTTCTGGGATGGCCTGCTGCCCGAGGCGCGCTACGTACTGGTCTACCGCGAGCCGTGGGACGTGGTCGATTCCTGCGTGCGGCTCCGAAGCGGCGTGTTCGATCGCCAGCCGCACCTCGTCCTCAATATCTGGGCGTACTACAACCGCCACCTAATCGACTTTCACGCGCGCCACCGCGATCGCTGCCTGCTCGTCAGCACCCGCGCCGTTCTCGATCGCCCCGAAGCCTTCTCGCAGCTCCTCGCCGACAAGCTCGGTCTCGACGTACCCGCAACCCTCACCGCCGATCGCGTTGCCGAACTCTACCGCCCCGAGCTGTTCGGAAGCCTCAGCGATACGCATCCGCTGATCGCCAGCGTCCACCACCGCACGCCGCAGCACCTGCGCTGGCTCGGCGACCTGGAGCGCGCCGCCGACCTGCCCAGCGCCCGCGCCGACGATTGGCATCGCTCGCTCGCCCGTCCGCCCCACCGCTCGATCGACCTGGTGTCCGCCTGTCAGTTTCCCGCGATCGCGCCTGACACCGCCAGTCTCGCGCCGGTCGCTTCCAAAAACACCGCCGCCACCACGCCCGCCGTTTCGGTCGTGATTCCCTGCTACAACCAGGGCGAATTTATCCTGGAGGCGATCGCCAGCGTTCAGCGCTGCCCCCAGTTTGACGACCTCAGCGGCTTCGGCGGCTCTGGCGGCTTCGGCGGCTCAGACGACAGCGACTCTGGCGACAGCGACCCGGAACGCCACTACGAGATCGTTATCGTCAACGATGTCTCCACCGATCCAATGACGATCGAGGTGTTGAACTACCTACGCTCGAAGGGGCTCAACGTCATCGATCGCCCGGTCAACGGTGGCCTCTCGGCGGCGCGCAACACTGGCATCGAGAACGCACGCGGACGCTATATCTTGCCGCTGGACGCCGATAATCGCATCGAACCGGAATACATCACCCGCGCCATTGAAGTCATGGACGCGAACCCGGCGATCGGCGTCGTCTACAGCGACGTGCGCTACATCGGCGACAAAACTGGCACGCTGGAAGTCCCCGAGTTCGACATTAACCGCCTCTGCATCGGCAACTATATCGATGCCTGCGCCGTGATTCGCCGCGAGCTGTGGAAAGACTGCGGCGGCTACGACACTCAGATTCCCGATCGCCTCGGTTACGAAGACTGGGATCTATGGCTGACCGCCGCTGCGAAGGGCTGGAAATTCCACCACGAGCCGCAGGTGCTATTTGACTACCGCGTGCGCGTGGACTCGATGGTCTCTGGCTGCAATATTCCCGAAAACCGCCAGCGCTTGATGCACTACTTTTGCGCCAAGCATATCGATCTCTATGCCACCAATTTCGCCGATATCTTCGCGCACAAAGACGCCGAGCTGCTAGCCGAACGCAACCACACCGCCCAGCTCGAGCGCGAGCGAAACGAGCTTCAGGCCGAACTCGCCCGCCAAAAAGCCGAACTCGATAGCCTCGCCAGCGACCTGCACCGCACCAACCTTCAGCTCCAAACCGCGCAGTCGCAGCTCCTGCCCCTCGAAGCGCAACACGCCGCCGATCGCGTCGAGATTGGCGACCTGCGCACCGAACTCACCGCCACCCACGCCCAGCTCCACAGCGTCTCGGTGGAAAAAGAGCAGCTCGAAACCGAGTGCGACGGTCTGCGCGATGAAGCCGAAAAACTCGCGTGGGAGGGCAGCCAGACGCGCCAGGTGGCGATCGATACAATCGGCGCGATGCGCACCAGCAAGTTCTGGAAGCTACGCGATCGCTGGCTGAAGCTACGCGAACCGCTGGCGCAGCGCCTCGGCAAGCCGATGGAAACCGACGCGGTTGCGGTGGCGCTCGCTCGCCTCGGCGTCGCGCCCAACTATCTGCCGGTGTCCGCCCTGCCGCCCGCCGACGTTTATGAGAGTTGGCGACAGCAAAACGAACCCACCGCTGCCGACTTCGATCGCATGCGCCGCGACTGGCAGCAGCTTAAATATCAGCCCACTATCAGCATTGTCGTGCCGGTGTACGATCCCGACCGTGACTTTCTCGAAGCGGCGATCGAGTCCGTGCGATCGCAGACCTACCCCCACTGGGAGCTGTGCCTCGCCGACGATTGCTCCAGCGAGCCCCACGTCCGCGAAGTGCTAGAGCGTTACCGCGACCTCGATAAGCGCATCACGGTGGCGTTCCGTGAGGAGAACGGCCATATTTCTCGCGCCTCCAACTCCGCACTCGATCTGGCGACCGGAGACTATATCGCCCTGCTCGACCACGACGACGCGATCGCGCCCCACGCGCTCTACGAGGTGGTGTCGTATCTGAACGCGCACCCCGACGCCGCAATGGTCTACACCGACGAGGACAAAATCGACGCGCGCGATCGGCGCTTCGACCCGTTCTTTAAGCCCGGCTGGTGTCCCGACTCGTTTCTGTCGCGGATGTATACCTGCCACTTCGGGGTCTATCGTCGCGAGATCGTCGAGGCGATCGGCGGCTTCCGCGTCGGATTCGAGGGCGCGCAGGACTACGACTTCGTGCTGCGCTTCACCGAGCAAGTTCGCGACCCAAGCCAGATCGGCCATATCTCAAAGGTGCTGTACCACTGGCGATCGCACGCCCAGTCCACCGCCCAAAACCTCGACAGCAAAGACTACGCCGCCGACGCCGCGCGCAAAGCTCTCGAAGAAGCGATCGATCGCCGCAACGAACCCGGCAAGATGCTGCCCAGCGGTTCCGGCCACTGGATCGCCCGCTACGAGATCGTCAAGCCCGGTCGCGTCACGGTCATCATCCCGACGCGCGACTTGGCCGACGTGCTAGAGGTGTGCCTGCGATCGATCTTTACGCTGACCACCTACGAAGACTACGAAGTGCTGGTGGTCGATAACGGCAGCGTCGAAGCCAAAACCCGCGAGCTGTTCGATCGCTGGACGGACAAAGAGCCCGATCGCTTCCGCGTCGTCACTTACGATGCGCCGTTCAACTACTCCAGCATCAACAACTACGCCGCCAGCCAAACCACCAGCCCCTACCTGCTGCTGCTCAACAACGACACCGAAGTTATCGACGGCGACTGGATGACGGCAATGGTGGAACAGGCGCAGCGCGAGTCGATCGGCGCGGTGGGCGCGACACTGCTCTACCCCGACAAAACCATCCAGCACGCGGGCGTCGTTCTCGGCATCGGTGGCGTCGCCGGACATAGCCACAAAACTTTCCCCCACGGCGCGGGCGGCTACGTGGCGCAGCTCAAGACCGTCAATAACTATTCGGCAGTGACGGCGGCTTGTTTGATGTGTCGGCGCGACGTGTTCGTGGAGGTCGGCGGTCTGGAGCCCAGCTTGCAGATTGCGTTTAACGACGTGGACTTTTGTCTGAAGATCGTCGAACGCGGCTACCGCAACGTGCATCTTCCCCACGTTGTGCTGTACCACTACGAGTCGAAAAGTCGCGGCCTGGAAGATACGCCGGAGAAGCAGATGCGCTTTAAAAGCGAGGTCGATTACATGCGCGATCGTTGGGGCGAGCTGCTCGATAACGACCCGTGTTACAGTCCCAACCTGACGCGCGTTACCGAGGATTGGGCGATTCAGATCTGAGGCAATAACGGCGACGACGAAAAGCCCAGATCGCTAAAAAAACACCGAGGCGCGTGCCTCGATCGCCGTAGCAGCGATCGCCGTCGCGGCCACGCTCGCCGTCACCGCCCGCAGGACTCGACCGCCCAGGGACACGCCGTAAAAGCCCGCTGCAAATGCCAGCTCGCGCTCGTCGGGCGTCCAGCCGCCTTCTGGGCCGATCGCGATCGCCACACCCGCCCGATCGCCCCTGGCCAGCTCGTCCGCGACGTACTGACCCAAGGCCGGAGCATCGTCACGCGCGATCGCGATCGCTTTAATCACATCTGTGCCCGCATTACCGTCGCGCAACCAGGTGGCAAACGGCTGTGGCGTCAGCACCTGCGGGACGATCGCCCGTTCGCACTGCTCGAAGGCTTCGGTGGCGATGCGCCGCCAGCGCTCGACCCGCTTCGGGCTGGGCACGAGCACCGTGCGATCGCTCGTCACCGGCGCGATTGTCGTGACGCCCAGTTCTGTCACCTGGCGCACTACCTCATCAAAGCCGCTGCCCTTCGGCACTGCCGCCACCAGCACCAGCGGAACCGCCAACTCGGGGCTTGCGCCGACGCTCTCCGGCAGTTCCCGGACGATTGTTGCCACCAGCTCGCCGCCGTCACAATCCGGCGACGACCCCACTAGCTCGGTTTCCCAGACGCCGCCGCCGCCGTCCGCCACGATGCAGCGATCGCCCGCCACCAGCCGCAACACCCGACAGAGGTAGTGGCGCGCTTCGCTCGTCAGTCGAAAGCAGTCGCCATCGCGGCGATCGGCGCTGAGGGTAATGCGGCGCAGCTCTGCCACGGTTCTAGCCCCCCTGAGCTTTTAGAAATTAGGTGAAAATTAGGGCTCCGGACGCTCGAGGGCGCGCTGGGCTTGCTGAGTTTCCAAGGCGTCGGGATCGGTGACGGGCGCGACGTAGTTCGCGCCGGAAAAGTAGTCGTGGGCGAGCTGCGACACCTGGCGGATAATCTCGGCGGCGCGATCGTCTTCAGCGGGACGCTTAACAATTGCCGAGAGGATGTAGCGCTTGCCGTTGGGCAGATCGATCAAGCCCGTGTCGCCGAGGCTGTGCTTGATATTGCCCGTCTTGTGGGCGATCGTCGCGCCCGTCCCCAGTGCCTGGGGCAGGAGGCTGTCGTTCTCCGTGGCCTGAAGGATATCGAGCAGTCGATCGCGGCTACGCAGCGAAATCAGCTCGCCGCGATCGATCGACGACAGCAGGTAGGTCAGGTCGTCCGGGGACGCCACGTTCGTGCCCTCCAGGTCGGGCAGCGGCGCGTTCAAAGCCGTGTCCGCCATACCCCAACTGCGGAACTGCGCGTTCAGCGCATCCAAGCCGCCCAAACGCTCCAGCAGAATATTCGTCGCCGTATTGTCGCTATTTACAATCGTCTGGGTGACGACATCGAGCGCGGTGTACTGCGTCCCCGGCGTGTCGGACTGCATCGCGCCCGAGCCGATCGAGATGTGCTCTTGCTTGAGCGTCAGCCGCTCGTCGAGACGAATCTCGCCGCGATCGATCGCTTGGAAAAAGGCGATCGCGATCGGCAGCTTAATCGTGCTCGCCGCAGCCAGTACCGTATCGCCGTTCAAACTCACAAACGCGCCGGTATCCACATCCACCAGCGACACGCCTGCCAAAAAGTCCGGGTAGCGCGCTGCCAGCTCCTGCATCTGGGCGCTGAGAGTGGCGATTTCTTGGGTGCGCTGGAAAGACACGGGCAGCGCCTGCGGCTCGATCGCCTCGGGGGCGTTCGGGCGTTCGGGGTCGGTACCTTCCACGGGCGAAGGCGAGAGCACCGACAGCATCGTTCCGGCGATCGCGCTCAAGCCGACGCCGACGATCGCCAGCCGCGCGCCGTAAATCAGCGGGCTTAGGGGCGCTCTGCGGCGCGATCGCGATCCGGCGGGCGACGGCGCAGCAGGCGCAGCGGCACGGCGTAGCGGCGTCACCTTCGCCTTCGTGGCCGCCTTGGGCGCGGCTTTTGGCGCAGTCTTGGGCGCGGCCTTAGGAGCTACCGGCGTCTGGCGTTTGGGGCGCGCGCTGCTGGTGGCGCGGCGCTGGCGGCGGCGTTCGGTAATGCTGCGATCGAACAGACTCTCTTTCGGCGTCAGCCGCGCGATCGTTTCAGCGCTGGTTTCCGGGCGATCGGCAGGCGGCTGCGGCGCGCGATCGCGACCCCAAGCAACGGGCGAGCCTGAAGCCGGAGGATTGACGGGAGGATTAAAAGACGCAGAACCCGAAACTGAAGGGTTCGCGGGACGAGCCGCTTCAGCGCTCGGGCGAGCGTTCGGCAAGCTGGGCAACGCCGTTCCGCCGTTCCGCTGCGGCTGCGGCCCGGACTGGTGCTGAGAGGCGTTCGGGTGAATCGGCGGCTGCAAATGCTGGGCGATCGCATCGATCGTCGCATCGACCGTCGTATCCAAATAGCGCCGCCACTGCCGACGCTGCCAGCCCGGATCTTTCGCGCGGGCAGCGGGGTTGAGAGGATGCAGGCGACGGGGCGGCTCGTTTGACTGGGGCATAGTGGCTAAGCTCGAAACGCGCGATCGGCGCAGACTAACAAACAGATCGCTCGATTTAGTTTAGTGCAAGCGCCGGTGCGATCCGCAATTCCCCGATCGCACCGGCCCGCGATCGCCTACGACTGCGGCAACTGCAAAACCTGCGCCGTCAGCGCCAGACTTTCCTCGTAGAGCACGTCGCGACCCCAGCGCTGGAGCTGTTGCGCCATCAGCAGTTCCGCTTTCTGATCCGACAGCGTCGTCACCTGCTCCGTACGGCAAGACTGGGCGCTGCCGCCCGACTCCATCCGCATGCAGCCCGTCGTCTCCGAACACAAAATCGTGCAGCAATCGGCATTCGGATTCTGCGAGTCGAGGCGCAGCCCCACCAGGTCTCCGGGGATTTCGCCCATGTCTGCCACGGGGATGCCGGCCAGCTCGGCTTCGATCTCCTTGCCGTTGGGTGAGGTCAGGCGCACGTGCTTGATATCGTAGTCGCCGCCCTCGAAGCTATAGGATTTAGGTTCCCAGCCCAGGCGACTGGCAATCCAGCCCAGGAACATCAGTGCCTGGGAGTCGTTGCCCTTTTCGTAGTCGATCGTGATGCGATCGAGTTCGCACAGGGACTGGCGGCGCTCCGGCGGATCGTAGGCCGCAGCCGCCAGCTCCTGCCACGCGGCGAGGCGGTGCCAGTTCAGGTCGGCAACATAGATCTCTTTCTCGATCGACTCCTGCATCTTCAGCAGCTCGCGATCGGGGTCGCTGAAGTAGCCCGAATCGACGATTACGCAGCTACATACCTCGCTCAGGGTTTGGAATAGCGCCTGCTCGGGATTGGGCGTCGCTTTCCACCACAAAAAGGTCGGCAGGTTCGGCAGCAGCAGCGACGTGACCACAGAGCCGACACGATCGAGTGCCGCTTTCGTACCCCGGAGCGTGATGTATTCGCAGCAGGTGAGCCGGTCGCTTTTCTTCTGGACGGGACAGTAGGCTGAGACCTGCGCCGTCACGCCAGTGTCTTCACCAAGGGTCGGACACAACGTAATAATCCGCGACGGGTTGCGATCGGCGATCGCATCGCTGAGGCTGTAGCCACGCGCGTTGAGGTTTTCAACAATCTGGCGATCTCCAGGCTGCTTGGCGAACTCTTCGCGCAGCCGCGCCAGGGTGTCGTTATCGACGCGCCCGGTCGTGGCGAGACCGTAGCTTTTCTGCGCGGACTCGATCGCGCTGCGGGTCTTGGGGCCGTGGATGCCATCGATCGGGCCATCGTAGAACCCCAGCCCGCCGAGGAGCTGCTGGAATTCTTCGGGCTCGTAGATCACCATCGTGAAGGTCGTGGCGCGGCTGGCGATCGGAGAGCCCTGGCTGATGGACTGGCCGAGCCAGATTTTACCCAGCTCGGTTTCGATTTCCTGGAGGGAAATATCGATGGGTTTTTGGAGGGCGACGAGAGGAGTGCTCATGATTGGTTCTCGGTTGAGTCTGCGCTTGGTTAGGGCTAGGTCGTTAGGTCGGCAAGTTTTTTCAAGATTTGCAGTACCTCATAAAGTTCGTTGCGTCGGCGATTTCGCATAACAAACATGTCGGAGGTGGCATATTTGGGGCGAGTACCTTGCTCTAATTTCACAAAAATAAATTCACCGCCGGATGTGATTAAGCCGTAGTTGGTTGGATTCGGAGCGGCGAGCAAATACGTTAGTAATTGCGCCAAACCTGCTTCGATCGACAATGATGCTCGCTTTGCTTCAATGACCATGACCCACAGGTGTTCGCGAAAGATTAGGGTGTCAATGCGTCCGGAAATTGACCGATCTTCATCTGGGATTTCTAGAGAAATCGGCGCTTCCGATCGAATGTGAAAGGGCGGAAGATAGAGTCCAGCGATGAAAAGAATCGGATCGAGAATTGCCATCCGTATCGCATCTTCTCGTAGGGGCGGGTACTCGATGAGATTGAAGTAACCGTCACGGACGCGATCGAGGAGTTGGCGATCGAGGTCGGCGAGAGTGGGCAAGTCGGTTTGCCACTCAGAGAAAAAGTCGAGATCGTTGATACGTGTGAGGTCGAGGCGATCGATGAGATCGCTCAGTTCGACTTGGTTGGCTGCAATGGTTGATGCTGTCACGATCGCCCCCGCTGGAGTAAATCGGTTTTACCTATCGTTCCTACGCTCTGCGTGGGAATGCCATTCGGACGCTCTGCGTCCCGTGTGTGGAGAAAGTTGCGACGCAGAGCGTCTGGAGATTGCGTGTACCACGCGGAGCGTGGGAACGAGAAAAAATCTACAACTCAACGTTATTATTTTGGTAGTAATGAATCAGCTCGTATAAATCTTCTGTGTACTTAACAAACTGTCCCATATTGGAGAGGAGCACCCCTTTGTCTAAATTTGGCGGGAGTTGAGGATGCCCAACCTCATTCCGACAAATGCGACAGAACTGAAAAATACTCTCTATCTTGATCTCCAGATCGTGGCTCCATGAATTTTTATCCATCAGGTTTATTTTTTGAGCTCTTAAAGGAGATTTTGAATTCATCAAAAGCTTTGCTAATAAACTTCCCTTTGATTCGATTCTGGAATTTTGTTCTATTCTTATCGTCATCAATCGCATTTCCGTATGTTTCAATCAAGAGCAGGATGGCTTTCTCTGATGCACTGCCGAGCAAGAAAGCACATCCAAGTAAAGATTTCGCCTTGTAGCTTAAGATTGCTTCCTCTATGAATCTCACGATCACAAGATCGATATCTGCAATTGTCTCTCGTAAGACATTCGGAAATCTTTCTATTTCAAACGGGAGGATTTCATCAAGAGCTTCTTCATTTTCAATCGCGGTCTTAGCCTGTTCCAGAATTTCTTTTAGTCGCGAATTAGATCCTTGAACTTGAATAGTTCCAGTTGAATAAACCTTGATACAACATTTATTCTTGCCACTTTGAACGTCAATTCGCTTCGCTCCATTTTCCTCTTTCTCCTGGAACGTGAAGTTATTTCGCTCGATGAAGGATACCATCTGGGTATAGTTTGCATCCTGAATATTGCTAGCGTTCATTTAAGAAAAACCTATCTTCTGTGGTCTCTAAAAAATGTGGTGCAGCGGTAGGGTGTGTTCGGCGGCGAAAGGATTGACCCGATCGCGATACCTTGAATTTCGCCGTAACGCACCGCGATCTCGTACCACATCCGGCGGTGCGTTATTGCCTGTATCAATTGTTCGTAGAACCCAAAGATCGCCGCTGCAATAACACACCCTACCGAATAGACCGAATCACAACCGACGCCAACGGCGACCATCGCGATTCATCAACAACTCCGCCTCCACCGGCTCCCACGTTCCCGCCTCATACAGCGGGATTGACTCCGGCGGCGCGGGCGCATCCCACACCTGCAACAGCGGCGTCAGGATTCGCCACGACGACTCCGCCTCATCGCCCCGCGTAAATAGCGTCTGATCCCCCAACATGCAGTCGATCAGCAGGCGACTGTAGGCATCCGTATTCGCCTTTCCGAACGCTGCATCGTAGCGGAAGTCCATCTCCACCGATCGCGTTCGTAGCGAACTCCCCGGCGTCTTCACCTCGAAGCGCATCCCGATGCCCTCATTCGGCTGGATTCGCATCGCCAAAACGTTCGGGTTCGCCTGCTTCGCCGCCGACGGGAACATCAAAAACGGCACATCCTTGAACTGGATTGCGATTTCAGACACTTTTTTGGGCATGCGCTTGCCCGTCCGCAGGTAGAATGGCACGCCTTTCCAGCGCCAGTTATCGATATGCAGCTTGATGGCTGCGTAGGTTGGTGTCGTCGTGCCAGGGCTGGCTCCCTCTTCGTCGCGGTAGCCGGGGACGGTTTTGCCGCCCATCCAGCCGCTGGTGTACTGGCCGCGTACGGCGGAGCGATCGATGTTGTCTGCGTCGGCCAGACTCGTCGCCTGAAGGACTTTCACCTTTTCGCCGCGAATGCTGTCGGCATCAAGGGAGTTCGGCGGCTCCATCGCCGTCAGACAAAAGAGCTGCATCAGGTGGTTTTGCACCATATCTCGCAGCGCGCCCGCCGTTTCGTAATATCCAGCGCGCCCCTCTAGGCCGACTTTTTCGGCGACGGTGATCTGCACGTGATCGACGTACTGCCGGTTCCAGAGCGGCTCGAAAATGGCGTTAGCGAACCGGAAAACCAGCAGGTTCTGGACGGTTTCTTTGCCGAGGTAGTGGTCGATTCGGTAGATCTGGCGCTCGTCGCAGACATTCTGAACGACGCGGTTGAGTTCCTGGGCGGTGGCGAGGTCGCGACCGAAGGGTTTCTCGATCGCCAGTCGTTGCTTGTTCGGGTCGTCGAGCATTCCGGCCTTGCCGAGCTGCTGGGTCGCCTCGGCGAAGAAGCGCGGCGCAACGGAAAGATAGAAGACGCGGTTGCCACGCGTGCCCCGCTGTTTGTCCAGCTCGGCGAGGAACGCTTCTAGCTCTTGGTAGCTCTCGGGATTGTCGATATTTCCGGGACAGTAAAACAGTCCCTTCGCGAAGCTGTTCCAAACTTCCTCGGACTGCAGGCCGCCGCCGAACTCTTCAACGCCCTCGCGCATGTGTTCGCGGAAGAAGTCGTGGCTCCATTCGCGCCGCGCCACGCCCACGATCGTGATTTCCGGCGGGAGGCGTCGCTCTAGGTGCATCTGATAGATGGCGGGGACGAGCTTACGCTGGGTCAAGTCACCGGACGCACCGAAAATAATCAAGATTTGCGGGTCGGGGACGCGATCCTGCTGGAGGCCGACGCGCAGGGGATTTTCTGCCAGTGAAACCATAAAAGCCTTAGGGTGTGGGGCGATCGCGGGCGTTGGGAAGCTGCCACTAACTGCCGCTGGCCGAGCGCACCGAACGAAACGCAACACGCGCACCTGGCCTTTGCCGCGATCGTAGCGCAGGGATCGCTAGCATTCCGCTGCGGCGGGTGAGCTTAATGCACTCTAAAGAATTTCGCCAGAATTGGGGCTGGCGCGCGTGTCGCTAAGGCGCTCGGGATATCGCGATCGTGGGAAGATGGCCCTGACCTTTCGGCAACCGCGATGACCCCCATCGAACCGCCCGCCCTAACTCCCATCGCTCGCCTGCAGTCGATCCTGTGGCCGCGCGGCCGCGTGTCGGTGTCGCGGCGACTGATGCAGATCGGCGCGCTGATGACGCTGGCTTTCGTGGCGATCGCGCTGTTTGCACCGCTGCTCGCCCAGGTCGGCATTCTTCAAGATCCCAACGAGCTGCTGAGCAACCCCATCCACGAATCGCCGTCGGGCGCGCACTGGTTCGGTACGACCCGACAGGGCTACGACGTATTTTCACGGACGCTGTTCGGAGCGCGGGCGGCTTTGCAGGTCGTGATTTTGGCGACGCTGATGAGTGTGGCGATCGGCGTGCCGCTCGGTTTGCTCGGCGGCTATCTCGGTGGCTGGGTCGATCGCATTTTGCTGTTCGTGATGGACGCGATCTATACGCTTCCCGGCCTGCTGCTTTCGATTACGCTGGCGTTCGTCGTCGGACGTGGTTTATTCAACGCCGCGATCGCGCTGAGCATCGCCTACGTGCCGCAGTACTATCGCGTCGTCCGCAACCAAACCGTCAGCGTCAAGACCGAGCTATTCGTCGAAGCCGCACAGGCAATGGGCGCACCGACGGGCTGGATTCTGCGGAAGTACCTATTTGGCAACGTCATCCAAAGCGTGCCGGTACTGTTTGCGCTCAACGCCGCCGACGCGATTCTGATTTTGGGCGGCCTTGGTTTCCTCGGTCTCGGTTTGCCCGAAAGCGTGCCGGAGTGGGGCAGCGATCTGCGTCAGGCGCTAGAGGCGCTACCGACGGGCATTTGGTGGACGGCGCTATTTCCCGGCGGGGCGATGACGCTAATGGCGACGGGGCTGTCGCTGTTTGGCGAGGGCGTCACCGAGTCGGTCGAGCCGCAGCGGGGGCGCTAGTCGCGTTTCGCTCCCGAAAAGTCGCCAGCAAGTTCTGACGATTCGGCTGCGATCGGAGATTCCCGTTTGCCGAAACTGCGCACGTCATTACGGGAACTTATAGAGATAGGGCCGAGATTGCAAGGACTCTTCTGTTTGGGATCGAAAATATTAAGACTCCGAGCCAAAGACCGTAACCCTTGAAAGTGGCGTGCTATGTCTGGTGAGTACTTTTCACCTCAGCCTGTAAGACCCATGTCACTTTCGGGAATCAAGGAACGCAAGCTCAACATTTTCGAGCTATTCGCTGCAAGCGTCGGCCTCTTTTCTAGAAAATTGCCTTGGCTGCTTCAGCATACCCTCACCATTCATTTACCCTACGCCATTCTAACGACCGTGCTTTTCGGCACGCTGGCGCTAGACTTCCTTCAGTATCAAGGCGTCGATCCACAATCCCTAGATCCCAGCGTCAGCGCCGAGATAATGCAAAAGACGCTGATGTTCTACGGTGCGCTCGTTGTCGTGGCCTTTTTCTATTTTCCTCTGTCTTGCACGCCCCTAGCTTATTTGTCGGAAGGCGAAATCGAGGGGCGATCGGTGGGCTATTTTGAAGCGCTGCGCCTTACCTTTAGCAAGTACGTAAAGCTTTTGCTCGCGGAGCTGCGCGTCTCGCTTGTCAGTATCCCTTTCGCGCTGCTGCTGATAGTTGGAATACTGATCCCGGCATTTAACTATTCGCTATTTCCCTTCGCGCTGGCGCTGCGCGAACACGTCGAGCCCGATTCGCTTAAATACAGTCACTCTCGGATCGTCAAAGCCATTCCGCTGAAAATGTCGGCGAGCTACATTTTTGCGGGCATTGTCACGGGTATCGTCGCCTACTGGTTCGTGCCTCTGGTTCTCACGGCGATCGGCCTCAACGGCATCGTGCTGATGGGAGAGGCGGGTAGTCCGGTGACGTTGGGATTCGTGGTTGGCAACACGGTCGGCTTTTTGATTTGGAGCGTCTTCCAGTTCAACCAAATCCTGCTTTTTCTCAACACTGACTACATCCAGGCGCGTGCGGCGGCGAAGTGATGCCGGGTCTGGAGACACGCTCTGGCTGTCTGGCTCAGGGCAACACCTCGAAGTACTCGCAGTGTCGGGGACGGACGATCGAGAAGTCGCGGCGATCGAGGGTGCAGATTTGCGTGATGTTCAAGCGCTCAGCGATCGCGATAATCGCAGCATCTGCAAGGTCGAGCTGAATATTCGCATATGTTTCGAGCAATGCCCGAGCGCGCACGAGATCTTCGGCGTGCAGCGGTTCTAGCTGAAGGTGTTCTGGGTCGAGGCTACGGAGAAATTGGCGCATGGTGAAGTGGCCGAGCCGCGCGAGAATCAGGTGGCAAACTTCAGGCAAAACCACATCGGGCAGAATAGATTTACCTTGCAGTCCCCGTGCTGTCTTTAAAACGATGTCGTGACTTCGGTCTTTTCCATTGGTCAGGGCAAAGAGAAAGCTCGAGTCTAGAATGGCAACCATTTATTGATTTGGTTTCGTTGACCAGCCATAAATGGGATGAATTTCACGGCGGAGAAATTCTTCATCATTTTCAGATATATCTCCTTCATCGGAAGCGCCAATCCCGGCGATCGCCTCAAAGAACGGCAGAGATTTATTCACCGTCTCGTTCGGTTCTTCAGCCGCTAGTCCCTTGCTCTCTAGAAAGACGACGTCACATCCATACTGTTGAGCAACGTCGCTCAAGTTGCGATCCGTTGTTATGAGTATGAGACCCTGCTGTATCGCACTGGATGCGAGGAGTGCATCAACTGTATTACTACTTTTCTTTCGACGTTTATCTAGCGCAGCTTTCAGCAAATCAAATATATCTGAGTCACTTACATATGCCATACCCACACGGCTGAAATCAGCTAAACAATCTGAAGTTGGAACGAGATCGAGCTGAAGGTCTTTTAGGGCTGATAATACAAGGCGCGCCCGCTTCTCTTTATACGTGTCAGGAGTATTGTTGATTTCGTCAAGCTGGGCGTGGGTAATAACGTAGCGGCCATCTTGTGGAAGATCGGAGTGGTGCAGCGAACCCTCGACTAGCTTGTTAAAAATGCACGTGTCGAGCAGATAGCGCTTCGGAGAGTCCGCGCGATCGCGCTTCACACCGCGATCGAGATACGTCCGCAGCAGCGCACGAGCGTCTTCGCCCTTCTCGCGGGCGATGTGCTGCAAGCTCTCCCACATTTCCTGCGGGATATCGAGCGTGACCGAAACGTTTGCGCTGCTGTCCATCTGTCTTCTCCGACGAGAGTGCCCTCACTTATCTATCAATTGTAGGCGCGGGGGCCGGGAAGTCGCGATGGTGAATGGCTCGGGGCGCTTAGCGCGATCGCCCGTCGAGACAGTTGCTCAGCCAGACCGTCGCGATCGACAGTGCGCCCAGCAGCGCCACCAGCACCACCGCGCGATCGTCGTCGCCTACCTGCACCGCCTCGTAAATCGCCATCGGCAGCGTTTGGGTCACTTGCGGGATATTGCCCGCCACCATCACCGTCGCGCCGAACTCGCCGAGCGCCCGCCCGAAGCTGAGGGCAACTCCGGCCAGAATGCCGCGCCACGCCAGCGGTAGCCAGACTCGCCAGAAGACCCGTAGCGGTGAGTTACCCAAGATGGCGGCGGCCTGAAGGTACACCGGATCGACGCTTTGCAGGGCAGCTTTGGTGGTTTTGACCATCAGCGGCAGCGCCACGATCGCCGCTGCGATCGCCGCGCCGATCCAGGAAAAGACGAGCGATCGCCCCGTCGCCGCTTCGATCGCCCGTCCCACCGGCCCGCTGCGTCCGAGCAGCACGAGCAGCAGAAACCCCACCGCGACCGGCGGCAACACCAGCGGCAGCATGACAATCGCCTCCAGCCAGCCCCAAAGTCGCGATCGGGCGAACAGGTAGCCTAGGCTTAGGCCGACGGGCACGATCGCCAACATTGCACCACCCGCCACGCGCAGCGACAGGCTCAGGGCGGAGAGGGTCTCAATATCGAGCTGGAATGCGATCGCGCGGCCTCCTGGGTGTTTTCGCTCCCCTACGGGGAATGCCTCAAAATTTCTGCAAACTGCGCCGGTATTGCTGAGAGCGACGATTCACGATCGTATGTTGTTATTGACAGCACCGAAAAAATCGGGGGCGATCGGCTAGCGATTTTGTTCTCGTTTCGGCTCGCTATCGCTCCGACCTGCCGTCGCTCGTTAGCGGACTGGCGGACGCGCCGAAAATCCTCGTGCTTTATCGTAGTTCTGGCAGCGCTAAAGAGGCGAAACTCGAGTATGCAGATCGAAGACGCAGAACTGCGGGATCTCTTTCGCAGCGCGAGCCAGCAAGAACTCGCAGCCATGACTGAAGGTATCGCCGCATTTGAGGCGGGCCAAAGCTCCGGTGAATTCGACGCGGCCAAAGTGACGGCGATGTTGCATCGCACCCACGCGATGAAGGGCAGCGCGGGCATGCTGGGCCTCAAGGATGTGGCGACACTCACCCGCCAGTGGGAGGAGCTGGCTCGCAAGGTGGCTCGCGGTGAGGCGGAGCCCTGCGAATCGACGATCGCCACCCTACGCCAAGGACTCGAGGCGCTTACCGCGCTGGTCGATGAGGCGCTGACGGGCGAACCTTCGGGGATTCAGACGTTTTACGTGCTCGCGCAGTTAATGAACCCGATGGCGACGATCGTGCCGGGGGGCGGTGCGGCGAGTTCCTCCGCGAGTCGCCAGACTGAAGCTCTCGATGCCGAGACGGGCGGATTTGCGGAAGTTCCGACGGAGTCCGAGCGTCCGCTCGAACAGGCCAGCTTGGAGGCCAGCCCAGAAGTTAACCCGGAAAGCAGACCGGAAGTCCGCTCGGAGATTTCTCCAGAGACCGGCGCGAGCGACCCGACCGAAGCCGCCGGGATTGCTGCCGACGCGATCGACGCTGTGCCGACACCCGCCCCCGCGCCGATCGCGCCGATCTCTGCGATCTCCCAGGTCGCGCACTTTATCGACGACGAAGAGCTGCGCGATATATTTCGGGTGGCCAGCGCCGACCATCTCGAGCAGCTCGATGCCGGCTTGCTGCACCTCGAGCGCCATCCTGACGACACCGCCCGCCTCGACTCGGTCCTGCGCGAAATCCACAGCATCAAGGGCGACTCGGGCATGCTGGGCGTCGAGGCTCTGGTTCCCCTCGCCCACGCCTGGGAGCAGCAGCTTATCCCCGTTAAAGAAAGCAGCATCGCGCTGACCTCGGAGCTGTGCGATCGTCTCGCGCTGGGCATCGAACGGATTCGCGCGCTGGTGAACCAAGCCACAGAAGGCACGCCGATCGACTTCGAGATCGCCACGGCGATCGCCGAGCTAGAAGCGCCCGGAGCCGCCCCGCCCGCCCGTTCTGCCCGCCTGTCGTCCCCGCCGACATCGACCGCCTCGCCCGCTGCAACCTCCGCCCAAGCGCCCGGAGCCGCCTCCACCGCAACATCGAGCGCGACACCCCACGTTAACGAAGGCGAGGTTGCCTCGAACCGTCCCGACCTGGTCGAGGAGATGACCCGGCAGGCGCTCGGGCGATCGAGCCACGAGGGCAGCAACTATCAGATCGACACGATCCGGGTGGCGACGCGCCATCTCGACGCGCTGCTGACCCAGGTCGGCGAGCTGACCGTCTCCAAGAGCCGCATCGCCCACCGCATGGCGGAAATCGGCGCGATCGCCAGCCAGCTCGAATCGCTCAACCGCAGAGCCTTTGCCAACCGCTTCGCTTGGGACGGGCTCGGCGACCCGAACATCAGCCGCGAGGCCGCTCTGGTGCTGCGCAAGGTGCGGGACTATCACAGCAAAGTCGAGCAGAATATCGAACGGCTCTCGGCCCGAGTCGAAGCGCTGCACGCCGCGATCGGCGAAGATACCACCCGGCTGGAGACGGTGTCCGCCAAGCTCGAAGACGGCATCCAGACCCTGCGCCTGCTGCCGCTCTCGACGATCTTTAACCTCTATCCACGTATGGTGCGTGACCTGGCCCGCAGCCAGGGTAAAAGTATTAACTTCCAGATTGAAGGCGGCGAGACGCTGGCGGACAAGCGCGTCCTCGAGGAGATGAAAGATCCGCTGATGCATATCATCCGCAACGCGATCGATCACGGCATTGAGACGCCCGAGGAGCGTCAGCGGTGCGGTAAACCCGCCGAAGCGACGCTAATCCTACGCGGCTACCAGTCCGCCAACAGCACCACGATCGAAGTGAGCGACAACGGGCGCGGCCTCGACCTGGACAAGATCCGCCAGACGGCCCTGAAGCGCAACCTCTGCCGCGAAGAAGACCTGGCGGCGATGAGCCCGAACCAGGTGCAGTCGCTGATCTTTATGCCGGGATTTTCGACGCGATCGTTCGTGACCGAGGTGTCCGGGCGCGGCGTCGGGCTCGATGTCGTTCACGCCAACGTCGAGCGCCTCAAGGGCAAAATCGCGATCGACTCCGAGTTCGGCCAGGGCTGTACGATGCACGTCGAGCTGGGCAGCATGCTCTCGACGACGAACGTGCTGCTCGTGGAGCTAAACCAAATGCCGTTCGCCATTCCCGTCGAGTACATCCGCAGCACTGCGACGTTATCGCCGGACGATATTTTCCTGATGGAAAATCGCGAGACGATCCTGGTCGATAGCCGCCCGGTGTCATTGGCGCGGCTCGGGAACCTGCTGGGCTTGCCCCACGCCGTCACCCTAAACGAGCGCAAGTACCTCTCTTGCGTCATCCTCAGCGTCGATGGCGAGCTGCTAGCGATCGTCGTCGATCGCTCGATCGACCAGCAGGACACCCTGCTCAAACCCCAAAGCAAGCTGCTGCGACGGGTGCGAAACGTCTCCGGCGCGACGATTCTGGGGACGGGCGAGGTGTGTATGGTGCTGCACCCGCCGGATCTGATCGAGTCGGTGCGCGGCATCGCCGCCCCGGTCGCAGCGGCGATCGACGAGCCCCGCAAGGCCAAGCTGCGCATCCTGCTGGCGGAAGACTCGATCGCCACGCGCACCCAAGAAAAGCGCATCCTCGAAGCGGCGGGCTTCGAGGTGACTCCTGCCGTGGATGGCCTCGACGCCTTCAATAAGCTCCGGAGCAGCGAGTTCGACGCGATCGTCTCCGACGTACAGATGCCCAACCTCGACGGCCTCCAGCTTACGGCCCGCGTCCGCCAGGAAAGCCGCTATACCGAACTGCCGATCGTGCTGGTCACCAGCCTCGCCACCGACGAAGATCGCCGCCGGGGCGCAGAAGCGGGCGCGAACGCCTACATCACCAAAAGCAGCTTCAACCAAGCCATCTTGATCGAGACGCTGAACCGCCTGATTTGAGTTAAGTCGAAGCCGAGTCGGGGTCGCCTCTGGGTCGCCTCTGGGTCAAATATGTCGCCTCTGGGTCAAATATTCGTCAAATATTCCGGGCGGAAGTTCCCCCGCGATCGCCATGCGAGCCCCCCGACTCCAGAAGCCCGCGAGATCGGGCCGCGATCGAGACGCGCTACCCTAGAAACACAGTAGGCAGCCAGTTGGGACATTTGCCGAAGCGGTCGAGCCGCAAGCGCTGCGCAAGAAAAAATCCGGATTCCGCGCCGCACGATCGTTCCGGCGGCTCAGGGGGCTCGAACCGTAGAACGTACATGAGGGGCTATTTCTACCTGCGGCATTTCAACCTGAGAAGCTCCGTGCTGCCCTACTAAGGATTTCCATCGTGGCCATTCGTGTTTTGCTCGTTGAAGATGCTCCGGTGGTTTTGCTGCTGCTCGAGCGCATGCTCGCCGCCGCCACCGACATCAAAGTGGTCGGCACGGCGGCCAACGGCAAAGAAGCCCTCGAACTTATCCCCCAGCTCGACCCGCAGGTGATCTGCACCGACCTGCACATGCCGGAGATGGACGGCTGGGAGCTGACCGACGAAATTATGAATCGCTTTCCGCGCCCGATTTTGGTGCTGAGCGCTTCCGTGCAGGCCGACGAAACTGAAAATGTCTTTCGCGCCTTTGAGGCCGGTGCGGTGGACATTCTGCCCAAGCCTTTCGCCGGGATGAACGACGAGCGCGAGCACCTCGAGCGCGAGCTGCTGTCGAAGATCCGCGTCCTGGCCGGGGTGGTGGTGTTTTCGCGTCACGGCACGCCGGTGCGCACCACGTCTGCGCCCGTGTCGCGGCTGCCGTTCGCCCGCCCCGACTCGGCAATCACCTGCCAGCCAGCTTCCGAGCCAGCATCTCCGCCAGACTCAAAACCGGCCCCGGCTCCAGATCCGCCTCCCACGTTACAAGCCAGCGTTTCGCCCACCGCCACCGATCGCGCCCAGTGTCCTTCCCGGCAGATCGTGACGATCGGCGCGTCCACTGGCGGCCCCCAGGCGCTGAGTAAGATTTTCAAGGCCTTACCTGCCGACTTTCCCGCGCCCATCCTCTGCACCCAACACATCAGTCACGGCTTCTTGGCGGGCTTGGTGGACTGGCTCGACGCCGACTGCGCGCTCAGCGTTCGGGTGGCGCGGGCTGGCGAGCGCGCCGAAGCTGGTCGGATCTACTTCGCGCCGGAAACCGCGCACCTGGCGATCGACCGATCGGGAATTCTGCGCTGCGTGCCGGGAGACCCGCGCGACGGCCACTTCCCGTCCGTGACGGTGATGTTCGAGGCGGTGGCGCGCGCCTTTCGCGATCGGGCTACGGGCGTCTTGCTCACGGGTATGGGACGGGACGGGGCGTCGGGCCTGCTGGAGATCGCGCAGAACGGCGGTCGGACGATCGCTCAGGACGCAAGTTCTTGCGTCGTGTTTGGCATGCCAAAGGAAGCGATCGCGCTCCAAGCCGCCCAGCGCGTCTTGCCGATCGACGAAATCGGGGAGGCGCTGGTGCAGCCGTTTTCGGCGATCGCCAAGTCATGAGAGCCCCGCCAAAGTCGCCGCTAAAGCTAGCCGCCAGATGTTGGCGAAGCTGGCGATCGGGCCTGAAAGTGTCTTGATGAAGAATGGAGAATAGGAGACTCGAACTCCTGACCTCTGCGGTGCGATCGCAGCGCTCTACCAACTGAGCTAATTCCCCGAAAGTCAGGCCGATCCTAGCACGGAGGCGTCGGGACTTCGGGCTCGGCGTGGGACAGGTCAGCCACCAGCGCCGGAACCTCGATGGAGCGATCGCGCGCCCGACCCAAAAGACCCACAGGATAGTGCGGGGGTAAAACCCGCGCGAGGAATTGACGACAGTCTTTAGCCGACGGCACTGCTCTCGCTCTCTAGAAATACCTGCGGGGCGGCCACGGCGCGCTCCTCTCCGGAAAAGACCCGCACCACTCGCTCGAACTCCAGCTCGGCCAGGCGATCGACCGCCCAATCGGCGAGGCGCAGCAGCATGTGTTGCGGGAAGGTATTGGCGACGCCGACCACGGGGATACCGGCGCGCTTGGCCGCTTCGATGCCCGCAAAGCTGTCTTCAATTGCCAAACACTCCTCGGGTTTGAGGTTTAGGTCGGGCTCGGCGGCATTCAGGCGGGCGATCGCTTCCAAGTAGCTCGCGGGCTCCGGCTTGCTGCTCGCGACTTCGTCCCCGGCGACGACAATGGGAAACTGCGACGAGAGCCCCGCGCGATCGAGCACCGTTTCGATCTCCGTACGCACCGCCCCGCTGACCAGCGCCAGCCGCAGGTTCGCTACGCGCAGCTTCAATAAAAAGTCCGTGATGCCGCCGTAGAGGGGCAGCTCTTCGAGGGCGTCGATTTCCTGGCGGTAGGCTTCGGCCTTGCGCTCGAGCAGCCGATCGAGCGTGGCGTCGTCGAGGATGCGGCCCCGCCGCGCGAACAGCTCCGAGAGGCAGATGCGATCGCTGCGCCCCAGGGCGATCGCCTGAAACTCTCCCGGATGCGGGCGCAGGTTTTCTTCCAGCAGCAGCGCTTCGAGCAGCCGTTCGTGGATCGATTCGTCGTTGATGATAATGCCGTTGAAGTCGAACAATACGGCCTTGAGCATGGCGGGCTCACCCCCTTCGACAGATCGAGCGGCTGCAACCGTTAGCGATGGAATGGCGGCGAAATCGGCGACAGCTCCTCGACTTCATCATACTGAATCGACCGGCAGCATGCGGACGCCAGTCGATCGCCAGTCGAACGAGCGATCGAGCTAGGATTGGCTCACTTAAAAAACGTCCCGATAACGATCTCAACCTATCTGCCATGACTGTCGCTCCTCCGTCCGCCGCGCGATCGTCGTTCCAGCCGCGCCCGATTTCGGGGCTGGTGAACTTTTTACTGTCGATCGAGCCGCTGGCTAACTTCGCCAAATCTCGCGCCCGTCAGATGATGATCGATCGCGCCGAGTCGATCGGCGTACCCTGGCGGCAGGAAGCCGAGCTCCTCCGCGGCTGCAACCTCGACGCTTTGCGCGGCGAAATCGAAAATCCCGGCCTGACCTATCCCGACTACTACCTCACCTCATTCCACGCCTACGACGAAGGCAACCTGGGCTGGCTCCCCGCCACGGAAGTCGAAGTTGCCGCTCGCGCCGTCCACGCCAAGATCTGGCCGGAAGCCGGAGCCGAGGGCGATCGCAAGTTGCGCGACAGCTTTTACGAGATTGTCGATCGGCGCATCGGCCGCGCCAACGTCACTGCCGCTGTCGATCTCGGCTGTGGCGTCGGCATGAGTGCCTTCCGGCTTCAGGAGCAGTTCCCTCAGGCGCAGGTCACGGGCCTCGACCTCTCGTCCTATTTCCTCGCTGTCGCCAGCTATCGCGATCGCGCGCGTCGGGCGAGTGTAGCTCAGCCGATCCGCTGGCTCCACGGCGCGGCGGAAAATACGACCCTGGCTGACAATAGCTGCGATTTTGCGAGCCTTTTTCTGGTCTGCCACGAGCTGCCTGCTGAAGCCACCTGCGAAATTTTGCGCGAAGTGCGCCGCATTCTTCGTCCCGGCGGCCACCTGGGCATTATGGAAATGAACCCGCAGTCGGAAATCTACGCCAAGATGCCGCCCTACGTCTTTACGCTGCTCAAAAGTACCGAGCCTTACCTCGACAGCTACTTCCAGCTCGATCTCGCGCGGGCGATCGTCGAGGCCGGATTCGAGCAACCGACGGTCGACTGCAACAGCCCCCGCCACCGCACCGTTATCGCTCGCGCGTGCGGCTGATTCAGTAACGCGCGAGGAGCTTGGCGTCCGGGATCCGCTGACGAAAATCGCGATCGAACCGAAGAATCCCGGTTTCTAAATTCATCTAAATTCAATAGATGCAGATCTCGGCGGACTAGAATCGCTCGCCCTCCGGGGCCGGAGCCGAGACGCCGGGATTGTTGCGGAACTGGTTGTCCTCGCCGTCGTTTTGGTAGATGCACTGCACCAGCGGGTCGTCTTCCAGGTTGCCCGTAAAGCCAAACGTATTCAGGCGGTTTTTGCAGTCGCGCACCTCTTCCGGCGTCACGGCCTTAGCGCGCTCCAGCACCGACCAGTTGTTGCTACGCATCACGCAGCCCGGTACGATGCGCGGCTGCGAAATGTAGACGTTAAACGGGTTGAGCGTTACGTACGATCGACTCTCAACCACCATCGCGCTCGCGCCGAACTGCACGCAGACCTCCGGGTTGGGCGCGTTGCGATCGAGGAACTCGCGGTTGGCCACGTTGCGCTCGCTGACTGTCGCCGTCGAGCTAAAGGCAATGCCGACGCCAATGCCGAGGATAAAGATGCCGCCGAACAGCGCCAGCATCAGCGGGTTCATGCCACCGCTTTTGCCGCCGCTTTTGCCGTTACCCTTGCCGCCGCGCTGACCGCCGCGATCGCCACCATAGGCGTCGCCACCGTAATAGTCGTAGTCATCGTTGCGCGTGGAGCGCGAGGTCGGACGGGAGCGTTTGGGAGCCATGAATGTTCGAGGGCGTTAGCGGGGCGGGAACTCAACGGCGGAGCGCGAGGTCAAACGATTGCGAATGAGTCTGCAAATAATAACGTTCTGAAACTGTAAAGCCCACTTAACTTTTCTCCGTTATTATCACCCGAGATCGAATGCAAGAACTCAATGCGTAAGTTCTCAGGGTGCGGGTGGATAGTTCGACAGGGGCTGGGCTCACTGGCCTTTCCGCCTTCGAGTCCACGGCCTAGGACGTCGAGGTAAAGCTGTCCTCAAGCCACAAGCCCAACAGTTCGGCGCGGTGGCCGTGCCGCCTGAAAATTGCGGCTTTCACCCTGACCGTAGTGAATCGGGCGATGTATTATGGGGCGAGTTAACATTCTGAAACGTAGACTGCGCGATTTGCGCGTGCGTTTCCGGCATGGCCCTTATGGCTCCCGAACTCTGAGAAGCGAGCGCAGCGCGATCGATCGCGTCCGCGTGCCTGCCCCGACTTATTTCCATCGCCGACCGCTTGCCGACGTAAACCCCAACGCCGACCTATGAGTTTCCCGACTGCCGTTCTGCTTGCCCTTGCGGCTGCCAATCCCCTCGCGCCTGGTGCGAATGCAACCCCCGAGGCCGAACAACCGGGCCGCGTCGCGATCCAACTGCCGGAAAACTGCCAGATCGTCAGTCTGCCCTCGGAGTTGACGGGTCGCTCGGCCCCGGTGAACGTCTGCCAGCCCGCCGACCCCGACGGCCCCGCGCCGATTTACGGCAACAATATTTTCGTTCCCAACGCCAACGCGATCGCCGACCTGAACGAGCACTGGTCGCAGCCCTACATCGAAGCGTTAATCCAGCAAGGCGCTCTCGCCGCGCCGAGCGACGGCCAGTTTCGTCCGGACGCGCCGCTGACCCACGCCGAGCTGACGGAGTGGCTCGATCGCGCGCTGACCGTCGCCAGCAAAGCCGAGATGCTCGAGATCCCCGAAGCGGCCAAGGCGTCAGAGTCTGGGGCCGACGCGCAGAGCGCGTCGGATGATAAGGCGGCGGCAAAAGTCGATGCTGACGGCGCGGCGATCGCAGCTGCGTCTGCTTCCGAGCCGGGAGCCGAGACGGACGCCAGAAAAGGCGCTGCGGAGGACGGCCAGAGCACGAGCCAGAGCACGAGCCAGAGCACCAAGCCCCTCAGCCAGGCGATCGCCAAGGTTCTGGCAACCCTCGATCGCACCGGACACAATGCCACGGCCCCGGTTGTTGCCGGTCTGCGCCCGATGGTCAGCCTGCTGAGCGCTCCGACGGGTGAAGTAGACGGTGTTATCGCGACTCATCTCGACCCGAAAGCCAACAACCCCGAGTTACAGCGCCTCGCCCGTAAGACCTTTGAGGTCAAGAAGACCGCTGAGGGCTCGATCGAAGTCGCACGCTTTAGCAAAGAGCTGCGCGGCAAAGCCGACGAAGGCAGCGACGCCGCCCCGCGCGTTTCGCGCCTCGAAGCCGTCGTCGGCCTCGTCGATGCGCTGGAGCTGACGCCTGCGAAAGACGCGCCAGAGGCACTGCCCTTCGGCGATGCCGATCGCATCCCGCCCAGCGCTGACGCGCGCCTGAAGACGGCTCTGGCACACCAGCTCGTCACCCCCGACCCGGAAAATCCCGACCTGCACCCGCACTTCGCCGCCACCCGCGCCGACGTGGCCGTGCTGCTCTACCGTGCCCTGGTCAAAGACGGACGCCTCGCGCCGGTGGTGATGACCGGAGCCAGCGCCCTGAGCGAGCCGAAGTTCGAGCGTAGTACCGATGTGGAAATCGACGTCGAACTCGACACGACGATCGCCGGTGACATCATCGGCGACGACTTCGCCCTCGACCTGTTCGCCAACCCCGACTCACCCGGCGTTATCGCGATCGGCATGGCAGAAGGCACGCGCACCGTCGATGGCGGCAAAACCGGCGCGTACTGGGGCCACACCGACCCTGGCAACGGCAAGCGGAACCTCGGCTCGTTTAGCTTCCAGCACGGCGCGCCCTCGCCGGAAGTGGCCGATGCGCTCCAGCTCCAGCGTATGTATCCATACATCGCGGCCATGCAGTCCTTCGCCCGCGATCGCGGTATGGGCCTCTCCGCCCTCGAGCTGGTCGCCGGTATCGATCTGGCTACCCAAGCACCCCTCGCCGCCCAGCACTACCTGGCCAACCTCAAAGAAGCAAAAGCCCAGGGCTTTACGGGCATGGAGGCCATCTTCGAGGCGCGCTCCTACAGCTACATCAATCCTTACAACGGCCAGCTCGAAGCCTCGGGCTTTAGCAACGACTGGGGTCGCCTGCGCTTCGACCAAGCGCGTCGCCTCGCTGAGATTCGCTACGTGCTCGATAGCTACGGTATCGAGTAGGCAATCGGAGTAGGCAACCGGGATCGAGAAGATATCCTGAAAGAAGCGCTCGCCAACTTTTATATTGCCTTCGGTCGGCTGCGGCTCCGCTATCGCCTGCGGGCGGTCACGTTTACGGCGACTATCGAGTACGATCGCAAATAGAAGCAAGGTGATATCGTGACATCGATACGACCGTGCCGAGCCCAGCCCTACCTCTGGCGGGTTTTCCCTCAGGTGCACTGCGAATAAGTGCAACGAAGAGTCGCAATGCTACACCTCGTCCAAGTCGTTAAAAAAGGATTGCTCGGGAAGTCTGTCGTCCAGTTGCTCGCTCGCGAGCGCACGGATGAGACGTGGGTGCTGCTGCAAAATGGCGAAACCCTAGAAATTGACGCGGGCTCGTACGGCGAAGGTGTTCTGCTCGTGATCGACCTCAACGCCAACAAGCAGGTCGTTGCGATTAAAGACGCGCGCGGCTGGGTGCTAGACCTGGTGGGGAAATTTCTCGGGCAGGGCATCACCCCGGACTTTATCAAGCGCGAAACCGAGCGCGCCGAGCAGTGGCGGCAGTCGCTGACCTTGCAAAGCCAAGACTTGGCGCGCCGCACGGTGGAGCTAGAGACGCGCCGCGAGCAGATCCAGGCTCTCGAAGAACGCCTCAAGCGCGAAAAGAGGCTGCTCCAGAGCATGGCAACCCAGCTCAAGACGCGGGCAAAGGAGCAGCTTAACGGCGAGTAGCGGGCCGCCAGAGTCTGGGAGATACGACGCCGAGCGAACCTACTTTCCAGGCAGGCTGACGAACTGGCCGAATGCGCCGATCGTCTTAATCGAGCCCTGGGGTGCTTTCGTTTCGTAGATGCTAAAGACGCCATAGTTTTGGCGATCGGTGACGCTGTCGATCGCGGTTTCGACTAGCTCGAGATCGTCGCTCCCCTCGCGCAGTCCTTCGCAAGCTTGCTGGGCGCTGTCTTGGAATTGCTCCAGGAAGCCGGGCAGCTCCAGACCCTGGCAGAGCGACCCGAACCGATCGTCAAACTGTGAGGCCGCGTAGTTTAAGTAGGCCGGTCTACCAGGATTGGTGACGAAGGCGAGGCCGACGGTGGCGATCGAGATTGCCCCGAAGAGCAGAGATTTGGGGAAACCGGATTTAGGTTGAGATTCAGACATGGTGATGGATTGGGTAAGGGTGTGGATATTGGTTTAAGCGGCGCGATCGGTGTCGTGACAGGGGCGCTGCAATCGCTCTGATTGCGTCCTGAAATCGCATGAGGTGGTCAGCTAGACTACACTGCTGCCACGGGTAATTCCGCCGACGCGTTACCCGCGAGCCGGACACCCGCACAACCCCCCAGACGCAAGGCTGTAAATTTACCCCATTCGAGGCATCGCGGGGCGCGATGCCACCGGCGGTACGCAATTCACAGTACGTAAAATGACGATATTGACAGCGCTACGGCCATCTGGGGAAAATTCGTACAAAACCGCCCGCCCGCCAGACTGTCATGACAGATATTCTCCAGCTCGGGAATCCACTCCTGCGTCAACCGACGCGGAAGGTCATCAACTTCGCCGACAGCACGCTCCAAGACACCATCGATGCAGCGCTGAGCGAGCTCGTTCGGGTCGGTGGCGTCGGCATCGCTGCACCCCAGGTCGGCGGCCGCGATCGTTGGTGCGTTATCGCCTCCCACCCCACGCCGCGCTACCCCGACGCTCCCTACATGTCGCCGCTCGTACTGATTAATCCCAATATCGTCAGACGATCCAAGGCGCGCGATCGCAGCTGGGAGGGCTGCCTGAGCGTGCCGGGCGTGCGCGGCCTGGTGTCGCGGGCGACGACCGTCACGGTGAACTATCAAACGCGCGACGGTCAGGTGCGATCGCTCAACTGCGAGGACTTCGTGGCGCGGATCGTCCAGCACGAGTGCGACCACCTCGATGGCGTCGTCTTCCTAGATCGCGTCGAGAGCAGCAGCGATCTGATGAGCGAGGCCGAGTACCGCCGTCAAGTGCTGCGTATTCCGGCGGATTTGCCCGTATAGCGATCGGACGATCGGACGATCGAGGCCAGCCACCATGCCAGACTCCTCAAAGCCCGCGATCGATATTGTCAATATCGTCGACGCCGACCTGAGCCTGCCCGCCCACGCGGCGGCGGTCGTGCAGCTGATGGACACCTACGCCTGCGACCCGATGGGTGGCGGAAAGGGACTTCCGGAAGACGTGAAGGCGCGACTCCCGGCAGAACTGGCGCGTCGCGATTCAGCGCATATCATCCTGGCGTTTGCGGGCGTTCGTCCGGCGGGACTCGTCAATACTTTCGAGGGGTTTTCGACCTTTGCCAGTCGGCCTCTGCTCAATGTTCACGACGTTATCGTCGCGCCGGAATACCGCAGGCGCGGGCTTGCAAAGCGCATGCTGGCAAGAGCTGAGGAGATCGCGCGATCGCTGGGCTGCTGCAAGCTAACGCTAGAAGTCCTGGAGGGCAACGACGCCGCGCGGGCGGCCTACCGCATGGCCGGTTTCACCGGATACGAACTCGACCCGACGATGGGTCGGGCCTTGTTTTGGGAAAAGAAGCTGAGCTAGGGCGTGTTATCAATTAGCGCCCGATCCCTTGCGGGCAAAGCCGTTGAGCGCCCGACCCAAAATAAAACTAGGGGCTGGAACTCTTGTTGTGTGAGGACTGTAAATTTAATTAATGACAGCCGCTAGATCGCCCGCTACGAGTGCGTCAGTCCCGCCAGCTCCAGCAGCGCCTCGAGGCGATCGAGATCGATAAATACGTCCTCTTCAATGCGATTTGGATAAATCAGCTTACGCAGGTGCGAGCCGTGCATCCCCTCGCCGGTGAGGTAGTAATAATCCAGATCGCACTGACTGGCCAGAATCCAGTAGTAGGGAACGATGTAGCCCGGAGCCAGCAGCTCGACGATGCGGGTTCCGGGCGAGCAGAAAATGGCGTTGGTCAGGCCCGCACCGTGGGGCGCGACGATCGCTTCAGCCTCGGAGAACAGCCGCACCTGCTCGCCAAAGCTCAGCTCTTCCGGGCGGACGGGCACGAAGCCGTGGTGCTCCAGGCGGGTGACCAGTTCGGTTTCGTTGAAGATGCGGCGGTAGCGGGCGCGATCGCGGCGGATATAGAGCCGCTGGGTCGGTGCGGTTCCTTCGGGCGCGCCGAACTGCCGACCCAGGGTGCGGCGCAGGACGCGGGCGCTGTAGTGAGACAGGGTCGCCAGCTTGCCGGGGAGCGACGGCAGGATCGTGCGCTCTGCCTGAAGGTGGGGATAGTCGCTGATGCTGGCGACGCGATCGAGCGGTACGCCCAGGGCTGCAAGGCTATCGCGCTGAAACTGCGATCGGTAGTTATCGACGAGAAACAAATCGATCGCGTCCAAATCGAAGCCCGAATCGCGCAGCATCGTCACGCGTGGCAGCAGATCGACAATCCAGTGGTAGTAGTTCGCCGTGCCGTCGCGACCGGCGATCGAGGCCAGGTTCGCTACAGCGCCGGGATGGTGCTGCAACGGCGGCGTCCGCTCTTGGTTTAGCAGCCAGTGCTGGCGCGGGTGCGGGTAATCGAAGCCCACGGTCGGGTACGGCATCCGCACCGAGACATCCGCGAGCAGGTGGCGATCGTGGGTGATGGTGGCGACGACGTTCTTGCCCGCGACCGGGATCGCCCCGCCCCAACAGAGCCGCGCGCCGATCAGCTCCGCGACAAACAGCGGCGTCGAGTCAAACTCTCTCGGTGCGAACAGATCGGCCTCCAGGCCGGGAAGAGTGCGGGGCGCTTTCAGCCGGACGTGCCGCTCGTCGTCGATTGCGATGTAGCGCTGGCCGCCGAGGCTGGCCGCGCGAACGTAGTCGGCTGTGCTATCGTACCAGCCGATCGCCTTGGGGATCGCGCGCGTCATCCCCAGCATCTGCTCGCGCGTGCGATCGGCATCGGTCTCCTGTTGGTGGAGCTGAATATCGACAAACTTGCGGTAGCACTCGCGCGATTTTGGGGTCGATCGCAGCGTCTCCAGCCAGCGCGCCATGCGTCGATCGGCGTCGCCATTGACGGCGTCGGGCGCGAGCTGGGCAGTGCGCTCGATATAGGCACGAATAAAGGCGCGATCGCCGACGGCTTCTGCGTAAAATGTCGCGATCGCCCGCTGCAACGCGCGAATCCCGCGCTCGGCCCGACCCGCTTGCAAGCAGAGCCGACCGTAGATCAGGGCGATCGTCGCCTGGTTCGGGCGCTGGGCGAGAACGGCTTCGGCAAAGTCGGCGTAGCGGGCGTGCTTGACCTGACGCAGCCGGAATTCAATGCTTTCGAGCTGCATCTCCGAGTAGATACTGGCATCGAGTTCGCAGGCGCGCACCGTACAGTCGAGGCCGCGCGCTCGATCGCCCGCCTCAGACAACATCATCGCCAGATTGCGATAAAACGCGGCATTGTCAGGCTGAATCTCGATCGCGCCGCGATAGTAGTCCGCGCCGAGGCGGTATTGCTGCGTCACGAGGTAGTGCTGGCCGACGCGATCGAAGATGCCTGCCAGAGGAAACCGATAGTAGGTCACGTCCGTGGGGCGATCGGCGATCGTCACGAGCTTCAGCCCCATCAGAGACATCTGCCCCGCCCGTTCGGAGTCGGCGCGCAGAACGGCCAGCATAGACAGGCCGCACGCGGCGATTGTGTGTCGCAAGCGCTCGTCCGACCGGTTGTCGATCCGGATGTCGAGCCATCGCCCGTAATACGTAACCGCCTGCTCGATCGCCGCTGCCGGTAAACGCGTCACCATTTCGACGTGCAGATCGTAAAACCACTGGCTGCAATTATTGGGGATCGACAGTTCGACCGCCCGCCTTGCCGCTTCAAGCGCCGCTTCGACCCGACCGAGACGCACGAAACAGGTCGCCAGCAGCGAGTAGTCAAAAAGATCGCTGCGACCTGCGAGCAGCGTACTCTCGCAAAGCTTGACGATCGCCGCTTCGATTTTGCCCGCATCGATGAGCCGTTCCGCTTCCTTGTGGTGAGCCGAAGACCCGATCGGTGACGCGCTCACGCCGCGCCTGCCGCCTTAAGTTCGGCCAACATCGATCGCAACCCCTCGCGCCAGTGGGGCGGAACCGCGCCGCGCAGCTCGGCCAGCTTACGACCGGATAGCACCGAATAGGCCGGACGCTGCGCCGGGGTCGGGTACTCTTCCGTGGCGATCGGCACGACGCGCTCGACCGCCAGCGGAAAGCCCAGGGCGCGCGCCTCTTCAAAGATCGCCACCGCAAAGTCGTACCAACTGGCGACGCCGCTATTCGTGAAGTGAAAGACGCCCGCCGCATCGGGATGATTGAGAGCCAGGTCGGCGATCGCCGTGGCGATATCCCCCGTCCAGGACGGGCTGCCCACCTGATCGGCCACCACGCGCAGCTCCTCGCGCGTCGCGCCGACCCGCAGCATGGTCTTGACAAAATTTCCCGTGCCGCCGACGCCATAGACCCAGGCCGTACGGACGATCGCGGCATTGGGGTCGGCCTGGGTCACGGCCCGCTCGCCGTCGAGCTTCGTCTGGCCGTAAACGCCGATCGCGTCGGTGGCGTCGCTTTCCAGATATGGCGAGCCCTTTTGGCCGTCAAACACGTAGTCCGTGGAAATATGAATTAACTTCGCGCCGCGCTTGGCGGTTTCCCTGGCGATCGAGCCGGGGGCGATCGCGTTGATTTGGCGCGCCAGCTCGGCCTCGGTTTCGGCCTTGTCCACGGCGGTATAGGCCGCGCAGCTCAGAACGATATGGGGATCGAGGTCGGCGATCGCGCTGCGAAGGCTGTCCGGTTCGGCCAGATCGAGCTTCGCGCGGGTCGTGCCCAGCACTTGAATATTGGCGATCGGCGCGAGCACGCGCAATAGCTCCGCGCCGAGCTGTCCGTTTACGCCGGTGACGAGTATCCGTTTCACGAGGGGCGTCCTGAGGTTAGTTTGCGGGTGGCGGAGCCGAACTCAATGTACCAGGACTCGACCGGGACTTTGCCGAAAACATCGGGCCTGCTGGCCAGACGCCTCGCACGCTACACAAAAAAGCCCCAGAAGCACAGCAGCTCTCGGGGCTTTTTCATTCGGAACGACCGACCGGCTTGCATCAGGTTTCGCAGAGCGCGAGCCCGCGAGAACTCGAAAAACTCGGCCCTGACAAAACTCGGCCTTAGTAGATGCCGTTGTTGTAGCGCTCGTCACCTTCGATAAGAAAGTCTTCCGGCGGGCTTACCGTGAAACTCTTGCGGTGCGACTCCAGGGTCGCTTTCTGGCGTTCCGAGAGACCTTCGATGGCAAATATGTCATCGACGCTGCTGTAGGGAGCGTTTTGCACGATGAGCCCTGCCAGGGTCGGGTACATGCCGCGAAGCTTGCGGAACTTACGAAGGTTGGTATTGTTCAGGTCGATTTTTTTGCCGAAGTCGGTGGCTAGCTTGCTATCGGCAGCATTGGGAGCCACGTATTCGGCTTCAGCCAAGATCGGGCTGGGGGCGGCCACTGCTGCCAGATCGCCGCTCCACGCGAAGACGCAAGCAACCGCAAGGCTAAGTACGGCGAACAACCGCGCCAGATATTTCATGAATTTCTATCCTCTTAATATGTAAGATAAGTGCTGCTTTGTTGAAGACATTATTACCCAAAACCCGCAGTCGCGTGCAAGACGACCGCGAACCAGCTCTAGAATCTGGCACGATCGCCTGAAGGCGCTTCAGTCATACCGTCTACGACCATTGCATCTCCTGGTTCGCCAGGTTGGCGACCACTTCAGCCAGGTCGTCGAAATCGCAGGCAAAGGTCTTCGTGGGCTTGTCGTAGCCCTTCAGCTCCACCAGCTTTGCCGCGAAAGCGCTACAGTCCACCGGCAGCTCCGAGAGAGCCACGAAGGTGGACTCGCCGAAAGCGATATCTTTGCCGATTTCTTTCGTGGATGATTCTAGGCGAAACGCTGCGTTCACGGTGTCGCCCAGCGCCGTGTAGTCCGGGCGATCGCCGCTCCCCGTATTGCCGACCATCGCGTAGCCGGTATTGACACCCGCTCCGATCTGCACCGGAAACGGCAGGGTGTACTGAGCGTTGAGCGTTTGGGTCATCTCCGCGAGCTGCGAGAGCGCCTGACAGATATTGCGAATTTCGTCGGGGCTGGCGACTTCGGATTTGTGGAACCAAACGGCCATCACTGCATCGCCGATATATTTGTCCACCCAGCTATCGGCATTGCGAATGATGTTGCCCGCTTGACGGAACCACGTGCCGATCAGCTCCGAGAGAATCTGCTCGTCGAGCTGGCGCGTCAGCACGGTGAACTGACGGATATCGACGACGACCACCGAAATCAAACGGCGCAGCGACAGTACCGCCGTCGCACCGTCCTCGCTGTCGAACTCCGTCGATTCATCGCGATCGACCTGGGCGGGCGAGTAGAAAACCAGGTCGGTTTGGCCGACGGTCAGTTGGTCGCTGTTGCGCAGGCGCACGGGAATGCTCACTCGCCGACCGTTGACGAAAGTTCCGTTGCGGCTGCCGAGATCGATGAGGTAGTACTCGCCATCGTCCGTGCGTTGCAGCATTGCGTGGGCCCGTGACGCCCAGCGATCGGGCAGCGGGAACGTGTTGTCGCTGCTGCGTCCAAACGTCCAGCAGTTACCAACATCGAGAGGGAGTCGATGGGAGCCAGCTTCCGTACGCAAAATGAGATGAGGGGGAGATTTCAAAACAAAAGATGCAGGGTGTACGAAAGTAGGAGGAATTGGCGGCATTCGGGTGACGGCTCGGGCGGCTCGTTTTCGACGTGCCAACCGCTCGAGAATCGAGACGCCAGTGAGACGCTCGGATTTCAATCGCGTCGAGTTCGACGAGGCAGCATCTCTGTTCTATCACCTGATGCCCGTGCTTGCCGACTCTCACCCCAACGGCTGGGGTTCTCTTTCAATTCACGGCGGGCGCGGGCCAATCCGGGACGGGCGCGCTCCAAAGGTGCGATCGCGCCTCGGATTTGCCGCCGATCGCGAGTGACCGCTATGTTGAGCGTTGAAAGCTGGCCGCTGGAGGCCTCCCGATCGATTTGCGCGACTGTCTCGTTCTTTTCGCGCTTTTTCCGCTACGCTGCCGACCCTATTTCACCTATGGCCAAACTCGAACTCAAATCGCTCAATAAGACTTACAACGCCAAGACGATCCCCGTTAAAGACATCAGCCTGTCGGTCGAAGACGGCGAGTTTCTCTCGCTGCTCGGCCCCTCCGGCTGCGGGAAATCGACGACGCTGAGGCTGATCGCCGGACTCGAGCCACCGACGCACGGTGAGGTTTGGATCGGCGATCGCGATGTCTCGGCACTCAAACCGGGCGATCGCAATATCGCAATGGTCTTCCAGAGCTACGCGCTTTATCCGCATATGAGCGTGTTTGACAATATGGCCTCGGCCTTGAAGCTACAAAAGCTGAGCACCGAGGAGATTCGCCGCCGCGTCCGCGAGGCCGGTGATTTTCTCGACCTGAACGCCGACCTGCTCGATCGCAAGCCCGGACAGCTCTCCGGCGGCCAGCGCCAGCGCGTCGCCCTCGGTCGCGCCCTCGTGCGCGATCCCGACGTATTTCTGCTCGACGAGCCCCTGAGTAACCTCGACGCCCTGCTGCGCGAGAGCGTCCGAGCCCAGCTCAAGCGCATCTTCGAGCGTCAGCAGGCCCCCGTCGTCTATGTCACCCACGACCAGGTCGAGGCGATGACCCTCTCAACAAAAGTGGCCGTACTCGATCGCGGCATCGTCCAGCAGCTCGACGCGCCCGACCGGCTCTACACGAAGCCAGCCAACCAGTTCGTCGCCGGGTTCGTCGGCAGCCCGCAGATGAACCTGCTCAACCTGCGCTGCACCGGGCGCGAGACCAGCCTCGGCGAGACCCGCATCCCTATGCCCTCGGGCATCGACGCCCCGGCGATCGTCCTCGGAATTCGGCCCGAAGCCCTGCGCTTAGCCTCTCCCGAGGCGGCCTCGGAGCGCTGCGCCATCTTTTCCGGCGCGATCTCGCGTGTCGAAAATCTGGGCATGTACCGCTTGATCGCCATCGAGATCGCTGCCGAGACGCCCGACAGCACGCCCCGCGAACTGCGCGCGACGATTGAATCTAGCGTTCCCGCCCTTGGCGAAATCGTTTCGCTGGCGGTGGATTTAGAGGCGCTGCACTGGTTTGACGCCAACTCCGGACAGCGCCTGGGCAAAACCTGAATTCGCTCGACCCCTCTCTTAAATAACGGCCGCACGTTCACAGCGCGATCGAGCCGGTGGGCGTGCGCTTTCGCACGCCAAACTTGCAGATTTTGTCTCACGTGATACTATAGTTGGGTTTCTCTATTACACCCGGACTCGCACATTGCAACGGATTAAGTAGTAGGAAAGGTCGCAAATTTTACTAGTACGTTGCCCGGAATTGCTTCGAGTAGCGATGTAGTTCGTGACTTTCTAAACCTTCATCCGAGCGCGATAGGAGACCGCAGGAGAGCGACCTAGAGGCCCGCGCAGCTTCGCTTTTTAGGACGGGATAAACCCACCCACTCGACTTTCGCACGATAGGTTCCGTTCTCCGGGACTTTTTGAGATTTTCGAGCGGTTCGCCCGAACCTCAACCGAAGTTTTCACTGTCGCACAGCTTTTTATTGTCCCCCCCACCCACCGCCCTGGAGCGTCTAACACGTAATAGAAATGAGTTTGAATACCGCCGTTAGTTTCTTTACCGTGTTCCATACGATCGCCCGCGTTTTGGTTGGGGAGCCTCAAGTAACTGAAGTCCCGCCCGAGCTGCTGCCAGCGACTCCGGAGAGCACTCGCTCGCAGATTGTTCCTGCTCGTTCGCTGACCGAGTTTTGGTTCGCGACGCCGGATTCTCCTGGTGCGATCGCCCTCGGCATGGCAGAGGGGACGCGCACGATCGATGGCGTGCGCACGAGCGCCTGGTATCAGCACGTCGATCCTGGCAACGCCCGCGTCAATGTCGGAACGTTCAGCAGCCAGAACACCAACCTCAGCCCAGACCTCGCCGATGCTGCAGAACTAGAGCGAATCCGCAAGCAGCTCGAAGCTTTCGCCCGAGACTATCCCTACCTGTCGCCCCTCGAATACTTGTCCGCTGCCGACCTCTCGATTCAGGCGCGCGGAGCTTTTCCGGCTTTCGGAGATCACCTCGAGGCCGTCAAGCAGTCCGATGTTCGCCAGCCTCCAGCCGACGTCGTGATCGAAGCGCGCGTGCGTAGCTTTTACAATCCAGAAAGTGGCGAACTCGAGGCAGGCGGGTTTGGCAACGACGAAGCTGCTCTCCGACGCGACCAAATGCGGCGAACCTTAGAGCTACAGCGCAAGATTCACCGCGTCGAAAAATACAGCCCCGACTCGCTCGAAATTGCGAACAGCACGCGCTGAATTGCATCTCGCGGGGCCAAGTACCTGTACGGTGTCGCCCTTCAATAACTCTTAAGGCGAGGCTAGGGGATGTCGTTAGTTACATTGGCGACCTTTCCCCCGCAAGGGACTCAGTCCCTAGCTTTGTTTTTAGCCGAGTGCTCGACTGCTTACCCCGTGGCGAGTCTGGCTTTAAATGATGACGCGCCTCAGGCATACCGCGATCGCAAGCTTGTCATCGCACCGGTCGAGGAGAAGCTTTCGCCGACTCGCGATCGAGCGCTGGAGCCAAGCGACTTTTGATATACTGCAGTCGGGACGCGGGTGTTCCCCTGCCTGACATTGCATCTCAAGTAAGCTATCGCGTTTGTGCCAAGCAAAGCACAGGGCAAGCCATATATTGAAGGCTCGGCCGCCCTCGCACCCCGAGTTTTACCACTCCTGCACCTCACCAAGAGCACTCTAAGGATATATTTTCCGGAAGTCGCCGATGGAAGCTGAGCTTGTCGTTCGCGTAGCGTTGGCCTCGCCGATCGCCCGTGCCGTACGATTCGCTTCGCGAAAGCGACGCCAACGGCGACGCCCAGCGCTCGAATTCCGAACAGTGAGCGTTTGTCTTCCGTGGAGCACTCTAAGCCCGATGGCAGTGCTTCCCCCGTGCATATGGGAAGAGCGCCACGCCCTGGAAGATCCCGTGTTCTAAATGTTCCCGCTCGACAAAAATGAGTGTGATACATTGAGGCTATGGGGGTACTTGTCGCTCTCTGTTGCATCCCCTGATGTTTTTTCGCGACGACGTCCTCGGAGTAGGAGATGGGTTCGGCCCTGCTGCTGAGAATATACGAGGGCTACGTTTCTATATGTCGACCGCAGCAAACCACTCTACCCACATACAACAAGCGGAGCAGGAGCTGTACCAGCACCTTCTCAGTCATGTTAAAGAGGAGTCGCCCGAACGTCTGATCGAGCGATTTAGAGCGCTGTTTTTGCAGGGTTCGGGTTATCCCGATCGGGAAGTCTCGCGCATCGTTCGCGAGTTGACGGCGCTCGACAACGCGCCGAACGAATTTAATAGCGTTTTTAACCGCTGCTGCCACATTCTCATCAATCACTGGCAGATGGAGACGCGCCACCAGCAGGCGATTGGCGAGCTAATTCAGTCGATCGACGTCGCAGATAGCCGCCGCATTCACTCGCGCGACGGGCGCAAGCTCCAGGCCCTGGTCTCTAACTTTAAAACGACCGAGGAGTTCCAGACCATGCAGCGTCTGGTCAATGTCGTCGATCGCTCCAAGCACAAGGACAAGCCCCCTAACGAGCGCCCCCTGTCTTCCCTCATCGGCCGCTACCCTTACCTCTATTCCCACAGTCTGCTCAGCGACAGCAGCAGCTACGAACAGCAGCAGACGATCCTGCAACTACAGGGTCAGCGCCAAAAGCAGTACGAAAGCCACCTGACCAAGTACGTCGCTTACAAGGTCAAAAGAGCTCAGCTGCTGAGACAAAGGCCCGAGCTGGCGGACAACTCGAGAATCATCAAACCCATTCGCAATCCGACGATGCTGTCGGACAAGGAGCTGTACGTTGCGGTCAAACAGTTCACGGGTAAAATCGAGGGCTCGCAAACCTATAGAGACGTCGCGCAAAACTTCGTGACCCACACGAGCCAGACGCGCACGTTTAGAGAGTTTAAAAAGGACTTTTACGAGTACCTAATCTCTTCGATCGACGAGAGCTACGGCCAGCGGCAGTTCAACGACAAGCTCTACCAGCATCTGATGGCAACGCTGCCCCAATCGGACGATCAAAAGCTCAGCGACTTTTTGATCATTCGCACGTGCAGCCAGCTCATCAACTTCCTGGTGGTCGAGAGCCCGCAAAACCCAAATCACTACGTCTTGATCGATTTGCTTTCTAATATCGGCCCGACAGCGGTGATGGGGATCCTGCTGAAGATTTTGCTGATTTGCCGCAAGGTGCGCCCGCACATGGAGAAGCGGTTCTCGATTTTGTTCGACCACTACGACCAATCGACGCGCGAGGCCGTGCAGTGGCTGGTCAAGTCGCTGGAAAACTTGCAGGTGGCGCTAAGTACGAACTTCGGTTCGGCGGATATGTCGTTTCTCGATATCACGTAGGCGGCTGGCGCGGGCGATCGAGGCAGTATGACGGAGAACGGTCGGGCTTGAATGGGGTGAGCGGTTGCTAGAGTGGATAGCGAATTGCGTCGCGCGGTACGTCCGGTGCGGCATTTTTTCACTGTCGATCGTTACCCAGTTTTCATGTCTTCGATCTCGTCTAGCGCTTCAAATATTTTGCTGTACGCCGTCGCGGCGGCGGCGTTCGCAATTTACGTGCCGTATCTGCTCGTGGCTTACGGTCGCCTGATCTCGGACTTCGATCTGGCCGCACCGCGCGCGATGTTCGATCGCCTGCCGCCCTACGCCCAGCGCGCGACTTGGGCGCACCAAAATTCGTTCGAGACGTTTATGCCGTTTGCGGCAGCGGCAATTATCGCCTACGTGACCGGCGTGACTTCGCCCTATGCGGAATATGCGGCGATCGCGTTCGTGGTGGCGCGGCTGCTGTTTTCGACGTTTTACGTGCTGAACGTGCCGCCGCTGCGATCGTTGATGTTCGGCGTGGGGAGCGCCTCGACGGTGGTGCTGTACGCGCTGAGCTTCGTGGCGATCTCGTAGGACGCTCTGTCTGTCCCGCTAACCGAACCGGCTTCGAGCTTTCGTCAAAACTCAAAGCTAAACCCAAATCTGAACTTGAATTTAAGCCTGGCGGTCGCGCCCTACTCGCGCCCGCCTTTTTTTTCGCCGTGTTCGCGGCCCGAGATGCTGCCGAGGACGGCTTCGATCGCCCGCTGCGCCGCCAGAATGTCGCGCTCCTCGCCGCCGAGGTAGAGCCGCCCGAAGCTGCCGACTGCCGTAACTTGCAGGATGTTGATGCTCGCGGCCTTTTCGGCTTCGTTGGCGGCGAGGGCGGCGAAGGCGGCAGGAACGACTTCGAGGACGTAAAGCGTTTCGCTGGAGAGGATCATCTGGCCCCGTCGGGTGCGGTTGATGAGCTGCGCCTGGTGGGGGTCGAGGTTGCGGACGATCTGGCTGGAAACGATTTTGGGACGGAGGCGATCCTGCTCGCGGACGCCGAGAGCGGCGAGGATCGCTCTGCCTGCCGTGCGAGTTTCGCCCTGTTTGGAGGAGTGGATTTCTAGCAGGCCGTAGAGGCGCTCGACCATCTGCACGCCGGGACGAACGGCGGTAGATTTGAGCGCCACGTCGGTGATGCGGTTGATCTCGATGCCGGGGGAAATTTCGATCCAGAGCGAGCTGTCGCCGGGGAGTGGCAGAAAGCCAAAGGCTACGGTTCCGATATAGGCGGCGTGTTGCGGTTGCAGCCGATCGAGGTAGACGTAGCTGCGAAGTTCGATGCCCATTTCAGGAAGACGAGAGGTTTGCGGTCTCGCGCTCGCGCTATCGAGGGGAGGCTCGAAGCAGCGACAACCGCCAAACACTGACGGGCATAATAGCATTGGCCGGGCATCCCGACAGGGCGGGGATCGAGATTTGATGTGAGGCGATCGCGGCCTCGATTGCTGGCCGCCGCCGCGGGGCCCGAACTCAGCGATGACGCCCGCGCTACAGTCGTTCCCATCGCTGTTTTCGTATGTTTTCGTAGCGTGGCATTGTTCTCGCGGCGCGATCTCGTCACTCTGGAGCGTTCAAATCCTTGGATATCAATCGACTGCTGCTGTGGATGGCGTTGTTTTCGGTGCTGCTGTTTGCGGCGCGCGTTTGGCGAGACCCGCAGCGACAGACGGGCTGGTTTGCGGTGCTGGGAATCGTTCTGTTGGCGGCGGTGGCGGGTCTGGTGTGGTACCCAGAGCGGGCTGGCTGGATCGGTTTTGGGGTCTGGCTGCTGGCGATCGTCACGCCGACGATCGCCGCCCAGCAGGCCAGCACGGCGCTGCAAAACGAGCGCTACGGTGGGGCCGCAGCCTGGAGTGCGATCGCGGCGTTGCTGCACCCGTTCGACGACTGGCCGGAGCGGGCCCGAATTTGGCGGATCGTGGCGGCGCGCGATCGCGTCGGAGTCGAGGCCACGGTCGATCGTTTGCATCCCCATCGCGGTATCGGCTCGCTTGTCGGTCGCCTGAGTATTTGTCTGACCTACAGCCTCGAGGGCGATTGGAGCGGCTTGCTATCGTGGCTGAAGTTCCACACGAAGCATAAGGACAGCCTGGCGAAAAATCCGAAAAATCCTGCCGACACCGAGCAGGATATCAACGTTATTTTGTTTTACTTGCAGGCGCTGGGCGAGACGAATCAGCTCGATCGCCTGGTGCGCGAGTGCGAGCGGCTTGCGAGTCGGCTGGAGGCTTCGACAGTCCGCCCGCGTACCTATCGCACCTGGCTGTTTGCCTTTGCGTACAGCGGCGATGCGGAGGCTGTCGAGACGCTGTTTGCCAGCCGCTTGCTCGATCTGCCGAGAGGCGCACGCGATCGCTGGCGGCGCATTGCCGAGGCGCGGGAAACGTCGGTACGATCGCCCGCTTTGGAGCTTCGTACCGAGAGGCCGCTGCGGCTGCTGCTGGCTGATGCGTTTCAGCAAACGTTCCGGCAGGCGCTCCGGTGGGCGTTGCCGAAGCGCGATCGCCCCAGTAAGCCCGGCGATCGCGCTTCGGTTGCGAATTCGGCGGTTGAAGCCACGACCGAGCGCGGCATTTCGTCAACGGCAACGCCGATCGAGCCAGAAACTCAGGAGCGCTTGGAGGCGATCGAGCGCCGCTTCCTGGAAGAAGTGCGCTACGGCTTTCACAGGCCGCTCTACTTTCCGCTGCTGACGAGCATCGCGATCGTGCTCAACGGCATCGTCTTCGGCCTCGAGCTGGCGCTGGGCGGCAGTCGCAACGCCTACGTTCTCTATGCCCTCGGCGCGGTCGTTCCCAGCGCCATTCTCGAAGACGGTCAGGTGTGGCGGCTGCTGGCCGGGACGTTTTTGCACTTCGGCTGGCTGCACCTGCTCAGCAATATGTTCGGGCTGTTTCTGCTCGGGCAGTTGGCGGAACGCTGGCTGGGGACGCTGCGCTATGCTCTGGTGTACCTGGCGAGCGGCGTCGGCTCGATGGGGCTGGTGGTGATGACGGTGGCGCTGGGCTTAGAGGACGACTTACGCTTTGTGGTTGGTGCGTCGGGGGCGGTAATGGGCGTGTTCGGCGCGATCGCGGCGCTACTTTGGCGGGGCGTCCAGCGCGATCGCGCAGAGCTGGCACGGCGTAACCTCAAGACGGTAGGGCTGCTGCTGCTGCTGCAAACCAGCTTCGATGTCCTCAATCCGCAGATCTGCGCGACCTGCCACCTGTCCGGAGCGGCGATCGGTTTTGCCGTAGCCTGGACATTTGCCCCGCTGGGGATGCGCCTGCGCCAGTCGCGCCGGTAGCCCGACACCAGCGCTATGGAAGCGAAAATCTAAATTTCCCGTCGTGCAGCCATCTCCGCTGCTCTGGGTTTGAGAGCCCCGCAAGAGGTCTATTGCCGTTGTCTGTGTCGCTCGCTTCGGAGACGCCATGCTTCGCGATCTATTCATTCTCGCGGCCTGTCCCGCCGCTTTGGCGATCGCGCCGTTTTCTCTTCAAGCTCAGCCGGTTCCGGACGCCTCGCTGCCGGAGGTGTCGAGGGTCGAAACCGCTGCGCCGGGGATGCATCAAATTACGGGCGGAACCGCAAGCGGGGCGAACCTGTTCCATAGCTTTCGCGAGTTCGACCTCGATACCGGCGAGGTGGCGGCTTTCGGGCTCGATGCCACGATCGCCAACGCGATCGTCCGCGTTACGGGCGGCCGCGCGTCGCAAATCGACGGCACGATCGTCTCGGACACCGGCGCGAATCTAATTTTTGTCAACCCTCAAGGCTGGCTGTTCGGAGCCCAGGCGCAGCTCGATGTGGGCGGTGCGATCGCATTTTCCAGCGCCGACGCGGTGATGTTCGCCGATGGGTCTGTGTTTCCTGGCTTTGCCAGTCCGGCGGCTGACACACTGCTGTCGGTGGCCGTGCCGGTGGGCCTGCAGCTCGGCAGCGAGGCGGGCGCGATTCGCGCGGCGGGCGGCGGTCACGATTTGACCGTTACCGACCCCGTCCTCGCACCGATCGAGCGAAATAGCGCAACCGACGGCCTGCGGGGCGCGCCGGGGAATTTGCTGACGCTGGTGGGTGGCGAAGTGGCGATCGACGGCGGTACGGTGACGGCGGCGAGCGGCCAGCTCTCGATCGTCGCGGGGCGTAACGGCTTCGTGCCGCTGGGTCTGACGATTGACGGCGCGGGAACCCTCGATCCGAGCTTTGAATTCGGCGACATCACAATCGACAACACTGCCCTACTCGACGTGACGGGGCCGGTGTCGGGGCGGATCGACCTTATCGGCGATCGCATCCAGGTGGCGGGCGGCTCGATCGTCCTCGCCCAGCAGTTCGATGACAGCGTCCCGGACTTTCCCGGCTCCGGGATTTTCCTCGCTGGCGATCGCGCCATCACCCTAGACGGCATCGCGGCTGACGGACGAATCCAAACGCGCCTCAATAGCAGCGCCCTCCAAGGCCAGCGGCGCGGCGGCGATATCGTTATCCGCACGCCAAATTTCACCGTCAGTCAGGGGGCGGCTGTGGCGACGCGCAGCTTCGGGGCGGGGCGGGGCGGCGACCTGATCGTGGATGCGCCCAACATCCAGATTGTCGATACTAACGCGCGAATCCCGGATTTCTTCGCGAATGTGACGGCCACGACACTCGGCACGGGGCAGGCCGGGAACTCGATCGTGACAACCGATCGCCTCCTGATTCGCAACGGCGGCGCGCTCGCCTCCTCGACCTTCGGGGCGGGCGACGGGGGCAATGTCACTGTGGCGGCGAGCGCTCGTATCGAGATCGTCGGCGTTGACCTGCGGCAGTTCAGCCCCGGCATCATCATCGCCTCTAGTTTCGCGAGCGGGGATGCGGGCAACCTCGATGTGCGCGCGCCCGAAATCGAGCTGCGGGCGGGCGGGCGCATCGATGCTTCTGGCTTCGCCTCGGGCATGGCGGGCACGGTGACGATCGTCGCCGATCGACTGACCGCCACGGGAACCGTCCCCGGCTCGCTCAATCCCACCTCGATCCTGTCGAGCGCGAACGTTGTCGATCCCGTGCTGCGAGACCTCTTGGGCGTGGATTCGCTGCCGACCGGCGCATCGGGAGACGTGCGGCTGGTCGTCGATCGGCTCGAGGTGAGCGATGGCGCAAATGTGGGCGTCCTCAACGACGGCACGGGCGACGGTGGGCGCTTGGAGATCGTTGCTGACGACATTCGCCTCAGCGATCGCGGCACGCTCTCCGCCACGGCCGACTCCGGCGAGGGCGGCAACATCACCCTTCGCGTCAGCGACTCGCTCCAACTACGCTCGCAAGCAGCGATTTCCGCCACCGCTGGCGGTGCGGGCAACGGCGGCAACATCAATATTTCCGCCGCGACGATCGTGGCGTTCGACAACAGCGACATCACCGCCAACGCGATCGCCGGACGCGGCGGCAGCGTCAGCCTCGAAACTCAGGGGCTGTTCGGCGCGGCACTGCGATCGGAGCAAACCCCCGGCAGCGACATCACTGCCAGCTCGAACTTCGGCATTGCCGGGAACATCCGCCTCAATACCCCAGAGTTGGACACTCGCCAGGGAGCGGTGGTGCTCTCGACCCAAACCCTCGATGGCGACGCCCTGGTTCGAGAGGGCTGCAACGAACTCCAGCGCGGCCGCTTCGCCCTGACGGGTCGATCGGGCCTGCCGAGCAATCCCGCCGGTACCTTCAGCCAGGCGCTGCCCCTCGCAGGCGTTTCCGGTGCGTCCGCCGAGGCCGCGATCTGGCCGCTCCAAAACCCCGATGGTGCTGACGAGATGCCAGCCGCGATCGAGAGTCGCGGTTGGCTGCAAACCGAACACGGCGCGATCGTTCTGACGCAAGACCACCATGCCGCCGTCCACCTGCCCAAGCCGAACTGCGATCGGAGCTAACCCCCACTTCTCCTCCGGCGCGGCGGCGGCAAGATAAATGTCTTTGCGGTCGTTGAGGAATTCGTTTTCTAAAGAAGCTGGTTTGAAAAGGTCGGGCTCCTACTGCTGGCGAGACACCGTGCTAGAAGCCCTCCAGCACGATTTTTCCGCGCGTCGAGTTGCTCTCGATTTGTGCGTGGACTTCGCGCAGCGTCGCCGCGTCGATCTTGCCTGCTACCGCCGTCGCCGTGGACTTGATTTTTCCCGCGTCCACAAGCGCTGCCACTTCGTTCAGCAGATTGGCCTGCTCGCTGATGTCCGGCGTCTCGAATAGCGATCGTGCAAACATAAACTCCCAGTGCAGCGACACGGCCTTCGGCTTCAGCGCTTTGATGTCGAGATGGTCGGGGTCGTCGATAAGGCCGAAGCGACCCTGGGGCGCGATGAGTTCGGCGATGTCGGCCAGGTGCGAGTCGGAGTGGGTCGTCGAAAATACGAAACCGGGTGCGCCCAAACCCAACGCTTCCACCTGCGGAGCCATCGGCTGGCGGTGGTCGATCGCATAGTGCGCGCCGCACTCTTTCACCCAAGCCTGGGTTTCCGGGCGCGAAGCCGTAGCGATAATCGTCAAGTCGGTGAGCGCCCGCAGGAGCTGGACGGCGATCGAGCCGACACCGCCCGCCCCGCCGATAATCAAAATCTTGTCGCCACCGTCCGGCGTCGCGCGCTTCACCTCCAAACGATCGAACAGCATCTCCCAGGCTGTAATCGCCGTCAGTGGAAGCGCTGCCGCTGCGGAGAAGTTCGAGTTTTCCGGCTTGCGACCGACGATGCGCTCGTCAACCAGGTGATATTCGGCGTTCGTGCCGGGACGGGCGATCGAGCCTGCATAGAACACCGCATCACCGGGCTGGAAGCCTTCCACCGCTTCGCCGACACTCTCCACGACGCCCGCCGCATCGAACCCGAGGATTTTCCAGTCGCCGTTTTCCGGCTCGACGCTCTGGCGCAGCTTCGTATCGACAGGATTGACGGAGATCGCCTCGACTTTGACGAGCAGGTCGCGACCGGACGGGGTCGGGCGATCGAGTTCGATATCTTGCAAAACCTCGATCGAGCCTGCCGTTTTATAACCAACTGCTTTCATAATTTGTATTCTTTGCTATTACTGCAACCGGCTATTTCTCATTGTTTCTCAAACGTACGAGATTTCTCAAACGTACAAAGTCCTGATAGCTCTAAAAAGATCGAGCTAATCGCATCGCTTCATCTCATTCAGAACGAAAGATTTAACCGCACCTTCCGTATTCTTGAGATATTCCTGAATATGAGAATTATTCATATGAACTTGCCATAGATCCCGGCTCGTCCAATTTTCATAGAATACAAACACGCTCGGATCGTTATTGTCTTGATGGAGGTCGTACTGAAGGCATCCATCTTCTTGACGGGTCGGCCCGATCGGCTTCAAAAGCTCTGCACGGAAGAAATCGACGCGATCGGGCTCGGCTTCGATTCTGGCGACAATAGTCAGCACTGCGCTCATCTAAATGCTCCATACTTTTCTGCTAAATTCAGAATAAGTCGAACGCTCGATCGGTGTAAGACCGCACATTTTTGATACACGGTATCCTTTTGTATACCACTGAAGCGCTTTCAGGTATGACGCACTATAGATACGACTGCAATCAGGGATGCCCGGTAGAAGCTGCATTGGAGGTTATCGGCGGCAAATGGAAGGGCATTATCTTGTTCCACCTGATGTCAAAAACGATGCGCTTTAACGAACTGCGCCGTTTGATTCCAGAAGTGACGCAGCGGATGCTCACCAAGCAGCTGCGCGACCTCGAGTCGGAATCTTTAATCTCTCGAACGGTGTACGCAGAAGTGCCACCACGGGTGGAGTATTCCATCACCGAGTACGGCAAAACCCTCGAGCCCGTGATTGCGGCGCTACAAGCTTGGGGGGCGCAACACCTCGAACGTAAAAGGGACGATCGCCCGCAGGCATCGCCCCTCACTTTGGAACAGTCTGAATCGCTCTAGGCCCGTATCCTCGGCGCGGTTTAGCGGCCGATGTACTGATAGGCCGCGTCGGAGATAACGGGCAGCTCCGGAAACGTGCCGGTTGCGCTACGGACGAGGCTGTAGGTGCTCGCGCCTAATGCTGCGATAAAGGTCGCGGTGTAGAGCGTTTGCACGATGAGGCCACCGCCCGCGAGGCCCAGGATGCCGGTCAAGATGGCGACGATCGAGACGGCGAAACCGATCAGCAGCGCCTGCATGACGTTGTAGCGCAGGAAGTAGCTGAAGCGCGAGTTGCGCACGACGCCGAGATAGAGTGCGAAAAAGACAATCAGATCGAAGAACGGAATCGTGCCGCTCAGGAACGCGTAAAGCGTCAAAAACGGCCCGATCGCCAAGAACAGCACCTGTCCGAGTACGGGGATCGCGCCCAGCAGCGTCAATCCGAACGGGAGCGCGCGAATAATCGGCAGGAGATAAACGAGTGCCGAAAAGATGCGATCGGGTGGGGAGCTTTGGCCGCGCCAGGTCATGGTCGTTCGAGGTTAAGAGAGCAGGGTTTCACCACTAATCTAGCGCTCTCGCTAGTCGAAGCCTTTATCGCTTCCCGCCGTCTCCAGGATCAGGCAGTGCTCGATGTATCCGAGCAGGGTCTCGCGATCGAGGTCTTGACCGATAAACACGATCTGGTTGCTTGGCGTTGCGCCTGCGGGCCAGTCGTCATCTTCGATCGTAAAACGCTTGCCGCTCAGGTGGAAGATATGGCGGGCGGGGCTTTCCTCGAACCAAAGGATGCCCTTCGAGCGGAAGATATTCTCCGGGAGCTGGTTGTCTAGGAAGTACTGAAACTTGCGAATATCGAACGGGCGATCGCTCTGGAACGAGACTGACACGAACCCGTCAATCGTTAGGTGGTCGCTGTGGCTGTGGTCGTGATGGTCGTGCCCGTGATGGTCGTGGTCGTGCCCGTGATGGTCGTGCCCGTGATGGTCGTGGTCGTGATGGCCGTGGTCGTGGTGGCCGTGGTCGTGCGAATGATTGTGAGTCTCATCGGTGCCGCCTGGTTCGCCGCCGCCATCGTGGTCGTGCGAGTGGTCGTGCGAGCTGCTGTGGTCGTGAGAATGGTCGTGATGGTCGTGGGAACGATCGGACTTCTCGGACTCGAAGTACTTGTCCGACTCGAACAAGCCGACACTGAGGATCAGCGGCAGCGCAGTCTTAGAGTGGGTCGTCCGCAGGATGCGCGCGTCGCTCTTGATATCCCGCACCCGTGTCTCTAGGTGGTCTACTTTCGCTTCGTCTACCAGATCGGTTTTGTTCAGCAGGATGATGTCGCCGTAGGCAATTTGGCTGTAGGCCGCTTCGCTGTTGAACAAGTCGAGGCTGTAGTTTTCGCAGTCTACTAGAGTGACGATCGAATCGAGCCTGGTGAGGTCGCGCAGTTCGGTTCCCAGGAAGGTCAGCGCCACGGGCAGCGGGTCGGCGACGCCGGTCGTCTCGACGATCAGGTAGTCAACTTTGTCGTCGCGTTCGAGGACTTTATACACGGCGTCGAGTAGATCGCTGTTGATCGTGCAGCAGATACAGCCGTTGCTCAGCTCGATCGTGCTTTCATCAGTGGAGACGATCAGGTCGTTGTCGATGCCGATTTCGCCGAACTCATTGACGAGGATCGCAGTCTTGACGCCCTGTTGGTTCAACAGGATGTGGTTGAGCAGGGTCGTTTTACCGCTGCCCAGGAAACCGGTGACGATCGTCACGGGCATGCCGAGTTTCGGGGCGCTCATCACGGGCGCTTCGCTGACTGAAGTCATCGCAGGTTGAACGTCCGGTGGACGTGGGGCGGAGGAACGACATGTGGCGGGCGCTCGCGATCGGCAAAACGCAATGACCGTAGCGGGCGCTCGCGAAACTTACTCGTAAGCTACACCAAACCGAGGAGGCTTGCGAGGAGGGCTTTCTGGGCGTGCATGCGGTTCTCGGCTTGATCCCAAATGCGCGAGTGGGAGCCTTCCATCGCCGCTTCGGTGATTTCTTCACCCCGGTGAGCGGGTAGGCAGTGCAGCACGATCGACTCGGGATCGGCCAGCCCGATCAGTTTGTCGTTGATTTGGTAGTCTGCGAAAATCGGCGCGCGATCGTCGGCTTCAGTTTCTTGTCCCATGCTGGCCCAAACGTCGGTGTAGAGCGCGTGCGCACCCTCGGAGGCGGCCTTAACGTCGGGGGTGAGGACGACGTCGCTGCGATCGCCCGCTAGCTGCTTCGCCAGCTCGGTAATCTCGGGCAGCGGCTCGAAGTTTTCCGGCGTGGCGATACGCACGTGGACGCCCGCCAGCGCACAGCCCAACATCAGCGAGTGCGCCACGTTATTGCCATCGCCGATGTAAGTCAGCGTCAGACCGGCGAGCTGCCCGAAAGCTTCATGCATTGTCTGCAAGTCCGCCAGGGTCTGGCAGGGGTGAGCCAGATCGGTCAGGGCGTTGATCACGGGAATCTCTGCGCAGTCGGCGAAGGTTTGCAGGTCGCTTTGCTCAAAGGTGCGGATGGCGATCGCGTCCACGTAGCGATCGAGCACCCGTGCCGTATCGACGAGCGGTTCGCCACGCCCCACCTGGGTAACGCTGGGGTTGAGGTCGACGATCTGGCCGCCCATCTGATACATGGCAACCGAAAAGCTCACGCGCGTGCGAGTCGATGCCTTCGAGAACAGCAAGCCGAGCACCTTGCCGGGACACTGAGGTGCAACCTCTCCCGCCTTAAGCTTGGCCGCCAGATCTAGCAAACCGGTCAGCTCGTCCGAACTCAGGTCGTTGAGCGTCAGTAGATCGCGTCCTGTCAGTGAATTCATCCCGATGGCGGCTCGCGCAGCAAGAACTATAAAACCTCGAAGTTAGGATGGCCCCGAGATGTCGAACAACCCGCGCACCGTCCGAAGCTCCCAATTGTGAGGAAACTTTGTCATGGCTGGGAAATTCCATGCTGAATCGCCCCTGAAATCCATGCGTAACCTGCACGAACTCTCGTCGTAAAATTGGGAGGTCAAATTTGAGATTGCTAGAATATAGCATGAAGATTTGGGCACTACGAGCCGCGCCTACAAGTGGGCGATCGGCAGCGGAACGACGGTTTCGCGCCTCGCGATCGCCGCGCTCCGAGCAACGCTTCACTGCCCGTTTTGCGCTGAAGCATCTGCCCGATTAGTCGTGGCCACCCACGCCGTTGGCCAACGTTGCAAGGCGGCTGTCGGAGCCGTTACGTCTCTGCTCTCTTCGCTCTGTTTGTGGCTTTCGCGCAATGATCGATTTACCTGGCTACAGTTTGGAGTGCGAGCTTGGCGAAACGCCAGCTTCTTGGATTTATCGCGGGCGACGGCTGTGTGACAATCGCCCGGTGCTGGTTAAGACACCGAAGCCTGCGGCCCTCGGCTCCCACGAGGTCGCTCGCTATCGGCACGAGTGGATGCTGCTGCGCGAGGCGGAAATCGACGGAGCGGCGGTGGCGATCGAGGCGCTGCTGGAGTGCGAAGTTCCCGCCCTGGTGTTTGAAGATCCCGGCGGCCACTTCTTGACCTCGCGTACCGGGCGCACCGACCTAGGGACGTTCTTGACGATCGCCAGCCGCTTGGCTGAGATCGTCGGCCAGGTTCACGCCGCGCGCATCGCCCACTGCAATATTTCCCCTGCGAACATCCTCTTCGACCCGGAGACCGAGACGCTAACGCTGGCGAACTTCAGCCGCGCCGTCCAGGTCAAAGACGAGCGGGTGGCGTGCGAGCCGCTGGCGGTGTCCGTCGAGCGCCGCTGCGATCCGAACTTGCAGGCCGTTCAGGCGCTGGCCTTCGTTGCCCCGGAGCAGACGGGCCGCGTCAATTGGGACACTGACTACCGTACGGACTTTTACGCCTTGGGCGTGACCCTCTTCGAGCTGCTGACGGGCTTTCTGCCCTTTCGCACCCGCGACCCGTTCGAGCTAGTACACGCCCATATCGCCCAGACGCCTCCCCTGGCCAGCGATATCGACCCGACGATTCCCGGCCCGGTCGGCGCGATCGTCGGTAAGCTGCTCGCCAAAATGCCCGAGGATCGCTACCAGACGGCCTGGGGCTTGCAGACCGATCTGGTGCTGTGCTTGATCCAGTGGGAGGCGACCGGGGAGATCGAGCCACTGATCCTGGCCGAACACGACGCGATCGATCGTCTGCGGCTACCGAATCGCCTCTACGGCCGCGAGGCCGAGCTGAGCTGTTTGGCCGAGAGCTTTCGTCGCATCGGCATGTTCGACCCCACCGGCTCGATCGCGCTACAGTCACCGCCGGAGTTGATCTTGGTGTCTGGGGAAGGGGGGATCGGCAAGTCGAGCCTGATTGCCGAGAGCTTTAAGCCGATCTCGCCCCAGTACGGCTACGTGCTGAGCGGGCGCTTCGAGTCCAACCCTAACGAGCTGACCTATGCAGCTTTCGTGCAGGCCGCCCAAGCCTTCGCGCGGCAGCTCCTGACGGAAACCGAAGCGCGCGTCAGCGAGTGGCGCGCCCATTTGCGCGAGTCCCTCGGCCCTGACTTGCCCGCCCTGGAGCAAATCGTCCCGGACTTGCGCTTCGCGATCGAAGTCGAGACTTACCGCGAGCCGCCGCCGATCGAGCCGACTTCATTTTTGTTCGTGCTCCAGCGCTTTTTTCGGGCGCTGGGCGACAGCCGCTACCCGATCGCCATCCTGCTCGACGATTTGCAGTGGGCCGACGCCTCGACGCTGCAATTTATCGAGGAGCTGCTCGGAGACCCGCAAGTGCGATCGCTGACGGTGGTGGGCGTTTACCGTCCGGACGAGCGCCGCTCGCAAATCGAAGCCTGCGGCATGCGGCTGCGCGAGCGCGGCGCGAGTGTCGAGTCGATCGCCCTGGCCTCGCTCGACATCACCTCGACAGTGGCGCTGGTGGCCGACACGCTCCAGCAGACGCCTAAATCCGTGGTGCCGATCGCCTCGCTGGTCTACCAAAAAACCAACGGCAACCCGTTCTTCGTCCGCGAGTTCCTCAAGACGCTCTACAACGAAGAGCTGCTGCACTTCGACGATGAATCGAAAAGCTGGCAGTGGGACTTAGAGCGCGTGCGTACCCAGGCGATCACCGATAACGTGCTCGACCTGATGCTCGACAAGCTCTGCCGCCTGCCCGAACAACCACGACGCGTTCTCAGCTTCGGGGCGTTCCTCGGGCGCACCTTCGAGGTAAACCAGCTCGCCCAGCTGTGCCAGCTCTCCGTCCTCGAGGTGCTCCACGAGCTGACCCCGGCGATCGTCGACGGCCTGCTCTACCCGTCGCTGAGTTCGGAGCCGCGCCGCGACGATAAATCTAGACCTGTCGGCGAAGCCAGCTACCAGTTTTTGCACGACCTGGTGCGCCAGGCGGCCTACCAAGCCACCGACGAAGCCGAACGCCCCGGAATTCACTTACGCATCGGGCGACTGCTGCTGGCCGAACTGGGCGCGCCGGACGAACTAGAACAGTCGCGCCAGCACCTGCCCGACCTGGTGTACCAGTGGAACGCTGGAGCGGCGGCGATCGACAACGATCGCGATCGCATCGATCGCGCGCGACTGAACCTGGCGGCGGCTCACCAGGCCAAACAGGAAGGCGAGTACGAAATCGCCTTGACCTACTGCGAAGCCGGACTGAGTGCCCTAACCGAAGTCACGCTCGACCTGGATGCCAGCGCCCCGTACCTGAGCCTCGAACTCGAACTCGAACACGCTACGCTCTACTACCTCCAGGGCAAGCTCGAGCAGTCCGAGCGCTGCATCTACAAGCTCCTGCCCGAAGCCGAGCGGCCCCAAGATCTGGCTGCGCTCTACTCTCTCATCGTGGTCGAGCAGACCATGCGCGGCGACTACGAGGCCCTCTGGCAGACCCTGAACGCGGGCGCGGCTCAGCTCGGGATTTCCCTCGAACTCGAAGACGGAACGCCCTGGCAGGAGCAGATTGCCCAGTGGCCGACGCCTCTAAGTACGATCTCCGTCGCCGAGATCGCCGACAGTCGCACTGCCAAGCGCAGTGCGATCGCCACGCTGCTCGAGCAGGCTCTGGCCCCCGCTGCCCTCTCCGGACGCCCCGAGCGCCTTGCGGCCCTGGTCACGCGGCTGATCGCCCAGTCCGAGACGCCCATCCCCGAGCTGATGACGGCCTATACGGTCGGCGCGATTTTGTTTCATACCTGCGGTGAGGTCGATCGGGCCCAGGTGTGGCTGGCGGCGGCGCAGCGGATGGTGCGCTACTGCGGCGAGCCGCGCACGATGCACCGGATGCAGTCGATTCACGATATTTACTTCGCGCCCTGGCACGAGCCGCTGGCGATCGTGCTGCCCCGCCTCGAGCGGCTGGCGATCGACACCCTCGACGCGCGCGAGATACAGTACTCCGGCTACATTCGCGTGGCCTCGCTGGCCCTGGGGCTGTATCGCGGCGTCGGCCTCGGCGAGCTGCTCGAACGGCTCGAAGAAGTCGCGGCTTTTTGCGAGTACCATCGCGATAGCTGGGCGCTGGCGTGTATCGCCCGCCTGCGCGCTCACTTCCAGCGGCTCCAGGGACGCGAAACCGGCCCGCCGGAACCGACGATCGAGCGCGAGCGCGATCCGGACTACTTCGACGTCTCGATCGTCAGCGCACTCGATGCCGTCCATGCGATTCAGTACTGCTACCTGGCGGGGCAAGAGGAAGCCGCGATCGCCCTGGCCTCGCGCCTCGACGGCCACACCGCCTCCCTATTCGACTTTATCGCCCTCGAGCAGCACGAGTTTTATTGGGGATTATCGATCGCGATGTCCCTCGCGCCCCTGCCGCTCGGCGAAGCGCCCGCACCGAAACGGGTTGGGGGCGATCGCGCCGCCCTGCGCGCCCGCCTCGAGAAGCTGCTGGCGCAGTTCGACAAGCGCGCCCGCCGTCAGGTCGTCGAGCACGAGTGCCAGTACGCCCTGCTCGCAGCGGAGATCGCGCGGGTGGACGGTCGCGTCCTCGAGGCCCTCGATGGCTACGAACGGGCGATCGCGATTGCCGAGCGCGGCCAGTTCGACCACTACGGCGCGATTGCTAAGGAGCTGACAGCGCGGCTCTGGCTCAGCCGTGACAATACCTCTGTCGCCCGCGTTTACCTCCAGGAAGCCCACGGGTTGTACGTCAACTGGGGCTGTCAGTTGCGGGCGGTGGCGATCGAGCGCCACGCCGCCGCGCTGCTGTCGCCTCGGATTGCCTTGGCCGAGCCCGCTGCCGAGATCGCCGTCGCAACGCCCACCGCGAAGCCGCGATCGCTGCGGGAGATGCCCTCTCAGTCACACCTCAATCGCACCTTCGATCGCCGCCCCACCCGCGAAGTCGTCTTCGATATCGACACGGCCATCAAAACCTCCCAGATCCTGGCCGGGGAGATGGATCTCGATCGCCTGCTCGATAAGCTGATGAAGCTGGTGCTGGCCAATGCGGGCGCGACCTCGGGCAGCCTCAGCCTCGAGCGCGACGGTATCTTTGCGGTAGTGGCGATCGAGCGAGGCGGCGCGCCCGCCGACGGTGAGGAGCAACTGCCCACACCTGCCAACGCCTCCCTCGTACCCAGTTCGGTGCTCAACTACTCCGCCCGCACGGGCCGCAACGTCTTGCTCAACGACGTGCGCGCCGATCGCACCTTCGCCAACGATCCCTATATCCAGCGAGTGCGGCCCAAGTCGATCCTCTGCTCGCCGATCCAGGGCCACGGCCAGCTCCTCGGCGTGCTCTATCTGGAAAACGTGCTGACGGCGGGCGCGTTTACCGACGATCGCCTCGGGCTGTTGATGCTGATCTGCGCTCAGGCGGCGATCGCCCTGGAAAACGCCCAACTCTACGACACCCTCCGCCAGTCCGAGCAGCGCGAGCGAGAACGCGCCATCGAACTCGATCGCTCCTTTGCCGAACTTCAGGAAACCCAGCTCCAGCTCGTTCAAAGCGAAAAAATGGCCACCCTCGGCCAACTCGTCGCCGGGGTCGCCCACGAAATCAACAATCCGATCGGCTTTATCGACGCCAACCTCAACCACGCGCGCGGCTACGTAGACGATCTGCTGGAGCTTATCGGGCACTACCAGGCAGCGCCGGGCGAAGATACCGAAGAAATCGAAGCCGCCCTCGAAGATTTGGAGTTCGAGTTTATTAGCGAAGACCTACCGAAGCTGCTGAGTTCGATGAAGGTCGGCACCGATCGCATCCGCCAGATCAGCAAATCCCTGCGGACGTTCTCGCGCTCGGACACGTCGCGCCCCGTCGCCGTCAACCTCCACGAGGGTCTCGACAGTACGCTGATGATCCTCAAGCCACGCCTGAAGTTCACCGATCGGCGGACAAGCGTCGAGGTCGTCCAAACCTACGGCGAGCTGCCGGAAGTCGTCTGCTACGCCGGTCAGCTCAACCAGGTGTTTACCAATACGATCGCCAATGCCGTCGATGCCTTTGACGAGTTGGCCGAGCGCTACGCCGATTGCCACGCTGACGACACGCCCTTGCCAGAAGACTTTTTCTGGGAAGGCAAAAAACTCTCCGGCTGTCGGATCTCCATCGAGACTTCGGTGCGCGACGATCGCGAGGCGGTCATCCGCATCTGCGATAACGGGCCGGGCATGCCGCCGGAGGTGCGCGATCGCATCTTCGAGCGCCTGTTCACCACCAAGGACGTCAATAAAGGTACGGGCCTCGGCCTCTCGATCTCTCACCAGATCGTCGTCGATACTCACGGCGGCTGCCTGACCTGCGAGTCGGAACTCGGACGGGGTACGGTATTCGAGGTGGCCATTCCGCTGGACGTGACGTCAGCATGGCCCGAAGACGTCGAAGACAACTCCCCGAGCCCGACCTGACGCGACCCGTCCCCCACCCGTTCGCTTCAATTACGCAGCGATTTCTAACGACTTTCAGCGACTCCCCTACCGAACCTTCGTTGTCCGCCACCGACGCGCGCTAAATTCAGATCGGTCGATCGGATGCGCGGCGACCCACCCCCCGTAATTCCATGGTCAAGCCCCTGCCGAACTCGACCTTCAACGCACTGCAAAGCGCCGCGTACCAGCTCGCGGACTGCACCGATCGCATCTTTCAGCAGATCGAGCAGGAGCAGGTTCTCGACGACATCATCGAGCGCATCCGTGCGTGTCTCGACCTCGAGGCCGTGTTGGCCGAAACCTCCACCTCGATCCGGCAGCTCCTCAATGCCGATCGCGTCGCGATCTTTCGCTTTAGTCCCCACTGCCAGATCGCAGCAGATACCGCGCCCGTCGATCGCCTCAGTTCGGTACAGACCGGCCAATTCATCGCCGAAGCGGTGGGCGCGGGATTTCCCTCAGCGCTGGCCTTACAGGCAGAAGGGCACGCCGATTTTTCGTTCGGGCTCGATTCTGAGGACGACCCCGAATACGTGCAGTCGATCGCCGACCTCCAGGCCGCCAACATCGAGGCCGAAGTCAATCGCGTGCGCCTGGATGTCCTCGAGCGGTTGCAGGTGCGCGCCTGCCTGATCGTGCCCGTCTTGCAAGGCGAGCAGATCTGGGGTCTGCTGTGCATTCACCAGTGCGGCCAGCCGCGACGCTGGCAGTTCGCGGAGATCGGCTTCGTCCAGAAAATTGCGGTTCACCTGGCGATCGCTCTCCAGCAGGCCGAACACCTCGAACGCATCAAGCACCAAACTTCGCTCCTGGCGAAGGCCGAAGCCAAAACCGCCGCCCTGAAGCGCCAAAAAGCCCTGGTCAAGATCGTCAGCAAAATCCGCCGGACTCCCGAACTGGCCGACATCTGTCAGACCGCGACCGACGAAGTGCGCCAAATCCTCAAGGCCGATCGCGTGGCGGTCTATCGCTTCGATGCAGACTGGGGCGGCAGCTTTACGTTCGAGTCGATCGCGGTGGGCTGGACGCCGCTGGTCGCGGCCACGAGCCGGATCGCCGACACCTATCTGATGGAAACCGGGGGCGGACGCTACGCCAACCACGAGACGTTCTCAGTTCCCGACATCTACAAGGTGGGACACTCCGAGTGTCACATCGAGCTACTCGAGCAGTTCCAGGCTAAAGCCTACGCGCTCGCGCCGATCTTCCAGGGCGACAAGCTATGGGGGCTGCTTGCCACCTTCCAAAACGACGCGCCGCGCCACTGGCAAACCGACGAAATCGAGCTGCTCTCTCAGGTGGGCGAACAGCTCGGCATCGCGCTCCAGCAGGCAGACTTCGTCTGGAAGATTCAGTCCCAAGCCGAGGCGCTGCGCGAGTCGCAGCTCCAGCTCATCCAAAATGAGAAAATGGCCAGCCTCGGTCAGCTCGTCGCCGGGGTCGCCCACGAAATCAACAACCCCGTCAGCTTCATCCACGGCAACCTGCCCCACATCAACGACTACGTCGGAGACCTGCTCTCCTTAGCGATCGCCTGTCGGCAGCTCGATCCCAACTCAACGCAGGACATCACCGACCTGCAAGATCGATGCCGCGATCTTGATATCGACTTTATCCTCGAAGACTTACCAAAGGTGCTGTCGTCGATCGAAATCGGCACCGATCGCATCCGTCAGATCGTTCTGACTCTACGCAACTTCTCGCGCCTAGACGAAGCCGAATTCAAAGCTGTCGACATCCACGAAGGCATCGACAGCACTCTGTCGATCCTGGGCAACCGACTGAAATTCTGCGGTGGGCTGGCGAACATCGAAATCGAGAAGCACTACGGCGAGCTGCCGCTCGTGGAGTGTTTCCCCGCCCAGCTCAATCAGGTGTTCATGAACCTGCTGGTGAACTCGATCGATGCGCTCGAAGAGGTCGTCGCGGACAAAATGCCAGATGTAGGCGGGTCGGATGCAGATGGGTCGGATGTAGATGGGTCGGACGCAGGCGGGTCGGATGTAGATGAGGCAGATGCAGCCAAAGCGCCCTGTTACTGTGGCTTCACGCCCAAAATCACGATCGAAACAGCCATGGACGGCGGCGATCGCGTCTGCATCCGCATCTGCAACAACGGCGTCGGCATCGCAGGCGCGACCGAAGGCAAACTATTCGAGCACTTCTTCACCGCGAAGCCCGTCGGCAAAGGCACGGGGCTCGGCCTCTCGATTTCCCACGAGATCGTCACCCAAACCCACGGCGGCACGCTGGAGTTTCATTCTCCCGAGGGGGGCGGCGTCGAATTTGTTATCGGCCTGCCCGTGAAGGCGCGCGAGAAGGTCGAGCAGCCATCAAGTCAGCCGATCGACTAGTTGCCCGCCTTGCGCTGGAGTGCCGCCGTCCAGGCCGCGATCGCCCGCTGCGCGATCGGCTCGAAGTAGGCTTTGGCCTCGTCGTCGCGTGCCGCATCGCCAGACGTCGCAAACTCGCAATGAAAATCGAGCTGGTTGTTGCCCAGCGGCATGAACGTGATGCGCCCCAGCTTGCCGAGCTTGGCGTCAGTAAAGTCGTAGCCGTAGCAGCCGTCGCGCTCGCTGGTCTCCGCCGTGACGCCTTCGGGTAGGGCGATCGGCAGCGGGTTAACTTCCTGCGCGCCCTGGGTCGCCACCTGGCCGTCTTGCTTGATCCACATCACCTGAACGCTCTCGGCGCTGGCGATCGCGATCGCCGCTTCCGACTGCGGATCGTAATCCGCCAACACCTCGTTCAGCTCAGCTTTCGTCGGTGCGTCAGCCATCCACAGCACCGTATCAGCAAACTCGCTACCGACGTAGTAGATGTAGGTCTCGATCGCCTTTTGGTCGTAGAGAATAAAGCCGCGATCGCCGCGCGCCTCCGCCTGGGCGATTGCTTCGTCCCGCGCTGCCGGAATCAGCAGCGCCGCCACGCGATCGCGCATCGCGTCGTCCCAGGTCAGCGGGTCGGCGAGCTGTTCGCGCCACTCTTCCGGCGCGCACTCCACCATGCGATCGTAAAGCGATTCGGTCACGTCAAGAGACGACGGGAAGTCAGACATAGAAATACGGAGAGATACAGCGAAAATCAATGGGAATCGACAAAAACCGTAGGGGCGCATGGCAATGCGCCCGAACATGGCTGGGAAAGCGCGAATTGCTTGGCTGAAATCGAAAAATTTCGCGGGCGCACTACCGTGACGCCCCTACCCGCGCGTGATGTAGGGTAGCGGATCTTCGAGACCGAGATCGGCAAACGCCTTCAGCCGCAGCAAACACGAGTCGCATCTGCCGCAGGCCGCCTCGCCCCCGGCGTAACACGACCAAGTCTTGTCCCAAGGCACGCCCAGCCGGTTTCCCATCTCGATAATTTCTGTCTTCTTCAAGTGAATCAGCGGCTTGAGGATCGTCGTCGGGTTGCCCTCGCGACCGCGCTTCGTCCCCAGCCGAAAAACGTTCTGCATCGCGTCCGTATAGTCCGGGCGGCAGTCGGGATAACCCGAGTAGTCCAGCGCATTGACGCCGATGTAGACCCAGTCCGCATCGATCGCCTCAGCGTAGGACAGCCCAAAGCTGAGAAAAATCGTATTGCGCGCCGGAACGTAGGTCGTCGGGATCTCCTCGCCCATTTCCTCGATCGGGCGACCCTGGGGCAATTCCTGGCTGGTGTCCGTCAGCGACGAGCCGCCCCACTGCGCCATGTCAAACGAAATAATGCGATGTTCGAGTGCGCCTCCGGCCTTAGCGATCGCCTTCGCGGCAATCAGTTCGCGATCGTGACGCTGGCCGTAGTCGAACGACAGCGCGTAGCAGTCGCAGCCGTCGGCCTTGGCCTGATATAGCACCGTAGACGAATCGAGGCCACCGGAGAGCAGAATGATAGCTTTCGCGTTCACGTCGGCAGGGGGTGTATATGAAGGGCTTTAGTATAGACCCGCCCTCGTGTCGCCACCGCTCGCCTCGACTTCTCCCGGCAGACGCCGCAACCGATCGGCTCGAGTCCGCCCAAGAGTCCGCTCAGGAGTTCGCCCAGAAGCCCGCCCCAACAATTCGCCCTAAAACTGCCCCAAAATCCACCCGCATCCGTGTCGCAGCGCTCGCGCAAGGCTACGGTTCGTCGTTAATATATTCGTGCGATCGCAATTCTTTACCTATCGCACCGCCTGCCCTACCTCCCAGAAACTGCCATGACTGCTACCGCCCCCGCTGCCTCGACTGCGTCGATCGATACCGAATGGGACGCGATCGTTATCGGGTCGGGGATGGGTGGCCTGGTGACGGCAACCCAGCTCGCTAGCAAAGGTGCGAAGGTGCTGGTACTCGAGGGATACACGATCCCCGGCGGCAGCGGCGGCGCATTCGAGCGCAAGGGCTATCGCTTCGATGTCGGCGCGTCGATGATCTTCGGCTTCGGCGAAGAAGGCACGACCAACCTACTGACCCGCGCCCTGGATGCCGTGGGCGCAAAAATCGAGACGATCGCCGACCCCGTTCAAATCCATTACCACCTGCCCAACGACCTGGAAGTTAAAGTCCACCGCGACTACGAAGAGTTTATTGCCGAGCTGGGCGATCGCTTCCCCCACGAGCGCGAGGGCATCCGCAAGTTCTACGACGAGTGCTGGAGCATTTTCAATAGCCTCAACGCGATGGAACTGCTCTCCCTCGAAGAATTGGGCTACCTGATGCGCGTCTTCTTTAGCAATCCGCTGGCCTGCCTGAACCTGGCGAAATACCTGCCGCAAAATGCCGGAGATATCGCCCGCCGCTACATTCGCGATCCCGAGCTGCTGCGCTTTATCGACATCGAATGCTACTGCTGGTCGGTGGTTCCGGCAGACCTGACGCCCGCGATCAATGCCGGGATGGTGTTCAGCGATCGCCACTACGGCGGCATCAACTACCCCAAAGGCGGCGTCGGCCAAATCGCCGTCGAGCTAGCTGAGGGTCTCGAGCGCCACGGCGGCACGATCCGTTATAAGTCTCGCGTCAAGAAAATTCTGATGGAGGGAAACCGCGCCGTCGGCGTTCAGCTCGTCAACGGAAAGGAATTCCGCGCCCGCCGCATTATCTCTAACGCGACGCGCTGGGACACGTTCGACAAGCTCCTGGGCGAAGTCAAAACGCCCCGTGCCGAAGAGAGCTGGCGCGATCGCTACCAAAAGTCCCCCAGCTTCCTGAGCCTGCACCTGGGCGTCAGCGCCGACCTACTGCCCGCCGGAACCGAGTGCCACCACATCGTCGTGGAAGACTGGGAGAAGATGGAAGAGCCCGAAGGTACGCTCTTCGTCTCGATCCCGACCCTGCTCGACCCGAGCCTCGCGCCCGACGGCCACCACATCATCCACGCCTTTACGCCGGACTGGATCGAGCGCTGGCAGAACCTAACCCCTACCGAATACAAGCAGAAAAAAGAAGCCGCCGCCTGGAGCTCGATCGAACGCCTGGGCGCGATCTTCCCCGGCATCACCCACGCCGTGGACTACATGGAAGTGGGCACGGCGCGCACGCACCGCCGTTTCCTCGGTCGCGTCGATGGCTCCTACGGCCCGATTCCCCAGCGCAAGCTGCTCGGACTGTTGGGCATGCCGTTTAACCGCACGTCCGTGCCTGGGCTTTACTGCGTCGGCGACAGCACCTTCCCCGGCCAGGGCCTTAATGCCGTTGCCTTTTCGGGCTTTGCCTGCGCCCACCGCGTTGCTGTCGATTTGGGCATTTAGAGGACTCCAGGGACATGAACGCCCACCGTCGGGGGGTCGATCGCTGGGCGTCGTCGTTGGCGTCGCTTTCGCGAAGCGAGTCGTGCGTTACACACACTCAGGCGATCGGCGAAGCCCGGCGATCGACAAGCTCAGCCTTCATTGGCGAATTCCAGACAAATATTTCTTGGAGGTCTCTTCGGCCTCCTGCCAGCTCTCGCAGCCCCAAAAAACAGCAAGTCCTGACAAATCCCAAACAGCGCGTCCGAGTCCCCGTCGCGCGCCTCGCCGTGGCCCGCCCCGTATTCGACCGGTACGCGAATCCGAGTGCTATCCTGTAGCTTCCCAGCGACTCGCGTCACCCGCCCTGCGCCTCCCGCCACACCGAGGCCAGACGGGCGATCGCCGCAGTCCGGCCGTCGAGCGTTTCGTATCAACGCAAGCAATGCGAGCTCCCGAGCCGACAAGCACCGCCGCCTCTCCGCGATCCCCCTATCTCATACTCAGCGGGGCTTTGAGGAGTTTTTTGAGCCTTGTTTAGCGCAGTCGATCGAGATGAAGATGGAGAAGCGTCACGCCTGTTACGGGCGGCGTTCCGTTTCCCGTCGCTTTCCCTAACATCTCGTTACCGATCTGCAATCTAAATTCCAGACGACATGCGGGAAGTGTCTGTTATGTTTTTAGAACGGGTTTAAAGCGGCTTGTAAATCAAATTTCGCCGTCTTTTTTAGCTTTTTTTTAAGTTTGACCCTCGATTCAACATCACTTAAAGGTTTCAAGCCGTTACGAGGGACTTGCAACCTTGAGAATAATCCAGTAAAACATTGGGGGTAAGGGCTTTTCAGCGATTTCTACTGTCGTCGCCGCCCTCGATCGAGCATTGGGTGTTCGTCAGGCGATCGACTTTCGTTCGTTTTCAGCACTCATCTAGTCCCAAAACTCAGGAGCTTAAGGTAATGAATAAAGGAGAACTGGTCGACAAGGTTGCGGACAAAGCCAGCGTCACGAAAAAAGAGGCGGATGCCGTTTTGACCGCCGCCCTCGAGACCATTATGGAGGCCGTTTCCGATGGCGATAAAGTGACGCTCGTCGGCTTCGGATCGTTTGAATCGCGCGAGCGTAAGGCCCGCGAAGGTCGCAATCCGAAGACCGGCCAGAAAATGACCATCCCTGAAACGAAAGTGCCCGCCTTTTCGGCAGGGAAGCTGTTCAAAGATAAAGTCGCGCCGAACAAGTAGCGTGTCGCCCGATCGAGACTCTGCCGCTATCTATTTGCCTCGTCTTTACGCTAAATGCGAGGAAAGATCGGGAAGGTAGCGGCGTGATTTTGACGGGCTCGCCGATCGCGGAATTGACTGCGATCTGCGTCGTACGAACTGAAGCAAATATATGCCGCCCGGTCGCTAAGGCGGCTATTTTTTATGCTTGAAAATAGCGCGGCCCGACGTTGCGTTTCTTTGTGGCGATCTCGGTACGTTTTCGCTGTCGATCGTCGGCGATCGAGCGGGGAGTTTTTTTAGCTTTTGCGGTTCGTCTTGCGCTGTGGCGGGCGGCTCTACTGACGGAGTCGGCGATCGTCGGGCGCGCTACCGGCCCCGAGAGCCGACCGGCACAGGCGCTGCATTTGCTGGCTGGCGGCATCCCAGCTCAGGCGCGATCGGTACGTCCGCAGTGCGCCCCGAGCGAGCTGGCGGTAGGTGTCGGAATCGGTCGCGAGTGGCTCGAGAATACGGCTGCACTCGGCGGCAAAATCGGCGCGAGAAAAGCTGTAGCCGTTCTCTCCATCGCGGACGATCGTCGGCATGCCGCCCACCCGCGACGCGAAGACGGGCAACCCGAAGGAGTTCGCTTCGCAGAGGACGTTGCCATAGGTCTCCGCTTCGGAGGGCAGCAGCAGCGCGTGGGACTCTCGCAGGCACTGCTGTAGGCGGGCTTTTCCGTCGGGTGTAAAGCGATCGAGAAAGCCTAGGGAGCGCGTATTGGGCGGCAGCGTTTTGTTCTGTGGGAGCTGCACGCCGACGATCGTTAGCTCGGTTTTGACGCCCCGATCTTGCAAGCGTCGGACGACCTCGAGGACGATCTCGCCGCCCTTGCGCGCCCAGTCCACGCCAATAAACAGCAGCTTTAGGGGATCGGTGGGGCGATTGAGAATGTCGCGCTCGATTTCTTCTTCGGTGCGATCGGCGGCGTTGTTCGCACCGTAGGGCACGACGCTGACACGATCGCGGGAGAAGTTGAATTTCTGAATGGCGTTATCCGCCGCCCATTGGGACGGAAATACGAGCTGCCGACAGCGACGCACGGACTGGCGATCGAACCAGCGCAGTCCATAGCGCGACTCGAAGCAAAGGCCGCTGTAGTCGCCGTAGCGCCCGATTAGCGGATCGAATAGGTTCGTCGCCCAGAGGACGATCGGCTGAGGGATATCGAGCTGGGCGATGAGGGTTGTGTCGGAGCCGACGACGAGATCGACGCCTTTTAGGCGCGGCGCGATCTGGCGCGCGAGGGTGCGGCTCAGGTGCGGCGTCGCCCAGTGGATGTAGCGCCGATCGAGCTTGCGGTAGATGCGGCGCTTGAACTCGACAAGGCGCGATCGGCGAGCCGATAGGGGATACTCTAGGGCGCAGACGTACTCGACTTCGGCGAAGCTTTCGAGGCTCTTGGCCTTGTGGTAGTTGGTGGAGATAAAACCGAACTCCGATCGCGGCCAACTGTCGGGATTTTGCAGGTCGAAATAGTTGAGAAAAGCGATTTTCATGGGTGCGTTATGGGTGCGTCTTCGGGGTGCGTTTTGGATGCTTCCTCGGGGTGCGTCGCCCTCTGGCGATCGGTTCTGCCCTGAATGAGATGCGGGCGTTCTGAAGTCCTTAAGCGTGCGGATACATTCACCAGCCTATGCCGGACATCTCTATTCTCTTTTTGCCGACGCCGTCCGGTCTCGATCCGGAACCGGCGCTGCGGTCGGTGCTGGCCAGCGAGCTTCAGAGCTGGGAGCTGTGGGTTCCCGAGTCGATCGCGGCAGCGAGCTGGCTGCAAGACCCGCGCGTGCGGGCGTGGCCGTGGCCAGTTAGCGAAGCGGAGTTTTCGCTGCAAGGGCTAATGGCGCAGTGCGTCGAGCGGGCGGCAGGGCGCTATTTGGCCTGGATCGAACCGCGTCACCGCTGGACGCCGACGAAGCTGGGCGCGCAGTACGCTGCGATCGAGGCCGAGCCGGATGTGGCGATCGTTGCGAGCGGTGTTGCTGGTTCTATCTTGCCAATCCAGGAATCGGATCTGGCGGTGCAGCTTGCGGTTAGTGATGTCTTAGACGGCTGGTCGAACGCGCTGGTTCGGCGTGAGGTCTGTGTGGCGGCGCTAGAACATTTAAAAGGTGAAGACGCATTGTCGATCGCGCCGGAGCTGTTGCCCTTTGTCGCGACAGACTGGTTTGGTGCGGTTGCGGTCGCACAGTCCGCGATCGCGCTCAAAATCGACGTGGCGATCTCGACGAACGCGATCGCGCTCGTCGCATCGGATATCGAGCCCATTTCGCCTCTCCAAGCGCCGCGCATCTGGGACACCTGGCAAACACGCACAGCCCTCGCCGAACGCATTGAAGCGCGGCAGTTTGCGAGGATCGAAGGCATCGGTGCGACCGTTTACGGTGACTGGCGTATAAAAGCCCGCAGCAATCGCCTTAAGCTTCAGGTCGCCGAGGCGCTGGACTGGCTTTACGACCTGGCGGGGAACGGTGAATCGAAAGTGCCGAAGACGGACGCGATCTCCACGATCGAAAACCTCCTAGACAACATCCACGCCGCCCTGCGCCAACTGCGTCAAGACCCAGAATTTCCGACGCTAAGCGCGCTGCACGACACGACGATCCGAGCGATCGCGCTGCACCACCCTGCCGTCGCCAGCCTCGATCCGAGCCTGCGGCCAGCCAACCCCGCAGAACAATGGCGCGCTGCCCTCTGTCCTAACCCGACGCCCACCGCCTCCGTCGGCATCCCTGTTTACAACGGCGCGGCCACGATCGCTGCCACGATCGACTCGATCCTGGCGCAGACCCACACCGACTTCGAGCTAATCGTCATCGACGACGGCTCCACCGACAATACCGGCGAGATCGTCGCGACCTTCGACGATCCGCGCCTTCGCCTGCTGCGCTTCGAGAACGCCGGACTCGCCGCCAGCCGCAATCGGGCGATGCAGGTGGCTCGCGCGGAATATATCTCCTTCATCGACGCCGACGACCTCTGGACGCCGGACAAGCTGGCCGATCAGCTCCAGGCATTACGCGACTCGCCCCGCGCGGCTGTGGCCTACAGCTTCACGGACTATATCGACGACGCGGGCGAACACCTGCGATCGGGTAGCCATATCACGGTTGACGGCGACGCCCTGCCGCACTTACTGCTGACGGACTTTCTCGAGAATGGCTCGAACGTGATGGTGCGACGATCGGCCTGCGAGCGCGTCGGCGGCTTTGATGAAAACCTGCCCGCCGCTGAGGACTGGGATTTTCTGCTGAAGCTAGCGGCGCGCTACCCGTTCGTCTGCGTGCCAAAGCCGCAGATTCTCTATCGCCTCACCGACTCGGCAATGTCGTTCGACGTGAAGCGTCAGGAGCGCGCCTGTCTGGACGTGTTGGAGCGCGCCTTCGACTCCGTGCCGACGCCGTTCCGCAGCCTCAAATCCCAGAGCTACAGCAACCTCTATCAGTATCTGACCTACCGCGCCCTGGAAGCCGAGCCGACTCCCGACAATCGCCAGCTCGCCCTGCACCTGTTGCAGACCGCGATCGCCGAGATGCCCTACGCCAAGCTGCATGAAGACTGCTGCGCCGATCTGCTTGCGGCTTGCGAAGGCTATGCCCATGGCGGCGGCCTGCCTCCCGGCTTCTCGCCCGCCGATATCTTTCAGCTCACCGACTCGAGCCCCTATCCGCTGGTGTCGGTGATTATCCCGGCCTACAACGCTGCCGAAACGATCGTCGAAACGATCGAATCCGTCCGCGCGCAAACGCTCCACGACTGGGAGGTGGTGCTAATCGACGACGGCTCGACGGACGATACTGCCGAAGTGGTCGAGGCGATCGGCGATCCGCGCGTCAAGGTCTACCGTTACCCCAACGCCGGACAGGGCGAGAGCCGCAACCGAGGAGCCTGCCACGCGACGGGCGAGTTTTTCGCGTTCCTCGATGCCGACGACCTCTGGACGGCGGACAAGCTCGAGCGCATGGTCAAGGCGATCGGCGCGAACTCCGACGAGACGACGGTGGCCTATAGCTGGGTGGACTGGATGAGCGAAGACGGGCGCGAGCTGACCTTAGGTTGCGCCTACACGCGCCAGGGCTACATCTACGACAAGCTGCTGCTGAGCGACTTTATTGCGGGCGGCTCGAACTTGATGGTATGGCGCGGCGCGTTTGCGACGGTGGGCGGCTTCAAGTCCGACTTGCCGCCCGCCGAGGACCGCGACATGTGGCTGCGGCTGTCGGAAAAGTTTCATTTCGTGGCGATCGAGTCGCCGCTGCTCCAATACCGCCAGGTGGCGCGATCGCAGTCCGCCAACGTCACGCGCATGGAGCGATCGCAGCGCAACGTCATCCAAGCTGCCTTCGATCGCGCCCCAAAAAACTTCCCCTTCACCGAACTGCCCGAGCTGCTGCCTTACTACAAGCGTCAAGTCTACGCCAACACCTACAAATATCTCGTGTTCAAGCAGCTCGACGCGCCAGTCGATCGCGCCGCTGCCCGCACCGCCCTGCGGCTCTACCGCGTCATTCTCGACAACGAGCCGACCCTGATGCAGCACCACCGCCGCTTCGCCACCAAGCTCTGGCTGCGGATCTGGCTGGCGACCTGGCTGCCGCCGTCGGTGATGGCGAAAATCGGCAAGCGGCTGCGGACGTTCCCCGTCCTGCACAACCATTTGCTGGGCTACACCCGCATGAGCGTACGCGACCTGCTGCCCGAGCCGCTGCGGCAGCGCTACGCCGAGCTAACCGATGGGGCATAGGGGGAAGAGCATGAGTGTTTTGAGCAACTGGCTGAGACCCCTGCGATCGCGACTGGCGGCATCACTGACGCAGCGAGCGCAAACTTGGGAGCGATCGCGCCCGCTCTGGGCGAACTGGTGCTATCGACTGGCGATCGCTCTGCTGCCCACCGCCGCCCGACACCGCGACTACGCCAACCTCTGCGTGAGCCTGGGCTTGTGGGACAGCGCGATCGTGCTTTACCAGCGCGCCACTGACTGCGACCCCGACGATGGCGAAGCGTGGCTGAAGCTGGCGGGACTGCTCGATCGCCAGCACGGAGCCGAGTTCGCCCTCGAAAGCTACCTTGAAGCCGTACGCTGCAACCCAACGCGCCAGTGGTTCTACCACAAAAAGCTCTGGGAGGTACTCGAAGCCACAGAGGCCCTGTCGCGCCTCGCTGATTTTTTCCAAACCACGCTCGATCGCGAGAGCGAGCGCATGCGCTACCGCGATCGCGCCGATATTCAGCTCAACCTCGGCGAAGTCCTAACGCGCGCCGGACAGATTGACGCCGCCAGCGCCGCCTTTCGCGCCGCCACCGCCGATCGCACCATCCAGCACGATCGCCGCTTTCTCGCAGAGCTGCACAACCCCGAGGGCGATCGCCAGCCGGACTTTATCATCATCGGCGCGCCGAAATGCGGCACCACATCGCTGTTCTACTACCTCCTCCAGCACCCGAACGTACTGCCGAGCCTGCGTAAAGAAATTCGCTTTTGGTCTGACTGCCCGCACTACGGCTTGGAGTGGTATCTCTCGCAGCTACCACCCCACCCCAAAGACGGCCACTGGCTTTCGGGAGAGTCGAGCCCCGCCTATTTCTTCACTGCCGAAACCTCCGAACGCATCGCCGCAAGCCTGCCAAACGTCAAACTTATCGCCCTCGTCCGCAACCCCGTCGATCAGGTTATTTCGCGGTTCTACCACGCCCAGCGCCAGGGCTCGAAGACCCGCTCGCTCGATGCTTTCGTCAACGACCTACTGCTCGACTTTTCGCAAAATGCCGAAGTCCCTGGCGTGCTGACCGCCGGATTTTACGCGCGTCACCTGCGCAGCTGGGTCAACGATTTCGATCGCGATCGGCTGCTCGTTCTCCAGTCAGAAAACTTCTTCACCGAGCCTGATCGCGCCCTCCAGCGCACCCACGACTTCCTCGGCTTGCCCCACGTGCCCCTAAATAGCTACCGTGCCTACAACGCCGGAACTTACCCCGCCACCGAGTCCCGCGTCCGGCAGCAGCTCGCAGACTTCTTCGCGCCCTACAACCGCGAGCTAGAGGAACTGCTCGATCGCCAGTTCGGCTGGTAGCGCGCCTGCCTGGCTACCTAGGCCAGTGCTGTGGTAGAACCCCCCGGCCCTGAAAAAGCACTAGAGACGCGATCGGGCGAGCGAGGGCGGGATGCCGAGCTGCAAGAGTTGTGCAAAAATCAGCGAGGCGATTCGCAGGTTGAGGTCGCTTTCGGTGGGCATTTCTTGCAGTTGTCCGCGATTGAGTTCGTAGCGGCGATCGTCTCGGGGGTCTAGCGCGAGGAAGCCGGCTAAGCTCAAGCAATCGGTGACTGCCGCAGTCTGCATTGTGGGGCTCGCTGTTTCGGGTGGCTCGATCGTAGCAAATGGGGTTGGTGAGGTGCGATCGGGATTGCTTCGGTGTGTGAGATCTGGGGCTGGGTGGAGTTCGCGATCGAACCTTAGTTCCGCAACAATGCAAAAAAGCCAGCCTGCTCGAAGTGTCGATCGCTGGTCAGTGCTGCCGATAGCTCCAGCGACTGCATCACCAAAAACGATGTTGCATCCACCAACGACCAGCGCTTGTCTGCTCGATCGCGCAACAGTTGCCACGCCATCCGCTCGGTTTTCGCATCGATTCGCACGACCTGCACGTACGCGGCGGACTCGATCGCGGTGATGTAGTCGATCGCCTGGGGGCGTGGCACGCGCAGCGGACTGTCGAACAGGGTAATCAATTCCAGCAGGACGTAGTTGCTTGTGACCATCGCGCCAGGGGATTTATCGGTGGTCGCGAACCAGTCTCGTGTCTGTGGGTGATGTCGCTCGGAGCGCACGAATAAGCTTGCCCAGCCGGAGGTATCGATAAACGTCCGCTCACTCACGCCCGAACTCTCCTTGGATTGCGTCCCCCAGGTAGTTGTCGTGCCGATCGGCGATGTCGTCGGTGTCTGCGGTCAGGGTTCCAATGAGGTTGGCGAGTGGATCGTCTTGCGGGGCGAGCATGGATTCGAGCAGGGCGATCGCGCAGTCTTCGAGGTTGGTGTTCGATCGGCGGGCTTCTGCTTCTAAGCTTCGGCGGATGTGTTCGGGTAGTTGCAGTGTTAGGGGTTTCATGGCTCCTTGGGCGACTGACGCGATGTGTCTATCGTAGCTGTCTGCGATCGAGTGCCTCGCTACAATGTGAACGTGCCACTCGATCGCCCGTGCTGTGACTAATCGAGGTGTTCGCAATGACTGTCAACACATCTAACGTTCGAGAGCTGACGTCTCAAGTGCTGGCACTTTCTGTTGCCGATCGCTGCTGCCCGATCGAGGCGATCGCGCGATCGCTCCAGACGGATATTGCTCCCGCTGACGGAACCAACGGAACGACCGATAGCGAGCAGAGTCCGACCGAAGTGAGCGAACCAACTGCTGAGGATGCCAAGAATGTGGACGACAATGGCAACGGCGATCCGCTGCTCGTCTGGCTTGCTAGCCTCGAACCCCTCGATGAAGATTTCCCTGGTGTTGACGAGGGCTTGCTGCCGCTCGATGACATCTGTTTGTAGGAGGGGCGCTCGTGTCTTATCGCTACATGCTCGACACCAACATCATTTCGGACTTGGTCAAAAATCCACGGGGCAAGGTTGCGGTTAGGATTTCGGAAGTTGGAAGCGGGGCTGTATGTACGAGTGCGATCGTCGCGTGCGAGCTACAGTTTGGGGCGGCTAAATGCGGAGTGCCGGAGTTGAGCGAACGGATTGAAACGTCGTTTGTCAAAATTCTCATCTTGTCGCTGACGCCGGAGGTTCGGTATGGCTATGGCAGCATTCGCAACTAGCTCGAGCGTCGAGGACAACCGATTAGCCCGAATGATTTTCCGATTGCGGCTCATGCGCTGACGTTGGATCTAATTCTGGTGACGGCGAATTTGCGGGAGTGCGAGCGGGTTGAGGGGTTGCGGGTGGAGAATTGGTTGTAGTGGCGCGATCGGGATTTCTTCGCCGGTTTCGATGTTGCCGAAGTGGCGATCGAGGGCGGCGAGGGGCTACTGGTTTTGGTTGGGGAGGTTTGCGGGGGTGAGGTCTGGGGCTGGGTGGAGTTCGCGATCGAGGAGGTGGTGGAGGGTTTGTTTGTCGGCGCGATCGAGTTGGTAGAGCTATCCTGAATAGAGATGCCACGAAATTGCTTATCTTGGTGAATCTGTCGTCCTTTTGATTAAAAATATGATTTGGGATAGTGAAAAGAAAAGAAAATTTCGCGAGATCTTACAACGAGTGTATAGATCTTACGATCAGCTCCAGATTTTCGTGATGGCATCACTCGGATTAAACCTAGAAGTAATCGTTAAGCGCGACAGCTTAGAGGTGGCAACTTTTAGCTTAATTGAGCATCTAGAATCAAATGGGAAGCTGGGCGAATTTTACGATGAATTCTGTGTAGATAATCCACGATACAGACTTGAATCTTACTCGTCCAGTCCGTCATTCAAAGAATCTGTTAGCATAAATGAGATTCAACACTTTCAAGATTTCCTGCGAAACAGAAAATTGAGAGTGGAGAAACTTGCAGTAGCGGAAAGCGAAGCGTATGCTGCGAGTATATTATCTAGGAACGATAGCAATCCTCAGTATTCTTTATATTTACACGATCTCGAATATAACTTTTGCTCGCTCATCAAAGAGCTAAACTACCTGCCGTTGTTCATATCAATGAGCCCGAATGGAAAAAAGATTCTTCTGGCGAACTCTAATATCTTTTCCGACTCTGAAATCTTTAGTATAGAAGGTAAGCTTTTACAGAGAATCAAATCTAAGCCTACATTGTCATCTTGCTGCTGGAGTTCAGATAGTCATTACTTGGCTGTTGCGCATAGATTACCGGCTGATGTATCTGTTTGGGATCTAATCAAGGGTCAAAGAATTGCTGATTTGAGTGGTCATCGCTGGTGTGCAGAATCTCTTGTATTCAGCCAGAGCTCTCTGAAGCTTTTTAGCACAGGTTTAGATGGCTTGCTGAAGCAGTGGGATGTTGACACCGGACGGTGCTTGCGAACATGGGGCGACAATGACTACTCGGAACTGATCGCAGGCGAGTTCATCGCATGGCTTTCTCCAGTCTCTCCATTGCGAAACCTTATATACATGGAACCAGAGACATCACTCTTTGCTCTTTGTGGAAAGAGTAGTGAGCCCAAGCAATTAAGATTCTGGCGTTTTGAGGAGAATCGAGAGGGGATGATAGAAGGTTCCGAAATGGCATGGATTGGTGCGAGTCGGCAAGGATTTCTCTGGTGCCTGGAGCGAGATCGCAAAACGATAAACCGATATGGTGTGGGAAATCTATCCAAGCTCAATATACAATCTGCTCGACTTCCTACAAGAGTAGACAGCGCGTTTACCACCTGTAATGGAGAGAAGGTCGTACTTCTATGTGCTGATGAGAAGCTTCTCCTCATTAGCTAGAAATTCTCGCAAATCACCCGTCGACTGGCACATTCTCAAATTTAACGGTTATGTTTCGTGAAGTGTACGAAGGCACGTAGAACACCGTGAACTCAAGGTAGTCTATCACTTGAACTTGATTTGGTATGCTTTCAAACTCAATGTAGCCATTCAGGTACTGGCCTTTCGGGATCTCCTGCCTGATAGAATTTCTATCCTCTCGGCTATTCCCAAGCTTCACTTTCCCTAACTTGAAGTTAGATCCAGATGATATGAAGTAGTCACTAGATGCACCTATTCCTAAGACATTATAGTCAGAGTCGTTAGTGAGGCGCACAGGACATATTATTTCTTTGAAGTCGTTATTTTGATTTTTTGTCTGACACCCAAACATGTCAACAGTTATTCCATCTTGAGAGAATGAGTACGAAGTCTCAAGATTCGGAGTGACTCCTGGTTGTTCCCCGTTAGATTCTGGTGACCTTGGTTCCTGTAGACGCTCGATCTCATCTTTTAAGTCTTGTATCTGCTGATTTTTGTCAGCCATCTCAGACTGGGATTCAGTAAACTCATCTTCTTTCTTGGCGATCGTTTTTACGAGTCCATCTATTTCTTGATTGGCACTGTCTAAGTCACTCTTCAGATTCTCAATTAAGTCATTGTAGCCTCTACCTTCAGTGTCACGCTGTGCTTCTAAGATGTGATAGCCAGCCCATCCGCCTCCAAGACCTCCGATAATAAGTCCAGCGAGTCCACCAGTAATATAGCGAATCATTTTCTTGCTTGTCTGATGATTGATGTATTCGTTGACAACACGCTGCCTAAATTTAGTCGATTCTTGAGGGTACATTTCATCTACCAGAGTCCTGATAGATTCCTCTGTGACTTCTAAATCACGCTGCTTTCGCCTTTGTTCAATAAACTTGATTAGACTGTCGATTTCTTGCTCTTTCATAAACTTACGACTTCTTGATCGGCTTCTATTAACTGTTGCATGATAAAAAATGCTTGCCTGCGCAAAATAAAGTGTAGAGCTTTAATTAGTTGCTTAACTTGAAAGTTCTCACTTTTAGATACATCGATTTTTGTTCCTGGTATTGGTACAAACCGCCAATTCAAGCGATAACATGCTATCCATAATGTAGCTTGCGCATTCAATACTCGCCATGCCGATCGCCGTCGAACAGCTCCTCACCGCCGACATCAACCGCCCCGCCCGCTACCTCGGCAACGAACTCGGAGCCGTTCACAAACCCTGGGATAGCGCCAACGTCCGCTGGGTACTCACCTACCCCGAAATCTACGAAGTCGGCGCATCCAACCTCGGCCACATCATTCTCTACAGTCACCACAAACCAACACCTCACGAAAGCCCTAAAACCTTCCCCACCGTCACCCCCAAATCCCCAAACAACGGCGAAACCACCCGATCGCCCGCCGCAAACTCCACCACCTCATAAAACCCCTCCACCAACTCCAACGCCGACACCACCCCACGTCCCGGATCGACAATCCAGTACTCCCGAATCCCACACACCGCATACTCCGATCGCTTGTAGCGATAATCCCGAACCGCATTCTCCCGACCCGGCGACACCACCTCCACTACCAAATCCGGCATCGGAAACTCCGGCATCACCGTCGAACTACCCGCCTCCGACAACGCCAACACCAACCCCTCCGATAACACCACCAAATCCGGACGCCGCACCGTCGCCCGATCGCTCTGCACCACAATCTCCGTACCGATCCGCAACCGCGCAGGCGGAATCCCGAGCTGCAAAAGCTGCGCGAAAATTAACGAAGCAATCCGCAAATTCAAATCGCTCTCGGTTGGCATTTCCCGTAAGTAGCCCCGCTCTAGTTCGTAGTTGCGATCGCCCCGGAATCCTAGCGCGAAGAAATCCGCCAAACTCAAGCGATCCGTTGCTGCCGTTACTTGCACCATGCCAAACCTACGACTTCCAGCATCGCGATCGTAGCAAAATCGTTAAAGCGATATCATAAGCAGCGCACCGACAAACCCCGCGCGTGCCGCGTCAAACCATGCCGATCGCCGTCGAACAGCTCCTCACCCCCGAAATCAACCGCCCCGCCCGCTATCTGGGCAACGAACTCGGAGCCGTTCACAAACCCTGGGATAGCGCCAACGTCCGCTGGGTGCTGACGTACCCCGAAATCTACGAAGTCGGCGCGTCCAACCTCGGCCACATCATTCTCTACAGCATCCTCAACGCCCAGCCCCGCCAGCTCTGCGATCGCGCCTACCTCCCCGCCGCCGACCTTGCCACCAAACTGCGCGAGAGCGACACCCCCCTCTTCGCCGTCGAGTCCCGTCGCCCCCTCACCGACTACGACATCCTCGGCTTCAGCCTCAGTTACGAACTCGGCGCGACCAACATTCTCGAAATGCTGAGTCTGGCGCAGGTGCCGCTCACCTGGCAGGAACGACTCGATCGCGGCTTCCAAGACCCGCTGATTTTCGCTGGGGGACAAACCGCCACCTCCAACCCCGAACCCTACGCTGAGTTTTTCGACTTTGTGGCGCTCGGCGATGGCGAAGAGCTGCTGCCAGAAGTCGGGCTGATTATCGAGCAGGACAAAGCCGCCGGTTTGAGCCGCCGCGATCTGCTGCTGGACTTGGCGCAGGTTCCCGGTGTCTACGTGCCGATGTTTTACGACATGGCCGAAGACGGCTCGGTGCATCCCAACCACCCGGACGTGCCGAAGCGAGTGCTGCGCCGCGTCGCCAAACCGATGCCCGCCTACTCGATCGGCCTTGTGCCCTACGTCGAAACTGTCCACGATCGCCTGACCGTCGAAATTCGGCGCGGCTGCACGCGGGGCTGTCGCTTCTGCCAGCCGGGAATGCTGACCCGACCGGCGCGAGACGTGGAGCCGGAAGAGGTGGTGGAGACGATCGAAAAAGGCATGCGTGCCACCGGCTATAACGAGTTTTCATTGCTGTCCCTGAGCTGCTCGGACTACCTGTCGCTTCCGGCGGTGGGCATGGAGATTAAAAACCGCCTCAAGGACGAAAACGTCTCGCTGTCCCTGCCCAGCCAGCGGGTCGATCGCTTCGATGAAAATATCGCCAACATCATCGGCGGGATGCGCACGTCCGGCATCACCTTCGCGCCCGAGGCCGGAACCCAGCGGATGCGCGACATTATCAATAAAGGTCTAACCAACGAGGAGCTGCTGCGCGGCGTCAAGACCTCCTACGAAAGCGGCTGGGATAAGGTCAAGCTCTATTTTATGATCGGCCTTCCCGGCGAGACCGACGCCGATGTGCTGGGCATTGCCGAGACCGTGCGCTGGCTGAAGAAGGAGTGCCGCCAGTACGGCAACAAAAACAAGCGCCGCCCGCTGAATCTCAACATCACAATCTCGAACTTCACGCCGAAGCCCCACACGCCGTTCCAGTGGCACTCGGTGTCGAGCAGCGAATTTGCCCGCAAGCGCGATCTGCTCTACGACGCATTTCGGGGGATGCGCGGCGTCAAGGTGAACTACACCGACTACCGCATCTCGGCGATGGAGGACTTTATCGGGCGGGGCGATCGCCGTCTTGCGCCGGTGGTGCTGCGCGCCTGGGAACTGGGCGCGGGGATGGATTCCTGGTGGGAAAGCCTGGAGCGGGCGTTTGGTGCGTGGCAGCAGGCGATCGAGGAAGCGGGCCTAAGCTGGAAATACCGCCAGATCGATAGCGGCGAGTGGAGCGTCTTTAACGACGACGGCTCGGCTAACCGCGACGCCACCGCCGACGAGTCGCGCTACACCACTCCACTGCCTTGGGATCACCTCAACACCGGTATCGATCGCGACTGGCTGCTCAAAGATCTCAAGCTGGCACTCGAAGCGGCCACCGTTCCCGACTGCGCCTATGCGAGCTGCTACCAGTGCGGCGTTTGCAGCCCCGACTTCGGCCACAATATCGTCGTGCCGCCGCCACCGATCCCGGAGTTTGAAGGGCACTTTATGCCGAAGACCGATCGCGTGCAGCGGTTCCGGGTCTGGTTTGGCAAAGAGGGCAATATGGCGCTGACCGGCCACCTGGATTTGGTGCGCCTGTTCGATCGGATTATGCGCCGCGCCTCGATTCCGGTGTCGTTTAGCGGCGGCTACCATCCCAGTCCGCGTATCGCTCCGGCGAACGCACTGCCGTTGGGCTACACCAGCAGTGGCGAAATCGTCGAGTTCGAGCTGGCGAAACCGATGGACATTGAGACGTTCGAGGCGCGGCTGAAGGAGCATTTCCCCGAGGGGATGCCGGTGTACCGCGTGGAGGAAGTGCCGGTGAAGTCACCGTCGGTGACGCAGTGTTTGACGGAGGCGATTTACGAGCTGACGGTGGAAACGGAGCTGGAGTCGCCCCAAGGATCGAACAATTGGGAAGCTTGGTGCGATCGCATTTTGGCCGAGACGGAGGTGATGAGCCAGCGGACGAATAAGAAGGGCAAGGTGCGGACGTTTAATCTGCGCGAGCGTCTGTTCGAGCTGGAGGTGGTGGAGTCGAACGGGGCGGGCGACCCCGATCGAGCAAAAATCCGCTATCGCGGCACGAGCTACAACGATGGGAATTTGTTGCGTCCGTCGCAGGTGGTGGAGATGTTCGATCGGGTTATTGCTGCGATCGATCCGTTGGCGGAGGATGCGGTGTCACAGTTCTCGCTGCTTCACGTTCACCGGGAGGCGTTGCTTCTGGGCGATTGAGATCGCGAACGGTAGGATCTGTTAGGCGCAGCCGTAACGCATCGCGAGCTTGTGAAAAGCGGGATAATATCGCGATGCGTTACGACGGATTCTCATTTTTAGTGAATCTCAAAAGTTATCGCCGTCTAACGCATCCTACCAATCAAATAATTAACGATGGCGACCAACTTTTACTGGCCAATATACAAAAATCTTGAGAAAGAAGTTATTGAACTATCTAATTTCATTCATCTTGACGACCGTCAGTTGTCTATCTATTCAGTGAGGATCTCCGATCTACTGATTAGATGTGTAATTGAAATAGAATCTATATCTAAAGACTTATTTGAGCGCATCGCAGGATCTATACCCACAGGAAAAACTCGAAAAGATCTTTACTTCGACACTGACTGTATTGATCTACTTGAGCAAAAGTGGTGTTTAAGTCAAAAAAAAGTTATTGTTGCTGCACCCAACTTTTACCTAAGCAAGCAAGACAATAAAATCCTGACTCCACTTAAGAAAGCAAACAAGAGAGGTTCGAGCAGCTCTGATTGGTCGAAAGCTTATCAGGCTGTTAAACACGATAGATTAAAAGACCTGAAAAAAGGAAACATAAAGCACTTTATTCGAGCTTTGGCCGCACTCTTTATTTTAAACATATACTACAAAGATGTGGAGTATAAGCTTGGCAATGATTCAAAGGCTACCTCCTTTACTACAGGCTTAGGATCTGAAATATTTTCAATCAAACTGCACCATTGCTCCAACTATAATACAGGTCAGGCTTACCATAAAGCCGCCGACTTTGATGAATGTGTATACCTAGTTGATATAGACCTTGAGTCAAAGCAAAAAGTGGCAGAGGTTGTACGTAAAGAAAATCGACTGAAGCTAGATTTCCTAACAAGGCACCCTAGGTTTCATGAGTGGCTAAAGCATAACTCGATAGAAAGTTATGAAGGGGACAACTTGTACTTTGAAATTCTAGGAAAAGATATCTATATTCAAATGGAGCGTGAGATCCTGGCACAGACTCAAGATGAGAAAATGAAAGCTCTTCGCTCCATTCAGTATCATGCTGTTCTAAATAACGGAAGCAAGTAAGAGTTTTTGAATCGTTCCCACGCTCCGCGTGAGCAACGCAATTCCCAGACGCTCCGCGTCGCCAACATAGGGCAGATCATTCCGACACCAAGCGTGGAGACAATAGGTAGCAGGCATCACCTGCTCAAGAATCAAGCCTCAGCCAACACCCGCACACTCAAAACCTCATTCGCGCGCAGCGGAGCGATCGCCGTCGGCGGCACGATCGCCACATCAAGCGTCTCCCCAATCGCATTAAAAATCTCAAGAATATAGTCATCCTTACCCGTATCCGGATCGGGAACCGTATCGATCAACATCGCAACGTCACCCCGCTTGAGATTGCGCTCGGGAATGTCGCGGGTCAGAGCAACGCGGGTATAAAGTTCGAGTTCCATAGCTGAGTTCACGATCCTACTTTTTTGGAAAGAGAGTGACAAACCGGACGCTGCCATCCGCAACACGTTCGAGCCAGATGGTGACAACGAGCAACACTCGGTTCACGCCTTGCAACTCTCCCTCAACGCGATAAAACTTGCCGTGGCGTTCTTGGCGATCGAATATTGCGTCGTTGGCCGCAATGAGGTCGAGCAATGCCTGACGCAGACACGCTGGATTTTCTTGCGTGAAGCCCGCACGAGCGAGGAACTTAGACTTATCGTCGTGTTCTTGTGGAACGAGTAGGTAGCGAGTGAGTTTTGCCTCAGGGATGATGATGTTGCCAGTTAGCCTCATGGCTAGATCGTAGCAAGCGATCGAAGTATTTGAAGACTCTGCTGGGGCGCTTCCAATGCCCGAGTGGGCGGCAGGCGTGACGGTGGCGGTGGAAATGCTGTTCGACTGGCTGAAGTTTTCGTGACGTTGCAGACGATCGACTACAGCTTCTAGTAAAAGCGCGTGAGCTGAACGCGGAAACGTTCTTTCTTCGTGATGTTGACCTCGCCGACCTCCAAGCGACCCTTTCCGCGAATCGCCACTAGGTCGCCGGACTTGACGTTGTACTTCGACTGCGACACCTCCTTCCAGTTGACCCGCACGTCGCCCGAGCCAATTAGTCCAGCCATTTTGCTGCGCGACATCCCGAAGCCCGCCGAGGCGATCGCATCGAGCCGCATCGACGCCTCCACCGTGGTGATTTCTTTGACTTTCGGCGGGCGCACCTTCAGCTCGCTCGGCTCGATCGCCCGTGTCTTCACCGGCACCGATCGCACCTGCACCAGGCTCGTCTCCAAGAACGGCGCGATCTCTGGCGTGACGATGACCTGCGCGCCACGATCGCCCGACAGCAGAATGTCGCCCGTCTTGTCGCGAACGATGCCCGTGCCCAGCATCGAACCGAGGAAGTCGCGGTGCGTCGCGGTGTCAAAGAGGAAATTGCCCGCGACCTCCAGGACGGAAAGTTCGACGTGGCTGGTGTCGATCGGCAGCTCCGATCGCGCGATCGCGCAGCGCTGGCGCTCCGCCTGCGGGTAGCCGCCCCAGGGAACCACCGTCACGTCCGTCAGCCGCGCAAAAGCCGCCTTCACCTCGGCGAGCTCCGGCGGCGAGAGGAAATCCGTGCAGACGATCTCCCAAGAGCGGATCGCATCGTTCGCGCGATCGATAACGCGCGCCAAACAGTCGCGGTGTTCGGCAGTCTTGAGTAGGTCTTCGCGAGGCAGCATAGGGTTGAGAGGGATATCGAAATCGAACGTCGCTTCGTTATTATCCCGCACCGCAAAAAAACTGCTGCGATTCCCACCGTCGGACAATGCAGGACAGCAGAGCCGGGAAACCGCAGCAGCGCAGGAGTATTAAAAGTTTTGAAAGGTTTTGAATCGAATCTAACCGGGTATCGAGCGCCGGTTAAACCCCGGCTTTAAACGTCGGTTTCGCCCAGCGATCGCACCATGTGGTCGAACGGCTCGTCGATAAAGCTGACGTTCTCGATGCCCGCGTCGGCCAGGACGCTCTTGACCGTTTCGCCCAGGATAGCGATGCCATTGACCGTCGGCCCGATCGCCACGTCCAACGAGTTGTAGGTTTCGCGTAGGCCGTTGAGCACCCGCTCGTCAAGCACCTTCATATCTCCTGCGACCCAGGCGTAGGTGGCGTAGCGCAGGTAGTAGTCCATATCGCGCAGGCAGGTGGCGTAGCGGCGCGTGGTGTAAGCGCTGCCACCGGGGCGGATCAGCTCGGGCAGTTCGGAAAACAGACGCGCGCCCGCTGCCTTGACGATCGCTGACGCCTGAGAGTTGACGATCGCGGCGGACTGAACGCGCGCCTCTCCCGTCGTGTAGTAAGACTCGAGGCGGTCGATCGCAAATCGGTCGAGATAGCGACCGGTAATGTCATATGTCTTGATTAAAGTCGAAATCGCGTCCTGCATATTTCCTCTTATATATCTCTAACCGGAGCGGGTTCTTATTGATTATTTGTCAAGAAAGGCGAGTGCTCTCGCGTCCTCAATAATAGTTCATACTCTCCGGAGACGGCAGGGTGGCGATAAGACGACGCCTACTCGCGCAAGGCTTGCCCGCAAAAGGCCCGACCGCATGTGTGCGGCTCAAGCGAGGCGCGCGTGGAGCGCAAGTGAGGCCACGCCGAAACTGCTGCGGGGCACAATCCTCGCGACTCGTGTACTTACGGGCACTCGCTAGCAAAGCCGCCAAAATCCGGCGATGGTTCGTATCACAGCTTACAAAATTCCGTAGCAGTAAGTCTCTAGGATGTCTCAGGCATTAGAGAGCATGAGATCTTTTTCGAGATCTCCTGTTATTGCGCTCGAACCCGCAGGTGGGGGTATCGACACATTCCGAACCGGTCGCCCATCTAAATCCTCAGAACTACGGAGAATTAACTTAATGGCTGCAACCGCACAGGAAGTCTTGAAGATGATTCAAGATGAGGGGATCGAGCTGATCGATCTCAAGTTCGTCGATATTTTCGGCATTTGGCAGCACTGCACGTTCTACAAGGACTACATCGACGAAGACGCCTTCGTTGACGGTGTCGCGTTCGACGGCTCCAGCGTTCGCGGTTGGAAAGCCATTAACGCTTCGGATATGGCGATGGTTCCCGACCCGACCACGGCGTGGATCGACCCGTTTATGGAAGTGCCGACCCTGAGCATGATCTGCTCGATTAAAGAGCCGCGCACTGGTGAGATTTACGATCGCGACCCCCGCTCGATCGCCCAAAAAGGTCTCGACTACCTGAAAGAAACCGGCATCGGCGACACCGTCTACTGCGGCCCCGAGCCCGAGTTCTTCGTCTTCGATGAAGTTCGCTACGCCCAAAACGAAAGCGAAGGCTACTACCACATCGACTCGGTCGAAGCACAGTGGAACACCGGTCGCAAAGACGACGGCGCTCCCGGCAAACCGAACCTCGGCTTCAAAACCGGCTACAAACGCGGTTACTTCCCCGTCGCACCCTCGGATACGCTGCAAGACATCCGTACCGAAATGCTGCTGACGATGGCCAAGTGCGGTGTCCCCGTCGAGAAGCACCACCACGAAGTGGCAACCGCCGGTCAGTGCGAACTCGGCATGGTCTTCTCCGACCTGATCGCTGCTGCTGACAACGTCCTGACCTACAAGTACGTCGTCAAAAACGTCGCGCGCAAGCACGGCAAAACCGCGACCTTCATGCCGAAGCCGGTCTTCAACGACAACGGCACGGGTATGCACACCCACATGTCAGTCTGGAAAGACGGCGCGCCCCTGTTCTTCGGCGATGGCTACGCTGACCTGAGCCAAACTGCGCTCTACTTTATCGGCGGTATCCTCAAGCACGCGCCTTCGATCCTGGCGTTCTCGAACCCCTCGATCAACTCCTACAAGCGCCTGGTTCCGGGCTTTGAAGCTCCGGTGAACCTGGCCTACTCGCAAGGTAACCGCTCGGCTTCGGTTCGCATCCCGCTGACCGGCTCCAACCCGAAAGCCAAGCGCTTCGAGTTCCGCTGCCCCGACGCCACCGCAAACCCCTACCTCAGCTTCACCGCGATGCTGATGGCCGGTATCGACGGTATCAAGAACCAAATCGATCCGGGCAGCTCGCTGGATGTGGATATCTACGAACTGAGCCCCGAAGAGCTGGCGAAGATTCCTTCGGCTCCCGGCTCGCTGGAAAGCGCGCTGAGCGCCCTGGCTGCAGACCACGACTTCCTGACGGCCGGCGGCGTGTTCACGGAAGACTTCATCGACAACTACATCACGTACAAGCTCGACAACGAAGTCAACCCGATGCGTCTGCGTCCCCACCCCTTCGAGTTCGAGCTCTACTACGACGCCTAGGCGATCGTCTGGCCCGGTCGCGATGTCGCGCGAGTTCGGGCCAAAGCTGCCTCGTATGTGTAAGCCTTCTCGAGAAGCTGGCCGGGTACGCCCGGCGGCTTCTTTTTTTGTTTGGGTGAGTGTTTTAATGGGGGGAGCTCAGGCGCTTCAGGTTACTTGCCCTCTTCACTGCCCTATGCCGCGCGATCGTCGCTCTCCCGGTTGGTTTCGACGCTTTCGCCCTCGACGCGATCGCCCAGTTGCGCCGCCCGCCGAGCCGAAGAGGCCGGAGCCGAGCGAACCACAGCCGGACGCTTCGAGCAAAGCGCCACGCGATTCGGTCTGGGAGAAGATTCGCCAGCGCGCTGGCGACGATCTCGAGATGTTGTCGTCATTGGGCTCGAAGGCGTCGAAGTCGAGCGAGCGCGAGCCTGACTCTGAGCCTGACTCTGAGCCGAAAAATCGGCCAATCGTGACGATCGTCGAAGAGACCGACGACCCGGCACGCAAGTCCGCCGAAACCTGGCTCGATCGCGTGCGTCCGAAGCAGCTCGAAGATCGCCTGCTCGAACAGTACCGTCAGTTTCAGCAGCAGCGCCAAGCTCCACCTGCGCCCGCCGACCTGGGCGATGAGACGCCGGACGAAAAAAGTATGAATCCCTTCGAGCGCGTCTGGGCGAATCTGCCGAACTTGCCCGATCGCGCGGATATCGAGCGCCGCTTCGAGAAACTGGCACGCAACGCCAAGCCAGAAGATATCGGCAAAATCATCAAGCGCCTGCCGGAGATGAATCGAGGGCCGATTCGCGAGCTGTGGCCGAAGGTGCGGAGCCTGTTCGAGATGATTCGCGACCCGCAGGCGGCGTGGAGTGCGAAGGCGCTGGCGATCGGGGCGCTGATTTACCTCATCTCACCGCTCGATGCGATTCCCGACTTTATTCCGTTTGCGGGGCTGGCGGACGACGCGGCACTGATCGTGGCAGTGGTTGCAGCGCTAGCACGAGAGCTAGACCGCTATGTGCGTCAGTCGATGGAGGCAAGCGTGGAGACGGCGGAGAAGCTGGCGGAGATCGAGGTGCGCAAGTACAACCGCATCGTGCGAATTACGCTGCTGGGCAGTATTGCCACGGCGCTCATCACCATCGGACTCAAGCTGTGGCTGGACGCCGACTAGACGAAGCACGAGCTTCGACGATCGCGCGATCGAGCTACAGGGAGGAATAAAGCACGATCGCCGCCGCCAGTCTTCGCGAAGAAACCGAGAAGCCTCGCGTCCTACCAGATGCTGGAACTCTCAGTCTCTCGTCCGCTCAAAATATTTACCCGTCGCGAGATTCAGAGAAGCATGGCGAGCCGAGCGGCTACACGACGGCGAACTTCAGATGGCGAACTTCAGATGGCGAACTTCAGAACGCGGCGCTTAAAGCGTAGGTCGGCACGCTGGGCGATCGCGCGGACTTGGATCAGGCGATCGCGGGCGATTTGTAGTGCTTCGACGTTGGGGGCTTTGAGATAGGACTGAAACGCGACCGTCTCCACCTTCGCTAGACGCTCGTACAGCTCGGCGGCTTCGCGGATGTGGGGATTGCGCCGCAGGACTGCGCCGGGGCTCGGGTCGATGGTGCGGTACAGCGTGTAAACGAAGTCGATAACGATGAAGCTCGTAAACAGCGACGGGATGGCGACGATCGAGAATTTCAGCAGGTTCATGGCAATAGCGAGCCGGTGGCGACGCGGGGCGGCCTGTTGTTACCGGCCCGTTACGTCCAGACTAGCTCACGGAATCGCTGAAACATCGCCTCAATTCGATAAATTTCGGCGCGATCGCGACCTGAATCTCGCCGGTGCGCTACGGTCGTCTCGTGGGCCGACCCCGAGGAGAAGGCTCGCGCTCGATCCCTCGAACCGCCACACTGTCCGCGCGCCCACCGAAACCGCGCCCTATTTTGCATCGCCGCCATGCCCCTAATTCACGTCAAGACTTCCGCCCAGCTAGCCGATCGCGCTGCCGCCGACGCCCTACTGGTGGAGCTTTCCGCTCAGCTCGCCCAGCAGCTCGGCAAGTCCGAAGCCTACGTGATGACGGCGCTTGAAGACGACGTCCCGATGACCTTTGGTGGCCGCGCCGCTCCCGCTTGCTATATCGAGATTAAAAGCATCGGCACGATGCCACCGGAGCAGACGAAAGCCATGAGCCAGGTCTTCTGCGAGCGCGTCACTGCCCACCTCGGCGTTGCGGGCGATCGCACGTATATCGAATTCTCTGACGTGACGCGCTCGATGTGGGGCTGGAACGGTTCGACGTTCGGCTAGCGATCGCCCTCCGTCGCCCTCGATCGTCTCACGCCTCTCCGGCTTGTGCGACCGAGGCGCGCCATCGCTACTCCTGTGATACGATCGCCCTAGCTTTACGGTCTGTAACAATCCACGCGACCTCGACGTGAGCCTAGAATCCCCCACAGCCCGCCCGACCCCCGCCGCCCCCGTCAAGGTGGGAGTCATTGGCGTCGGCAACATGGGACAGCACCACACGCGCGTGTTGAGCCTGTTAAAAGATGTCGAACTCGTCGGCGTCGCCGACGCGAGCGTCGAGCGCGGCCAGACGATCGCCAAGCGCTACCGGATCGCCTTTTTCGAGGACTACCGCGACTTGCTGCCGCTCGTCGATGCCGTTTGCGTGGCCGTCCCGACCCGGCTGCACCACGCTGTCGGTCTCGCCTGTTTTGCCGCGCGGGTGCATGTCCTAATCGAAAAGCCGATCGCGGCCAGCATTGAAGAAGCCGAATCGTTGGTCAAGGCCGCCGCCGAAGCTGCCTGTATCCTTCAGGTGGGCCATATCGAGCGCTTCAACCCGGCTTTTAAGGAACTCAGCAAGGTGCTCTCGAACGAGGACATCGTCGCACTCGAAGCTCATCGTCTCAGTCCTTACTCCGATCGCGCCAACGACGTGTCGGTGGTGCTCGATCTGATGATCCACGACATCGACCTGATTCTCGATCTCAATCCTCACCCGATCGTCCATCTAACGGCCAGCGGCAGTCGGGCTCCCGGATCGCCTTATCTGGACTACGTTACCGCCACGCTCGACTTCGAGAACGGGACGATCGCCACCCTCACCGCCAGCAAGATCACCCACCAGAAGCGCCGGACGATCGTCGCCCACTGCCGCAAGTCGCTCACCGAAGCGGACTTCCTCAATCACGACATCTCGATCCACCGTCAGACCACCGCCGACTACACCACCGAACACGGCCAGGTGCTCTACCGTCAGGACGGCACGATCGAGCGCGTGCGTACCAGCAACATCGAGCCGCTCCACGCCGAACTCGAACACTTTATGCAGTGCGTGCGCGGCAGCGAGCCACCTTCGGTCGGTGGCGAACAGGCCCTGCAAGCACTGCGACTCGCCAGTCACATCGAGCGGCTCGCGATCGCGCCACGCGCCACCACGACACCGCTGGACTGGCAGATCGAGAGCTCAGCGCCCTATCTGGCCACACCGGTCGAGTCCGAAGCGAGCGCCTCATAAACATTCCGACAGCTCGCCGCGAATGCACTTCATTTCGCACATCGCCGCCGCCCGCTCGAGGTTCACCGCCGAAGCGTCCTGCACCAGCTCGGCCTCGATGCAGTCATCGATCGCCAGCGACTGCTGCTGTCTGGCGTGGGTCGCCCACAGGCCCAAACCCAGCCCGATCGTCGCGATCAGCGCCACAAAGAATGCATAGGGAAACTGCTCTTCGCCGTCCGCGAACGCCGATGCGCTCGGCGAACTCCACATCCCACTCCCAGCGCGCATTGCCCAGTGCGTTGCCCAGTGCGTTGCCCAGTAAAGGGCAAGGTAGATAGGTTTCACGAGCGGCCTCCAGGCAAATAGAAACGATAGATGGAACCCCAAAGCGCGCTCGATCGCCCGAACTCGCAGTGCGATCTGACGGCTGCCCCCGTTGAGGGCCAGTTGGCGCGCGCTTTGGATTGTTCGCTATTCGTCCTCGCACCCGAATATTCAGGGAAAACTCGATCGCTTTGCCGCCAGCAGATGGAACCCCAAAGCGCGCTCGATCGCCCGAACTCGCAGTGCGATCTGACGGCTGCCCCCGTTGAGGGCCAGTTGGCGCGCGCTTTGGATTGTTCGCTATTCGTCCTCGCACCCGAATATTCAGGGAAAACTCGATCGCTTTGCCGCCAGCTCCCCCTAATACCAAGCCCAGAAAGTGAGACTACAGATAGGATAGAGGAGTCCCCCCACAGAAATCGGCGATGTCTGGAGTCTACAAGTTACAGATTCAAGAAAGTTCGGCAGACCTAAAAGCTCTTCTGGCCAGCCAGACAACAGGAGCAGGCAAAGAGCGCGTCCAGTTTCTCTACCTGCTTCAATCCCAGTCCGCTGCCAATATCCAGCACGCAGCTCAGTTGCTGGGGCGGCATCGTGTCATACCAAATCCGACTTAGTGAAGAGCGTTAGAGCGATGTGTAGGCCACCAGTG
>CALCCD010000127.1 GCA_937899645.1 uncultured cyanobacterium | reverse complement strand
TCGTCACGCTCGACCCCGGTGAGAACAACCCGACGATTGACGCCGGTATTGTCGAAGTCCCCACCAACCCCGATATCGATATCGAGAAATTCACCAACGGTGTAGATGCTGACTCACCGGACGAAGCACCGGAAGTCGATGCAGGCGAGACAGTGACCTGGACTTACGAAGTCACCAACACTGGCGACGTGCCCTTTGATGAAAGCGAAGTCAACGTCACCGACGACCAAGAGGGTGTGATTTCCAACATCATCGACCAGGGTAATGGCGACAGTATCCTCTCTCCGGGCGAAACCTGGATCTACGAGCAGACAGGTACGGCCCAAGACCTTTCGACTGGTGGCGGCGCGAGCCAAGACATCACGTTCTACCTGACGGGCAACAGCTACACCACGGGCTACGCGGGTAACGTCCGCACCTTCTCGAAAGACGGCGTTTCGGTCGATGTCAGTGCTTTCAGCAGCAACAAGAGCGGTTCGGGCTGGAAGACTGCATTCTTGGGTGCGTACGGCGGTGGCCTCGGCGTGACCAACCAAAACGAAAGTGGCTCGCTGCACCGCGTCGATAACGGCACCAGCAACGACTACATCCTCTTTGAATTCGATCGAGATGTTGTTGTCGATCGTGCCTTCCTCAGCTACATCTCTGGCGACAGCGATGCATCCTTCTGGATTGGCGATCGCAACGGCGATATCTCGATGCTCAACAGCAGCATCCTGAACAGCTTCACGAAGGAGAATAAGAATGGTGGCAAGGGCGGCCACAACGCCTCGCGCTGGGCGAACTTCAACGCCGACGAGCTGACCGGCAATACGCTGGTGGTCGCAGCTCGCACCAACCATCACAACGATGCCTTCAAGCTGAAGAAGCTCGATATCTCAGTCCCTGGCGAAACCGAAGTTGGTGTCTACAAAAACATCGGTACGGTCGTTGCCGGAGACGTCAGCGATGAGGATCCGAGCCACTACACGAACGGTGAGCCCGAGCCTGAGAACCCGGGAATCGCAATCGAGAAGTTCACCAACGGTGTGGATGCCGACTCGCCGGACGAAGCACCAGAAATCGCGGCTGGCGAAACGGTGACCTGGACTTACGAAGTCACCAACACCGGCGATGTGCCCTTCGCGAAGAGCGAAATCAGCGTCACGGACGACCAGGAAGGCGTAATTTCCAACATCACTAGCCAAGGTGATGGTGACAATACCCTTGCGCCGGGCGAAACCTGGATCTATGAAGAGACGGGTGTCGCAGAAAACCTCGTGACCTCGACCGGTGGAGGCGAAGACATCACGTTCTACCTGACGGGCAACAGCTACACCACGGGTCACGCAGGCAACGTCCGCACCTTCTCGAAAGACGGTGTTTCGGTTGACGTCAGTGCTTTCAGCAGCAACAAGAGCGGTTCGGGCTGGAAGACTGCATTCTTGGGTGCGTACGGCGGTGGCCTCGGCGTGACCAACCAAAACGAAAGTGGCTCGCTGCACCGCGTCGATAACGGCACCAGCAACGACTACATCCTCTTTGAATTCGATCGAGATGTTGTTGTCGATCGTGCCTTCCTCAGCTACATCTCTGGCGACAGCGATGCATCCTTCTGGATTGGCGATCGCAACGGCGATATCTCGATGCTCAATAGCAGCATCCTGAACAGCTTTACGAAGGAGAACAACAACGACAACAGCTACAACTCGTCTCGCTGGGCGGACTTCAATGCGGACGAACTGACCGGCAACACGCTGGTCGTCGCAGCGCGCACCGACCACAGCCACGATGCCTTCAAGCTGAAGAAGCTCGATATCTCGCTCCCTGGCGAAACCGAAGTCGGCACCTACAAAAACGTCGGTACGGTCACGGCAGGATCGGTCAGTGACTCGGATACGAGCCACTACACCAACTCCGATGACTACGACGAAGTCACGGGCGAACCGAAGTCCAAACGCAAGTTCAACCTCTACTGCAGCAATCGCAAATCGCGTTACTCGCACAAGTTCGACTACGATGGCAGCTGCTACATCTCGATTGTCGATGCTTCAGGCGATGAGATGTACTCGGGACACGCGGCCTACGGCCGGACTTTCTCGGGCACGTTTGACGGTGCGGACAAAGGCTTCGCGAAAGTCTATGACGACAAAGGCGGCCGACTGCTCGAAACGTTCTCCTATGACTTCTCTGGTCAGAGCAGCTTCTACTCGAACAAAGGCTATATGAGCTTCGGTTTGGGTAACGTGTAAAGCCCTGACAGTTGACAGCTGAAAGTTGTTATTTGGTTAATGAAAAGCCCGGCGTTTGCCGGGCTTTTTTTGTGTGCCGATCGACGTGTCGCCGATGCAGCAGAAAATGCAGCGCTCCGGCTCAGTTGCCGATGGGCGCAGGCGCACTGCTTGCCGAGGCTGCGACAACGATCCGACTTGGTGGCCGAACTCGTAAGCAGAACGAACATATTGACGAGCGGGCGATCGCGCCGAGTTCGCGGCACAGCCGATCGAGAGTCGCGTTTTTTCGACTGACGATCGCGAATTTTCTAGATAAGCACGATCGCATTCGAGGTGTCAGCAAACCCGATCGCCTGAATATTCTCATCCCGGAGCGACGGCTTACTCGAGAAGATGGCAGTCAGGAAACCGCTGAGGTAGAGGGCTCCCGTATCGGTGTCGTAGGTAAAGCCGAAGGCGTCCACCTCGCCGGTAACGATGCCACCCATATCTAAAGTACGGGCATTGTTGGTACGGGCCATAATTCCCAGGCTGTTTGCGGTTCCCGCATCGTTGCCGTTTGCGCCTAAGAGGAAGCCCGACGCTGATGTGTTGTTTGCTAGGTAAGCGAGCGAGCCGGATTCGAGGGAATAAGTCGTCAACTGTCGTGCGCTCGTACCGGCATTAAGGGCACCAAAGGTGGACATAATCCCCGAGCGGGTATTTAGGAGCAGGATATCTTCCGTAGGATCGAAGTCTTGGATAATATCTACGTGCTCGATACCGTTGTAGACGGCTTTGGTGGTTGTGGCTGCGGTCGAACCATCGGTCACGTAGGGGGACACGTTAAAGAACTCCGTTCCGGCACCGGCGACTGCTTCAATAAAGCCGGTCTTCGCGCTCGAGCCGAGGACAAATACATCCGCCCCCGCGCCACCGACCAGGGTATCGCGTCGGGAGGCCACGCCGGAGCTGGCGGCACTAGCCCCGAAGCCGCCGCCATATAGTGTATCGTCACCCGCGCCGCCGGAAATCAAATCTCCGCCAGACACTTTGCCGTAAATCAAGTCATTGCCCGCACCGCCATTGAGAACTAAGGGCAGTGCAGTGCTCGATCCTTCCGGTACGTTCTCGCCGATGTAGGCAATACCTGTCGTGTCGTCGCCGTCACCGCCGGAGACCGTCGCGGCGGTGCTGCTCTCTGTGCCGATTGCCGAAATGACGATGCGCTCGTCTCCGGCTCCCGCATCGATGCTGGCTCCAGCTCCCAGCGTATCGATATTGAAGATATCGACGCCGTCACCGCCGGATAGCAAGCCGTTCACGATGCCGGACACGTTGAATACGTCGTTGCCATCGCCGCCGAACACCGAACCCGTTTCTGTTAGGTTCGTGATGTTGAGCGTATCGTCACCGTCACGCAGGTCAGTCAGTCCGTTTGCGGTTCCGATGGTGATTAAGTCTCTGCCATCGCTGCTGACCAGGCCGCCGCTGGGGAGGGTTCGGATCAGTTCAAATTCACCAGCCACAACGAAAGTCGCTCCACCGGAGAAGCTATCGTTGGCCGTCACCGTGATAACGACATCGCTCGTCACGCCAGGGCCAGCGATATAGGTATTCGCCCCTAGGCTATCGAAGGGAATAACATCGCCAGGGCCAAAGACATAGATATCGTTGCCCGATCCACCGTCCAGTGTATCGACGCCCTGGTTGGCAGAACCATCTAAATAGTCGTTGCCGCCGCCACCGAAGACAATGGCGCTCCCGTTGCCGGAGACGACGATGCTGTCGTTACCCGCTGCGCTATTGTTCGTGTCGTCGCCGTAGATAAAGGCTTGGCCGCCCGTCAGGCTGACGCTCAGGGTGTCGGCTCCGGCGCTTCCATCGGTACCGATCTCAGCCGGGTCGCCGAGGATGGTGTCATCGCCCGCCGAGACGATCGAACCGACGTCATCCCCGAAGTCGCCGCTGAAGATGCTCGAACCGGCGCTGTTGACCTGGAAGTAGTCATCGCCTTTGCCCATATATACTTCCGCTTCTGCACCGAGCGTCCCCTCCAACGAGTCGCTGCCGGCTCCACCGAATATCAGTAAGCCCGTCGCATCACCTGTCACTTGGAACAGGTCGCCTCCTGGGTCTGTGCCGCCACCATCGCCATTCAGGATGGCTTCCGATACAGAGTTGTCATAGATCAGCGTATCGTCGCCGTTATCGCCGCCCAAATGCCGCGAATTGCCGGGGAACAGCTCGGCGTTTGAGTCGCTTCCGGCAACAAGCAAGTCGTCACCTTTTCCTCCGTACAGCACGTCCGCGTTCGGGCCAGCAATCAACGTGTCGCGGCCTTCATTCCCGAACAGTCGACTTCGGTCATCTACACGCTGCGAGGCAATCAGGTAGTCGTCGCCTGCATCGCCTCCGAAGAAGTCGCCGCCCTCGCCACCGCGAATGGTGTCGTTGCCTTCGTCGCCGAAAACCTCATTGCGGTCTTCGGCCACATAGATGCTGTCGTTACCCCGATCCCCAAAAATAGAGGTAAATCCTTCCTCTGCCAAGATGCTGTCGTTACCCGGACCCCCAAAGATAAAGGTAAATCCTCCCTCTGCCAAAATGGCGTCGTTGCCTCCACCACCAAATATCCCGGCTCTCACCGCCTGGGCGATTAAGGTATCGTCTCCATCATTTGAGGCAATACGAAGACCATCGCCAAATAAATCGTCGCCAACACCTCTGGCGACCAGAAAATCATCGCCGGAGCCGCCGAAAAACCGGCTGCTTGTGCCTCCTCTGGCGACAAGATTTAAACGGCCGAGGTCTGCAATAAACAAGTCGCCAACACGTATGGAGCTGGTGTTGATTAACTCGAATGAATTCGGTGCACTTGTAAGTGTGTCATTGCCAGCGCCACCCGTAACACGGGCGGGCACGTCAAAAATTTCCAGATCGGGCTCGCGACTGAGAGATACATTGTCTCTGCTAAAAAAAGTCATAGGAAGCACGCAAAAAATGAAAAACCGCTATCTAACCTCAGGCCAGTTCGCTCCAATATTCATCGCTGCCAGAACAGTCCCGGAACTTTACGCAAAAGAATTACGACTCCCGATCAACGACTGAGTTGAAGCTCAAGCACGACAAACAAGTCCCTTACATGAGTTGACCACCCAGACGACATCGAGCCGAGGGCAGAATCAAAGAAAGAGGAAAACGGAACCTTTTATCGCGCAGCCGTCTTGGCCGCTCTAGACACTCGAACCGTGCCAGAAACCTCTGCGTTGCCGTTGTTCTGGTTACTCTTGCCGGTTCTAAATTTGTGGCGAATCAGATTGCAAGCAGGCGATTAGCAACGTTAGGTCATCATCCGCCCGATCGCTCACGCGTGGCGACGCCAAAAAGCTTGCTAATTTCAAGCATGCTACACCAGTATCGCTTACCTGCTCCACAAACTGAAATAACGGCCGGAAAAACGGCAAATGCGGCTCCGCATCGGGAAACGTCAGCGCCAGCCGCTGCAACCCATCCGTCATCGCTGCAAGGTGCGTCAGCTCGCCGCACCAAGTCGCGACCTGAAGCCGATCGCGCGCGCGCTGCGAAGTCACGAACACCGTTTCGTTGGCGTACTCGCCATTGTCGGGCGCGGTTATCGTCACCGCATTTCCGTCTGCGTCGCTGACGATCGCCGCGCCGTCGCCAACCTGGATCGCCACGACCCCCGCACGATCGGCGACGACGGCGACGAGGGTGGTTGCCAGCTCGGGAAGTTCCCAGCTTTCGCGTTCGGCTGTTTCCGCGAGTGCGATCAGTACGCCGTCGAAGATTTCGCGGGCGATCGTCTCCAAATCCGGTTGGCTTTCGCCCGAGTCGCTCTCACCTACGTCGTCTGTGTCGACCGACTCGTCTGCTTCGCGATGTTCTTTAGTTTCGCTTGCTTCTCCAACTTCAGCCGTGACCCAAGCCAGAAGCTCTCCCGCCCGATCTCGCAGCAGACTGACTGCTGTCTCGACCGCGACCTGCGAGCCGCGATCGCTGTGAACCGCCGAGCCCGCGCCGTCTGCCACGGCGATCGCGATCGCCCCGGACGGCAATATTTCCCAGGCGTGGGCGTCCTGGCACGGCATCTCGCAGCGCCGGTGACTCGTACCGCACACCGATGCCGCTGCGACTTGCCAGGTTCGATCGGCGATCGGTGCGACATCCCCCGAATTGCCTTGAGGCTCGCCGCTCATCACACCGTGCCCCAACCCGGCGGCGGCAGCGGCACTTGGTCTTCCGGCTGCGAGTGGGAGACGCGCTGCATACTTGTCGAGAGCCAGAGAAACATCTCGCGGAACTGCAAGCCCTTCAGCTTCAGCGGCGCGCGCACGACAAGCTGAGAGAGCGATTCCATACTGGCGTTTTCGACGCCGACGGCGAAAAAGGCGACGCGCTTAGCTTCTTCTTCTTCGCGGATGCGACGAGTCGCTTCAGCAACGATTTCCGGTGTTTCGCCCTGAGATTCGCCGTCGGTGATCAGGAAAATCCAGGGTCGATAGTAAGAGATGCCGCTGTTGCGGTACTGCTGCTTGCGATCGGCGATCGCGTCGATCGCCGCCGTTGCCGCCGTGCCGATGCTGGTCAGGCCCTGGGCCGTGAGTACTGGCGCTTCAAAGCGATCGGCAGTGATAAAGTCCTGAATGATTTTGACGTGGCTGTCGAAAGAAATCGTGGCGATTTCGACGCGCTTGCGGGCTAGGTCATCGGCATCGAGCGCCTCGCGGAAGGCGATGAGTCCTTCGTTAAGCGCGGCGATCGGCGCGCCGGACATCGAGCCGGAAGTGTCGAGCAGCAGCACGCAAGGACAGCGCGGCTCGGGGTTTTCGGCAAATTCGACGGCGGACTCTAGATCGATCGCGGAATCGTACATGGCCGGTTAGCGGGGTTGAAAAAAGTCGAGCAAGGTCGAGTGTATAGACGCGATCTCAGAAACTGGGTTTCTAAAAGTCGATCGCGCGGAAGCCGAGAACGCCCGAGAAACCCGGTCTCTCGGAACATTGAGAAAAGCGGCTACTTTCCTGCGGCGACGGGTTCGGCGGCGGGCAGCTCGTCTAGGAACGATAGCGGATCGCTCGGGTTGGCGGCAAAGCGCAGAATGCCCGGATCGCGGTGTTCGTAGAGCAGTGCTCGGTCTTGGGAGCGATCGCCGCCCGAGCTGGCCGCATCAAAGCCCTCAAACACAAACGTCGCGCCCCGCTGAGTCATGTGCTGCGCGTCGGGAACGTAGGTTTTCCATCTGCCCAAAACCTCCGCCATATTCCGCAGCCGCAGCGTTGCCAGCTCAAAGGGGCGCTGAAATCCCGATCCGCCCGCCGCCGCGAAAAACGCCCCGCGCAGGGGCGGCAGCGGCTTGGCGACGATCGTCTCGTCATCGCCAATGAGCTGCGGCGCGGCGCGATCGCCTCGGTAGCCGCGAAACACCTCCGCCAGCGTCCCCGGGCTGCCGATGCCCGCGCACATCAACATCAGATTCACCCAGGCTGACTGCGACGCCGACAGCAGCGGAAAATCCCAGGTCAGTCCCGCATATAGCCCTAAGTCGCGATGGAGCTGCCCAGTCGGATCGATAAACAGTGACTCTTCCGGGAACTGCGTGTAGTCGCAAAATGCTTTGCCCGAGGCGCGATCGCCGATGCCCACTGCCCGCACCGTCACGTTTGCCGCGTCCAGCCGCTCGCGATCGCGATTTAGCCACCAGGCGTACTCGAGGCTGTCGAAGTCTCCAAGCTGCGGGAGCACCAGCACGAGCAAACGCCGATCGGGCGCGCAGCCTCCGAGGATCGATGCGGTCTGGCCGTCGCTGACGCGCTGACGATCGCAGCTTTGAAGGACTGAAAGCGAACTGACGATCTCGTTGGAGATATCGGGCATGGCGAGGGATTGGGGTCGCATTGGACGAGCTAGACACTCACTCTAACGATCTGCGAGGGCAAAGAAAACCCCGCGAAACCTAGATCTCGCGGGAGATCGCGCAAAAAAAACGCCACCGTCAATGCCGGTGGCGAGTTCTGGCTAACTCAGGAACGAACTAGAAAATGGCGCACCCCTACGGCAACGCTAGTCCTGGCTGACCGCATCGACAATGGTCGGCGGCGCGATCGCCGGAACTTCTTCATTCAGCAGGCTGGCGATATGCTCGTTGGCCCAGGATGCCGCAATTTGCACGAACTCGGCGCGATCGTTGATGCAGGGCATCTGTTCGTAGCGCACGTTGGGGTGGTGGCGCTCCAGATGGTGAATGATGTGATGCACGTCGAGCAGCGTTTCGTGGTTTTCGGTCACGAAGCCGATCGGCATCATCACGATCGCCCGCGCGCCGAGCTGAATTAGATTGCTCGCCGCCGTTTCCGCATCGGGCTGCGTCCACTCGATCAGTGGTGTGTCGTGGTTCAGCCAGCCGACGGACACTAGCGGATAGCGGTGAATCAGGCGCTGGCGCACGGCTTCGTAGAGCGCTTGGCTCTCGTCGATGCCGGACGTAAAGCCCTTTGCTTTGAACGGACAGCCGTGGTTCATCAGCACGATTCCGATTTGCGACGGCAGAAAGTCGCGAGTCAGTTCACCTTCGATTTTTTCGATCGTCACTCGTGCCAGCAGGTCGATATATTCGGGACGATCGAAAAACGACGGAATATAGCGCGTGCCGTGGAGCAGCTCGGCTGGCGACGCCGCCGTGCCCTCAAACTCCGAATCTTCCGATGCTTCAGCCTTCCCTTCCAAGACCTTTTGCAGCGCGTCGTTCACCTGCTCCAGAGCGATGCCGCTGGTAAAGATCGAATCGACCACGAGTAGCGGGTAAATCAGCAGGCGATCGAAGCCGCGCTCGTTGATTTCGGCAATTACCTGTTCGGGCAAGAACGGCTCGCAGAAGTTAAAGGCTTTAAACACTTCAACGCGCTCTCCCCAGGTTTGCTGGAGGTGTTCTTCGATGCCCGCCCGCTGGCGCTCGAAAATAGCATTGTGTGGCGAGATGAAATTGTGGTGCTGGTGCCCCCACTCGTGGCGATCGAAGAGCGCCAGAAGCTTTGCTAGCGGTGGGTAAATCCAGTTGGGGACGGGGGCGAACTTTGCGGTTAAAAGATTGAGGGCCTGCTCGTTATAGTTTGCGAAGTCTTCATAGCTTTCTACTTCGCCATAGCCGATAAGCAGTACGGCAACTCGACTGTCTTGGGTGCTGCGTCCGGCAACGAAGTTACGTGCGTCTGTGGCGGTCATACGTGAGTCTTGCTCCCTACCAAATAGCTTCCAGGGGTCTGGGTGGCGGTCTTTGCGATCACCCTAGCACGACATTTTTTGCGGCTCGATTGCGATCGCAGGCTGTAATTGAGATTTAACAGAACATCTCCTGCGAACGCGAAAGTTACGGAAAGTTCACGCGATTTAACAACGTTGATGAATTTTTAATAGCCGAGTGTTTTTGGCCTGACTTCCGCCCACTTTTTACTAGTTCGCATGACATCGAGAAGCGGAAACCTGGTTCGGTCGATTTTGTGTCTCTTTACGAGTTTTGAGAAGCTGCTGAAAGCTCCTAATTAAAGTGCCTAATAAAAATGGCGGCGGTAGTGATAGCGCTCGGTGAAAAAGGCTCCGGCTTGCAATTCGGGCAGGCAAAATAGGCAGTGGGTCGCGGAGCAAAGACAGTGCGGCACCGTGAAACAGCGGAACGGCGATCGCGGTTGAAGACTGCGACAAAACCCGCATCTCAAGCCAGTAAAGACGATCGCTAATTTTGTTCCGAAGCTGAAATCCAGGCGGCGGGATGAGTTCGCGCGCCGCGCTAGCTAGCGCGCTTTTTTTTGAGGGGCGATTCGCGCGCGTCCTCGATCGCGGTCGTGGTATCCCCACTGAGAAATTCCCGGCCTGACATAGGATGAGAGAGCGAAAACCGTCCGGACGCGTACGACGCGGTGAACCTACGATGCTTCTATCCAAAGGCTTTGAAGTCGAGATGTACACCGGAACGGCGGACGGTCGCATCGTCGGCCTCTCCGATCGCATCACCCGCGATCTGCCCGGCTTTATGCGCGAGCCCGACAGTCGCAACGTCGAGTACGCCACCGCGCCTCACCGCAGCTACGAGCGCCTGATCTGCGAGCTGCTGAAACCTCGCCTCGCGCTACGCAACTATCTCCGCGCCCAACCCGACGGCGACTATACGATTCTTCCTGGCAGTACGCTTTCGCTGGGCGACACTTCGCGCTTCTATCGCGCTGCCCCTGACAATCCTTACCACACGTACATAGCAGAGACCTACGGGACGAGCGTCGTCACGGCTAGCATTCACATTAATATTGGTATCCCCGATCCGGGCGTGTTGATTCGAGTGATGCGGCTGATCCGTCTCGAAGCGCCGCTGCTGTTGGCGCTGAGTGCGTCGTCGCCATTCCTCGATGGTCGGCTGACGGACTACGACTCGACGCGCTGGGGCCTGTTTCCTCAGGTTCCGAGTCAGATGCCGCCGCTGTTTGAGGATCACGCTCACTTTATTCGCTGGACGGACGAGCAGCTCGATCGCGGCACGATGTACAACGCGCGCCATCTGTGGATGTCGGCGCGCCCGAACGGCGAGCGACGTCCCTACGATCTCAACCGTTTGGAAGTTCGCATCTGTGACCTGGTGACCAACCCGCTCGACCTGCTGGCGATCGCGGCGCTGCTAGAGATGCGCGTCCAGCAGGCGATCGACGATCCGAGCCTCGATCCGCTGGTGTGTAGCGACCTGCCCGCCGGGACGCGCGCCAGCGACCTGCTCGAAATAATCCAGCACAACGAACGCGCCGTCAGCCGTACCAGCCTCAACGCGACGCTACGCCATTGGCAGGACGGGCGCGAAATTCTGGCCCGTGATTGGATCGCTGCGCTCTACGAGACCGTACGACCGATGGCGCGCGATCGCGGCATTGGCTGCTTTCTCTCGCCATTGCGCCATATTCTCCGCGATGGCAACACGTCCCAACAGTGGCGCGCCCAGGCCGAGCGCGGCGAGTCGATCGCCGCAATCCTTCAGTCCGCCAGCCGCATGATGGCGTTGCAAGAACAGGAACTCGAGCACAAGATTTGTTTGACGGCGCTGGCTTAGAGCTGCTTTGGGGCGAAATTTCGCGAGGTTGCGGTGCGAGCATGCGCCATTCTGCGTCAACCGTCCATGCTCGCGCCGCGCGTCTATATGTATGCCGCAAACATTGCATATATATAGATGCGCGGACAAAATACGTGGTAGCACGTAGGCTCGGAGTGGTGAATCCTTAACCTCCATGAGGAAACTCAGATAAAGGCAGTGCGATGGGCTTCAAGTGACCGTATAAATATGCAAGGTCTAGAACCTGTGGTCGCCACTGTACGTACGATCGCGTAAATGCTTCGATTTGAGCGCTGTCCTTTCTTTGAATCAATCAAGAATTCTGATAGATTTCGCGATCGGGCCAGAGATTAAGAAACCTGATGAGATGAGCCGGTATTTTCTGGGTAAACGGTCGCCAAGGGCCGGGATTGGGAGCATGCGCTCGAGATGTCTCCCGATTCCTCGGCCGATTTCCCGGTTAATTGCTCGATCGCACACCGACCACACAGTCTTTATCTGCCTCGAACCATGCCGCAAATCGTTCTCGTCGAGCCTCAGATTCCGCCCAATACGGGCAATATCGCCCGTACCTGTGCCGCGACCAAAACGCCGCTGCACCTAGTCGGCCCGCTCGGCTTCAAGATCGACGATCGCCACCTGAAGCGGGCGGGGCTCGACTATTGGCCGTATGTCGATTTGACCTATTACGACTCCTGGGCTGAGTTTGCGGCCCTGCGATCGAGCCGTTCCGGACGCTGCCTGGGCTTTACGACGCGCGGTCAGCACCAACATACGCAGTTTGAATTTGCGGCGACGGACTGGTTGCTGTTCGGCTGCGAGACGGAAGGGCTCTCGGAAGCGGTGCTGGCAAGCTGCGATGCGACGATCCGAATTCCCATTGCCGAGCCCAGTGTCCGCAGCTTGAACCTGTCGGTCAGCGCGACGATCGGCTTATTTGAGGCGCTGCGTCAGCTCGGCGCGGTGTAGCGTGGTTGCGAGCGCTCCCCCGTCAGGCTCGCGGGTCGCTGGCTCGGTTGTTTGCGGCCATTGACGAATCGATCTGGCCCGAGCTCCGGTCGCGCGCAAAACATAAGCAATGCGTATTGTCGAGCTCGGTTGGAAGAGCCGTCCGAATTGATTGGGTTAACCGAACGTCGCTCGGATGCCTCGCATCCCCGTCTGAACCATCGCCCGTCGAACCTTCACGGCTCGGGCCTCGAGCGCTGCATCGCCTTTATTCGTCGCGACGCATTTGCTTCTCATATATAAATGAAAGCTCTGCGTAGAAACCGCAAGTCAGAAGCTTCCGGATGCGCGCGCAGAGACGATGAGAGTAACTGTGCGCTCGCGCCTCCCGCGACTTCGGTCGAGCCCGATCGATTTCCCCAGGTGGCACTCGGACTTGATGCCCGTGCCCTTCGGGGCTGTCAAGCCTCAGGCCTTATAGGTTGCGGCTTCTCTTGTCTGGGGGCGTCATCATCGGGCGATCGAGTTTTTCGGACTCACCGCGCGCACGGATTGCACATACGGCGCAGTTTGCTAAACTATCGAGCTGAAACTTCAATTCCTGCTTTCGAGCCCGGCAATTGAAGATTGCACAGCCATTTTTGGCGTGCTCGTGCCCTTTCCCGTTCGGAGATGTTTCGATTCTGCTTTCGTTAGTGCTGCGGATGGCTTTTCTAAATTTTCGTGTACAAATTGGGAAAAGCAGGCTAACCTTATCCACAGCGAAATCGCGACCAGCGATCGAGACACTCTCCGTGAGCTGTACAGTTCCCTGTTTTTTGGGATCTGGCGGCATCGACAGCCCTCTTCCAGCTCCCGTTCAGGCGGGACTCGGTCGGGCTGAAGAGTACGGAGAGCGCCCGTGAAGTCGTCCTAGGAGGTCGTTGCTTGAAACGCACGTTCCCACACTCAAACGTCCCCACGCCCATTTGCGAGATGGATTCCGTTCCTCTCGTCGATGCCGCAAAGTCCGCCTGTGGTGAGGGGCAACGCCGAGTCCGCACGTCTGCAGCAGCGATCGGCCTTGCAATTTCTATGGGAGCCGTCGGTCTGGCGCTTCCCAAGCCGAGCAGCGCCTCTGTTGTTTCGGAAAGCAATGACAAGACGCGGGAAGCTCCCGACTTGCCTCCCGAAGATGCGCTGCAGACGCACGAAGCTATCGAGCAGGCAGACGTTGAGGCCGGAGCTGCTGATAGCTTGGCTTCTGCGCTGATGGTTCCCTCGATCGACAAGACGGTCGTGATTCCCGGCGAGGCAGAAGCCTCGCAGGAGCAAGGTTCCAATTCCGCTCTGCCGCAGGAGCCCGTAGCTTCAGCTTCACCGGCAGCTCTCGAAAGCGAGTACATCCAGCACATCGTCCGCGAAGGCCAGACGCTGTGGCATATTGCTTCCGCTTATCGAGTAGACCTGCGCGATATCGTCAGTGAGAACAACTTGCCGAGTGGCTACGACTTGCGTGTTGGCGAGATGATTCGCATTCCCGTACGCGAGGGCATGAATCGCAGCCCAGAAATCGATATTGTCGTTGACGCGAGCGAATTTTCTGCTAGCCGTAAGGCGTTAGACAAAGACCTTGACGTTCGCGGCTTTTCCGAGAACGGACTGCGCGGCGGCGCTCCCGACGCAAAGAGCGAGCCAGTTGCAGACACCGAAGAGGAGCGAGTGGCTTACGTGTCGCCCTTGCTCGACAATGCCCCTGAGGCTGGCGCGCTGGAGCTGCTTCCCGGCTCCCATGACGGCGCAGCCCAGATCGCAGCACTACCCGCACCCGAACTGTCGCTACCGATTCAGCTTGCACCGACCCTCGACGATGCGGGCCTGAACGAGCTGGCGGCATTGCCCGAGTCCGCCCCGATAGTGTCCCCGGCCCACCGGGTTACTCGTGGCGATACTCTGTACGCGATCGCCGCTCGCCACGGCGTCACCGTCGAGGCTTTGGTCGAAACCAACAGTCTGTCCAACCCGAACGTGCTGACTCCGGGACAGGAGCTGGTTTTGCCGCTGACCCCGACGGATGAACCCGATTCCAACTCGCCTACGGTGGCCTTGCTCCCCGACTCTGCGGAAGACGCGCAGAGCATCGCGCTGCCGATGACGCCGTTTGTTGCAGAGCCCGCCGAGCGCGTAGCCGCACTGTCTCGACGCGATCGCGCGATTGCCAGCAGTCCCGCCGACTTGCCTGTCGCCCAGGCCGCTGTGTCCGAACTGCCCGCAGCACCGACGGAAATCGCGCTGGCCGAATCTACGGCTGAGAGTTCCGAGCTGTCCGCTGCCTATGCCAGCAGCCTGCGCGAAGACATCGAGCGCGTGCGCGCTCGCCAGCTCGACACGATCGCTGCTGTTCCGGTGGAACTCAACGATGCCGTAACTGTCTCCGCCGCTCCGTCTCCGCCAGCTCTGGCCCCCAGCCGCGAAATGGCGTCGGTTCGCATCAATCCAGAATTTTCCGCCCGCGAGTCCGTACGTGAAGCCGCCCAGGCCGCAGCGCTATCCAAGCCTGACGATGCCGCCGAATCGGTGGTACAAGCACCGACGGTTGCGCCCGACGCCCCGCTCGTAGCCCGCGCTGAAGCAAGCGATGCTGATGGAGACGAGCTGCTGGCCGTCGCGCCGATCGGAGCGAGCAACTACGCTCCAGTGCTGCCGCCGCGTTCCGCATCGCCAGATCTTCCGGGGCTGGCAGCTGTCGGCGAGTATTTGCCTGAAGCTGGAACGCCGATGGGCGACATGGACGGCTACGTTTGGCCCGCCCACGGAGTCCTGACCTCTGGCTACGGCTGGCGGTGGGGACGGATGCACAACGGCATCGATATCGGCGCGCCGACTGGAACGCCGATTTTCGCAGCAGCTCCCGGCGTTGTGACCTACGCGCGCTGGAACTCCGGTGGCTACGGCAACCTCGTCGAGATCACGCACCCGGACGGTAGCCTGACGCTCTACGCACACAACAGCCGCAACGTTGTTGAAGAAGGCGAAGTGGTCGAGCAGGGCCAGCACATTGCAGATATGGGCAGCACGGGCTTCAGCACCGGCCCACACCTGCACTTCGAGCTGCATGCTGCCGGTCTGGGCGCAGTCGATCCAGTTGCCTACTTGCAGTAGAGGTTCTGGCGAGTAGAGAACCAGAGTCTCAGATTTCAACTCATGCAAGCGGGGCGCGGAAGTAACTTGACTTTCGCGCCCCGCTTTTTTGGTATACGTAGTGGTAACAGCTCCTCGCTAACTCGATCGCGCCGCTGCCGCCCTGCTTCGATGAACCACATTCGATGAACCACGCCGCGCAATCTCCACCGCGCCCGACCGACGAACCGCCGATCGCCGTCTGGGCTGAGGGCCTGAGCAAAACCTACCGCACCGGTTTCTGGCTGAATCGCAAAGTCACGTCGCTAAAGCGCTGTTCGATTTCGGTGCGGGCGGGCGAAACCTTCGGGCTGCTCGGGCCGAACGGAGCGGGGAAGACGACACTGCTCAAAATGCTGCTCGGCTTGATTCGTCCGACAGCGGGGCGGGCGACGATCCTCGGACGCCCGATCGGCGATCGCGCGATGCGCCAACGAGTCGGCTACCTGCCGGAAAATGCCTACTTTTACGACTACCTGACGGGCTGGGAGTTCTTGGAGTTCGTCGCGCAACTGCTGGCGATTCCGCGATCGCAGCGATCGCAACGCATCACTCAATTGCTCGACTGGGTCGGCCTGTCGGTCGAGAGCGCTAAAAACAAGCAAATGCGCCGCTACTCGAAAGGAATGCTCCAGCGGGTCGGCATGGCGCAGGCGCTGATCGGCAATCCGGACGTGGTGTTCCTCGACGAGCCGATGTCGGGGCTCGATCCGCTGGGGCGCTACCAAATGCGCGAAATCGTCCTGGCGCTGAAGGAACAGGGCAAGACGATCTTTTTCAACAGCCATATCCTCAACGACGTGGAATCAGTGTGCGATCGCGTGGCGATTTTGGCGCGAGGCGAGCTGCTTTGCACGGGCTCGCTGGACGAACTGCTGGGCGGCTCGGAGCGCTACGCGATTCGTGGGCGGGGCGGGGACGCGGCTGCGCTGGGCTCGGTGCTCGATACTTTCGATCGGCAGGGCGAGTCCTGGCAGGGCGAGACGGGGAGAGCGTTGCCGGAAGTGACGGCGGCGGTAATGGGGGCCGGGGGGGCGATCGCCAGCATCGAGTCGGCGCGCCCGACGCTGGAGGCGTATTTCCTAAAGCAACTGCGCGATCGGGGGTTAACGACCAGCCAGTAGCGGGTTCGCGACGCAGAGCGTCGGTGGAGGCACGCAGAGCGCAGGAACGATAGGCCGTTATTTTCCCCGGATTGCGTCAGCGCGTCATAATGAAGACTGCGTAAAGAAATGTAAACAGCACCATGCCCAGAGACCTGCGGGGATTTATCAACCTTCTCGAAGAGCGCGGCCAGCTCTGCCGCATCAGCGCCCCCGTCGATCCCGACCTGGAAATCGCGGAAATTTGCAACCGGATGCTGCGCGTCGGCGGGCCGGGGCTGCTGTTCGAGAACGTTAAGGGCGCGAAATTTCCCGTCGCGGTCAACCTGATGGGAACCGAGGAGCGCATCTGCTGGGCGATGAATATGGAGAAGCCCGAGGAACTCGAGGAGCTGGGCAAGAAGCTGGGGATGCTCCAGCAGCCGAAACCGCCGAAGAAAATTTCCCAGGCGATCGAGTTCGGCAAGGTGCTGTTCGACGTGGTCAAGGCTAAGCCGCTGCGCGACTTCCTGCCGCCCTGCCACCAGGTCGTCATCAAAGGTGACAAACTCGACCTCAACGACATCCCGATGATCCGTCCCTACCCCGGCGATGCGGGCAAGATCGTCACGCTGGGGCTGGTGATCACGAAAGACTGCGAGACCGGCACGCCGAACGTCGGGGTCTACCGTCTGCAATTGCAGTCGAAAAATACGATGACCGTCCACTGGCTGTCGGTGCGCGGCGGTGCGCGGCACTTGCGCAAAGCTGCCGAGCGCGGCAAAAAGCTGGAGGTGGCGATCGCGATGGGCATCGACCCGCTGTTACTGATGGCGGCGGCGACGCCGATTCCGGTGGAGCTGTCCGAGTGGTTGTTTGCGGGGCTCTACGGCGGCGCGGGCGTGCATCTCGCCAAGTGCAAGACGGTCGATTTGGAAGTCCCAGCGCAGGCTGAAATCATCCTCGAGGGCACGATTACCCCCGGCGAGATGCTGCCCGACGGCCCCTGCGGCGACCATATGGGCTACTACGGCGGCGTCGAAGATTCGCCGCTAGTGCGCTTCCACTGCATGACCCACCGCAAAGATCCGATCTACCTAACGACGTTCAGCGGGCGTCCGCCGAAGGAAGAGGCAATGATGGCGATCGCGCTCAACCGCGTCTACACGCCAATTTTGCGCCAGCAGGTCAGCGAAATCGTCGATTTCTTCCTGCCGATGGAGGCGCTGAGCTACAAGGCGGCGATTATCTCGATCGATAAAGCCTATCCCGGACAGGCGCGGCGGGCGGCGCTGGCGTTCTGGAGTGCGCTGCCGCAGTTCACCTATACGAAGTTCGTGATTGTCGTGGATAAGGCGATCGACATTCGCGATCCGCGTCAGGTGGTCTGGGCGATTTCCTCGAAGGTCGATCCGGCGCGCGATGTCTTTATCCTGCCGGATACGCCGTTCGACACGCTCGATTTCGCCAGCGAGAAGATTGGCCTCGGCGGACGCATGGGCATCGATGCAACGACAAAAATTCCGCCGGAGACCGACCACGAGTGGGGCGAACCGCTGGAGTCCGACCCGGATGTGGCGGCGCAGGTGACGCAGCGCTGGGCGGAGCTGGGCTTGGGCGACATCGACCTCTCGGAAGTCGATCCGACGAAGTTCGGCTATCGAATGAGTTAGTGCTGCACCGAGGCCGAATTTTATGTCTGATAGCGACGCACTGCTGTGCGCCGTTACCACGTGGCAATCACAGCGAATCTGAAGGGAAGCTCGATCGCCAAACGTCGCGCGAGCGTCTATCTTGAGACCAGTCCACTTACTGCTGAGATAACGATGCCGTCCCGCCTGAATGCCGCCGAGATCGAGATGCAGCTCGCTGTCGTGCCCGAGTGGTCGCGCGTCGGCGAGCGCATCGAGCGCCAGTTCGTCTTTAAAGACTTCATTGCGGCGATCGACTTCGTCAACCGTCTGGTCGAGCCTGCCGAGCGCGCCGGACACCACCCCGACCTCAGTATTTCTTACAATAAGGTCACCGTTGCGCTGACGACCCACGACGCCGGAGGACTGACGGCAAACGACTTTGCCCTTGCGAAGGTTCTCTCCGGGCTATAAAGCTACGAATCGTGGCGTTCTGCCAACGATCGTCTACCCAACCCGAGTCGATTATGGTCGATCCGTTAAAGCTGTCGTCGGAGGAGTCGATCGAGCCGATCGAGCAGTTTCTAGAAGTCGCGGCAGCCCTGTCTGGCAGCTTCGACCTCGAGGAGCTGCTGGAACTGATCCTGACGAAAAGCCGCGCGCTCACCAATAGCGATGCGGGCAGCATTTATCTGGTCGATCGCAGCGATGGCTTCGACAAGCTGTTGTTTAAGACCGCGCAAAATGCCTCGCGGCCCGATATTTCCTTTGAGGAGTTCGCGATTCCGCTGACGCGCGACAGCCTGGCGGGATACGTGGCGATTACAGGTGAGACGCTCAACCTTACTGACGCCTACGACTCGTCACCCGACGTTCCCTATCGCCTGAATCGCAACTTCGATCTCGATATCGGCTACTACACGCGATCGGTGCTGGTCGTGCCGATGCAGGATCGCGAGGGCGGCACGCTGGGCGTGCTGCAGCTGATCAACCGCAAGCAAAGCTCGAAGACGCTGCTGACGCCGGATAACCTCTTAGATGAGACCCTGGCCTATACGACGATGGAGGAGCGCCTCGCGCTGCTGCTGGCCAGTCAGGCGGGGCTGTCGATCGAACGTCAGAGCCTTCTAGAAGATATCGAAAACCTGTTCGAGGGATTCGTCACGTCCTCGATCGGCGTAATCGAGGCGCGCGACCCGAGCACGTCCGGCCACTCCGAGCGCGTGGCTCTGCTGACCGTTCGTCTTGCAGAGGAAATTAACAGCATCGAGCGCGGTATTCTGCGCGATACTCACTTCACCCGTCCGCAGCTTAAAGAAATTCGCTACGCTTCCCTGCTGCACGATTTTGGCAAGATCGGCGTTCCAGAAGCGATTTTGGTCAAACGGAACAAGCTACATCCCGGACGTCTCGGCGTTCTCGAGCAGCGCTTCGGATTTGCTCGCCGCACCCTCGAGTTCGAGTGCGCCCAGCAGAAGTACCGCTATTTGGTCGAGCATCCGCAACACCTGGACGAGCATCCGGACGGCGAGCCCTGCGAGAACTGCGAGGCGATCGCGCGGTTCGATCGCCAGCTAGAGGAGTCTCTAGTCGAGCTAGAGGAGTATTGGCAGGCGATCGAGCGGGCCAACTTGCCCCAGGTACTCGACGAAGCGACGATCGCCCAACTGCGCGCCATGCATGCCTACCGGTATCGCGATCTCAACAATCGCGAAGTGCCGCTCATCTCGGAAGAGGACTTGACGTCGCTGCTGATCGTCCACGGCAACCTTACCGAACCGGAGCGGCGCGCGATCGAGGCCCATGTCACGCACTCGTTCCATTTCCTCAAGCAAATTCCCTGGACGAAAGATCTCGCTAATATCCCCGAGATCGCCTACGCTCATCACGAAAAGCTCGACGGCTCGGGCTACCCGCGCGGCCTCAAGCAGGAGCAAATCCCGCTCCAGGCCCAGATGATGTCTGTATGCGATGTCTTCGATGCGCTGACGGCGGGCGATCGCCCTTACAAGTCCAGCCTGCCGCTCGAAGATGCGTTTAGAATTATGCGCCACGAAGCTGATAACTTTAAGATTCGCGGCGACTTGCTCGATGTGTTCGAGCAGCGTCGGGTGTTTGCTGCGATCGACGAACCGAAAGGCGCTGAAGACTGAGCGGGAACGAGCTTTACTTGGAGGGCGAGCCGTTGGCGGCAACCGGAGAGATCGTTGCTGCGCTGCCGTGTGCCCCCGTCCAGGCACTCCACAGCGGTGCGAGCTCGATATCGAGGGTGCTGTCGCCGCAGCTCCGGCGGTTGGCGCGCTGGGGCTCTTGGAACGCGATCGTCCCAAAAGCGGCCCCGTGGAGTGCGCCGACAATGCGGCAAGCTTCGCGCGGCTGAGCGTGGCGGTTGGCGAGGTGGCAGGCCGAACTGTACCAGGGAAGCTGGCAGGCGATCGCCGTGGCGGCTCGGAACATTTCGCCGTCGGGAACCAGCGCCAGCCTTGCTTTCTGAATCTCGCGGCGCGCTTCCGGTGAGAAAGCCTCGAGGGCGGCAATCGTCGTCGTGCGCTTTAGGGGTAACCAAACGGTTCTCCCCGGCGGCTCCTGTAGGAAACTGCGCAGAACAGCTGCGAACAGACCCATGCCCCACCGGGTCTCGGCATCGAGGCCAAGGCTGAGAGTCTCGCACCAGACGCCTAAAATATCGTCGCGATCGCACCAGTAAAAAGTACCGACTGACAAAGCGATCGCTCGCTCGGACAGGGACAGCGCGCGGTTAGACTCGTGCGCGATCGCCGAACGTACCAGCTCGGCCCGAGTCGTCGCATCGCCAGCTGATTGCAGTGCTCGGCGGAGTTCGATCGTCACCTGCACCCAGTTTCGCAGCCGGTCTCGGACGCCGACATCAATTTGGCTGTCTGGTAGCGTTTTCCCTACCAAACCGGAACTCATCCCCAGTAGGCGATCGTAAAGCGTTGCAACTAGCACAGTAGATGGTGAGAGACAGACGGACGGCAGCGAGCAACAGTTGCCGCGCGATCGAGCGCGATTGCAGGCGGACGGGCGACCGAAGAGACAATCGTTCGGTGTGCGCTACTCAGCTTGTGCCGTGCGGGAATCCCGGGCGCGCAGCCAGTCGAGCAGCGCCTGTAAGCCGAGCGTGTAGCTGCGAGCGCCAAAGCCACAGATCTGACCGATCGCTACGGGAGCGATGTATGAGTGATGGCGGAAGGGCTCGCGCTGGTGGATGTTGCTCAAGTGTACTTCCACGGTAGGAATTTCGATCGCGGCGATCGCGTCGCGAATGGCAACACTGGTGTGGGTGTAGGCCGCCGGGTTAATCGCCAAGCCGTCGTGAACCCCGAAAGCATCCTGTATGGCATCAACTAAAGTGCCCTCGTGATTTGACTGAAGCGTTGTCACGCGGGCATTCTGTGCCTCCGCAAGCTGACGAAGCTTCTGGTTAATGGCCTCGAGACTGACACTGCCGTAAATTTCCGGTTCGCGCCGACCGAGCAAATTTAAGTTGGGGCCGTGCAGCACGAGCACACTGAGCTGACGGCTGCGGGAAACTGAAGATTCCAAATTGGGAACGCTGCGAAACGTCGAGCGGCGTCAGGTAACCTAGCGGCCCTGGCGGTTATCGACCGGAATGGGAATCGCCTCGGGTTCGGGCTCTGCCGAAGGACCGAGCAGCGTATCGAGTGCGCGCTGTAGCCATTCGCCAAGCTTGTCCAAAATGTTATCGATGAAGTCCATAGATCGCTCGATTTCTCCGGATGGGGCACTAGATTAGATGGCTAAAAACAACGCAACAACCCGCCACGTCTCTTTAAGTTTTTTGACACTATCTAAACCATCGGTCTCATAATAGCCAATTTGGATGACTCGAGCAAAGGGCGCGGGCGGTTCGGTTTCACGTCAAGCTCTGGCGTGCGGGCTCGTACGCCATCCACTACAATCGATCTCCAAATAGCGACCTGCCTCGCGTCGATCGCGACGCCTTGTCCCATGCCGTCGTTACTAACCGACATCCGCGATCGACTCGATGAGTTAATTGCGCGTCACAAGTCCCGCGTTGACTACCTGGCGATTCGCCTCGAGGAATCGGAGGGGACGAATATTTTTCTGCGCTCGCGAAAGGTCGAAACCCTGAGCGAAGAGGTCTCTATTGGCGGGCAGGTGCGCGCCTGCTACCGGGGCGGCTGGGGCTTTGCTAGCTTCAACCGCCCCGAGCTGCTGCCCCAGCGCCTCGAGGAAGCCATTGTCGCCGCGCGCGCCGTCGGTTCCGAAGAGACTCAGCTCGCGCCGATCGAGATCGTCCAGCGCACCTGCGCGCTGCCTCTGTCGGGCTCTAACCCGCGCTGCATCGCCCTGCGCGATAAGAAGGAACTGTGCGATCGCTACACCGAAATTTTGCGCCAGACTGATGGTCGCATCGCCACAACCACCGTCCGCTACAGCGACCTGGCCCAGCGATCGGTTCTCGCCACCTCCGAAGGCACTTGGGTCGATCAGTCCTGGACGGATATGGAGATGCGGTTCGGCGCGACAGCGCGCAACGGCGACACCGTACAAACCGGGCGCGAAACCGTTGGTTCGCGGCAAGCTTACGAAGATCTCCTCGGGTTGGACGAGAAGGTGAGCGGCGCGGCGCGGCGAGCGGTGGACGCGCTGGAACTGCCGACAGTGGCGGGTGGGATTTACACCGTTGCGATCGATCCGATTTTGACCGGCCTATTCGTTCACGAGGCGTTCGGCCACCTATCGGAAGCCGATATGGCCTACGAAAATCCCGATTTGCTAGAGGTCATGACCTATGGCCGGCAGTTCGGCTGTGAGGATTTGCAGATATTCGACGGCGCAGTGCCCGACGGTCATCGCGGCAGCTACTTTTTCGATGATGAAGGGACGCCTGCAACAAAGACGCAGCTGATTGAAGACGGACGATTGGTCGGGCGGCTGCATTCGCGCGAGACGGCAGGACGCCTGGATGAAGTGCCGACGGGCAATGCGCGCTGCCTAAACTATCAGCACAGCCCGATCGTGCGGATGACCAACACCTGGATCGATCGCGGCAGCACGCCGGTCGATCGGCTGTTCGACGACATCGACGACGGCATCTACGCTCGCAACTGGCTGGGCGGCATGACCAACGGCGAGATGTTTACGTTTCGTGCCGGGGAAGCCTGGAGGATTCGCAACGGCGAGCTGGCGGAACCGGTGCGCGACGTGACGCTGTCGGGGAACGTGTTTCGGACGCTGGCGGATATCGAGGCGATCGGCGATGACTTCGAGTGGGACGAGTCGGGTGGCTGCGGCAAGGGCGGACAAAACGGCCTGCCGGTGGGCTGCGGCGGGCCGAGCCTGCGGATTCGCAATGTCGTGGTCGGCGGCGATTCGGCGGTTTAGTTTGGGCAATGCGATCGGGCGGGGTTCGCAAAACAATAAATGACCCCGTGGCGTGAGGCTCGCCGCAAAATTCTTACCTTCTAGAGCCCGATCTGTTGCTTCAGAAGCTCGCAATCCACACGACACGCCTCCAAAACCCGCATGGCCATGCCGCCGTCGGTTTCGCCTTCTTGCAAAATGCCGAGCAGCAAATGTTCTGGAGCGATCTGGCCACCGCCCTGCTGCTTCGCTTGCGCCGCCGCCAGTTCCAATACGCGATTGGCGCGAGGGGTAAACGGCATTTTGGCAGGGATTTCGTCAGGTTGCGTCGCACACTCGGCTAACCAGTCACGAAATAGGGTCTCTGCTGTGGCAAAATCCACGCCTTGCTCCCCCAAAGCTCGAGCTGCCGCACTCTCCACAGCGAGCAGCCCCAGCAGCAGACCTTCTGTGCCCAAAAAGTCGTTAATCTGCAACTTTTTTTGCGTGGCTTCCTGGGCTTGGGCGAGCACTGCATGGGTGTCTGGCGCTAAGCGACCCAGCGCAACACCCACCAGCTCTTCTCGCACGGATAGCATCGCCACCGCTTTGAGAATGTATTCCAAGGTCGGCGCATCCAACGTGCCCCAGCTCGCCACCTCGGCTCCTTCTTGCTGGTAAAGCTGAGTCAGGGCTTCATAGAGCTGTAGGTCGCCACCGACAAACCCGAGAATGCTGGTTCGCCACCGCCACGCCATTTGTTGCACTTCCGGATCGTTGAGGTCGCGTCCCTCAGCGAGATGCGATCGCGCTTGGGTCAGGAAATGCTGCCATTCGGCGTCTCCTTGCTGGAGTCGAGCTTCGAGTAATACCAAATTTCTAAACTGGAGCTACAGATTGGCTGAGCAAGGGCTGGACGAAGTTGAGGCTTCATACTCACGAGCAACTTTCATCTGTAGCTAGACTTTTCCGTTTTGGTATAAGTCGTGCTGTTCTTGGGTCAGATACTGCTGGGTCATGGTGATGGTCTCCATGGTGGCGATGAGGTCTTCAACTGCAACGGACTGAGAGGCTTGGAGCTGTCGAGCCAGCTTACTGAGCTTGGTGAAGAGCGATCGCGATACCGCCATCTGCTCCTTCAGGCGCGCGAGATGCAGGTCGATCGCCTGGGGCAAGGAAAATTCGGGGCTTGCTAAACAGTTTTGAATTTCGCTCAGGGACAAGCCCAATTGCCGCAACGAGAGAATCTGCTGAAGCCGAATGATCTCTCGATCGCCATACAGACGATGGTCGGCCTTCGTGCGACGAGACGGCACCAGCAGCCCAATTTCGTCGTAATAGTGCAATGTCCGAATCGAGAGCCCTGTTTTTTTGCCAGTTCGCCGATTTTGAGCAAATTAGACATCGATCGTACTCGCTTCGATTTATCCGTGAATTACAGTCGATGGCTTGGATGGTAGATCCTGACGTCGCGTGAGGTGCAAGGGGCGGTGGCAAATCTCGGGCAAACAATCGAGCCTCATTTTGGCGGGCGATCGCCATATTGTGACCAGCGTGAGTCACACTGTGCCTGTCCCGATCGAGCCGCTTTTTTCCGAATGACAAGCGCAGAGCGAAACACCCGAACGAGCCAAAGCCGAGAAGCGAGCCTGCTGCCCTGCGTGCTGGGCATTGATGGAGGCGGGACGAAAACGGCCTGCGTGGTGCTGGCGCGATCGGGTGCGACGCTCGCCAGCGCCCAAAGTCACGCCTCGAACTATCACGCCGTCGGTGCAGACATCGCCCAAGCCAACGTGCGGCTGGCGATCGAGCGGGCGATCGCAGCGGCGAGACAAAACTGCGACGGCAAGCTCGCGATCGAGGGTATCGGTTTGGGCTTGGCGGGCATCGGCTCGCGCGAAGATGTGGCTGTGGTTCGGGGCTGGGTCGCGGAATACATCGCCGAACGAGTCGGCGACTGCCCGTGGCAATTCCACGACGACGATCGCGAGCGGGTCTACATCGACCACGATTGCGCGATCGCCCTGACCGGCGGCATCCTCAATGCTGACGATCGCATCGCAGTCGCGGGTATCGCCGCGATCGCGGGGACGGGCTCGATCGTTTTCGGGCGCAACGACAATGGCAGCACGGCGCGGGTCGGCGGCTGGGGCTACCTACTCGGCGATGAGGGCAGCGGCTACGATCTAGCGCGGCGGGGGCTTCAGGCAGCGCTCCAGGCGTCAGACGGACGCGGCGCACCGACCCGGCTTCTAGCAGAATTTTCGGAGCACTTTCAGGCGCGATCGCCGCGAGACCTCGCGATCGCCGTTTATCGCCAAAACTTGCCCGTACGCGACATCGCGGCACTCGCGACGATCGTCGATCGCGTCGCTGCCGACGGCGATCCGGTCGCTCGGAACATCATCGAGGTGGGAGCCGACGAGCTAGCACGGGCGATCGGTAGCTGCGCGGGGCAGCTATTTGCGCCCACTGATACCCCCGAAGTGGTGACGATCGGCGGCGTATGGCAGTCGCAGGCGGGCTTTCGCGAACGGGTGCGGGGAGCGCTGCGGTCGCAGTTCCCCGGCGCAACGCTGGTATGGCCGCGATCGTCACCCGCCCACGGCGCGGCGCTCACCGTCCTTTGTGCGATCGCGCAGCAGGCACCCACCCCACAAGCGCGCGAAGCCCAGACCCTATAATTAGTCCAGATCGAAAACGCCGTCTTTTCCCGGTTCGCCAAACCATGACCTCCGAGCTGCTCGACAATCGCTACAACGTCCTCAGCAGCCTCGGGCGGGGCGGGTTCGGCGAAACTTTCCTCGCAGAAGACACTCAGATGCCGTCGCGGCGGCGCTGCGTGATCAAGCAGCTTAAGCCCAGCACAGACAACCCGGACACGGTGCAGCTCGTGCGCGAGCGCTTCAGCCGCGAGGCCGCGATCTTGGAGTCCGTGGGCGAACACCCACAGATCCCAACGCTCTACGCCTATCTGGTGCGCGGCGATCGCTTCTATCTAATTCAAGAATGGATCGAAGGCCAAACCCTGACCCAGCTCCTGGCGCAGCGCGGCACGCTGACCGACGCAGAAGTGACGGCAATGCTGCAACAGCTCCTGTCGATTCTGTCCTACGTTCACGATCGCGGCCTCATCCACCGCGACATCAAACCCGACAACATCATCGTCCGCCAGCGCGACGGCCTGCCCGTGCTGATCGACTTCGGCGCGGTGCGCGAAACTATGGGCACGCGCTACAACGATGTCGGTCAAACCACCAGCAGCATCGTCATCGGCACGCCGGGATTTATGCCCAGCGAACAGGCCGTCGGGCGTCCGGTCTTTTCTAGCGATATTTACGCCCTCGGTCTGACGGCGATCTACCTGCTGTCGGGACGCTATCCGCAGGATCTGCCCAGCGACCCGCGCACGGGCGAAATTCTCTGGCGTGCCCAGGTCCCAAACTGCGGCGCGCGCTTGGCCGGAGTGATTTCGCGGGCGATCGCCTCTCACCCGAACGATCGTTTTCCAACCGCGCGCGAGGCCGTGGCGGCACTGGCGGCTCCCGGCGATTTTATGCCGATGGCGGGTGCGCCGATCTCGCCGCTGCCGGGGGGCAACACATCACCCGCGCCCGCGCCGATACCGACGGTCTCTCTCGATCCGCTGCCGACCGCGCCGCCGCCCTCGGTTCCGCCCGGAGCCCGACCCGGAGCCCAGCCAGGCTCGCCGCCGAGACCCGCCACACCGAAAACCGACGCCACCGTCGCCGTCGCGCCGGTGTACAACCCGACGGTGCCGATCGCACCGCCCGCCACGCCACCTGCCGCCCCGCCCCGCGCGCCGCAACCCGCCGCCCCGCCCGATCGCGACGACCACAGCAACCGCAACGATCGCGGCGGCAGCGCCTTCCCTATCGGCGGTCTCATCAAATTCGCGCTGCTGGCAGGCGTCGCGGGTGGCGTGGCGATCGCGGGCGCGAACGTCTTCGATCGCGGCGGCCTGGGCACGGGCTCGGTGGTTGGCGGTGGCGATGGTGAACCGACATCCTTAGATCTCGGCGCGACCAACACGCCCGACTCGTTTTACTTTTTGGCCGATTCAGCGTTTAAAAATGCCGACTACGCTGGTTACGCCAATAGCCGCGTCGAAGCGCTGAAGCAGTCGGGATTTGGCAATGCGGGCTGGTTTTGGGTTCCCGAGTACGCCAACCTCTTCGGGACGCGCGCGGCGCAAGTGTTCGCGGGTAGCTTCGGCGACCTGCAAAGCTGCGTCAACGTTCTCGAGAACTACCGCCTGATCGTCGGCGATGCCTACTGCGCCTTTGCAAGCCGCGATCCCAACGCCGATCGCCAGATCGTCACCGCCCAGAGCCTCTCTAAGCCGACCCCAACGCCCGCGCCGCAGCCCCAAGTCGAGCAGATCCCGGCTGTGCCCGCACCGAGCGAATCACCCAAACCCGATCGCCCGAACCTACTCGAAAACGTTCGCGGCCTGTTCGACGGCCCGACGCCCCTCGAGGTGACGGAAACCTACTTCGAGCAGATCGATCGCGGCAACCTCGAGCGCAGTTGGGAGATGCTCGCCCCCAGCTACCGCGATAACGCTAGCCTGCATCCCAACGGCTTCGAGAGCTACCGCGAATGGTGGGGCGAGAGCGTCGAGTCCGTGGAGGTGCGAAAAACGCGCCTGGTGGAAGAGACCGAAACCAACGCCCGCGTCGAGGCCAGCCTGTTTTACGTGCTCAGCGACGGTCGCGAAATCGAATCTTCGATGGAGCTGGCTTGGGTGCGCGAGGGCAACCGCTGGCTGTGCTACGACGCGAAGTAAGCCCGCCTCGCTCGATGTTGAAGTGACAAACTTGAAACAACAAAGCGGCAACAAAAAAGCGTCACACGCTCTCGCTTACGTCTGACGCCTCTTCGGGGTTTGGATTTTAACTATTTTGCCTCGAGCTAGCGGCTAGCCCACGGCTAGACCGAGGGGGCGAACGACGCCCGTCTGATGCCAGGAATTACCGACCGGACTTAGCTATCCGGGATGAGTCTTCCAAGGTTGGCCTTCGTCAGTTAGTCTTCGTAAATTCGGCACTCCGCAGCCTCAGGGTTTTCCTCGCAGTAGTTCTCGAACGAGCTTTTTTCGCCCTCTTGCTTTTGGTGAGACGCTTCAGCTTGCAGTTCTTCGACTGCATCCCAAGCTGCAGCGCATTCGCCCGAGGTCGCACCGGAAGCATCGCAGACTTGGCGAGCTTCGTCGCGCTCTTTCTCGATGCGGTTGTTGATATTGCTGTTAGTCATTCTGAAAAGTCCTGTTTGTAGTGTTCTCGCACTGCCCCCAGTATAGATAAACTGCCCGAGAGTGGCGTTCGGTTTCGTGAACATCGCGTTACGGTTGACCGATGCTTGGCAAGCCGTCTTTCGGGGCGTTTTTTGAGCTGTGTCGGGGGGTGCGGGTTTCCGGCCTCGACCCCACTAGAACACCTCGTCTATTCGCCTGCGGGCTTGGCGGAGCTGTGAGTTTCGATCGCCTCGATCGCACGAGACACGCTCTCGGGCAGCACGACCACGAGGCTGTCTTTGGGTGCTTCGTCGAGGGCAATGCCGATCGCCTTGGACTCTTTCAGGATCGTCTCGAACTTGCAGTCCGAACCCGCCGCTTCGATGCCGCGCACGATCCACTCGGCGGCGTTGCCACGGGGGCGACCGCGAGTATCGTCGTCTTCCTTAACAATGATGTAGTCGAACATCGAGGCGGAGAGACGACCCAGCTCTTGCAGGTCTTCGTCGCGGCGATCGCCAGGGCCACCGACCACGCCGATACGCTTCCCGGGCCAGTTGTTGACGAACCCGCCCAGCGCCTCGTAGCTGGCGGCGTTGTGGGCGTAGTCCACTAGGGCACTGTAGTCGCGCATCTCGAATAGGTTCATGCGTCCCGGCGTCTGCTCGGCGGATGCCTTAAAGGTGCGAAGACCCTGACGGATAGCGTCGATGTCGATGCCCTGGACGTAAGCGGCGGCGGTAGCGGCCAGGGCGTTCGCGATCATAAATGGAGCCATGCCTTTAAGGGTTAGCGGCACGTTCACCGCTTCTTCGACTTCGATGCGCGTTTCGCCGTCGAGAATCACCAGCCAGCCGTTGTCGTAGATGGTCGCGATGCCGCCTTCGGCCACGTGCTGCTTGACAAGTTCGTTATCCGACTCCATCGAGAAAAAGGCCGTCTTGCCGAGGACGTTTTCCTGCATTGCCGAGACGAGCGGATCGTCGGCATTGAGGACGGCGTAGCCCGTTTCGCTGACGGTTTCGGCAATAACGCCTTTGACCTTTGCCATCTGCTCGATCGTGTCGATATCGCCGAGACCGAGGTGGTCGGCAGCGACATTGAGCACGACGCCGATATCGCAGCGCTCGAAGGCCAAACCCGATCGTAGGATGCCGCCGCGTGCGGTCTCCAGGACGGCGATTTCCACGCTGGGGTCGCCGAGGATCAGGTGGGCGCTTTGAGGGCCGGTGTTGTCGCCCGCTTCGGCCAGGAAGTCGCCGATGTAGGTTCCGTCGGTGGTGGTGTAGCCGACGACTTTGCCCGTTTGACGCGCCAGGTGCGCGATTAGGCGCGTGGTGGTGGTTTTGCCGTTCGTGCCGGTGATCGAGTAAATCGGGCACTGAGTCGGGGTTCCCGGCGGGAAGAGCATCTCGATCGTCGCTTCGGCGACCGGGCGCGGCTTGCCTTCGCTGGGGCTGACGTGCATCCGGAACCCCGGCGCGGCGTTGACCTCGACGATAACGCCGTCGGTGTCGCGCAGGGGCTTGGAGATATCGGTGGTCACAAAGTCCATCCCGACAATATCGAGGCCGACGATCTTGGAGACGCGCTGGGCGATCCAGGCATTTTCGGGGTGGATTTCATCGGTGCGATCGATGGCGATGCCGCCGGTGCTGAGGTTGGCGGTGGCGCGCAGGTAGCAGACTTCGCCGACGTCGGGAACCGCCTCGGGGCGAAGACCCTGGCGCGCGAGGCGCTGGAGGCTGAGACGATCGAGCGTCAGCTTGGTCAAGACGTTGTCGTGACCGTCGCCGCGTCGCGGATCGCGGTTGGTTTCATCGATCAGCTCGGCAATCGTCGAGCGGCCGTCGCCGACCACGTGCGCCGGAACCCGCTCGGCCACGGCGGCGACCTTACCGTCGATCACCAGGACGCGGTGGTCGGAGCCGCGATAGTAGCGCTCGACGATCACCGATCGCGTTTTGGCCGCTTCGCTAGCCACGTCGTAGGCGGCTTCGGCATCTTCCCAGTTGGTAATGTCGATCGTGATGCCGCGACCGTGATTGCCGTCCAGGGGCTTGATGACGATCGGGTAGCCGCCGACGATATCGATCGCCTCTTCCAGCTCGTCTAGATATTCGATGACCGTTCCGCGCGGCACGGGAACTGCCGCATCGGCCAGCAGGGTTTTTGTGCCTTCTTTGTCGCAGGCCAGCTCGACGCCGAGGATGCCGCTGCCGCTGGTCAGCGTGGCTTGGATGCGCTTCTGGTGGCAGCCGTAGCCGAGCTGGATCATCGCTCGCGCGCTCAGGCGCTTCCAGGCGATGCCCCGCTGTTCTGCGGCTTTAACGATCGACTCCGTGCTCGGCCCGAGCGCCGCATCGACCCACAGCTCGCTGAGATCTTCTAGGTCGCGATCGAACTCCGAGTTGGGGTAGTGTCCCGTTTCCGCCAAGCTTTTGCACAGCCGCACGGCGGCACGCAGTGCGTAGCGTCCCGCCCGCTCGTCTTGATATTCAAAAACGACGTTGTACACACCCTGGGTTGAGGTCGCGCGCGCGCGACCGAACCCAACCGACATCCCTGCCAGCTCTTGCAGTTCGAGGGTGACGTGTTCGACGACGTGGCCGAGCAGCGTACCGTTCTTCACCCGCTCCAAAAAGCCGCCGCGCCGACCCGGCGAGCAGTAGTGTTCGTCTAGGCTCGGTAGGCGATCGACCAGTCCTTCATAAAAACCCGGCAGCGTGTCCGTCATCCGCTCGTCGAACTCCTCGAGGTCGATACGTGCCACGATGAGTTTCGTGCGACGGATGCTCCAGTAGTTCGGGCCGCGTAGCGTAAGGATTTTGAGAATTTTCATACGGCGACAGACACAGAGCTGCAGGCAGCGAAACGGATGTTGGAATAATTCGTGACCTATTATGCCTGAGGATTATGCAGCTCGATCGGTAATTCGCGACCCCAAGCCACAACGCCATAAGCAGTGGAAGGGCGGTGTCAGGAATTGCTAACACCAAGAGCCGTCTGCGGTTGCGCCCCGGCGTTCCGTTCCTTTGTCGGTCGAGCGACGGCCTTGCGATCGCAAGGCCGGGATTCTGCCGCTGGCGTTCTCTGACCTTTTGCCGAGCCGACAGAACGGATATCGCCGGTGCGGCGTCGCCGCACCGGCGGGTCTTTGCGGAGCTTTTCTTTGCGGGGCTGGCCGATCGCGGCTTTCCGGTCAGGGTGTTCCTGACAGAGCCGCTTTGGGATAGGCGATGCGCTTGTGGTGGTACTGCTGCCACACCTGTACGAAAATCTCGGCGATTTTGCCCATTTCGCTGCGCTGTAGGCCGGACTCGACGAGCTGACAGTCCTGCCAGCGGGCGCGCAGGATTTTGTTGACCATATTCAGCGCCTCGTCGTAGCTGGCGTCTTTGAGCGATCGCAGCGCCGCTTCGCAGGAGTCTGCCAGCATAACGATGCCCGTCTCGCGCGACTGGGGAATCGGGCCGAGATAGCGGAAATCATCTTCGCGGACTTCGCGACCGCTGGAATTTTGCTTGGCCTGGTAATAGAAGTAGGCGATCAGCATCGTGCCCTGGTGCTCGGGGATAAACGCCTGTACGGCCTTCGGGAGGCGGCTTTTGCGCGCCATCACCAGCCCCTCGGTGACGTGCTTGGCGATTAGCTGGGCGCTGATAAAGGGATCGTCGATCGCGTCGTGTTTGTTCGCGCCGCCCATCTGATTTTCCACGAAGCCCAGCGGGTCGTGCATCTTGCCGATGTCGTGGTAGAGCGTACCAGTACGCACCAGCTCGACGTTGCAGGACAGGGCCTTGGCGGCGGCTTCGGCCAGGGTCGCCACGAACAGCGTGTGCTGGAACGTTCCCGGCGCTTCAGCCGCCAAACGCTTTAGCAGCGGGCGGTTGGGGTTTGCCAACTCTGCGAGGCGGATCGGCGTCACCACGTCGAACAAATGCTCCAAGTACGGACTCAAACCGAGGACGAGAATGCCGCTGGTCACGCCCCAGAGTCCCTGCAAAAATGCTTCGCCCAGCAGCAGCGACCACACGAGGCCCGACGAACCAGCCACCAGGATTTCGATCAGCGTCGCCACTGCGTAGCCCGCGCCTTGGACAACGCCGACCCCCACGCCTAGCAGCGCCAGCTCCTCACGCGAGCGCAGCCGTTCGGCCAGCGCCGCCCCAAACAGCCCGCCGATCGCGCCGGAAGCCAGCAGGCCCAGCTCGACGTTCAGGCCCAGCGGCAGCAGTAGCGTCAGGCCCGCAACGGTGGCCGTTCCCAGCCACGCGCCATAGAAGCTGCCCGCCAGCAACCCGATCGCGGCGAGGCCAGTGGTCGGTGCGCCGAGACTGACCAGCAGTGGCGCGCTGAGGGATATCGACACCAGCAGCAGCCGATCGCCGAGGCCGAGCTTGGCGCGCGATCGCCGCTCGATCGCGCCAAAGGCCAAAAGCACCACGGTGACGCTGCCGCCAAACCCGAGTAGTCCCGGCCAGTTGACAAGCGATCGCCGGACGGTATTGAAATGATCGAGCAAAATAAACTGCTCGGGGCCGATTTCTTCTCCGGCGCGGACGATAATCTCGCCTTCTTCAACGGTCACGAACACCGGCTCGATTTCTTGGGCGGCCAGCTCGGCGCGCTCGCGGCTCTGCTCGGGATCGATCGTCAGGTTTGGCTGCACCGCCTGAACGATCCACTCCTGCCCCAGCTCGCGGGCGGTGGTCGTTAGGTTAAAGCTGCTGAGCTGCAATTTAGCAGCGTTGCCGATCGTCTCGCGCGGTAGGCCGCTAGGCACGCCTTGGGTCGCGATCTGAACGATCGTCTGACGCGATCGGCGCAGCAGCTTCTGCCACTCCAGGTCGGTCATCTCGAACATGCCGGGCACGAACGGGCTGCTCTCGACCGTCAGGCTGGCGGCTTCGGCTAGTGCCTCGCGGTAGCGCTGGCGGAAGCGCGCGATCGCCTCGAGAGTTCGGGCGAACTCCGCCGCGCTTGTCTCTTCGCGGTGGCTCTCTAGGGCGCGGCGGGCGCGATCGATCTCTAGGGTCTGGGTGCTCGGGACAGTTGTCGGGCGCGTTGCCGTTGGGCGATCGGTCTCCAGCAGCGTTACCGGCGGGTCGGCGAACTCTGGATCGTTGAGCTCGAAGTCCTCCGGCGCGAGATCGAAGTCGCGCAGCAGAGCGTTCCACACCCCCTCTGGCGACTGGCGCAAAAAAGCCTGGACGCCGTTGGGCAAGACGTTACTCTTTAGATAGGGGAACGATCCGGCGGTCGATCGCAGCGCCGAAAAGCGCTCCACCTCGCGATCGAATTGGCGGTAGATTTCCGTCGTTAGCTCCGGATCGCTGACCAGAACCGGATCGGCCCCTCGGCGGGCGTTGCGCTGGCGCTCTTCGGTGGCGGCGGGGTTCTCGACCCGGGCGGACTCGCGCGCGTCGATGGTGTACGGCGCGATGCTCCCGACGCTCAACTCCGGCTGATTGTAGAACCTCTGGCCGATCGCGCCGGTCAGGCTGACGGTTGCCAGCACCAGCGACAGCTCGTTACAACCAAAGCGCCGGGAGGTGTTCGACGCAGCTGTGCGGCCACCAAAACGAATGCGCCGTTCGACGTTCTGCCATCCTTGTTTGAGCGACCCGAGGCGATCGCGCTGAGGTCGGTCGTGCCCTGTTTTCATCGTGCAGTACTCCGACACTCGGCGGTCAGATAAATGATTCGGTGAACCCCAGGTAGGCTCTTGCGGCCAAGTTCCGGCCCGATTTCGGTCGGATTTGCAAACTCGGCCAGATTTGGAAGCTCCAGTCGGAGGCGAAAACCCCAGTCGGACTCCAGAACGGACGAGCGCGCATACGCGTATAGCAGTCTAGCAAGCTGACGAAGACCGCAGTGCGCCCTCAGACGCTGTGAACGCTGGCGATCGGGGCGAGGATGAAAAGGGCGAGATCGAGTCAGGAGGCGATGACACTCGCAATCCATCCCGATGGACTTATTTGGAAGCATTGCATAATTCGGGGCGGTGGGCTCGCCCGCAGGCGATCGATTTGGCGATCCCCTGCTCGCACTGCGATCGGGGCCGTTCCGGGTGGTGTCGATGGACTTACGCGGATGCATTTTTATAGCTTCACGCCGGGCGGCGGGCTTTTCGCGTGCGCTGCTTGCCGTTTGGCGAGAAAATCTCGAACGATGAGGCCGAGTCGGAGTTCGCGGCCTCTCAAAGGCAAAATTTCTGCGGGTGCTTCGGTGCGCCTGAGAAAGTGTTTGAAAAGTTCGCTAAACTCGCTTACTGGAAAGGATCGTAGCGATTTCGACCGAAGTCGATCGAACCTATACGCCACAAGGCTTTAAGAAGACTTTTAAAACGCTTTCTGAGACCCGGACGTCTCCTTTCGTTTCGGTCACGCGCAGGTTCGTGAAGACAAGACAAAATCGCAGATTCAGCCACTGAGCCGTTGGCGCAGCCTTCGCATAGCGAATGGCGCGATGTGTCCTAACCCGGCTGAGATTGGATACACAGAACAGGGGTCGCTGTCTTCGACAAATGCGCTCCCGCAGGTATTAACGAGCGAACCTCGAACAGAACCTCGGACAGAGCCCTGCGGCATCTTCAAACTGCGTCGCCGACCTGTATTTTCGTAAAAAGCCTCTGACGAGGATTGAACTCGTGACCTCACCCTTACCAAGGGTGCGCTCTACCACTGAGCTACAGAGGCTTGAAATGGGCCGAGTTGGATTTGAACCAACGTAGGCATAGCCAGCGGATTTACAGTCCGCCCCCATTAACCACTCGGGCATCGACCCATATTGCTTACATCCGAACAGTCTGCCAATTCGCAAAGCTGCCCGTGCAACGGTTTTAAACGTTAACCTAGTTTTTGGCGCAGCGCAACACTCTCTCTCGATTTTTCTCGAATCGTTTGGAATGTCGCAAAAAACGCGCGACTGCGATCGGGCCGCGCGACGTGTTAGCTCTGCACTCGAGGCGTCATCAGTGCGCCGAACCATTGCCGTGGTAGTCGTCGCTGTCGTAAAAGCCGTTTTTCGTGCCGAAGAACAGGCACAGCAGCACGAAGACCGGCGAGAGTGCGAGCAAGATCGTTTTAACGTCCATAAGTCGAATGTCGGGTGTGAATCCTGGCAAGATGGCGGCGGGCTGGCGATCGAGCGTCTCGAACGGCGGCCTACGCCTAATGCTTTCGATCTTAACTGCGGGTTCTTGAAATCGAGCCCGAACGCAACAATGCTTGAAGATTCGCGCGAGCAGTCCGGCCATCCGCGCGGAGAGCGGGACGGCGATCGCGGCCCAAGCCGACCGGCGATCGCGGACTCTTGGCTGGCGCGGTCTGCCCCGGAAGTCGCGCCGGAACTGGTCGGCTGCGTGCTAGTGCGACGCGTGGGCGAGACGGTGCTGCGGGGTACGATCGTCGAGACCGAAGCCTACACCGCCGACGATCCGGCCTGCCACGCCTACCGCCGCCAGACCAAGCGAAATGCCGCAATGTTCGGTGCGCCGGGGCTGGTGTACGTGTATCAGATTTACGGGATTCACCGCTGCGTCAATATCGTGACGCTGCGTGAGGGCGTGGCCGATGCGGTGCTGATTCGGGCGCTTCAGCTCGAGGCTTGCCCGCCAGATGAGGTCGCGACGACGCAAAGGCAGCTCGATCGCCTCGCGGCGGGGCCGGGCAAGCTCTGCCGCGTTTTCGGCATCGATTTGCCTCTGTGCGGAACGCGGCTCGACCCGGCGGGCGAACTGTGGCTCGAGGCGCGATCGCCGGAGTTTTCCGATGGGCTCGATCGCGGTGAACTTCAGCTCGTACAGACGGCGCGCATCGGCATCACGCGCGGGGTGGAGATTCCCTGGCGCTGGTACCTCAAAGACTGCCCTGCTGTCTCGAAGAAGGGCTAGCGGGGTTGGGGATGGCGATTAGAGCGCAGCGCGGATCGCTTCGATGCGCTTGCGGTTGACGCCCAGGTCGGACTCGCCGAGGCGCGAGGCGGAGCGAACGGCAATCTCGCCCGCGTCGCGATCGAGCCAGAATTCGACATCATCGACGAAACCCATCAGATTCGAGGTGTACTCGGCGTAGAGGTAGCCGTCGTTTTTCGTGACGATCGCGGCGGTCTTGTCGGCGGCGACCAGCTCGGCGATACGCGCGAAGGCGGCCTCGGCATCGCTGGTGGCGATCGCCTCGACAAAGTGTTCCGGGTCGCTGGCTTGGCTGGAGACGCAGTTGGGCGAGTTCGGGCAGGCTTTGAGCTGGCCGTCTTTGACGCCGAGGTCTGCGGGGCGCGAGCCGGAGAAGTTAAACAGTGCCAAGGGAGTGTAGGGGGTAAAGGTTAGGGCCTGGGCGGGGGCGGGCAGTCCGACGAAGAGCGCGATCGAGAGCGCGAAGACCGCGCCAACCGCGCCGAGTTTGCGAGCGAGCGGGGAAACAACAGGCATGATGAAAACAGAATGAAACGCTGCGCGCACCGCCTCGGAACTCCTCTCGGGAAGCCAGGTCAGGCCTCCCGGTCGGTGGTAAAGCCAGACAAAAGCCTCAGGGGCGATGCGCATTAGCGATCGGCCCGCGCCGAAACGCAGAGATCGCTCCGTCTATTGTGAGTGTGTTTTCGCGATCGCGATCGTCTCGCGCCGTCCTGCTCGCGCCGCGCCGCCTTTCGCCGCGCCGCTCGAATATCGAGCCGGAGCGAGCCGAACCGAACTAGAGCGAACTGAAAGGAAACTAGGGCGAGCCGCCCGAGTCGCGCTGGCCGAGGAAGCGATACGCCCCATAGGCCATCAGCAGAAACAAGCCCATACTCAGGCTGAAGGTCACCACCTGCACCAGCGTCCGCACTACCGACAGCGCCAGCACGCCGCCGCCGAGGATAACGATCCCCTTTCCGGCGGAGGGTAGCGTCGCGAACCAGGCGCGAGACTGCTGGTAGATGCCCTCCAGGCTTGGGGCGCTGGGGTCGGGCGTTACGCGCGTGGTCTGGGGCGAGCGATCGCTCGGATTTGCCGACTTCTCCGAGCTAGCTGATTTGGCCGAACTGGCCGATTTGGCAGCGATGTCGAGCTCGAGTTCGTCTAGCTTGCGCTTCCAGTATTCGTCGTCTTTCGTCATGGGTGTCCCGTCCGAAGACGTGAGAGAAAGAACCGCGATCGCGGGCGATCGCACGACAATCCTAGTCACCGAGGCGACCCGTTCGCTAGCCGGAAAACCCAATTTCGGTGGGCTGACTTCGGTAAGCCGACTTCGGTGGGCCAACTTCGGTAGGCCGACTTCGGTGGGCCAACTTCAATGAACCAACTTCAATGGGTCGCGGGTTCGGGCGTTTGAGTCGTCCCAGGTAAAGCCCGATCCAGGCTCCGGCCCAGATTGGCGACCCAGATTGGCGACCCAGATTGGCGACCCAGATTGGCGGCCTAAATTGGCAACCTAAACCAGCGAATCGATCGTCGTGCGTAGCTTTAGCTCCACCTCGGCCAGCTCGCGATCGGGGTGCGATCCGGCGACAATGCCCGCCCCGGCGTAGAGCCGCGCCCGCGCGCCGTCCAGCAGCGCCGAGCGAATCCCCACCAAAAAGCTGGCGTTGCCCGCTGCGTCAAACCAGCCGAGCGGTGCGGCAAACAGCAGACGATCGAACTGCTCGTGGCGACAGATTTCCCGGTAGGCCACTGACTGGGGCGACCCGGCTACGGCGGGCGTCGGGTGCAGGCTCTCGACGAGCTGAAGCGGGTGTACCGCAAGGTCTGCGAAATCGGCAAGGTCTGTAAAATCGGCCTCGCCGACCCGTTTCTCTGGGTCGGCGAGGCCCGTCAGATCGGCGTAGATTGGTGTCCAGAGGTGCTGGATATTCGAGAGCTGCAACAGCCGGGTCGGCGCGATCGGCTCCGGCTCGATGCCCAGCTCCCGCAGGCGATCGAGCAGAAATTCCACCACGACCCGATGTTCGCGCATCTCCTTCGGGCTCGCCAGCAGCGCCTCGGCGTGGGCGGCGTCGGACTCGGGCGTCGCGCCGCGCGGAGCAGACCCGGCCAGCGCGTCGGCCACCAGCCGCCCCTGCCGGATCGCGAACAGCCGCTCTGGGCTCGCGCCGATAAAGCGCTGCCCCCAGCGGTTGCCCATTGCGAACAGGTGGCAGTCGGCGTAGCGGTGGCGCAGGCTCTGGAGGGAGCTGATGGCGTCGAAGTCCTGGGGCGCGGTCAGATCGACGGCGTGGGACAGAACGGCCTTGCTGAGCGTGCCGCCCGCGATCGTCTCCAGCACCTCTGCGACGGTGGCCTTGAAGCGGGCGATATTGTGGCGATCGATCTGCCGCTCGCGCGAAGCGGTAGCCTCCGCGACCCGGACAGGCGATCGCATCAGCTCGTCTGCCTCGGATTGCAGCGCCCGCGCCAGCCCCGCCGCGTCCGTCGAGCCGCGTACGATCGCGTTGCACACCATTGTCGCGCCGCTGGCGTGGCGGACGATCTGCCAGTGAGGCAAAAATACGGTGCTGCTGGGGAAAGTGCCCTGACGATCTCGCTCGAAAAAGGTAAACCCACAGAAAAGATGTGGATTTCCATAGGGAAGCGATCGCGGATTCCAATGAGAAATATTCTCAAAACAGCGCTCGGAAAACTGCCGCGCGGCCTTAAATCGATCGAGACAGTCGGACTCGAAAGAAGCGACACTATCGATCGCGGCAATCATTAAATCCTCTGCCGTATTCTCGTGGTAAAAACTGAGGCGATCGGCGCGATCGAGCTGCTGCAATATCGCCAAAGGGTCGAGATCGCCACCCTCAAAGCTCACGCTTGCATATCGCTCCGCACGCGAGCGCTCGGCCTGTTGCCGACAGCTTTCGAGGAACGATTCGAGCGTCTGACGGCCTGCTGGCGGCTCGGCAAAACTGGGTCGAACGAGCATAGATCGCGCGGATGTAAGGAATCGTCAAAATACGAGAAGGGATCCGACGCGCCGTTTGCGCGCAACGTCAGCCCGATTGCTCCTAAATCGAGGCACAGCCATCCATGCAGCCCTGAAGCATAATCTAACATTCCCGAATCTAAGCGTTCGGTCGCAGCGGGCGATCGGGCCGTTCGGAGCGCGTTTTATGCTGCCCGTAGAGTTCTGCGATCCGCCGGTGCGTGCTGGCGATCGCGGAGCGCTTGCGACGGGCAGAGTGATACTTCAGGGCTGTTTTTGGGCAACGCACAGGTGGCAAACGGTCTAAGCTAAGGCAAAAAGATCGTTTGGGCTCGAATCGGGCGTTGGCCAGAGATCCGGTCAGCCTGTTGCACGGGCTGCGCTCGGGCTTCGGCGCGAATTCAATCCGAACTTCGGTCGGGAATTTTAAACTTAAAAATGGCTTTGAAAGAGGACGTACTGCTTTGGTTTCGATAACAGATTCTGCCGATCGCTCGAAGTTGTGGATGGCGGCGATCAAACCACCGATGTACACCGTTGCAATCGTCCCAATTTGGGTGGGTAGTGCGATTGCGATCGGACAAACTGCGGCTTTTAAATGGTCTCCGCTGGCGATTTTTCTGATGTCGGCGATCTCCATCATCGCCTGGCTGAATTTAACCAACGACGTGTTCGATGCCGACACTGGAATTGATAAGAATAAAGCCCACTCGATCGTCAATCTAACGGGCAATAAAAACGGTGTCTTTTGGGTCGCAAACCTGCTGCTCGTCCTCGGCCTCGGCGGCGTGTTGGCACTGTCCTGGATGCAGCGCGACCCGACGATCGCTGCGATCGTGTCGCTGGCCTGCTTTTTGGGTTACACCTACCAGGGGCCGCCGTTTCGCCTGGGCTACCAGGGGCTCGGCGAGATTATCTGCTTCGTCACCTTCGGGCCGATGGCGCTGGCGGCGGCGTACTACAGCCAGACCGGGAGCTGGTCGCCGCTGGCGTCGGGCGCGCATCTGCTGGGACTGGCGATCGCGGCGGTGCTGGTGGGCTTGGCGACGAGCCTGATTCTATTTTGCTCGCATTTCCATCAGGTTGCAGACGACCTGGCGGCGGGCAAGCGATCGCCGATCGTCCGCCTGGGGACGCAGCGGGGCGCGCGACTGCTGCCCTGGATTTGCGCGGCGATTTACATCGCACCGGTGGCGGGTGTCGTCTTCGGGGCGCTGCCGGTGGGGACGCTGGCGCTGACGCTGGGCTTTCCGCTGGCGGTGCGGCTCTGTCGGCACGTAAGCGAAAACCACGATCGCCCAGAAAAAGTCGGCAACAGCAAGTTCATCGCCGTGCGAATGCACTTCCTCGGCGGGATGCTGTTCGGCCTCGGAGCGATCGCGCCACTGTGGTTTGGTTAATAGCCAGGATCTCCATACCCCAGATTTCAGAGGGTTTGGAAACCTCCGAGCGCGCTCGAAAAAATATAATCATCCGACTTGAGGATGAGACATACAGGCTCATCAACGTTTTCCTAAACCCGCATATTCGCCTTGCGAAGGCTACGCCAACGACTACGCAAACTGGACGTTTATTTGGATTGGATGTTTATTTATTGGTGCATTCTGAGGTCTCAAGCTGGCTAACCACGTTTGGCACAGACCTCGAGCGACTCGCACGCGCCGAGGCGGTTGATGGCCCGAATCATGGCGTGCAGGCGTCCGTAGCTGCGGCGATCGAAGTGCAGCACTAGCCGGGGCAGACGCTCGGTTTCGTCGCCAGCTTCTTCCGGCAGGGCGGCGCTGGGCTCGATGCTGCCGGACGCGAGCAGGTCGCCAAACTCGGCGTTGAGCTGCGCGATCGCGTCCCCTTCGAGCGCCGAGCGCAGCCGCAACACCAGGCGATCGCCCACAAAGCGGCTGGAATGATAAACGCTGTAAAAATCGCGGACGACCGCGCAGGCTACGTCGGCATCTTCGACGATCGAAAATAGCTTCAAGTCGTCGGACGAAATCAACCCCTGCGCCAGTAGCTGACCGCGCACGTAATCTTCCCACTCGTTCCAGTAGCGGTTTCCCGGCGGCTGCACCAAGACGAACGGCGCGGGGCCGAACTTGCCGGTTTGCAGCAGCACGATCGACTCGAACGCCTCGTCCATCGTGCCGAACCCGCCGGGGAACAGCACGATCGCGTCGCTTTCCTTCAGGAAAAACAGCTTGCGCGTAAAGAAATATTTGAACTCGATCGCCTTCGAGTCACCGTCGATATAAGGGTTGGCGGTTTGCTCGAAGGGCAGCGTGATATTGAGCCCGAACGATCGCGTTGCGCCCGCGCCCCGATTCGCTGCTTCCATGATGCCGCCGCCCGCACCCGTCAGCGCCATAAAGCCCGCATCGGCCAACTTCGCCGCCAGCGATCGCGCCAGTTGAAACTCCGGCGCGTCCTCGGGCGTGCGCGCCGATCCGAAAATCGCCACCTTGCGCACGTAGCGGTAGGGCTCGAACATCTCCATCGCGCGCGTCATATCCCGAATCGACTGGCTGAGAATTTTCCAATCGAGGCGATCGACGTCGCGATCGGCCATCTCGCAGATGTCGAGCAGGGCACGCTCGATCCAGGCGCGGTGAGGATGGTCGGTCAGAGCGTCGAGCATCGCGCGCACGACCTCGGCGGGTGGGCTGGACTGGCGTTTGGGATGCTGTAGCGGTTCGTGGGATTGGCTGCTCATGCGGGTGCGATGCTCGGGGTCGAAACGATCTCCATTAGACCTCCAAGAGCACTCCACAAATATATTTGTCCAGAAGCCGCCAATGAAGGCTGAGCTTGTCGAAGCCTGGGTGTGACGCACTTCGACAAGCTCAGTGCTCGAACTCTGAATACCGGACATTTATTTCCGTGGAGTGCTCTAAGTCGAGCAAGCCAATTATTGAGGTTGTTCCGCAGAGTCATCAACGCGCAGACCTTTAACCTACGTAAGCTCCCACTTGCAGAACTGCATTTTTTTGCTCAATCGTCTTCGCCATTGGATCAAGCAGACTGACGACACTCCAGCTCTAGCAAACGATCGATTGCGGGCCGCCAATCCATCGCTGCGACCAACGTATCCGATCCGCCCATTGCTTTTATTTGCAGTCGCGCCGCGTCGATCTGCGCGAGTCGCAGTCGAATACTCCAGTTCGTTTTTGGGTCGTACTCAAAACCACAATGTCCTAAATTCTTCGCAATATTGTTTGTGGCACGGAAAGCACGAAAATTGGTGCTGCTATCGGAGAAGCCAACGCGTATGGCAATCACTAGGTTACGCTCTAGCTTCTCCATCCGAGAATTAGCCTCTTTTGTAACCTCGATATCCGAGCAGCGATCGAATGGAATTCTGAAGTACCGCAGCATAATTTCACCGTAGGTAGCCTGAGAGCGTCCTAGATAACGCTTTGACGAACCAAGAGTGCTCTCACTTGTCTTGCTGTCGAGAGTAAAGCGGGCTTACAGGGTCTCTCAGTTGCTTCTCAGCGTCGCGTACGATCTTCTTAACTATTCAGTGAATCTTGCAGCGTTTCGCCAGACTTCTCAAAGCTTTGCAACAGAAATAGACCGAGTCAACTTAACTCATACTTCGTAAATTCTAGCTTTTAATTAGTAGAAGTTCGGTACTGTAGAAGCGCGAAATGGAGGGAAATGCTGTCAATTTTCTTTTCGTAAAGTTGCTGGTGTTAACCTTCATCTTCTTGCCTCTTCATCTGATGGAGTCATCAGATGAAGAGGCATCCAACGCCGTGCTGTGGGCGCACTACTGGTGCGATCGGCTCGCCAGCGAACAAAACGAGAGAACGAGTTCGCTAAGCGATAGCTCGGGTTCGTACGAGCGCTGGCGCTTCGTCGAGCCAAATGCCTTCTCTGTAGACCTCTTGCATAAAGATTTTGAGCTGCACAAAAGGCCGCATCTAGAAAGCTGGACTTCGACTGAGCTCGGTCACCAAGCTTGTCGTTCGCAAAGCGTTAGCTTGCCGATCGCCTCGGCGAAATCGCGAAAAATAGCCGCGCCTATTCGCAGAGCGAAGGCTACGCCAACGACAAGCTCAGTGCTCGAACCCTGACTTTTGTGATTTATGCAAGCGGTCTCGTGAGTCTGAGTCGGGCGAGTCGGGAGCCAAGAACAGCGGCGTCACCCCTGCTCGCTGTGCCGCTACGGTTTACCCCAGTGCAGGTCGTAAACTCACGCCGTGCCGCATATCCGTGGCGGCGATCGGTTTCGGGGTCAAACGACAAAGAACCCGACGTACGCGCTGGTACATCGGGTTCCGGCTAGCTTGAAGCTAGCTTGGGGCTTGCTGGAGGGATGACAGTAGTCGAGACCGGTCGATTACTGGATCGCCAGCTTGCCGAGCGCGCCCGTGCGAAACGGGCGAAAAACGGCGAATTACTGAATCGTCAGTTTGCCGAGCATGCCTGCACCACGGTGAGGCGAGCAGAAGTAGGTGTAGGTTCCGGGGGTTGCATCTGCGGGAATCGTTACGTCGTAGGTGTCTCCCGAAGCGAACATCATTTTCGTGTTCGACATGGCTTTGGCCAGATCGGCGTCGGGCGCTTTGCCATCGTCGAAAACGACGTTGTGGGGGGGCATTTTGTTAATTTGCCAAGAGACGGTGTCGCCAGCGCTGACCGTTAGATCTTTGGGTTCAAAGGCGAGCATGCCGTTGTCCGCGCCCATCTTGATCGTGTAGGAGGATGCAGAAGCCGGAGCGGCAGCGATGACGAGGGTGCCGATCGCGAAGACGGCCGCAAAGACGGCCTGGAGGAAACGCTTGGTCAGGTTCATTTCTTAGAGTCTCGACAGAGTGTCGTAGATAATGATAACGGAAAAGTACAATACGGCGCTCTAAGTTCGGTCGCACATGCCGCAAGTGCCCTCTAAGCTTAGCTTTGGGTCTAATTTTAGACGCGACCGACCTTCCCGAGCTAGGACGGATGCCACCATAACAGAAAAATGCGGCCCAGGTCGCGTTCTTCGCCCCCCGGCTGTCAGAGGAAAAGGGCTACTTTTCTCGGGCGCTGCTGACATGCGGAGCGAATCCAGTTTCTTTCGCGGATGCTACTCCCACTCGATCGTTCCGGGCGGCTTCGAGGTGATGTCGAGCGCGACGCGGTTGACGCCTTTAACTTCGTTGACGATGCGGTTTGAGACGATCTCCAGGAATTCGTAGGGGACGCGCGCCCAGTCTGCCGTCATGCCATCTTCGCTCTGTACCAGGCGCAAAATCACTGGGTGGGCGTAGGTGCGCTGGTCGCCCATCACGCCGACGCTGCGGATCGGCAGCAGCACTGCAAACGATTGCCAAACTTGGTGGTAGAGCCCCTGGCGGTTGATTTCCTGGCGGACGATCAGGTCGGCATCGCGCAGGATATTCAGCCGCTCTGCGGTAACTTCACCGATGATGCGGATCGCCAGGCCGGGGCCGGGGAACGGATGGCGGTTGACGATTTCTTCCGGCAAACCGATCGCGCGACCGACTTTCCGCACTTCGTCCTTGAAGAGCTTGCGGAGCGGCTCGACGAGCTTGAACTGGAGATCTTTCGGCAGGCCGCCGACATTATGGTGGCTTTTGATTTTGACCGCGACGCGCTCGCCGGTTTTCGGGTCGATGTTGGTGTTGGCCGATTCGATCACGTCGGGATAGAGCGTGCCTTGTGCCAGATAGTCGAAGGGGCCGAGGCGGGTCGATTCTTCCTCGAAGACGCGGATAAATTCGTGGCCGATCAGGCGGCGCTTTTCTTCGGGATCGGTGATGTCTTTGAGTTTGCTCAGAAAGCGATCGCGGGCCTGAACGTACTCGACCGAGATCGCGAACTCTTCTTTAAAGAGCTTCATTAACCGCTCGGGCTCGTACTTCCGCATAAAGCCCTGGTCGATGAACATGCAGGTGAGCTTGTCGCCGATCGCCTTGTGCAGCAAAAAGGCCAGCGTGGACGAATCGACGCCGCCGGAAAGCGCCAGCAGCACGCGCTTGTCACCGACCTGCTTGCGGATATCGGCGATCGCCCGGTCGATAAACGCTTCCGTCGTCCACGTGGGCTCGCATTTGCAGATGTGGTAGACGAAATTGCGGATCAGCGCCTGCCCGTCTTCCGAGTGAACGACCTCTGGGTGAAACTGCACGCCGTAGAGCTTGCGCGTGTGGTCGGCGATCGTCGCGTCGGGCGTGTTGTCCGTGTGGGCGAGGCGCTCGAACCCCGAGGGCAGTTCTGTCACCGAGTCGCCGTGGCTCATCCACATCGTCGAGCCGTCGGCCACGTTGGTGAGCAGATCGGTGGGGTCGTCGATTTGCAGCGCCGCTTTGCCGTACTCGGCCCGTTCGGCGCGCTCCACTGACCCGCCGAGCTGCTTAACCATCAGCTGCATGCCGTAGCAAACGCCGAGAACGGGGATGCCCAGGTTCCAGATTTCCGGGTCGCACTGAGGCGCGCGATCGTCATAGACCGAGCTGGGGCCGCCGGAGAAGATGATGCCTTTCGGGGCGCGCTCGCTCAGTTCTGCCGCGCTGGTGCGATAGGGCAGCACCTCAGAGTACACCTGGGTTTCGCGAATGCGGCGGGCGATCAATTCGGAGTACTGCGAGCCGAAATCGAGAATGACGATTGACTGCACGTCCGGACTTTCTCCCGGCGCGATCGCAGCATCAGCAGAAAGGGGGGGAGTTTGAACCATGATGGTTGAGGAGGTGAAAACTCTTAAGAGGCAGAGGTGAACGCACCGAGCGCGACGGTAGAAACGACCTCGGCGGCTGAAGCGTTGGAGCGCCGTGGGGGACGAGTTTTTCGGCGGATCGTCTTCAGCAGATCGCCTTTACCGGATCGTCAAAAGGCGGTATCGACAGGCGGAGAATCGCTCGACCGGCTACGCGCGCCAGGCATCTGGCACTTCGCTCGACAGTCGATCGCGAGCGGAAGGTCGGTCTACAGTCGATTTTGCAGAATTTTCTGGAAGCGGGTTCAAAGTCGGGTCGAAATTTACAACGAGCGTAAAAAAAGCTGCGGGCTCGTATAAAAAGAATATAAATTCTGTATTCGTACTGCGAACTTTAAACGCATCGTTACCGAAAGGCAAGACGCGAGCGATCGTCGTCTCACAGCCTAACTATGGCCATCTACAGTTCGGCTCGAATCGTAAACGAATAGTCGCCACCCGGTTCGAGCTGGTAGTCCTGTTTTTCGAGAAAGCGCCCGAGCGGCTCTTGGATCAGCGCCCGACCCTGAGACGGTTCGATCGCGAGGTAGTCCTGACGGAAGCGCCACTGAAACTGCCAGGTAAACGACCCGGCGGCGATTTCTCCTTCTAGCAAGCCGCGATCCCAGCAGCGATCGGTGACGCGCAGAACTGCCTCAGTTTGCGGTAGTTTCATGCCTTCGCCTCCGAACGACATCGAGAGAAGTCGCGCGGCTCGCGATCGTCAGGGCGACGCTTCGACGACAGGCGCGACATTGCGGTTATTGTAACGATTCATCGCCATCTCGACCCCGCGCTTGCAGCTACACTCTACGGCGTCGAAGGTCAGCTTCAAGACATCGCGAACGATCGGCGACTCTTCCGGCGAGAACTTACCGAGAACGTGGGACACCGACCCGGCGGCGCGCACGCGCGGGCGACCGATACCGATCCGCAGGCGGGGAAATTTTTGCGTGCCGAGCTGGGCGATCGTCGATTTGATGCCGTTGTGTCCGCCCGCCGAGCCGGACAGCCGCAAACGAATCCGCCCCAGAGGCAAATCCATATCGTCATAGACGACCATCACGTCTTCCGGCGCGAGCTTGTACCAGCTCAGCACGCCCTGGATCGACTCGCCCGAACGATTCATATAAGTCAGCGGCTTGAGCAGATAGATTTTGCCGTCGCGATCGCTGCTCGCCCGCACCTCGGCGATTTCGCCCTTAAAGCGCTTGACCTCCGATAGGCTCGTTTGCCACTCCTGCGCTAGCGCGTCGATCGCCGCGAAGCCGATATTGTGGCGCGTGCGATCGTATTTCGGTTCGGGGTTGCCGAGGCCGACGATAAGCTTCGGGGCGATCGTCGGATTTTTGGGGCGGGAGGACATAGCGCTGGCGGCGGGTCGGAGAATGCAGACAGGAGAGCGGAACGCAGGCGGGAAACGCAAACGGTGAAGAAGAGCAACGGTGAAGAAGAGCAAAAATGCAGCAACCCGCTCGCGCCGCAGTCGGACGAACGGGTTACGAATTTACGAAGGGCTAGAAATGGGGCGCTCGCAGACGACTAGGCGTCGCTCGCCTTCTCAGCAACGCTGGGCTCGGCGGATTTAGAGACGGAACTCGCCGATTCGACGGACTTGGCGCTTTCCTTCAGCTCGGTCTCGAATTCCTTCGTTGCATCCTGGAACCCGCGAATAGCTTTGCCGAGACTGCTACCGATTTCCGGCAGCTTCTTCGGCCCAAAGACGAGTAGCGCCAACACGAGAATCACGATCATCTCGGGCAGGCCGATTCCAAAGACGTTCATACTTGAAAATTTCTCTCTAGTGAGGCTCGCCCGACGCGACGAGAACTCGCAAAACGGCAAGCGTATATACAGTGCGATCGCCCGACGGCCAGTCACGACAGAGTCGCGAAGCACGCTCGAGCAATGCTGGATGACATTCTACACAGAACCCCAATCGACTGTGCGAACAGTCGCGGGCCTGTGTGGGGTGCGCGGGCGTACCCGGCAGGGCCACAAAGCCGCAGCTCTCCAGACTGAGTACGGGAGCTGCGGCTCTAAAAGCTGGCGATCGGCTCGGAATCGGATGTCGTGCGATCGGGAGACGATCGCGGCAAAAGATGCGAGCCAATCGGTACGTGAAGACTGCGCGAGCGCAGCAAACCCGAGCGTTACTTGCTCAGGCTCGTCCAGTCCACATCCACGCCATCGACGATGAGGGAGGCGTTGTAGAGCTGAAGGATGATGAGCAGGAAGACGAGGAAAAGCGCCATGAACACGCCCATCACCGGGGTCGTTCCCCAGCCCGGAACGACCTTACCGTATTCGGAGTTCAGCGGGTTGAGGATATCGCCGAGGCGAGTACGTTGTGCCATTGTGTTTCTACCTTTAGGTCGAGGCTTTTTAAAATTTCGTAATATTATAGAAGACAAGACCTCATATTTTTCCTGAATTATGGAACCCGCAACAGTTCTTAGCGTTTCTCTGGCTGGCGTCGTGATGGCGATTACGGGGTACGCCGTCTACATTTCCTTTGGCCCGCCGTCCACCCAGCTCGACGATCCCTTCGATGACCACGATGACTAGAGGCGGCGCTCCAGCCTCGCGGCATCGAAATCGCGGCGATCGCCCAAGTGCCTTCCCCGCGGCGATCTCTGAGGTTGGCGTCCGCCAACTGCGAGCCCGGTTCGCCATAAAGAGTTGGCGGTTCGCTTGCGGTGATCGCCGCTGCGTTCGCGCTCTCGTCAAACCGGGTCGGCGAAGCCACCGTGCCGTAGCAAGCTCCGCGACGCCGAGCAGGCTCGACTTGCTCCGCGAACGAGATATAATTCGCTACGGTATGAATGTTTTAACAATCTGTTACTAGAGGTGTCCCCAATGGATCTAGACCTGCGTGTGGTGTTTGTCCTGTCCCCTGTGATTCTCGCGCTGAGTTGGGCGGGCTTCAACATCGCTCAAGCTGCGATCGGTCAGTTTCAGAGCTTTTGGGAAAAAGAATCTTAAGTTAGCCGCGCTCCGATCTCCGGTTGCCCCGTCGAGCCGACCGTTTCCCAGCACGGAATCTGTCGGCTCAGTCGATCGCGGGGCTCGGAACCCGGTTCCTCCGGTCTGCGTCTGGTGAGTCCTGAATGGCCTTGCTGTTGACTGCCTGTTTTTTCGGCGCAGCCGACGCATTTCGCGCCATCCTTTCGTAAAAGCATCGATCGCGGGCCGACCTAGTAAAGTATCGGCCGGTTAACGATCTTGGCGATCGATCGCCCCAGGCTAGCGTTCGTCGGCTAACTGTCCAGACCTCGTTCTCGGATTTCGCAGCTTCAGGCTTGCGCCTGGTTTTCCTGAGTGCTTGTAGTCGCGTGCTCGTGCCCAGCCAACGCTTCACTATTGTTTGTTTTTTCGGTCTCACGCTATGTCTCCTCGTAAGCACAGCCCCGCCACGCCCAGCCCGGACAGCGCTGCTTTCGGTCAGCCCGCCGCTCGCGCCAGGCTCGATTTGCGAGCACTCGCGTCACTGGGTTGCCTCGGTCTGATGGGCGGTGGCGCAGTTTTCGCGCAGGTGGACATGGCTGACCCGCTCCAAGATGCCCCCAGCGCACCGGTCTACAGCGCACCGGAGTTTGTTGCCGCACCTGCTGCCGAGCCCGACTTGGGCGGCGTTCCGGCAGAAGTAATTTTTGAAGCGCCCGTCGCACCCGCCCCGATCGAGCGCGCCGCGCCCCTACCCGCCGAGCCCGCACCTGCCGAGCCTTTGCCTTCCGTTCTAGACGACCTTCCGGCAGATTCTGCCCCGGCTCACAGCTATATCGACGATACGGACTACAGCGTCGGCGCGACTCAGCCCGAGGGCAACGCGGATCGCGCGGCGACAGTGGTGCTCGAAGACCGCAGTACGGGATGTGCCTCCTCGATCGCGCCGGGGCAGACGCTGACCGGTGGCCTTTGCGCCGATGTCGTCTTCGGAAGTGACGGGTCGGGGAACGACAATAGCGCCGGAAACACCGCGTACGGCGGCACGCCCGGTGGCGGCTACGCGCCCACGGCAACTGCAGCAGTTGTCAATTCTCTCGTCGGTCTCAGCGATCGCAGCAGCAGCTTCGATCCCTACGCTGCGATGGGACTCACTTACGAACAAATCGAAGCGCAGGTGACGCGCAACCTCGCCGTAATGCCCGTCGGACGCATGGGCAACGGCGATCGCAGCATTCTCTTCCCGGTGGCAGTTCCGTCGTCGATCTCGTCGTTCTTCGGCTTCCGCATCCACCCGATCGCGAACGTCCACCGCATGCACACGGGCACGGATATCGCCGCACCGACCGGCACGCCCGTACTGGCAGCATTCTCTGGTGAGGTGGTCGAATCGACATCGCTGGGCGGCTATGGTCTGACGGTGATTTTGTCGCACAACGACGGCACGTCCGAGACGCTCTACGCCCACCTGTCAGAGCTGCTGGTCGAAGTGGGCGAAGAGGTGAAGCAGGGCGACCCGATCGGTCGCATCGGCAGCACCGGCTTCTCGACCGGGCCGCACCTCCACTTTGAGGTCAAGCAAATGACCGACATGGGCTGGGTCTACCTCGATGCCGATCGCCAGCTCGAAATCGCTCTGGAGCGCCTGATCGACGAGTCCCAGCTCGCGCAGTTACCGCTGGAGCGCGACTGAGCCCAAACCTCACCGCGATCGACTGACCGCCGAGGCGAGTCGTTACGATCGCTATCACATCCAAAGAGTCGTTAATATCACGGAGCTACAGGGCGGTGCATCACTGTTTTTACGTAGAAGTGCGGTCATACTGATTTACATCAGTTACCACACTTTGAACTATGAACACCGTTCACGCCAAAGCACGCCGCTCCAATCTCAGTAATAATGACGAGTGCTCGAGTATTGCCTCTGTTTTAGATAAAGCGGTTCAAAGTGGAAATCACTTAGAGATACTGAAATTGCTTGACTCTTTGAAAGACTTGAATCGTTGGATGAGCACAGGCGAACTCTAAAGCGAAAACGGGCCTTTCCCAGAGGCCGATCGAGCCTTCGATCTCTTACGGACAGCCACAATTTGGCGCAAGGCGCTACGGTCTTTACCGCTCTGGGATCGCGGGTTCGTTTAGAGTCAGCTTCTTCACTCTCGCCGGAAATCTGACCTCCCAATCGTGATGCTAAAAAGCCGGGATCTGCGCGTGCAGATCCCGGCTTTTCGACAATCGTACTGCTGGAATCGGCAAGGCGCACAACAGTACGCCCCGGGCAGCATCGGCGTTTTACGCTTTCGGTCCCATGCCGATCGTGCCTGCGTAGACGGCCTTGTCGCCCAGCTCGGCTTCGATGCGGAGCAAGCGGTTGTACTTGGCGACGCGCTCGCTGCGGCAAAGCGAGCCAGTTTTGATTTGACCGGCGCGGGTTGCCACTGACAGGTCGGCGATCGTCGTATCTTCAGTCTCGCCCGAACGGTGGCTGATCACCGAGCGGTAGCCGTAGCGTGCGCCCAGGTCGATCGTCTCCAGCGTCTCGGTCAGCGAACCGATTTGGTTGACCTTAATCAGCACCGAGTTGGCTGCGCCTTTGTCGATGCCGGTTTGCAGACGGTTGGCGTTGGTCACGAACAGGTCATCGCCGACGAGCTGACAGCTGCTGCCCATCTTCTCGGTGAGCGCCTGCCAGTTGGCCCAGTCGTCTTCCTGCAGGCCGTCTTCGATCGAGACGATCGGGAACTGGCTCGCTAGGCTGGCCAGATAGTCAATGGTTTCGGCGGGGGTGTTGGTTTTGCCGTCGAACACGTAACTGCCGTCTTTGTAGAACTCGCTAGCGGCAACGTCCAGCGCCAGGGCGACTTCTTCTCCAGGCTTGTAGCCTGCCGACTCGATCGCCGCGACAAGCAGTTCTGCCGCTGCGGTGTTCGACTCCAGGTTCGGCGCGAAGCCACCTTCGTCACCGACGCCGGTTAACAAACCTTTCTCGTCGAGGACTTTGCTCAGCGAGTCGAACACTTCCGCGCCCCAGCGCAGAGCTTCGCGAAACGAGGCCGCGCCCACCGGCACGATCATGTACTCCTGAAAGTCGATGTTGTTGGCGGCGTGCTCGCCACCGTTGATGACGTTCATCATCGGGACGGGCAGGAGGTTCGCCAGGGGGCCGCCCAGGTAGCGGTAGAGCGGCAGTTGTAGCGCATTTGCGCCAGCGTGCGCCGTTGCCAGCGACACGGCGAGGATGGCGTTTGCGCCCAGGTTTTTCTTGTTGGCCGAGCCGTCGCGATCGTTCATCACCGCATCGACAGTCATCTGATCGAGAGCGTCAACTTTGCCGATCAATTCAGGCGCGATTTTCTCGTTGACGTTCTCCACTGCCCGCAGCACACCCTTGCCGCCGTAGCGCTTTTTGTCGCCATCGCGCAGCTCGTGCGCCTCAAAGGTTCCGGTCGATGCACCGCTCGGGACTTTCGCCACGCCGATCGCACCATTCGCGAGGCGAACCTCGGCTTCGACGGTCGGGCGACCGCGCGAGTCGAGAATCTCCCAAGCGCCAATCGATTCGATGATGGTATCGGACACGAATTCCTCCTGTAAGCCAGAACCACACGGCTCTGCTTCTGTCTTCTTAAATACGTTGCACCGCGCCGATCGCGACCGCTTCGGCTGATGTCCAACACATCATAAATCGGATGTTGCGCGAAAACGGAATCCCATGTCAGGGTTTCGAGGCTGAGGTGTGAATGACGGTAGCTCGCGCGTTTCCGTCGCTTTAGACGCCGGATTTCGCAGGGCGTTCGCACCGAAAATTGCGTGCTTGCCGCCCGTTTTTCCTCCCCCTGAGACGAGACGCCGTCGAACACTGTAGACGATCGCGCGAGAGAGAAGAGTGTGGCATCGCGAGCGGGATTTGCTGAGAATGTCGAGCTGGGAGCGATCGGGCCAGTCGCAACGTCAGCAGCTCTGGCAGCACGAGCGAATCCCCGGCGCTGCACCGCCCCCGCAAGGCGAGATTCCCGCCACCGGCAAGCCGTACGGTTGGGGTGTGATTCCTCCTGTCAAAGCCTGCACCGTCTATCGCTATGCTGGGAGTGCCACTGGGCAGGCGGTCGCGCACTAGAACTGAGACCGCGAAATCATAACGTTTGTGGAGATGGGAAGATCGTGACAGAAGCGAAAGGAAATGTGTTGTTAGTAGACGACGAACCAAGCCTGCGCTCAGCCGTTGAGGCATATCTCGGTGACAGTGGATTTCAAGTTGAGACCGCCGCAAACGGCAAGGAAGGTTTGGAGAAGCTGCAAGCTAGAGTCCCGGACTTGGTTATTACCGACATTATGATGCCGGAGGTCGATGGCTACGAACTGCTGTCGTCGATGCGCGAAGATCCGCGCCTTAAGAACGTGCCGGTAGTCTTCCTGACAGCGCGGGGCATGAAATCCGATCGGATCCAAGGCTACCAGGCGCGCTGCGATGCCTACCTCTCGAAGCCCTTCGACCCCGAGGAGCTGGTGGCAATCGTCGAGAACCTGCTCGCGCGCCGCAACGCTTCGCCCGCCTTCGATGCCAGCGACCCGCCGGATATCGCCACCCTGGCTCGCCAAATCCAGGAAATCAAGGATATTCTCACCCACCAAGGCACGACCGCGCCGAAGGTGACGCCGGTCGATATCGACTTTACGCCGCGCGAGCAGAGCGTTCTGACTCTCGTGGCGCAGGGCTTGATGAATAAAGAGATCGCCAGCCAGCTCGATACCAGCGTCCGCAACGTGGAGAAATACGTCAGCCGTTTGTTCAACAAGACCGGCACGAACAGCCGCACGGAACTGGTGCGCTACGCCCTCGAACACGGCCTCGCGGAGTGAAGCTCTTGCGCAAATGCTCGGAACGTTACCGAAGCTGGCGAGACGCCAAAGCATGAGAGAGGGATAGTCTAAATTTTCCGTCGCGAAGCCGTCTCGACCGATTCGGTTCGATCGACCGTGCAAAAGGTCTAGACAGAAAAGGTTGAGACAGAAACAGAAGTTAAACAAACGCAGCAGCGGGGTGGGTTATTCTAGATCGAGCTTTATTAAAAATCGTTTAAACCCTTTCCATGACAGCCTCCGCCGCTACGCGCACCATCCGCATCGCCTCGCGCAAAAGCCAGCTCGCGCTCGTACAAACTCACTGGGTGCGCGACACGCTCCAAGCGGCCTACCCCGACATCACTTTCGAGATCGAGACCATGAGTACTCAGGGTGACAACATTCTGGACGTGGCACTGGCGAAGATCGGCGACAAAGGGCTGTTTACGAAAGAGTTGGAAGTCGGAATGCTGGCGAAGCAAACCGATTTTGCGGTGCATTCGCTTAAAGATTTGCCGACGAAGCTGCCAGAAGGGCTGACACTGGCCTGCATCACCGAGCGCGAGAACCCCGCCGACGCGCTGGTCGTCCACGAAAAGCATAAGGATAAGCTGCTCGACACGCTGCCGGAAGGCGCGGTGGTCGGTACGTCGTCGCTGCGTCGTCTGGCGCAACTGCGTCACCACTACCCGCACCTGACGTTTAAGGACGTACGTGGAAACTTGAATACGCGCCTCGCAAAGCTCGATGAAGGTCAGTACGACGCGATTATTTTGGCAGTGGCGGGCCTGGAGCGCCTGGGCATGCCAGAGCGCGTACATCAGGTAATTCCCTCGCAGGTGTCGCTGCATGCGGTCGGGCAGGGCGCGCTGGGTATCGAGTGCCGCACCGACGACCCGGAGACGCAGGCCGTGCTTAAGGCGATCGAGCACTTGCCGACGACCTACCGCTGCCTTGCCGAGCGTTCGTTTTTGCGGAGCTTGGAAGGCGGCTGCCAGGTGCCGATCGGCGTCAACACGGTCATCGACGGCGACACGCTGATGCTGAAAGGCATGGTCGCCAAGTTAGACGGCTCTGTGCTGATTAAGGATGAAGTTTCCGGCGCGGCGACGGATTGCGAGTCGCTGGGGATCGAGCTGGCGGGCAAGCTGCGCGAGCGAGGTGCGACGGAAATTCTCGAAGAAATTTTCAAGACCGTCGAGCGCGACAACTAATCGACCGACCGACTCGGGCTGACCGGGCTGATCGTCAGATACAGCGGCACGATCGTTCCGGCGCGATCGCGCCGCTTTTCGCGTGCGATATCCTCGAAATACTGGCCGTAAATCCCGCGCGTCCCTTTCGGTATGGCGACTCCCCCTTCTTCCGACCGCAACGATCGACCGACCGACCCCGACGCCGAACGCGCTGCCCGCGATACGCGCGATCGCCAGCGGGCCGGTTTCGTACCGCTGGAGACGGACGGAACGGAGCCGAATGCTCCCACGAAGCCGAAACGCGCCCGCGCGATCGTCACGCCGCCGACTGAGTCCGGGGAGGCGGGCAGTACCAAGCCCGACAATCCATTCGATGCCGACGCCTTCGCGATCGGGACGCCTGCAACGCACCCGCCCGCCGAGCCAATCAGATCGGCCAAACCGGCCAAACCGGCCAAACCCGCGCCACGCTTACCAAACAAGCCCAGCGGACGCGCGACCCAAACCGCCGCCCGGCGACCGCTCCCGCCTCGGCCCAAATCGCCCCGGCCCAAATCGCTCGCCCCTCAACCGCCCAAACTGCCCAAACCGCACGCACCGACCGTCCCAGCTTCCGCCGAGCTTCCTGCCGAACCGACCGCCGAGCCCGCCACCAAGACAGACTCCGGCACGTTCTGGCGCAATGCCGGACGCCCCGAGCGCTGGCAGCGACTCAAGCCGCTGGATGCCGGACATTTGCGCCGCCGGGAGATTTTGGCCACCGGGGCGATTTTTGCCGTCTTGACGATTGGGCTGCACTGGCTGATGGCACAGGCGAACGACTTTTTGCTGACGATCGGGCTGCGTCCGGTGCAGGCGTTTTACCTGCGGCACGATCTGAAAATCGCGCTGTTTTTGGTTGCGATCGCGATCGCCGCGCCGTTTGCTCTCGATAAGCTGCTCGAGTGGCAGTATCGTGCCAAGCCCCTGACCCAAAGCCGCCTCAAAAAAATCTCGCCCGAGGCTGCGCGTTTGATTTCGCAATTTGCCCGTGCTAAGGGGGCCGCAAAGCCCCAACTCGTGACGATCGACGCTCCGGCCGCGTTCGTGTGGGCGTACGGCTACGGCCGCAAGTCGCTGCGGCTGGCAATCTCGACCGGGGCGATCGAGGGGCTGGCAGCAGACGAGCTGGCGGCGGATATCGCAGCGGGCCTCGGGGCAGGCGCGCGCAAGGACGTGTTCTTCGCGACGGCCAGCGCGATGCTGTTACAGGTGTTCTACTGCGTTTATGACGGTCTGTCGGTATTGGGCGATCGCTGTGAGGCGATCGCCACTGTACGCAAGCCGGATGCGCTGGCCTTCAGCCTCGAGAGCGCGATTTACCTCGCGGCGGGATTCACGCTCTGGCTGACCTCGACGTTTGCGACCCTTGCCTATGGCGTCTACCGGCTGCTGAATCTGCCGGTGCTTTACTGGTCGCGCCTGCGCCAAACCTACGCCGATCGCTTTTCGGCCAACCTGACCGGCAACCCCAACGCCCGCGCCCGCAGCCTGGTCAAGCAAGCCATGTCGATGCGCGCGGCTTTCGAGTGCGGTGAGTGTGGCAACGCGCGTGCTCTGCCCCGGCTGCTGGAGCGGTTCGTTTCCCTGGGTGGCATCGATCCGCTTCACGGCGTCTGGTTCGGACGATACGCCGATCGCACTTCGGTACTGGCCGCGCTGCGCTGGGAAGCGAGCGGCTCCTATGGCATCTGGCTGTCGATCGCCAGCGCCCACCCGCCCCTGGGTCAGCGCCTCGCCCGACTTGTCGCCCTGGCCGAGCGTGCCGGAGCCGCGCCGGAGTTTACCGCCGAGGAGCTGATCGCTCAAAGCGACAACCGCCGCCTGCGCTCGCCTAAGCGCGTCTTACCGATCTCCCCGGCCAGCCTGCTCGCCAGTACGACCCTGATGCACAATCTCGCGCCGTTTTTAGGCGTCTCGGTGGCGCTGGGTTTGGTGGCAATCGCCGCTAGCGTCGGCACGATCGGCAGGCTGTTCGAGCTGCGTTCGCTCTCCTGGCTCCAAGCCGACTGGCCGTGGCTGACCCTGGGCCTGACCCTCGTCGGTTTTGCGGTCGGCACGCTGCTGCGCGTTAACGCTTTTTTCCCTAACTTCAAGCCCTACGCCCTTAACACCGAGCCCGACCTCGATCGCTGGACGTTCGACCTCGACAGCCTGCCGATCGACAGCCGCACCCTACGCCTGACCGGCACGCTCGTGGGGCGGCGCGGCGTCGCCAACTGGTTCGGCCAAGACCTCTGGCTCGACGACGGTCAGCGCCTCTGGCCGCTGCACGTTCTCGATCGCACCGGCTGGCTGGGCTGGCTCGTCCCCACTTACGACCGTGCCGTGGACGCGATCGGCCAAACCGTCACCGTCACCGGCTGGTTCCGTCGCGGCTTCGCCCCCTGGATCGACGTCGATCGCCTGGAGGTCGGAACGCCAGCAGACGGCGCGCCACAGGCCGACGCTTCCGCCCAAAACGGCCACCCGATCTGGTCGACGACGATCGCCGTTCTTTGCGCGTTTTGGGGCGCGATCGCGATCGCGCGAGGCGGGCTGTAACCACCTTCAGCCCGCCCGCTCGTCACCTATCCACAGGAGGCGCTCCTATACTTTGAAGTTTTGTTTCTTTTTGATAAGTTGTGATAGTGTGAATCCAACTGAGCTAGACCTTGAATTTAGGTCGGTGTCGCGCTTGCCGCACCTATATGGCCGTCAGGGTTGGAAGTCGTCCAAAAGGCTTGCACAAAAAGCGAAAGTAATCGTAAGATTCAACACGGTTTGTTTCAGTCGATACAGACGTATCGGGCGGCTTATAAAAATTAAGAGTGGTATCTAGTCTAACGGCTGAGAAGCTTGCGAACGCTTGCTCGATACGGCGCTTTTGAAGCCCATCCTTTCAACAAAGATTTCTTCGATCGGAAAAGAAAGCCGCCCGAATTCGATCCGCCATTCACGCCACTGTTTCTAAATCTCCTGTCGGTATCGAAGTGCCCGCGAGCGCCGCGAATGTGGCTGTTTCCGATGCGACGCCGACAGCGCCCATCTGCGCCGAGTTTTCCCAACTCGATCGCACTCAACGCGACCTCGCAGCTTGCACGTCGGCTCCATTCCAGCTCAGCGCTGCGGATAGCGCCCTAGACCGCAGGTACCTCGTGGGAACGCTCGCCACACCTTATTTCTCAGACCGTTAATCACCGGAGGTTTATCCATCATGTCCACCCGCCTTTACGTCGGTAATCTGCCGAAGGAAATCGAGCAAGAGGAGCTGCAGGAGCTGTTCAAAGATTCGGGCGTCGAGCTGTCGATCAAGATCGTCACCGACCGCAAGACGGGCAAATGCCGTGGCTTTGCGTTCGTTACCGTCGAGGCGGACGAAGATGCCGATAAGATCATTGCGGAGTACGACGGCAAGGCGCTGGGCGATACCAGCATTAAGGTCGAGAAAGCTCAACCCCGCAAGAAAGAGGACGCGCCCGCGCCGGTTCGCAGCAATGGCGGCGCGCGTCGCGGCAACAAGCCCGGCTCCGGCCTGCGCTCGGCGGGCAGCACCCCGGCGGCAGCGAGCCAACCCGACCCGCGCTGGGCGGACGAACTGGCCAAGCTCAAGCAGCAGCTCGAAGCGCAAACTACGAACTCGTAAGCTCCGGCCTCGATCGCCGAAATCGATTGAAATGCCGTTCGGTATCCCACGCCGGGAAGTCCATGTCCGAGCAGCCAATACACTGTGAGGCGATCGCACGATCGCCCACCAGCGGGGTCGATTTTCACCCCGCTTTTTTCGTGTCTTCAGCCTGCCTGAAGGCGGCGGCTTGGAGCGCCCCTACGATAAAATCGCTCACCTTCAGAGATCCGATTCCTTCAATCCAGCCTCTTAAAAAAAGCCGAACCTCTCGGCCACCACGAGGACTGCCGATTTCCTCGCGGCGCAGGCCTCCTCTCGAAACTCACAGCCTAACAACATTGAGCAGATGCACGGCTCTGGCAGGCTCGTTCCGCCATTCTGCGCCTCCGCTCCGACCTAAAAAAACACGACAAAAAATCGCGATAAAACCCACCATGAAACGCCGCAACCTCATTCGTAATGCCGCCCTAGGTGGCACGACCGCTGCCCTGGCCGCCGCCTGTAGCCCCGCCGCCAACAACACCGCCGGAAGCGGCAGCTTACCCCGAGTCTCCTGGACGATGGCTGCAAGCTGGCCCACTTCTCTCGAAACCATCTACGGCGGCGCGCAGACTGTTGCCGATCGCGTCAGCGCCATAACCGACGGGCGCTTTACGATCGATGTTTACGCCGGGGGCGAGCTAGTGCCGCCGCTCCAGGTGATGGACGCGGTGCAGGACGGAACGGTGCAGTGCGGCCACACGGCCAGCTACTACTACATCGGCAAGAGTTCGGCACTGGGCTTTGCGACGGCGATTCCCTTCGGCCTCAACGCCCAGCAACACAATGCCTGGATGTACCGGGCGGGGGGCCTTGAAGCGATTCATAAAATCTACGCCGACTTCGGCATTATCAGCTTCCCGGCGGGCAATACCGGCACGCAGATGGGCGGCTGGTTTAAGCGTAAAATCAACACCGTCGCCGACCTAAACGGCCTGAAGATGCGGATTCCGGGTATGGGCGGTGAGGTCATGTCGCGCCTGGGGGTCAACGTGCAGGTGCTGCCGGGAAGCGAGGTATTCCTGGCCCTCGAGCGCGGCGCGATCGACGCGGCGGAGTGGGTCGGCCCCTACGACGATCGGAAGCTGGGGCTGAACACGGCGGCTCCGTTTTACTACTATCCGGGCTGGTGGGAACCGGGCGCAACGCTGGACGTGCTGGTCAACCTGAACGAGTGGAACGCGCTGCCGCCGGAATACCAGGAAGCCTTCAAGACGGCAGCGATGGAAGCAAACATGATGATGCTGGCGCAGTACGACGCGCTCAACGCAGGCGCGCTTCAAGAGCTGATCGACAGCGGTACGCAGTTGCGCCCCTACAGCACGGAGATCCTCGATGCAGCCCGCGAGGTCGCCGACGAGCTGCTGACAGAGAATGCCGCGAGCGACCCAGCTTTTAAAGAGGTGTTCGATCGATGGTCGGCGTTTCGCGAGCGCGTCCGTGCCTGGAACACGATTAACGAGCTGAGCTTTGCGTCTTACGCAATGGGGCAGGGCGAGTCGAACGGCAAGTAGCCCCGAGCGGCGCATCTCTTGCCAAACGACAGCTTCAGGTTCGGATTCAACAGACGCCAGCTTCAGGTTTGGATTCAACAAACTCAGATCGAACTTCAGACGGCGACGCGATCGCCGTTTTTTCTCGCGCGATTTAATCCCGATTAAAAAAGTCGGGTATGTTTTGCGACACTTTGACGCCGTGCTACATTGACGCCCAATGAGTGATACGACCGCGCTTCAATAGCGCTTAGAGATATGACCCAAGCCATCGAGCGTCCGACTCTGACGACCAAGCCCGCATTCCACAAGCTGAAGTGCAAGGAATGTGGCGCTGAGTACGAGGCTGAGGCCAAGCACGTTTGCGACCTCTGCTTCGGTCCGCTGGAAGTTAAATACGACTACGACGTTATTCGCAACACCGTCACCCGCGAGACGATCGAGGCTGGCCCGAACTCGATCTGGCGCTACCGCCAGTTTCTGCCCGTCGAGTCCAGCGACCCGATCGATGTCGGTACGGGCATGACGCCGCTGGTGGAAGCCAAACGCCTCGCGCGTCGCCTGGGTCTCAAGAAGCTTTACATCAAAAACGACGCGGTCAACATGCCGACGCTGAGCTTCAAAGATCGCGTCGTCTCCGTTGCCCTGACCCGCGCTCGCGAGCTGGGTTTCTCCACGGTTTCCTGCGCGAGCACCGGCAACCTGGCGAACTCGACTGCCGCGATCGCCGCCCACGCCGGTCTCGACTGCTGCGTATTTATCCCCGCCGACCTGGAAGCGGGCAAAGTCCTCGGCACGCTGATTTACAACCCGACGCTGATGGCCGTGAAAGGCAACTACGACCAGGTCAACCGCCTGTGTTCGGAAGTCGCCAACACCCACGGCTGGGGCTTCGTGAATATCAACCTGCGTCCCTATTACTCCGAAGGCTCGAAGACTCTGGGCTTTGAAGTTGCCGAGCAACTGGGCTGGGAACTGCCCGACCACATCGTTGCGCCGCTGGCCTCCGGCTCGCTGTTCGGCAAGATTTACAAAGGCTTCAACGAGTTCGTCGAGTGCGGCCTGGTTGAAGGCAAAGACGTGCGCTTCAGCGGCGCACAGGCCGAAGGCTGCTCGCCGATTTCCCAAGCCTTCAAAGAAGGTCGCGACTTCATCAAGCCCGTCAAGCCCAACACGATCGCCAAGTCGATCGCGATCGGCAACCCGGCAGACGGCGTCTACGCCCTGGAAATCGCCAAGAAAACCAACGGCAACATCGAAGATGTGACCGACCCCGAAATCATCGAGGGCATGAAGCTCTTGGCGGAGACCGAGGGCATCTTCACTGAAACTGCAGGCGGTACGACGATCGCCGTCCTCAAGAAGCTCGTGGAAGCGGGCAAAATCGACCCCGACGAAACTACAGTGGCCTACATCACCGGCAACGGCCTGAAAACCCAAGAGGCCATCTCGGCCTACGTTGGCGAGCCGCTGACGATCGAGCCGAAGCTCGAGTCATTTGAAGCGGCCTTCGAGCGTGCCAACACCCTCAATCGCCTCGACTGGGAACAAACCACGGTTTAGCTGCCGTAGGGGCGCAATACGGAGCGCCCGGGCACTAGTGCCGAGCGCTCTGTATTGCGGACGCACTGCCGTGACGCCCCTACCGCAGTCGAGCGCTTATTTTGCTGGCGTACTCTTGCCGCAAAGTTTCGAGCGATTTTCGATCGCCCGTTACGCTTAAATTCATTTCAGTTTTCAGTCTGTTTTACTCAAGTCAATGGCCGTTAAAGTTCTCATCCCCACCCCACTGCAAAAGTTCACCAACGAGCAGGCGACGATCGAGTGCGACGCCGGTTCGATTTCGCAGCTAATCGACGCGCTCGAAACGAGCTGCCCCGGCATTAAAGCCCGTCTGTGCGACGAATCCGGTGCGCCGCGTCGCTTTCTAAATTTTTACGTGAACAGCGAAGATATCCGCTTCCTGGACAACACGGAAACAGCCTTGAGTGATGGTGATGAAGTCAGCATCGTCCCCGCAGTTGCCGGGGGCTGATGGCCTGGATTTGCCGGGCCTCGCGCTAACTTAGCGCCATCGCTCAGGTATCACTCATCTTTGCGCAGGAGTAAATTTTTACTTCTGCGTTTTCTGTTGTTGAGATACCGTGTAGGTCGGCTGAGATCTCGGGCTTCTGAACGTTCGGAGAGCCTCCGTCAACATCACAGGTTTCTTTTGAAACTCTCCGCCGCGCCATGTTTTGCGACCTGTTCTGCTAAATGAACACTGTCTTCGCGCAATTCGCCCGCTTCTTTTCCAGCGATCGTGCGCGATCGCTGGCCGCCGTCTTTGTGGCGGGTTGCTTGACCGGACTGGCGAACGAGCCTCTGGGCTGGTGGTGGCTAGCCTGGGTCGGGCTCGTGCCGCTCTGGCAGCGGGTGCTAGGCGGTATGTCTTTGCGGCAGACGGCGCTGGTGGGGGTCGTTTGGGGTCTCGGGTTTGATGGCGTGACGCTGCAATGGATTACGGGCGTGCATCCGATGATGTGGATGGGCGTGTCGTGGGGGCAGAGCGTGGCGATCGCGGCGTTTTGCTGGGTGGCGATTACGGTCGTCGGCGGCGCGGTTCCCACGGTCTGGGCGATCGCGATGGGCGGGTTGGCCCGCTGGAGTCGGCGGCGGGCTGCGGGGCCGTGGCTGGCGGCGTGGCTCGTTACCTCCGGAGCGGGGCTCTGGGCGCTGCTGGAGACGCTCTGGAGTCGCGGGGCGCTGTGGTGGCCGTGGCTGTCGCTGACCCAGAGCCCCCATAACCTGGTTATTTTGCAGCTCGATCGCCTGTCGGGGCCGACCGTGGTCAGTGCGGCGATCGTGGCGGTCAACGGTCTGCTAGCGCTGGGCTTGCGGGCATCGGGCCGCCGCCGCTGGCTCGCGGGCGCGATCGGCCTGTGTTTCGGGCTGCACGCGCTGGGCTGGGCGTCGCTGAACGCCGAAGCCGTCCCCAGCGCCGCAGCCTCGTTCGAGGTCGGCATCGTCCAAGGCAATATTCCCAACGACATCAAGCTTTATCCCGGCGGCATTCGCAAAGCGTTGCTTAACTACCGCGACGGCTACAACGAGCTGGCCGATCGCGGCGTCGATATCGTCCTGACGCCGGAAACTGCCCTGCCCGTCTTCTGGAGCGGCGCGCGCAACATCGACAGCCCCGACGGTCAGCTCGGTCTCGCGATCGCCGATCGCGGCGTCCCAGTGTGGCTGGGCACGATGCAAGGCGATCGCCGCCGCTACACCAACAGCCTGCTCACCGTCGTTCCCGCCACCGACGGCAGCCTCGCGACCACCAGCCGCTACGACAAAGCCAAGCTCGTTCCCCTTGGTGAGTACGTTCCGTTTGCCGATCGGCTCGGCGGTCTGATTTCCCGACTTTCGCCACTGACCGCAATTCTCGAATTCGGCGATCGCGGCCAGAACTTCGACACGCCCTTTGGCCGCGCCGCCGTCGCCATTTGCTACGAGTCGGCCTTTCCCGAGCCGCTCCGCCGCCAGGTCGCCGAAGGCGCGCAGTTTATCCTCAGCGCCGCCAACAACGCCCACTATTCGAGCACGATGCCCAGCCAGCACCACGCCCAGGACGTGATGCGCGCGATCGAGCTCGATCGCGCCATTGCCCGCGCCACCAACACCGGATACTCTGCCTTCATCGGCGCTCGCGGTCGTACCCAGTGGCGCTCCGGGCTCGATCGCTTCGAGACCCACCACGCAGCGCTCGCGCCGCGCACCACCCGTACCCCCTACGTCCGCTACGGAAACTGGTTCGCTGCCGTTGCGCTAATCTGGATCGCGACCGGTATCGCCGTTCTTCTCATACGCGCGCCGATCGACACGGCTTGACGCCAACGAAACGAGAGGCTTTGTTAGAATCTGCTGGAAAGTGGCGATCGCCTCGAACCGTAAGACCTTCGCCCATTTCAGGCGACGGTCGCTTGACAAAACTTCGTTCGACCCTGCTACTATCTGAGAGTTAATAAAGCGCAACGATACTTAATAAAAGTGAGGAGCATGCTGTGATCGCAGAGGCCCAAAAGCCATCGGCCAACAATAAGTCATTGGTTCCGAAGGAATTTTTCGGCCCGCCTAAAGCCGTCTTCAATCCCACGGTCAACCTGATGATCGCCGCGACGCTCTTTGTCGTGTTCTCGACGCTTGGCTACTTCTACCTGTCTTGGCCGCACTGGATTTGCTTCTGTATGAACGTTCTGGCGCTGCATATGGCCGGAACGGTGATCCACGACGCTTCGCACAACGTCGCTCACAAAAACCGCCTCGCGAACGCCGTCCTCGGGCACAGTAGCGCGCTGATGCTCGGTTTTGCGTTTCCCGTCTTTACTCGCGTTCATCTCCAGCACCACGGCCACGTTAACGATCCCGAAAACGATCCCGACCACTTCGTTTCCACGGGCGGTCCCCTGTGGATGATCGCCGCGCGGTTCTTCTACCACGAGATTTTCTTTTTCCAGCGCAAGCTCTGGCGCAACAACGAGCTGATGGAATGGTTCCTGAGCCGCCTGTTCCTCGCTGCCGTTGTGGTCATCTCGCTGAAGTTTGGTTTCTTCGCGTACGTGCTGAACTACTGGTTCTCGGCGGCGTTGGTCGTTGGTATTGCCCTCGGTCTGTTTTTTGACTACCTGCCGCACCGCCCGTTTGCCGAGCGCAATCGCTGGAAGAACGCCCGCGTGTATCCCAACACGCTCCTAAATCTATTGATTCTCGGCCAGAACTACCACCTGATTCACCACCTGTGGCCGTCGATTCCCTGGTACAGCTACGAGAGTGCCTATCGGGCCTCGAAGCCGCTGCTCGATGAGAAAGGCTGCGAGCAAAAGCTCGACCTGTTTTCGGGTGCGAAAAGCTTCGCCGGATTTATCTACGACATTTTTCTCGGCATCCGCTTTCACGGCCACAAGTCGGAAGAGAAGCCGAAATCCTAGCGCCAGCGCGGGTGAAAACGACCGTTCTATTGTTTCGATCCGTCGGTCGCTGAGCGCGTGCCCGACGACAGTGCTCGAAAGCAATGCAAAAAGCCCGCTGAAGCCTAAAGTTGCTTCGGCGGGTTTGCCGTTTCGGCGCGGCGTCACTCAACCGGCAGTCGGAGATGCACCTTCACGCCCTGGCCGCGTCCCGCACTGTCGATTTCGATGTCCGCGCCGAGCTGCTCGACGATTTGCTTGACGATTTGCAGACCCAAGCCCGTGCCTTGGATGTCCGTATCGCGCTTTTCGCCGCGATAGCCCCGCTGGAAGACGCGATCGAGATCTTCCGGCGGGATCCCCAGGCCGGTGTCGCAGATCGAAATTTCCACGGTTTGGCTTCCCTGCCAGGAGCGCTGGCTGGCGACGATCGTCACCCGACCACCGTCCGGCGTATATTTCAGCGCGTTATCGACCAGGTTGTTAAGCGCTTCGGTCATCAGCTTGACGTCCGTTCGCAGCAACACGTCGGGGCATTCGATCTGCGCCTCGAAGCTCAGGTCGCGCGATTCGGCTACGGCGGAGGCCACGCTAGCGATCGGTCCGAGCAGCTCGCTAACCGAAACTTCCTTGAACGGAATGCTGGCATTTGCTGGCAGCAGCGCCAGGGCCGAAGATGGCTCGGGAGCGGGCTCGACGGGCTCGACAGAGTCGACGCGCGTCTCGAGGGTGCTGCCGAGCTCGCCGAGATTGTCGAGATCGTCGATCGACTCTTGTAGTCCGGTCAGCTCTAGACTTGGCTGACGCGCCACGATACTGAGATCGTCGAGTAGCGACTTCAGGCGCTCGCTTTCGCGAATGATATTTGCCACCACCTCCAGCACCGGCGAGTTGCCCGCCAGCCGACGATCGAGCAGTTTGCCGAACACGTGCAGCGCGGCGAGTGGGTTGCGCACCTGGTGGAACAGGTCGCTGAGGTGGCTTTGGCGCTGGAGGTCGTTGAGGTAAGTGGCCTCTAGGGTATTGCGCAGGGTGAGGTTTTGGCCGTGCAGCTCGATCGCGTACTCGACGGTAGCGACCACCGCCGCGATCGAAGCGCGCTCCTCCTCGTTCCAGTCCGTCGCCGTGCGATACAGCGCCAGCACGCCGACGATCTCGCCCTCCAGCCGCAATGGAAAGGTATCGCGCTGCTGGGCTGGAGCGGGCAGCGCCGCCGAAACGTAGCCGCCGGGCGAGGAGGCCGCCACCGGAGACATCGAAGACACGCTGCGACGGGGCGTAGCGTCGTAAACGTCGATCGCATTTCGCGTCGGCGACGGGGCCGAGCGGGCGACACCTGAAGATCGCACCACCTGTTCCGGCTCGATCGCGATCGGCAGCAGACGCTCGCCCGTCCCCGTCAGGCAATTTTCCGTTACGTAGACCGCACAGCAGGTGACATTCAGATTTTGGACGAGGAGCGAGGCTTGCGTCTTACACAAACTCACTACAGTGCGCTCTGTCGACATAGATGTTCTTTTGTTCTGAGATTAACCGCTTGTTTTTCAGTTCGTTCTTCTCTCAATGCAGGTGCAATGAGTTAGTTGACTTTTTTAAATCAAAAAAGTATAATCCAATTCGGTTTTAGTAGCTGTTACTACTGTTTGCTGGCCGTTTATGGACAGTCCAGACTAAGGAGGAAATCGAACATTGGCACGGAGACGTAAGAGAAAAAGCCGTCGACGCCAGGAAGGACGCCGAATCCTGGAGCACGTACCTCAGTATAGTATTGAGAGCGGCGAAGATAAGCCCGTTACCGCAGCCCGCAAGTACATTAAAGCCCAGTCGATCGTCCCTCCGGCTTTATTACTGGTGAAGCGCAACGAGCACACGACCGACCGCTACTTCTGGGCAGAGAAAGGACTATTCGGCGCACAGTACGTCGAAGAAAACCACTTCCTCTTCCCGAGTTTGCGTTTGGTTATCGAGCAGCAAGCTGATTTTGAAGCGACGGCTAGCACCTCCAAGGGCTAAGCGTTTCTCGCTCGATCCTTTAAACCTCCATTGCAAGCCCTCGGAACGTTCCGGGGGCTTTGCGCTTTTTTGGGAGGTGGAGCTGTGGCGTTGAAGTGGGTCTGTGAGACTGGTCTGCTGGCTTGGCTTCTAACACGTATGGGACGATCTCTCTCGGGCCGGTTGCGACGTCGCCGCGCGGCACGGGCCGGAAAGCGGATCGAAGATATCGTCATATACTTGTTGCTGTGGAGTGCGAGTGCGCGAGACCGCCTGCTGAGGCCGAGATAGCCGGAATGCAAAAGGCGAGCAAAACGCAACAGCCTCCACAATTTGCGGACGTCTCATCCGACCCCGCACAGTGTGCGTTTTTCTCAGTCGTCTGCGTAGGAGACTCGCTTACCAAATGCCACGGCAACAGGTCATCGCAACCCAATCCGTACTCGCCCAAACACCCCCGCCCAATGCGGAGGAGCAGGGCATGGCGATCGAGCCAGCAGCGATTGCCGCCGTCGTCTTTTTGGCCACGACGATCGGTGTCGGCGTGTTTATGCAGTCGAAAATTCGCACGCTGCGAAAGAAGCTGCGAACGGAAGAGTTCAAAAACAGCGAGCTCCAAAAGAAATTCAAGCGCGCGGTCGATACGATTGGGAAAATGGAGAGGAACCCCGACCTGATTCACTCGCGCGAGTTTAACCTCGACTATCTGCGGATGCGGATGGAAGAAGAGACCTTTCACTTTGGCGTGGTCAACCAAATCAAAGTGAAGGTCAAAAGCAAGATCTCCGTGGCGCTGCGCCCGACGGTGGACAATCGCGGCTCTGGGCGTCAAGTCGATGAAGTCTTCGACGTGGAGTACGAAACCGGCTCCGGCGGTCAGGTGAAAAAACGGGTGCTGTTCCGCATCCAGATCAAGCTGACGAAGCTGCCGACCCAGCCGACCAGCGCGACCATCAGCCAGATTATCGACTGCATCGAGACTTATCTGAGCCCCGCCGCCGATCAGGACACCTGGCAGCCCGCGCTTCAGGGGCGCGTGGCCTTTATCCACTGGGATCAGAATGCGAAGCCGACGCCGCTGCTGGTGCTGGAGCAAACCAACGAAGGGGTTAACGTCACGTTCCGCACTAATCGCGGCGGCAATGCACCGCGCACGAAAGCGCCGGAGCCGAATACGGCAGCACGACGCAGCGGCGGGACGCAATCCAAAGCCAGGAGAGTACCGCGCGCGCCGGGTGATACGACCGGCGCACGCACGGGGTCGAGAACGGGGTCGAGAACCCGCAAGACGCGGCCGCGTCCCTAACGATCGCCCACGGCGATACCGCAAGCGTCAGTGCCGGGGGTCGGCAGAGGCGGCGGCAGGGGCGGTTCGATCGATATACTGCACTATGAGCGGTCGCAGCGCGTGCCGCTCTCTTTTGACGTGCAATGCCGCTTCACCCGCGCTCGTTCGACGATTTGATGAAACAGCTACTCTATCTCGAAGCTCCAACGCCCGACACCGATCGCGTTTTGCAGTGGCTGCACGCTTGGACGCCGACGACGGGACGCGCGATCGCGACGCGCGACGGCCTCCGCATTGAGTTTGGCGAAGATAACCGCAGCAACGAGGCTTGCCTCTCGATTTTCCTTTGGTCGTTGCAACGGACGACCTACCTCAAGGTGTTTCGCTGGGGCGATCGCCGCGTGCCTCAGGAACGGGCGATCTGCGATCGATTCCAGGCCGATCTCGATGCCGCCTTCCCCGTTTCTTACCCCGAGCCGCCTAGTGTCGATTTAAGCAATCAGTCGATTTTCGAGGCGCTGGCAACTCACTATCCGAAAACCGCCGAATTCTTTCAGAAAATCCCCAACGGTGACGCGGACTTGCAGCGGGTCTACTGGTGGGAGCAGCGCTGGCGCGAGGGCGTGCGATCGCCCAAGACCCCGAAAACCGTCGTCACGCGCCGCAGCGGCCACTCCGGCAAAACCGATCCGGCTCCCTACGATCTGATTTACCTCGGCGGCGCACTGGGCTCGATTCAGGCGACGGTGATGGCGCAGCGGGGCTACCGAGTGCTGCTGATCGAGCGTCTGCCGTTCGGGCGGATGAACCGCGAGTGGAATATTTCTCGCCAGGAGTTTCAGTGCTTGATCGATCTGAACGTCTTTACGCAAGCGGAGTTCGAGTCGCTGATCGCCTGCGAGTACGAGGACGGGTTTAACAAGTTTTTCGATGGCAACAATCCGGTAATTTGTCGCGCGGATGTACTGCATACGCCGGAGGTGTTGAACATCGCGATCGACGCCGAAAAGTTGCTGCGAACCTGCGGCGAGAAGCTGCGGGCGGCGGGTGCGGAGATCTGGGAGCGCACCGAGTTTATCAAGGCCGAAATTTTTGACGATCGCGCCGTTGTCGATCTCGTCGATCTCGAATCGGGCGACGCCAAGCAAATCGACGGGCGGGCGATCGTCGATGCGATGGGTACAGCTTCGCCGATCGCGTGGCAAATTAGCGACGGGCGTCCGTTTGACAGCGTCTGTCCGACCGTCGGCGCGGTGATCGATGGCGGTATCGACGGCGAAGTTTGGGACGAGCGCCTCGGCGACGTGCTCAACTCTCACGGCGATATCTCGCGCGGGCGGCAGCTGATCTGGGAGCTGTTCCCGGCGGGCAACGGCGAGCTGACCCTTTATCTGTTCCATTACCACGAAATCCACCCAGATAATCCCGGCTCGCTGCTGGAGATGTACGAGGATTTCTTCACGATTCTGCCCGAGTATCGCCGCTGCGAGATGGGCGAGGTGAGCTTCAAAAAAGCGACGTTTGGCTACATTCCCGGCTACTTCAGCCAGGGCAGTCAGGATCGGACGGTGGCGTTCGATCGCTTGCTGGCGATCGGCGATGCAGCTTCGCTCCAGTCGCCGCTGGTGTTCACCGGCTTCGGCTCGCTGGTGCGCAACACCAATCGGCTCGCGCGCCTACTCGACACCGCCCTGAAGCACGATCTGCTGGCCGCATCGCAGCTCGACTTGGTGCGCGCCTACCAGAGCAACGTCGCCGTCACCTGGCTGTTCTCCAAGGGGATGATGGTGCCGACGCACCGGACGCTGCCGCCGGAGCGCATTAACTCAATGCTGAATATTTTCTTCGGGCTGCTGGCTGACGAGCCGCCCCACGTGGCCGATACGTTTATCAAAGACCGTACGAGCTGGCTGCTGTTCAATCGCCTCGCGATTACCGCCGCGTGGCGCACGCCGATTCTGCTCTGGTGGATTTGGGATATGGCGGGGCCAGTAGACCTGCTGCGCTGGGTCGGCACGTATCTGAACTTCACCTGGCAGTCGCTGATTGGCTTTTTGCTCGGTTGGCTTCCGGCGATGGAAAGTTCGCTGCGGGGCGCGCTGGAGAAGCGCTACCCAGCGCTATGGTTGCAGGTGCTTTCGACGATTTACGCCGTCACCGAGGGGATCGGGCGTCCCTATCGGGCGCGATCGTCGGGATCGTAGCCAGACAGCGGCTAGTTAGGAACCACGTTTCTAGGTCGCGATCGTGGTTTACGTCAGTAACTCCTAGAAACCCGGTTCCTCGCAGTATCGACACCACTACGGCCGATCGAACTCCGAAGGCGAGCGGAACTGCTGCACCGGCTCGCTGGCCAGCGCCTTTTGCATGAAATCTCGCCATACGGGTGCGACATAGCCGCCACCCGTCGCGCCGCCGCGCAGCGGTCGGTTGTCGTCGTTGCCAACCCAGACCGCCACCGAAAGCTGGGGCACGTAGCCGACAAACCAGATGTCGCGCTCGGATGAGGTCGTCCCGGTTTTGCCCGCTGCCGGTCTCGACATGCGAGCATTGGGGGCCGTTCCTCGATCGATCACACCTCGCAGCGTACTGGTCAGTGAAGCGGTCGCCCAGGGGTCGAGCACCAGACGCGGGCGCGGCGTGTTGTCGAGCAGCACTTCGCCGGTGCTGTCAGTGACTTGGGCGATAAAGGTGGTGTCCGATCGCCAGCCATTGCTCGCGAACGTGGCGTAGGCTCCGGCCATCTCCAGCGGCGTGATGTCGATCGAACCCAGGGGCAGCGAGATCACCGGGTCGATCGGGCTGGTCATCCCCAGCGTCCGCACCGTCTCGATGACGTTATTGAGGCCGATTTCCTGGCCGATTTTGACCGCTGGGACATTGAGCGAAACCTCGATCGCCTTGCGAATGCTGACGTTACCGGAGAAGCTGCCGCCGTAGTTTTGAGGTTTGTACATGCTGTCGCCGTCGGGGTAGGACACGGGCGAATCGGCGATCGACGATTCGGGGCTGTAGGCTCCCGTCGCGAAGGCGGTGTAATAAACGAAGGGCTTAAAGGCCGATCCGGGCTGGCGGCGCGCTTGGATAGCACGGTTGTACTGACTCTTGTCGTAGTCGTGTCCGCCGACCATTGCTTTAACGAAGTGAGTACGCGGATCGACAGCGACGAGCGCCATTTGGCCCTGATCGAAGCTGCCGTAGATGCCCTGCTCGTAGAGGCGCTGATGCCAGGCGCGGACGGTGGCTTCCGCCAGGCGCTGCATGTCGAGATCGACAGTGGTTTGGACGCGCATCCCGCCTTTGAGGACAGCTTCTTTGCCGAAGCGGCGCTTGAGTTCGGCGACCACCGCTTCGGTGATAAACGGCGACTGACTGCCGCGAAACGAGGTAACGCGACCGACTAAGAGGGACTGCGATCGCGCTTCTGCTGCCTGCTCGGCGTCGATCCAGCGTAAGTTCTCCAGGCGGTTAATCACCTGCGCCTGTCTCTGCTTTGCGGCTTGGTAATTGGCGAAGGGGCTCAGCTCTTCCGGCGCTTGGATCAAACCCGCCATCAGCGTCGCTTCAGCCAGGGTCAGATCTTTGGCGGGCTTATTAAAGTAGCTTTGAGCGGCGGTTTCCGCACCGTAGAGATTATGTCCCCAGTAGACCTGATTGAGGTACAGCTCCAGCAGCTCGTCTTTGGCCAGGGTCTGCTCGAGGCGAATCGCCAAGACGGCTTCTGCGACCTTACGGCTAAATTCGCGCTCCGGCGTCAGGAAGAGGTTCTTAACGAGCTGCATCGTCAGGGTCGAGGCCCCCTCGACGGTGCGTCCGGCGTCGAGGTTGGCGAGCAATGCCCGGAAAATCGCGCCGGGGTTAATGCCTTGGTGAATATAGAAGTGGCTGTCTTCGATCGCCAGTACCGCCAACTTGAGGTTGTCGGAGATGCGATCGAGCGGCACGACTTCGCGGTTGGCCTCGTCGTGGATGCTGAACAGCAAATCGCCATCGATGTCGTAGATATAGCTCGTTTCCGTCGGCACGTAGTCCCTCAGGACGCGCACGTCGGGCAGGTTACGAAAGCTGATCGCCAGACCAACGAGACCACCGGCAACGATCGAGCTACCGAGCAGGGTCACGCCAAAGATCGTGCTGGCCGTTACTTTGCCAACCGCCTGGGCAAACTCAAACAGGCGCGTCGGCGCGCTGGCTCCGGCTGTACCGCGATCGTATTGATTGACCGACACGAACTTTTCCCCACTGACAACTCTCGAACGCGATTTATGGCGATCGCGTTCATCAATACTAGTTTACGAGTCGAGAATGCGAATCAGCCATGCGAATCAGCCATGCAAATTAGCCAGCTGCAGCGACTGCACTTTGCCGCGTGTTTACGCGCCGATTCGCCCGATAGCAGCCAGCTTCGGGCGGGGTGCGCGCCCATCCGGAGCGTTTTTCGATCCGACCGATGTAACACCCGCAGCAGACTCGATTCGGTTAGCGCTAGGATTGGGCGGGATTCGGCCCGAATTTTCTCGCCGTGCTGTTTGGGCTTGTTGTTCCGATCTATCTTCTAATTTGGGAGGCACTATGACATCTACCGCCATCACCCAGGTGACGTTTCATCTCAACACCGATGACAGCGAGTCATTTAGCCTACCGATAAGCCCGGAGATGCTTTTCCAGCAGCTTCAGGCTTCCCTCGACGCGCCGCTTTTGGTGTTTCAGCTTGCCGACCAGACGGTGTGTATCAAAACCGACGCGATCGTCAAAATTGAAATCGATCCACCCTGTTCGGGCATCACCGGCAGCTTCCTGTTTGCTAACAGCGAGCGCGTCACGGCAATGACGCGCGGCAACTGGCGGCAGGCGTAGCGCGGTTTGGAACGCGGGCTGCGGAGCCGGGCGGGCACAGCCCAAAACCACCGCCAGTAACGACGAAAAGAGACGCAGTGCTGCACCTCTTTTCGATCGAAAGCAGAATTTTTTCGCTTTGGCGCGATCGGCCAGTCCGGCCAGCTCGTCTCGAAGCTGCCCTTGGGACTTCGCCTAGGACATGCCGCCCGCCGCCTGAAAGCGAGCGCGAGCGCGCTTGAGCGCCTGCTTGGCTTGAATTTGTTCTTGCTTTGTCGAAGCCGACTCGGTTTGCGCCTGGGCGCTTTCGTACTCCGACTTTGCGGAGTCTAGGTCGATGCCGTCGCCGGTTTCAGCGCCGTTGACAAGAATTGTCACGCAGTTGTCATCGACTTCTGCAAAGCCGCCCATCAGTACGATCGACGACCAATCGCCACCCGAGCGCACGCGCATGACGCCTGTATCAAGGGCGCTGAGCAGCGGCGCGTGACCGCCGAGAATACCGAGCTGTCCGGTCGTGCTCGGTAGAACGACTTCTTGAGCCTCCGCATCCCAAACCGTCTTGTCGGGAGCGATGACTCGTACTTGTAATGCCATAACTTGTATCGATCGTAGCGATCTCAGAAACGTCTGTAAAAATAATTTTTCGAGCCGTAACGGTCGGCGGCGCGTAAGTCTAGCGCTCGCATCCCGCCACGGCACGGCACGAGTTCAGCATATTGCGACTGGGGTGATGGCAATTCGGCATCGATCGATGCCGATCGCCACTTCCCCGCTCTTCGGCACGTACCAACTGGGCAGATACCAAAGCAAATCGCTCGATCGGCTCTATCTTTACGACTCAGCCATCAGTTTTTCGCCTTTGGCTTTGGCTTCTTCGATGTCGCCGACCAGGTAGAACGCTTGTTCCGGCAGAGCGTCGAGTTCGCCAGCCAGGATCGCTTGGAACCCTTTAATGGTGTCTTTCAGCTCGACGTACTTACCAGGCGCACCGGTGAAGACTTCAGCGACGAAGAACGGCTGCGACAGGAAACGCTCGATTTTACGGGCGCGGGCGACGGTCTGACGGTCTTCTTCCGACAGCTCGTCGAGACCGAGAATCGCGATGATGTCTTGCAGCTCTTTGTAGCGTTGCAGCGTCGATTGGACGGCACGCGCCACACCGTAGTGCTCTTCGCCAACGATGTTCGGCTGGAGCATCGTGGAGCTGGAGTCAAGGGGATCGACTGCGGGGTAGATGCCTTTCGAGGCCAGGGCACGCGACAGCACCGTGGTCGCATCGAGGTGAGCGAAGGTGGTTGCCGGAGCGGGGTCGGTCAGGTCATCCGCCGGGACGTAAACCGCTTGGATCGAAGTGATCGAACCTTCGGTCGTGGAGGTAATGCGCTCTTGCAGACCGCCCATTTCCGTACCCAGGGTCGGCTGGTAGCCCACTGCCGAGGGCATACGACCCAGCAGTGCGGACACTTCAGCACCGGCTTGAGTGAAGCGGAAAATGTTATCGACGAAGAGCAGAACGTCTTGCTTCGACTTGTCGCGGAAGTATTCAGCCATCGTCAGAGCCGACAGTGCCACGCGCATGCGGGCTCCGGGCGGCTCGTTCATTTGACCGTAGCAGAGCGCCACTTTCGAGTTTTCGAGGTTCTGGGGATCGATCACGCCCGACTCGGTCATCTCTGCGTAGAGGTCGTTCCCTTCGCGGGTACGCTCGCCGACACCAGCGAACACCGACACGCCGCCGTGGGCTTTGGCGATGTTGTTGATCAGCTCCATGATGATGACGGTTTTACCGACACCAGCACCGCCGAACAGGCCGATTTTGCCGCCGCGACGGTAGGGCGCGAGCAGATCGACGACCTTGATGCCCGTCTCTTGAATCGAGGGCTTGGTTTCCAGGTCGACCAGCTTGGGTGCTTCGCGGTGGATGGGCTGGGTTTCTTCGGTGGTGACGCCGCCTTTTTCGTCCACGGGATCGCCGAGAACGTTAAAGATACGACCGAGGGTCGCTTTACCGACGGGCACGCTAATCGATGCGCCGGTGTCGGTGACTTCCATACCGCGAACGATACCGTCGGTGGAGCTCATGGAAACGCCGCGAACCTGGTTGTCGCCGAGCAGTTGCTGCACTTCGCAGGTGACGGAAACGTCTTCGCCTGCGGAATTTTTTCCTTGGATTTCGATCGCGTTATAAATCCGGGGCATGCTACCGGCGGGGAACTTCACGTCCACAACCGGGCCAATGACTTGCGTCACGAAGCCATTACTGGTTTGTTCTGCCATGGTGACTATGCTGATGTCTTCAAATACGTGAACCGTGCTGGGGTTGGCAGTATTACATACTGTTAAAATATGCCACCCATAAGACTACCACTGAAGGTGCAGACTGCACGGACGTTGGGGATAAACCACGCGGTGATTGGGTTTGCGGCGTTGCTGACGGTTGAAAATGAGAGGATTTGCGGCGATGGGCGCGTTGGAAATAGAGTCGGACAAATTGGTGACGCGATCGATTATCGCCGAGCCGATTTCGTCGGAGGCTTTTGCGGTTTACGGGCAGGTCATCGCGGCGGGCGAGGATGGCAAGCGCTTTGATGAGACGGACGCGCAGCTCGATCTGAGTGCGGGGACGCCGCGTTTTTACATCATGCGTCTGGAGGCGAAGGGGCGAGGGTTCGATCGCATTACGCGCCACGGGCGCTGTACGCAATGTCTCGGGTCGCTGAACGGTCGCGACTGGTGGATTGGGGTTGCGCCGCCGGACGAGACGAGCGAGGAGCCCGATCGCGATTTACTGCGCGTGTTTAAGGTTCCGGGGGACTGTTTTATTAAGCTCGATCGCGGCACGTGGCACGCGGGGCCGTATTTCGAGGGCGAGCCGATCGACTTTTACAATCTGGAGCTAAGCGATACGAACGAGATCGACCACTTCACGCACGTGTTTAGCGCGCGCGATCGATGCCGGTACGAAATCGTCGATGCCGACTGAAACACCGATGAGCACTGAGCCTGTCGTTGGCGTAGCCTTCGCGCAGCGCTCATTTGTCTTGACTCATTGGCCTTGTTTGCTTGAGTTTGCGTTTGGCTTCTTGCCAGATGGCTTCGATCTCTTCCAGGGAATAGTCTGTCAACGGACGATCGAGCGCCTGTTCGACCATGCCGAAACGCTGCACGAAGCGCTGGTTGCTGCCCTGGAGCGCGGCTTCCGGATCGAGGTCGTACCAGCGTGCCAGGTTGACGACGGTGAATAGCAGATCGCCTAGCTCCTCTTGCTGTCGGGCTTTCGATTCGTTGTCGATTGCCGCGTGCCACTCGTCCAGTTCTTCGTTGAACTTCTCCCAGACGCCTTCGACGCTGTCCCACTCGAAGCCGACTGTGGCGGCTTTGCGCGAGATTTTCATCGTTGAGGCCAGTGGCGGTAGGGTGCGGCTGTCGCGATCGAGCTTGGCGGCGATTCCCGGTTGTTCGGTCTGGCCTTTCGCTGCTTTTTCCTGAGCCTTAATGTCTTCCCACTGCTCGCGCACGCGATCGGGCGTGTTTGCTTCCACATCGCCGAAGACATGTGGGTGGCGGCGGATCAGCTTGTCGGCAATGCCGTTGGCAACGTGGCTCAGGTCGAAGTCTCCGGTTTCGCTGGCGATCTGTGATTGCAGCAGCACTTGCAGCAACAAGTCGCCCAGCTCTTCGGAAATGTCGCCCGAGTCGCCGCGCCGCAGGGCATCGACGGTTTCGTAGGCTTCTTCGATGATGTAGGGAATCAGCGACTGGGGCGTTTGTTCGAGATCCCAGGGGCAGCCGCCGTCCGGGTCGCGGAGTTTGGCCACAACCTCGATCGCGCGCTGAAGCGCCGCAAGCTGAGGCGACAGATTCGGGCTGGAGTCGGTCACGGTGTTAGGTGGTGTATTCGGCGTTAATCCGCACGTAGTCGTAGCTGAGGTCGCAGCCCCAGGCGATGCCCGACCCGCTGCCAATCCCGACGCTGACGCCGATTTTCACCGTGTCGGTTTTTAGATATTCGCCGTCTTCGGCAGTGGCTTTGAGGTACTTGCTGGCGGCGTCGCGATCGAACTCCAGCGGCTGACCGTTCTTCATCAGCGCGAACTCGCCCAGGGTTACGGCTAGGGTGTCCTGCGAGAAGCGCACGCCCGCGCGACCGGCAGCGGCTGCGATGCGTCCCCAGTTCGGGTCGCGACCGAAGATCGCCGACTTCACCAATGAGGAACCGGCGATCGTCCGGGCAACTTTGCGGGCATCGTCATCGCTATCGGCTCCGGTGACTTCGACTTCGACGAGGCAGGTCGCGCCTTCGCCGTCGCGGGCGATCGCCTTAGCCAGGTGCTGACACACAAAGGTCAACATCGCTTCGAGCTTATCGGCATCGGGGCCGGGGCTGGTGATCGCCGGGGTCCGCGACTGGCCGTTAGCGAGAGCGTAGAGGGTATCGTTGGTGCTGGTGTCGCCATCGACGGTGATTTGGTTGAAGCTCTTGTCCGCCGCGCGCGAGAGCATCTCCTGCCAGAGGCCGGACGACACCGCCGCATCGCAGGTGACGAACCCGAGCATCGTCGCCATGTTCGGGTGAATCATCCCCGAGCCTTTGGACGTACCGCCCATCCGCACGGTGCGATCGCCGAATTGCGCCTCGATCGCGATTTCCTTCGTCACCAGGTCGGTCGTAATAATCGCCTGGGCAGCGTCTGCGCCACCATCTTCTGAGAGCGAGGACACTAGTGTCGGGATGCCGTCGATGAACTCTTTTATCTTGATGCGCTGGCCGATGACACCGGTGGAGGCCAGCAGGATGCGATCGACGGGAATCGCCATCGCCTGTCCGAACTGTTCGGCGCTTTCGACGGCGTCCGCCCAGCCTGCTTCACCGGTGGCCGCGTTGGCCTGACCGGCGTTGCAGAGTATCGCTCGGGCGCGGGGGGCTTTGCCCTGGAGCTTTTGGTGGCTGTAGTCTACGCAGGCGGCGCGCACCTGGGTGGTGGTGAACACGCCCGCCGCGATCGCGTCAACGTCCGAGACGATCGCGGCGAGGTCTTTCGCACCGGAGGGTTTGAGCCCAGCAGCGATACCGGCGGCGCGGAAGCCTTGGGCTGCGGTGACGCCACCCGAGATGATTTTCCAGTCAGCCACAGTCCCAAAAGCTCCCTTTCGTTGCAAGTTCGTGGCGGATTATATCACTGGCTTTTTCGCCTCGGCGATTCGCGATCGCTCTCTCGAATATCCCGATGCAGCACCGGCCTAACGTTCGCGCGCGATAGTGTGGGAACCGGGGAAATCCGGCTGAACAGTAGACCTCGACAAGCCGGGCCCGCCGTCGGGATGCGAGCGCTGAGCTTTGGCCGAGCTTTGGCCGAGCTTTGGAGGCTGCGTCTGTCCACACTCGAATTTCTCGCGCAGGAGGTCTAATGAGCCAACTCAATAGGAATGTCGATCGAGATATATTCCTGCTGCCCATTGCCCAGGCGAAAGCCGCAACGTTCGTCGATCTCTATTTTCAAAGCACAGTCCTTATCTTGGTGCACACTGGCAGCAAGCGTGTCTTGTGCCCGATTAATGGCGAACTGGTGGGAGAGGTTGGCGATGCGATCGTCTTTCCGATGGGGTCTGTGGTGACGCTCGAAAACCGACCTGTGCTGCGGGAAAACTACCGCGCTACGGGCGTTTGCTTCTCGCTCCGCGCGATCGAGGCGGTGTTCGCGAACGACAAGCCCACACCCCGATCGGCGGGCATACAGCTTGCGAGCGACTGCCAAGCCGAGTCCGCCCAAATCTTGAACGCCGTGCGTGACACGCTGAGCGATCCGAACATACCCGAGCCCATCCGGCAATACCGACTGCTCGAACCCTTAGTCTGGCTAAAAAGCCGTGGCATTTATCTTTCGCCCCATGCAGAAGACAAGCCGCTGAGTAAGGTGAGGCGACTGATCCAAACCGATCTAACGCACCCCTGGCGATCGAGCGAAGTTGCAAAACACTTCGCAGTCAGCGAAGCGACGATGCGGCGCTGGCTGGCCGAATCCGGGCAGGGCTTCTCGAAAATCCTGCAAAATACGCGACTCGAACAGGGGCTGAGTTTGCTGCAATCAACGGATACTCCCGTGGCCGATATCGCTTTCACTTGTGGGTTTAAGACTTCCTCGCATTTCTCGGACTCGTTCAAGAAGCGGTTTGGACTCAACCCCAGCGAAATCCGCAAGGTTGAAGATCGATCGGAAGATTGAGCGTTTTTCGATAGTTTTTGCTCGATTTGCGAAAGTGTGGCCGAAATATCCCTGATAAATTCAGGCCGTACCCCGATCGAGGATTGAAATCATGCGTAGTCAGCTTGCGGCGCTTATCCTGCTGCTCGGCGCTGCTTCTCCGGCATTGGCAGAGGACTTCACCCTAAGCAGCACGGATATCTCGGAAGGCGAAAAGCTCTCGAACGCTCACGTATTTCAGGGGTTCGGATGCGAAGGCGACAACCAGTCTCCGCAACTGTCTTGGTCGGGCGCGCCGGAGGGAACGAAGAGCTTTGCGATCGCGGCGTACGACCCCGACGCGCCGACGGGTTCGGGATGGTGGCACTGGCAGGTGGTGAATCTTCCCGCCTCGACGGTTTCGCTCGGGCAAGACGCGAGCGCTTCTGGCGAGCTGCCCGAGGGCGCGATGGAACTCCGCAACGACTATGGTGCAGTTGGCTTCGGTGGCGCGTGTCCGCCGCCGGGTGAAGTCCACCGCTACATCTTCACGGTGTACGCGCTGGGTACCGAGAGCCTGGAGCTGCCGGAAGATGCGAGCAATGCGCTGGCGGGCTATATGGTGCGCGCCAACGCGATCGACAGCGCCAGCATCACCGCGATTTACCACCGCTAAAGGCCTTGCGAAAGTAGCTACGCCGCCGGGTCGTAGGTTGGGAAGTCAGTGTAGCCCTCGGCTCCGGCGGGGTTATACCAGTCGCTCATCTCCGCTTCCGGCGCGAGATCCCAGCCGTTGGCAAAGCGGGCGACCAGGTCGGGGTTGCTGATATAGGGGCGACCGAAGGCGATTAGGTCGGCGTTGCCGCCCGCGATCGCGGCTTCGGCGGTTTCCTGGGTGTAGCCGCAGTTGCCGATCAGCGCACCGGAGAATACCGATCGAAACTCCGGCAGCGTCATCGGCTCGCCCAGCTCGTGGAACCCGAAGCCCAGGCCGTCCATCACGTGCAGGTAGCCCAGCTTAAAGGTGTCGAGCTGCTGCGCGGCGTGGAGGAACGTTTCGCGGTAGTCCGGTGCGCCCATATCGTTAAAGACGCCGTTGGGCGAGAGGCGCGCGCCGACGCGGTTGCTCGGCCAGATGCTCAGCACGGCTTCGACGACTTCGAGCATAAAGCGGCAGCGATTTTCGAGGCTGCCGCCGTACCGATCGTCGCGCTTGTTGGTTTTGGAGTCGAGGAACTGGTTAATCAGGTAGCCGTTGGCGCAGTGGACTTCGACGCCATCGAAGCCTGCGTCTTTGGCGCGCTGGGCGGCGGCGCGGTAGTCCTCGACGACGGCGGCGACTTCTTCGGTGGTCAGGGCGCGGGGCGTTTCATAGTCTTTTTTGCCTTCGGGGGTGTGGATTTGGTCGCCGCCGATCGCGATCGCCGAGGCGGAGACAGGAAGCTGACCGTCGTGGAAGTCACTGTGGGAGGCACGGCCGCAGTGCCAGAGCTGCAAGAAGATTTTGCCGCCCGCCGCGTGGACGCGATCGGTGACGAGTTTCCAGCCCGCAATCTGCGCGTCGTTATAGATGCCGGGGCTGTCCTGCCAGCCGATGCCCTGCTGGGAGACGACGGTGGCTTCGCTAATCAGCAGGTTGCCGTCGGCGCGCTGGGCGTAGTACTCGGCCATCAGCGCGTTGGGGACGCGATCGGGGCCGGAGCGGGCGCGGGTCAGGGGCGCGAGCACGACGCGATTTTGCAGTTCGAGATCGCCCAGGGTGAAGGAACCGAGCAGATTCGGGGAAGTCGTCATGGATTATCCGTGGGTGTGTGGATTCGCTGACTTCCTCAGTTTATCGAGAACGAAAAGGCGGCTCGATCGCAAACTCGTACGGATGCACGCCCTTGTCATTCGGTTCGGGCTATTGCGCCGACGAAGCAACGGTTGCGGCACACAGTCGAAAGATATGCGCCAACACGCCCAAGAGCTGAGCGGGGTCGCCGCTGGTATAAGGGCGACTCTCGTATACCGCACCGTTCTCCGTTAGCTGGTAGAACTGCCAGGCGGTGGCGTTGGTTACGATGCCGAAGACGTCGATCGCCCGGTCGGCGGCTCGGTTCTGCCACTGACATGCGTACATTTCCGCCAAACACTGCGCTAAGCCTTGCTCGAAGTCGTCTTTTTTGGCTTCGACGACACAGAGGAATGGATACTCTAGATAGTCTCGGCGTTGGGCGATGAGATAGTCGGCGTTGCCTTTGGCGCGATCGCTGTCGATCACCGCACCTTTCCAGATCTTTAACGAATCCAGCGGGTCGAGCGCTTCTTCGCAGTAGGCATCGATTAGCAGCTCTTTCGATTTTTCATAGCTGCGGAGGTCGAAGTTTTTCTGAAGGCGGCGGAGGCGCTGGGTGAAGAAGTCGCCGATCGGCTGGGGCTCGGCGGTAAATGTCCAGGGTTGCAGAGTTTCGATGCCGAGGAGCTTGTAGGCTTCGGGCAGGGTAAAACTCGAAAAGTTTTTTCGACTCCCCATCGCGATCGCGCGGCCTTGGTGGCAGGTGTAGATTTATTGACATTGTAGCGATCGCTCAACGTTGTACCGTCTGTGTGTTGCCAGCGTCCACCGACACCCCTGAGGGTCTATGTCTCAAACAGCCCTAATCGCTACGAGCTTTGTTGCTTTTCTGCTGTTGTTTACCGGGGTGGGTATCTATGCCGCGTCCCGCAAGCAAAGCACGACGGAGGACTATTTGCTCGCCAGCCGGGACGTCAACCCCTGGACGATCGGCCTGTCGGCGTTTGCGACGACCCACAGCGGCGGCATGTTTATTAGCTGGATCGGCTGGACGTACCAGCTTGGCATCGTCACCGTCTGGCCGCTGGTGGGCTGGTTTGTGGGGGACTATTTCATCTGGTTTGTGGTGAACAAGCGCCTGCGGGTGCTGTCGGAGGCCAACAGTTCGGAGACGATCGGGGCGTTTTTGGCCGGTGGTGACGATCGCCAAAATCGTCCGATTGCCGTTATCTCCGCCATTATGACGATCGCCTTTCTGGGGACGTACGCCGCCGGACAGCTTCTGGCAGGCAGCAAGGCGCTCCACGCGATCTTTGGCTGGAACTACAACACCGGCATCATTCTGGGCACGGCGATTATTCTGGCCTACTGCTTCTCCGGCGGGATTCGCGCCTCGATTTGGACGGACGCGCTCCAGTCGCTGGTGATGACGATCGCGATGTTTGCGATGGTGGCGGTGACGGTTGTGGCCTGCGGTGGGTTCGGCGGACTGTGGCAGCAGCTCGGCGATATCGACCCCGCGCTCACGAGCTTTATGCCGCAGGACACCCAGTACGGGTTCGGGTTGTATCTGCTGGGCTGGCTGTTTGCCGGGGTGGGCGTCACCGGTCAGCCGCACATTATGGTGCGCGCGATGGCGGTGGACGATGCCAAGAATATGGGCATCACGCGCAATATTTACGCCGTTTCTTACGTGTTGTTTTCGGCGGCTGCGGTCTTGGTCGGCCTCGGGGCGCGGGTGCTGCTGCCGACGCTGATGGACGGCGGCGATCCGGAGCTGGCGCTGCCGCAGATGGCGATGGAGATGCTGCCCGCGCTGGGGGTTGGCGTGGTGCTGGCCGGGATTTTTGCGGCGGTGGTGTCTACGGCGGACTCGCAGATTTTGTCCTGTTCGGCGGCGCTGACGCAGGATCTCGTGCCCCGCATGTCCCACTCTTAGAGGACTTCTGAATAAGTAGTTTTACTTAGGTCGGTCGCCTCAAAAGCA
>CALCCD010000126.1 GCA_937899645.1 uncultured cyanobacterium | reverse complement strand
AATTTCATCCTCAAAATCGATATCTCGAAGGCTGAGCGGAGTCGTTCGCGAAGCGTCGGCCTCGCCGATAGCCTGGGTGAAATCGCGAAAAGTGGCCGCACTATCTGCTTCGCAGAGGCTACGCCAACGACGACGCTCGGTGCTCGAAATATCGCTTTTTGGTCATCAAAAATTAGTATGCGTTTGCCTTGTCCCGCGAGCTATCTTCGCCCCCTGGCCGTGAAGCGCCACGGTAAGATGAGGCGTCTAAAACTCGTCCTCCCACTTTTAAGGGGGTTCAGCTCGTCGATGGCACTTCAACTGCGCGTTTTCGTCCCCCCCCATCCCCTACTCAAAAACTGGCTGGCCCTGGTTCGCGAAGCCTCCACGCCGATGCCGCTGTTCAAAACCGGCCTGACGGAAATCGGTCGCTGGCTCACCTACGAGGCGATTCGCGACTGGCTGCCCACCGATGAAGTGGTGGTCAATACACCCCTGGCCCCCAGCCCCGCCCAGATGATTCGCGCTTCGACGCCGCTGGCAGTCGTGCCCGTGTTGCGCGCCGGTCTGGCCCTGCTGGACGGCATGACGAGCGTGCTGCCCGCCGCCGCGATCTATCACGTCGGTATGGCTCGCGACGAAGCAACCCTCAAGCCCCATTGCTACCTCAACAAGCTACCCGATCGCTTCCCTGACGATGCGCTGGTGCTGGTCAGCGAGCCGATGTTGGCCACGGGCGGTACGCTCGACTTCGTGCTCGGCCAGCTAATGGAGCGCGGCCTGAGCCCCGATCGCGTGCGGATAATTTCTGTGGTGGCCGCACCGCCCGCCCTGCAAACCCTCAACGAGAACTACCCCGGCCTGGTGATTTACACCGCGACGATCGACGAGTTGCTCGACAAGCGCGGTTTTATCGTTCCCGGTCTGGGCGATGCGGGCGATCGCGCCTTCGGCACGCTGTAGGCGTTGCCGTCTCGGGCTGCGTCCGAATGTTGATTTTGGGCGACAACCTCAACCGGCGATCTCGCGATCGGGCCCCGTTGCGAGTTGGGTGTCAAACCTGCGATTTTTTGGTCTACGATCGAGTCAGGATCGATAGCAGAATCAATCGCAGAGTAGCTATGAGCAAAGGTGGTTTTTCCGGCGGATTTTTACTAGGCGCGCTGCTGGGCGGCGCGATCGGCGGCGCGATCGGCGCGGCAGCCGCATCTCGAGGCCGCGACGGGCGCAAGCCGCTGTTTCCCAACCGCGAGACGCGCGATCCCGCCATCGACCCCGCCGACCCGGACGCGACCCGGCGCGAACTCGAGGCGAAAATCGCCCGCCTGAACGACACGATCGACGACGTGCGCGAGCAGCTCCACTTCGTTCACAAGCGCGTTCCCGACGCCGACAAGACCCTCGAAGCCGTCCTCGACGACGCTCACAACTAGCCACCGTCCGAGCCCAACGCACTCGTACTTACCGCTTTGGCACGAATCCCCCACCTCGTCGCGATCGGTGGCGGCCACAGTCACGCCCTCGCCCTCGATCTCTGGTCGCGGCAGCGCTCGCGCCCGCCTGCCCATATCACGCTGATCTCCGACGCGGTCTACACGCCCTACTCCGGCATTTTGCCCGGGCACGTGGCGGGGCAGTACCGCTGGAGCGACTGCTATATCGACCTGCCGTCTCTGGCCGCGCGCGCTGGGGTCGATTTCCTACGAGATCGCGCCGTCGGCCTCGACCTGCACCGCCGTATTGTCGAGCTGGAGTCCGATCGCTCGATCGCCTACGACTACCTGTCGATCGACACCGGCAGCACCCCGGAGATGAACCTGCGCGCCGGTCGCAGCTACACCACTCCGGCCAAGCCCGTTCCCGCCTTTCTGCACGACTGGTATCGGCTGCTCGATCGCGTGCGAAACGAGCGCGATCGCCCGGTTGCCATCACGATCGTCGGCGGCGGCGCGGGCGGCGTCGAGCTGTCGCTAACCATCAGCGCGCGGCTGCGAAAACTACTGCACCGTCCCGAGCTGCTGACGGTCAACCTCTTGCAGCGCGGCCCGCGTCTCCTCCCCGAACACAACGCCAGCGTCCGCCGCATCCTCGAGGCGATCGCGATCGAGCGCGGCGTCCGGCTCCACCTCGGCGAGACCGTCCGCGAAGTCACCGCAACGCGCACCGCGATCTGCGACTCCGGACGGGAAATCACCAGTGACTTCGTCGTCTGGGTTACCAACGCCACCCCCGCCTTCTGGCTGGGCAACAGCGGCCTCACCACCGACGATCGCGGCTTCGTGACGATCGACGACACTCTGCGATCGGTGTCCCACCCGGAGGTGTTCGCCACTGGCGACGTGGCCGCGCTACAGGGCCGATCGCTACCTCGGGCCGGAGTCTACGCCGTCCGCCAAGGCACGCCGCTGCTGCAAAACTGGCTCGCCGCCCTCTCCGGCAGCCGCGACTTAATTCGCTACGATCCTCCCAATACCGTCTTAGCGCTAATCGGTACGGGCGACGGTCGCGCTGTGGCCTCCTGGGGGAAGTTTGGCGTTGGGGCATATCGCTGGCTTTGGTGGATCAAGGACGCGATCGACCGGCGCTTTATGAACAAGTTTCCGCGTTTCACGGCCCAGCAGAAGCGCGATCCTGACTGACACATCGCACGCAACTGGGTATCGCAGTGAGCGATCGCGATGAGTGAGAAGTACGACTCCTAAATACGACTTCTTGGAGAAGTCGGACTTCTGGAGTGGTGGACTTTTTTTACCTACGACTCGATCGCGCCTGCCTTTTTCACGAAGGGAACCAGGTGGAGCATGTAATCGCTCTTACCGATCGCCACGCCCGCCATCCGCAGAATGTCGTAGGCCGTCACTAGATGAAAGTAAAAGTTCGGCATCAAAAACTCATCGAGATAAGCGCGCCCCGATAGCTCCAGGTACATCTCCTCGCTTAAATCGACGCGGGCGGTCTCTTCGAGCTTGGCGTCCTCGGCGGTAATCTCGGCAACCAGTTGCTGGGTGTTTTCGAGATGTTCGTACGCCTGCGCGATCGACACCACCTCCGGATTGAGATTGTCCATCGGCTCGCCGCCACACCACAGCGCGAAGTTGCGCGGTTGATTGCAGGTAAAGGCAACCTGCGTCCCGAGCGGCAGCATATCCGCCGCGATGCGCTCGCCCAGAAACGACTCGTCATCGAAGTGCTGCTCTGCCAGCTTCAGCAGGTGTTCGAGCGTTGCGAGGCGGCTGTTAAACGTCTCCTTGGCTCGCGCGATATTTGGATTCTGCATGATGTCGCTCTCTCAAAACTTGCGATCGGCACAGCCTAATTACTCGACGACTCGACCCGCACACCAACATTATCGAGCTGCACGCGCCGCACGTCCGGCTCGACGCCGCTCGATCGCCAGGCTTCGTCCATTGCCACCACCACTGCGTCGGCTTTATCCGGCGGGCAGAGCGCCAGCATTGTCGGCCCCGCACCGCTGATCGCCACGCCGTACGCCCCCGCCGCGATCGCCGCTGCTTCGACATCCCGATACCCCCCGATCAGCGCGATGCGATAGGGCTGGTGAAGGCGATCGTCGATGCCGACCCGCACCCACTCGCCGTTCCCCGCCGCCAACCCCTGAATCAGCAGGCTGCTGTGAGCGGCATTAAACGAAGCGTCGCCGATGCCGTAAGTGTCCGGCAGCACCATGCGCGAGTCGGCGGTGGACAGCTCGAAATTGGGGATTGCCACCACCGGCACGATGTCTTCGCTCCAGGCCAGCGGGCAGACGATCCAGCGATCGCCATCCGCCACCGCCAGCCGAAACCCACCCATCAGCGCCGGAATCACGTTGTCCGGATGGCCTTCGATTTCCGTCGCCAGGTCGCCGAGGGCGGCGGTGTCGAGCGGGCGACCGGCCAGCTCGTTCGCGCCCACCAATCCACCGACGATCGCGGTGGCGGAGCTGCCCAGACCGCGCGAGACGGCCACGCCCAGGTCGATCTCGATCTTCACCGGCGGTACGGGGCGATCGATCGCCCCGTACAGGCGACAAAACGACTCGTAGATGCTGTTGGTTTTGCCGGTGGGCACGCGATCGGCTTCCGCGCCGCGCACGACGATTTCCAGCGGGGTTTCGCCGTCGGCCAGCTCGGTGAACGTAAAGCGGTTGTAGATGGTCAGCGCCGCGCCGAGGCAGTCGAAGCCGGGGCCGAGGTTGGCGGTGGACGCGGGAACGGTGACGGTGACGGGCATGGTTCAGCTTCGTAAGGGAGTCTACGAGAGTATACGCAGTCGCGACTGCCACCAGGCGCGTGCGTGGGCGCGGACTGTTGCCGCAGCCGTCCGTCATAATTGAGCCAGACTTCCGGCGTCAAGCGGCGTCCGACAGCAGATGAACTCCGAGCTAGAAACGCTGCAAATCGAAGACCGCGAGCTGACTCTCATAACCGGGTTCGATAAATCCGCCCGCGCCTACTTTAAGGCGTTCGATCTGCTCTTCGATCGCGCCCAGTCCGTCCGCCAAAAGCTCGCGTCCCTGCCCAAGGCGTTCGATTTTCTCATCGTCGCTCTAATTGCCAACACCATCATCACAGCTGCTGCGACTGCATTCTTGGCGATTCCGCTTTGGCTGTTGGCGATCGTCTTGTCGTACGAATTTTTTGGCTGGCTGTTTCTCGCGCGCTTATTCGGCATCTGCTTTGTTGCTATTCTGCTGTTCGAGCTGGCGAATTCATACGGCAAGCTCTACCGCGTTCGGGATAGCGGCCTGCTGTCGCTGCTGGCGGAGGTCGAGAAACACCACCAAATTATCGCCAATATCCACACGCTCGATCGCCTTGCAGAGGTGGGCAACGCCGTCGGCCTGGGCGATCGCGAAGCCGCGATCGACGCGCTGGCCGCAAGCCGCGAGCGCCTGATTCGCGCCCTCAAGACGGAAAAGATCCTGCGCGATCGCCCCGAATTTCGCCCGCAAAACTTCGACCGCGAGCTGGGCAACCTCAACGCCGCTCGGCTCACCACCCGCGCCACCGAATACGCCCAACTGCTCGACGACGCCCTCAGCCTCGGCGTCAGCGTCGAGCGCGAACTCGAAGCCCTCAGCGACCCCGATAGCCCGCCGCCGTAGGCGCGCCGGTTACCCGCAGCCACGAGCGCGCCGCTTAAAATAGCGGGCAGTTCGCGATCGACTGACAGCGGAGAGGACGCAATGCTAGAAGTGCTGGCCTTGTGGGGCGTAAAAACGGTGGGCAAAGCGACCTGGTCGTTTTCCAAGCCGATTTTGGAGGCGGTCGCCACGGATGTCGCCAAGGACACCGCGAAGAGCTACGTCGGTAAGTGTTTCAAGAGCGTGTTTTCGGTCATTCACCGCGAGCCATTGACGATGACAGCGGGGATCGTTGAATGTTTATTCCGCACTCGTGATCGCACAGATCGTGGAGCTGGCACTGGTCGCTTAAGGAGGTAAGTCATGCAAGCCCCTCAGTGAGAGCATTT
>CALCCD010000125.1 GCA_937899645.1 uncultured cyanobacterium | reverse complement strand
GCACCTCTTTCCCACCCTCTTTTTCAAACCTTTCTCTAAACCCTTCTCTCTTCTCCTCCCGCCACGCCGAACGCCACGCCGAACGCCACGCCTCCCGCCACGAGCCTCAACGCATTGAATATCGTACCATAATTATGCTGTTGAAAGAATTCAATAATGGGCTGTACGAGTTCGGGGGCAAAGTCGTTTGTTAGGTTGAAAATCAAGCCGACGGCGATCGCGGCATATATGAAGCGGTATGCCCATGTCGTGAGTGCTGAGTTTTCACCTCTAGCAAAGACAAGCCCGCTCCACCAGCCAACAAAAAAGAAGCCAGGGTCGATCCAGTTAAATATTTCGGTTGAAAAGAATGTGTAGAGCGGTGCAACGATCGCGGCGATCAGAAAAGGCGCGATCGCGCTCAGCCACCAAACTTGATTCGAATAGCGTTTGAGCCTAGGGTTCTCTGCAAAGTCATTCCGGAACTCAAACGGATTGGAAAATGCATTGAGTTCGGGGTGAATCTCGCGGAGTTTGCGGTTGAGCGAAAACGGCTTGAAAAACGCCCAATACAAAATCTGCAAACACTCAGCTACGTAATCCACCGCTCGTCACTTCCCCACGATTCACCACGCCCATTGTTCCACGATCGCCCCGCGCAAGCAGTAACGGTAGGGTGCGTCCAGCCGCGATCGAGCTGGCATCCTGCGATCGATCGGCAACGGCTGAACGCACCACAGGATGCCGCAGACCTTGCGACGATATCCCGGTGCGTTGTTCGCGCCCGATCGTCGCGCGTGCCGTCACCTTACCGAAACCGCGACGCACACCCGACCGAACCTACCCATCCACAGGCAAAACCTCAAAACTCTCCCTGCCATCAATCCGATAAAAGAAAAAATCCGAATCCAGCGTCAAAATTTGCCGATAGCCCGTCCGCTCCGCCACTAACACCAGACTCGCATCCGCAAAATCCATCGGGCGATCGCGATACCGCTCCATTAGCTCCAGAATTCTCGGAAACAGATCCTCGTCGATGGCATACGCCGTCAGCCAGCCATCCAGCAATAATTCCCCGAGCTGACGCTGCATCGGCCAGCCGCCAGAACGCAGCGCAAGATGCATCGCCTCAGTCAGACAAGGCCAAGTCGTTACCAGAGGCTTGCGGAGATTGACGATCGCGCGAATGCAAGATGCATGGCGCAGTTGGCTCCGGTCTACCAAACACAGCAACACACTCGTATCGCAGAGAATCACAAATCCAGCCCCAGCTTGCGATACTTCTCAACCAAAGCCTCCCCAAACTCATCCTCGTGCTCCCGCGCTCTCGCCACTCCCTGCGGATCGATCTCGAGGTTCTCCACTTCTTCGATCCAACGCAGCAAATCTCTGATATCCGGCTGGTTTACATCCGCTGGAGCTGTCGCTTCCGGGTCTTCCACCGAATCGAGCAGCGAATCGAGAAAGCGATCGACCGTCGGCAGCATCGAGGCCGGAAGCTGCTGTAATTTCGCAAACGTCGTTTCGTGGGGCGTCATCGGCTTAAGTCTGCTGGTTATTTTCCAAATCTATCACTACGGCAAAATCTCAAACGACTCGCAGTGGCGCGGACGAAACAACCCGAAATCGCGGCGATCGAGCGTCAAAATCCGACATACCCCCAACCGCTCCGCCACCGCCATCACACTTGCATCGACAAAATCAATCCGACTGTCGCGGTACTGCTCCAAAATATCCGCCACGCGATCCAGATCGACCTGCGTGACCGGCGTTACCTGATACCGGCTAACCCGAAACGCTCGTAGCCACTGCACCACACGATCTCGATTCGTCCGCAGCCTCAACATATACGCCGCCTCGGAGAGCACCGTTTGTGACATAGCGATGACACCCTGCTGGCTGTACGTTCGGGCTGCGGCCTGATGGTTGCGATCGCGATCGTTCAGCAACGCAACCACAAACCCCGTATCCACAACCGCCGTTATCCTTGGCACGGCACGCCTGCCTCCTCGATCGCACCTGCCTCTAAAATCTCTTCCGTTTGCTCGCTGAGATCCGGCGACCCCGAGAATAGACCAACCATGGGGTCAGACTCGGGCGGGAGCGGCGAACTGAGCTGTTCGTCTAGGTACATCGCGATCGCCTCTTCCAGCACCGACTCCAGCGAACAATGCCGATCGACCGCAATCTGCATCAAACCGTGCAGCGTCTCCGCATCCGGCTTCCAATTCAGCGAAACTTCAGACATAACCAATCCAGCGATCGACACACCAATTTTAACCAGCCCGCCAACGCAATCCGCTCACCCCAACCGATCGCCCACCCAGTCCGCAAACTCCCGCCGAATCCGACTCATCGGCTCCGACCCCAACCGCGCCACCGCCGCCGACACCACCGCCACCGGCAACCCCGTACATACCTCACTCTCCGCAACCGAGCGATATTTCCCCGCCGCCAACACCCAAAACTCCAGCCGCCCATCGCGATAGCGCCACACCTCCCGAACGCCCAGCGCTGAATACACTGGCAGCGAACTCGGCGACGTGATGTCCACCTCGATCGCCAGATCCGGTGGCGGGTCGCCTGCCCCCAATCGCGCCTTCCCGACAACGCGATCGAGATTCGTCAGATAAAAACAGTCGTCCGGCTCCACCCCGACCCCCGCCGCCTCGTTGCGAAACGTCGTCGAACCCAGACACACCCAGTCACAGTCCAGCGCCTCTAGCCACACTGTCACCAGCATACCCAACAGCCGGGCGATCGATTCGTGTTCTGGGGAAGGCATACGAAGCTGGAGAGCGCTGTGAGAATAGGTCAGACGCGGCGTCCGGCGATCGCCCAGCGCCGCCGCAATGCGATCGAACTCCGCCCAGTCGATCTCGCGCAGGGTCAGCACCTGGCCGGGGGCGATGTCGATTTTTCGTAGCTCGATCGTGCAGGTCATGGCGAGTCTAGAGGGCGACTAATCCCATCATTACTGACTTTAACGCTGGTGGTCGCGCTTCTGCTGCTGTTCGGGCACGCTCTCGCTACGAAACAGCTTCAGAAAATCCTCGAACACCTTCGGAAACTTCCCCACCCCAAGCCATCCCAAACCGATGCTGAGCACCAGTGCGATGACAATCGCGCCCATCAGCGCTTCCGAGATGGGCTTGATATTCTTCCCCGTGGCCTGAGCCGATCGCCCCGTCCCGCGCAGCGCACTCCAAGCCACAAAAAACCAATTTTTCCAGTCGCGTACCCCCTTCGGACGCCGCTTAGTCCTCTCCTCAAAATTCTTCCGCGCTACTGCCTCCGATAGCCCATCACGCTCCATCTCGAACAAACACCAGCCCGCCGCCTGGAGCCGAAACGCATCGCACCCGCCCCACTTGCGCGCCAGCGCCTGACTCGTCACGCTCAGCGCCGGAGCCCCCACCGGCAAACGCACCAAATCCCATGCCGCCGACTCCGCCAGCTCGCCGACCCGCAGCGTATGAAACAAATTGAAAAAGCCCGATGTATACTGCGGCGTCGTTTTGCCATACTCCGCCACCGTTTTACGCGACGCGATCGCCAGCATCACCACGCCGTCATCCGCCAGCGCCCGCAGCACCTCGTAAAACCCGTCGGGAAACACCTCAGGCTTATCGAGCAGATACTCGAAGCGATCGAGACACAGCATCGGCAAAATCCCTGCCTTTTTCCATGCCCGCATCGCCTTGTCGAATTCAGCGCGTTCAAACGGCTCCATTTTCAGCACCGCTTCCAGTTCGCCCCGCTGGAAGTATTGCAGCAAGCCGCGCTTCCTCGGGATCTCTGCCAGCAACGCCTCCGCGATCGCGCCATAAAATGACGCCTCCGAATCGGCATTCACCCGCCCGAACTCCACGTACACCGCCACCACCGCCTTCGCATCCGGCGCAACGTCCTCATAGGTTTGCTGGACGTGACGCAACAGCGACGACTTACCCGATCGCGCCTCCCCCGTCAGATTCACGCTCTGCGGCGCATCGCCAAACGCCCGCGCGAAAATCGCCCGCAGCTCCTCGCCACGCCCAACAAAATAGCGCCGCTCCGAAACCGCGCCATTGGTAAAAAACGGATTGCTCGCCATCCTGCCGGTTCTCTTCTCCTCGATTCACCATCGTCCTATGCCCCCATTACACCACCCGCCGCTACTCCAGTGAATCAGCTTCGTTCAGCGTATGCGAGCGGTGGCCTTGAAGTCGCGATCGGGCCAGCCTAGAGTACTCCACGGAAATAAATGTCCAGTATTCAGGATTCGAGCACTGAGCTTGTCGAAGTGCGTCACACCCAGGCTTCGACAAGCTCAGCCTTCATTGGCGGCTTCTGGACAAATATATTTGTGGAGTGCTCTTATATCGGGCAGCTCAGGTCGCCGGACTTCTGCGAGAAGCGCGTATTTTCGCGATAGTCGATCGGGCAGTCGATCACCGCCGGGACATCCTGCGCCATCGCCTCCTTCAGCGTCGGTACGAACTCCTCCGTGGTGCTGATGCGGTAGCCCTTCAGCCCCATGCTTTCGGCCAGCTTCACGAAGTCCGGGTTGGTGAACTTGATAAACGAGGCGCGATCGTACTGCGCCTCCTGCTTCCACTCGATCAGGCCATAGCCGCCGTCGTGGAAAATGATCGTCACGAACGGCGTCTTCGCCCGCAGCGCCGTTTCCAGCTCCTGACAGTTCATCATGAAACCGCCGTCGCCCGTCACTGCGACGATGTTGCGATCGGGGTACACCAGCTTCGCTGCGATCGCGCCGGGAATCGCAATCCCCATCGCCGCGAACCCGTTGGAGATCAGGCAAGTATTGGGGCGCTCGCAGTGGTAATGGCGCGCCATCCACATCTTGTGCGCGCCCACGTCTGAAATCGCGATATCGTTCGGTTCCATCACCTGCCGCAAATCGTAAATTAGCTTCTGCGGCTTAATCGGGAATTCGGTGTCGGTGGCGTACTGTTCGTAGTCCGCGCGGATGTCGTCGCGCAGCGCCACGGCGTGGGGTTCCTCTTTGTGGGTGCGATCGCTGCGGCGCAGCAGCTCGTTGAGCGAGTCGGTCATGTTGCCGACGACCTCGACCTTCGGGATGTAGCTGCTGTCGATCTCCGCCGGGGCCGTGCTGACGTGAACGATCGGAATCTCGCCATTGGGGTTCCACTTTTTCGGGGAATACTCCACCAGGTCGTAGCCCACACAAATCACCAAGTCGGTGTTGTCGAAGCCGCAGCTAATGTAGTCGCGCTGTTGCAGGCCCACCGTCCACAGCGACAGCGGGTGCGTGTAAGAAATTACGCCCTTGCCCATAAAGGTGTTGACCACCGGGATATTCAGCCGCGTCGCGAACTCGGTCAGGGCATCGCTGGCGTTGTCGCGGATCGCGCCGTTGCCCACCAGCAGCAGCGGATTGGTCGCCCGCGAAATCAGCGTCGAGGCGTCGTTGAAGCTGGCGTAGGAAGCGTACTGAGTTTCCTTGGTGTTGATGTGTAGCGATACGCCGTCGGCGGGCATTCCGGCGATATTTTCCGGCAGGTCGATGTGAACCGCGCCCGGTTTTTCCTGCTGGGCTTGCTTGAAGGCTTTGCGAACGACTTCCGGGACGATGCTGGGGCGGACGATCTGCTTGTTCCACTTGGTCACCGGCGCGAACATCGCCACCAGATCGAGGTATTGGTGGGACTCGATGTGCATGCGATCGGTGCCCACCTGCCCGGTGATCGCCACCAGTGGTGCGCCATCGAGGTTGGCGTCGGCAACACCGGTCATCAGGTTGGTCGCGCCGGGGCCGAGCGTCGAAAGACACACACCCGCTTTACCAGTCAGCCGCCCGTATACGTCGGCCATGAAGGCTGCGCCCTGCTCGTGGCGAGTGGTAATGAATTCGATCGGCGAGTTCCGCAGGGCTTCGAGGACGGCGAGGTTTTCTTCACCGGGGAGGCCGAAGATATATTTAACACCTTCATTTTCCAGGCACTTGACCAGGAGTTCTGCGGTATTCATGGACGATAAACCTCGATCGTGGTGGTAAAGCGGCGAAATGCGGTAGCGGTGGCGCTGCGAATGCGAGCGTTGCTAGTCGCCAATCCAGACTGTTTTTATGTTGACGAATTCATGGATGCCCTGCCGCGCTAGCTCGCGACCGTATCCAGATTTCTTGATGCCGCCGAAGGGCAAGCGCGGATCGGACTTGACCATGCCGTTGATGAAGACTGCCCCGGCATCGAGGCGCTCGATCGCCGCCTTTTGCTCTGCTTCCACGGTTGTCCAGGCGCAGGCTCCGAGGCCGAATTCGGTGCTGTTCGCCAAGTCGATCGCGGCCTCCAGGGTCGGCACGCGAAAGGTCAGCGCGACGGGGCCGAAGAACTCGTCTTGGTAAGCGGGGCAGCCTTCGGGCAGGTCGGTGAGGATTGTCGGCGCGTAGTAGTTACCGGGGCGATCGAGCCGGAAACCACCGGTAGGCGCTTTGGCTCCGACCTTCAGGCAGGCGTCCACCTGCTGCTCGATCTCATCGAGGATCGTCGGCGTCGCCAGGGGGCCGATGTCGGTGGCGGGGTCTTTCGGGTCGCCGACGTTCAGCGCCGCGAACTTATCGACCAGCTTGCTGATAAAGGCATCGGCGATATGTTCGTGGAGGATAAAGCGCTTGGCAGCGATGCAGGATTGGCCGGTGTTGAGCAAGCGCGCCGTCACCGCCGTCCTGACCGCCGCATCCAGATCGGCGCTGGGCATGACGATAAACGGGTCGCTGCCGCCCAGCTCGAGGACGGTGGGTTTGATGCAGTCTCCGGCGATCGAGGCGAGGCTCGCCCCCGCCGGTTCGCTGCCGGTCAGCGCCGCGCCTTTGACGCGATCGTCACGCACGATCGCCTCGACCTGGCTCGCGCCGACTAACAGTGTCTGGAACGTCCCCGACGGGAAGCCCGCTTCCATTAAGACGCGCTCGATCGCCAGGGCGCACTGCGGAACGTTCGAGGCGTGCTTCAATATCCCGACATTGCCCGCCATCAGCGCCGGAGCCGCAAAGCGGAACACCTGCCACAGCGGAAAATTCCAGGGCATCACGGCCAGGATAACGCCGAGGGGATGGTAGGCAACGTAGCTGAATTTCGCGTCGGTTTCCGCCGGTTCGTCAGCCAAAAACTCCGGGGCGCGATCGGCGTAATAGCGGCACACCGTCGCGCACTTCCGCACCTCGCCCGCTGCTTCCTTTATCGGCTTGCCCATCTCGAGCGTAATGGTCGCGCCGAGTGATTCTGCGTCGCGCTCGAGGATATCGGCGGCATTGCGGAGCCAGCGGCTACGCTCGACGAGCATTGTGCGTCGGTAACTACGGAAGGCGCGATCGGCGCGATCGAGCTTTTCTTCAATTTCTGCCGGGGTCAGCGCTGCAAAAGTTTTGACAGCTTGGCCGGTGGCCGGGTCGATCGTGGCAATCCCCATAGTTCCGTCCCTAATCCCTCTAAAACGACAGCGCTTGCCGACGATCGACTCGCGACTTTTCTGGCTCTCCCAGGCGATCGCGGCTTGCCGTTCGTCAGATTAGCGCTTCAAATCCATTGTCGAACTCAGATTTGGTCGCCGCATCAGAACGTAATAAAAGTCAAACTCAAACTTGCCGCCGCGCCATCACTCAAAAGTTAGAAGGAACGCGACGCGACTCTGATAGGCTGCTGTATGAGCTGCCGCCGATCGCCGCCACAGCTCGCGTTCGGCATCCCCAAAACCGTCGCTCGCCTGTTTCACATTAAGAGCCCCGTTTCAGAAGAGAGTTCGAGATTTTCCATGCGCATCCTATTCGTCGCAGCAGAAGCCGCCCCCCTCGCCAAGGTCGGCGGCATGGGCGACGTCGTCGGCTCTCTACCCAAAGCCCTGCGCGCCCTCGGCCACGATGTCCGCATCTTCATGCCGTACTACGGCTTTTTGCCGAATGTCGTTGACATTCCCGGCGAGCCGGTTTGGTGGGGGCAAGCGATGTTCCAGGATTTTGCGGTCTACGAAACGCAGCTTCCCGATAGCGACGTACCGGTGTACCTCTTCGGCCACCCGGCGTTTATGCCCAACGCAGTTTATGGCGGCGATAATGAGTGGTGGCGCTTTACGCTGTTTTCCAACGGGGCGGCGGAGTTTTGCTGGAATTACTGGAAGCCGCAGCTCGTCCACAGCCACGACTGGCACGCGGGTATGCTGCCAGTATGGATGCACCAGTCGCCGGATATCAGCAGCGTCTTTACGATTCACAATCTCGCCTATCAAGGCCCCTGGCGCGCGCTGCTGGAGCAGATGACCTGGTGTCCGTGGTACATGGAAGGCCACAACACCCTGGCCGCAGCGGTGCAGTTTGCCGATCGCGTCAACACCGTCTCGCCCACCTACGCCCAGCAAATCCAAACTCAGGAATACGGCGAAGAGGTCGAAGGTTTGCTGTCGTTCGTCAGCAGCAAACTGAGCGGCATCGTCAACGGCATCGACGACGCGAGCTACGACCCGGCCACCGATGCGCATCTCTACCAAACTTTCAGCGCCAACAGCCTCGACAAGCGCGCCTTAAACAAGGTCGCGATTCAAAAAGAACTGGGCCTCGAGCTCAATCCCGACGCTTTCGTTATCGGCATGGTGTCTCGGATGGTGGAGCAAAAGGGCTTCGATCTGCTGCTTCAGGTGCTCGATCGCTTTTTGGCCTACACCGACGCGCAGTTTATTTTGCTGGGTACGGGCGATCGCTACTACGAAACCCAGATGTGGCAGCTGAGCGCCCGCTACCGCCAGCGGATGGCGGTGTATCTGCTCTACAACGATCGCCTTTCGCGCCGGGTCTATGCCGGAACCGATGCCTTTCTGATGCCGAGCCGCTTCGAGCCCTGTGGCATCAGCCAGCTGCTGGCGATGCGCTACGGATCGGTGCCGATCGTCCGGCGCACGGGCGGACTGGTGGACACGGTGTCGCACCACGAGCCGATGGAAGGAACCGGAACGGGGTTCTGCTTCGATCGCTACGAGCCGCTCGATCTGTTCTCCGCGATCGTTCGCGCCTACGAGAGCTTTCGCTACAAGGACAAGTGGCGCGAGCTACAGCAGCGCGGAATGCGCCAGGACTGTAGCTGGACGAAGTCGGCGAAGCAATACGACGCGCTCTACCGCGATATCGTCAGCGAGTAGCTGGCACGAGTCCGGAACGGGGGGCGATCGCCGGGAAGCTTACGAGCGTTTGTCGATCGTCTCTGGCTCTCTTGTTTTTGAGCGCATGCGATCGGCGGGTTGCAACTGCTAGGGTGAGGAGAAGATCGCTCGCTCTGGCGATCGCAGTTAGAAACACTCGCATGAATACTATGGTTTTTCAAAAGCACCTGACCCCGCTGCTCGGCGGTGCGACTGCCGCGTTGATTTGCGCGATCCCGCAAGCTGCGAACGCCCTGTCCGGCGCGCAGGTCAACAACATCGCCCGCGAAGTGACGGCGCTGATCGTCTCGGAATACAGCAACGGCACCGGCCACGGTTCGGGCTTTATCTTCTCGCAGGACGGCGATAGCTACTACGTAATGACCAACCGCCACGTGGTCGAAGGCGCAGAGTCGGTCGCGATCGGCACCTACGAGCAAACCGCCTACGCCGCCCAAGACATCACGATCCTCCCCGGCGCAGACCTGGCCGTGATCCGCTTCGAGAGCGAAGCAGACTACGAACTCGCCACCCTGGCTCCGGGCGAAACGACCGAAGGTCAAGACGTCTTTATCTCCGGCTGGCCCGCGCCGGGCAGTACCGGCCAGCTAATTCGCCAGTTCACCGACGGTCGGATTTCGGGCTTCCTCAACGATCCCGTTGATGGCTACCAAATGATCTACACCAACGTCACCCGTCGTGGCATGAGCGGCAGTGGCGTCTTCGATGCGGCTGGTCGCGTCGTCGGCGTCCACGGTATGGGCGACTACGTCTCACCGGATGAAATCCAAACTGAGGGCATGTCCGCCCAGGAAGCGGCCAGCATCTCGCGGATGATCAAGCCCGGCTTTAACTACGCGATTCCCATCCAGACGGCGATGGGCCTAATGGCGGGTGAGGGCATGTACCTGAGCATGGATGTGGACAACTCGCCGTCGCCAGACCTGGCCGGTCCCTACGTTGCCAGCGAGCCGACCGAAGCTGACACGATCGACAATATCGACTCGGTGCTCGGAACCCTGGAGCGCGTCGGTCGCATCATCGATCGTATCGATCGCCTGTTCTAAGCTCTACAGAAACTCTCCCAGCTTTTCAAAAACAAAAGAGTCAGCCGATCGCGCGATCGGCTGACTCTTTTACTGCCTTCCGGCGCGGCTTGAAAGGCAAAGCCCTAGAGCGGGGTCACGTGGACTTCCACTTCCGCGATCACTTCGGGGTGAACCTTGACCTGCACCTTGTAGATGCCCAGCTTGTCGATCGCCGGGACGGTGATACCGCGACGATCGAGGTCTTGGCCCGTTGCCGCGAGGATTGCTTCCGACATCTCGCGATCGGTGACCGTACCGAAAATCGCATCGCCCTCGCCGAGTTGCTTGGCGATCTTGAAGCGACCGACCGACTCGAGCGCCTTTTTGCGATCTTCGGCCTCTTTCTTGATTTTCGCTTGACGCTCGGCCTCTTTGGCCTTGCGGCGCTCGACCTGCTTCATAATCCCCGGCGTCGTCTGGACGGCGAGCTGGTTGGGGATTAGGTAGTTGCGCGCGTAGCCCGGAGCGACTTCGACGATCTCGCCGTAGCGTCCGAGTTTACTCACGTCTTTGTTTAACAACAGTTGGATGCGCTTTGCCATTGTGATTCGAGTTCTTTGCTAAAAGTCCACAGCATCGACCGCATGCGACCTGGGTTGCGATCGCTCTCGACTCACGCATTTCAGTTCCCAAGCCTGCTTTAAAAGTCCGACTTTCTACAGTAAACGACGCGCCTAGTTCTTGACAAGATCGTCGGCGAAGGTTAGCCGCGTGGTTTCTAGCCGGTGCTGCTCGTCGCCTTTAGGCAGCCTCGAATTTACGGACTGCTGCACCCCGCCGCCTACCGGCGTCTCACGCCGAGCGCCCCAGTTTGGCGGAAGTTACGCGCGATCGCCGCGATTTCTTAAGAAAGGTTCTGAAAACCCCGACGCGGCAAAAATGCCGTTGTTATACTGAGGGAAGGTTAGCGTTCTTTTATTTTTGAGGAGACGCGCATATGAAACTGCGCCATTTCGGGCTATCCGCAGCTCTGGTGACCGCCGCGATCGCAGCCGTCGGAGCCCCGGTCAGAGCCGCTAACGTCGAGGCCAACGACCGCGAGGCGATCGAGGTCGCGCAGCGCGTAGGCGAGCGCCCCGGCGACGTCTGCCGCATGGTCGTCGAGGCCAGCACGCTCTACGCCGATCCGGACGGCATGTCCCTCCAAATCGCGAACATGCTCGAAAACGAGATGATTCACTTTATGGAAACGGTGACGGCGAACGACGGCACGGTCTGGTTCTTTATCGAAGATTCGGTCGGCAACACGGGCTATATGCCTGCCTACATGAGCGGCACGCGCCTCGCGAACCTCCGCTACTGCACGGCAACGCCGGTGACGTTCCCCGCTGCTTGGTAGTCGCCGATCGACACCGCCCATTTCACGTTTGTGAAGAAGAAGCGCCCGGTTCGACTGCGAATCGGGCGCTTCTTCTGTTAGCAGCGAGCAGGGCAAACGCATACTGATTTTCGATGACCCAAAAGTAATATCTCGAGCCCTCGAGAATACTCCACGGCAGTAAGCGCCCACTGTTTTTCAGGGTTCGAGAACTGAGCGAGATCGATGACGCGATCGTTGGCGTGGCCTTCGCGAAGCGAATGGTGCGGCCACTTTTCGCGATCCCACCCAGGCTATCGGCGAGGTCGGCGCTATACGAACGACAACCTCAGCCTTTGACTTTTCGAGTGGTGGCCAGACTCACAGCCTTCGTGCGAGAGGTCTACGGTCTCTGACATGGGAAATCGGGAGTATGCGTTTGACCCGTAGCAGCTCGCAAACTTCTTGCAAGAATTGAAGAACTCAGCCTTACTCCACGCCGAAGTCGGCCTCGCCCGCGTAGCTGGACAGCGCCGCTAGCTCCTCGAGGGAGTGGACGCCCTGATGCTGCTGGCCATCGACGACCCAGGTCGGGTAACTTTGGATTCCGGCGGCTTGACAGCGGGCGGGCTGAGGATTTTTGCCGTTCGCGTCGCACTCGATGTACTCGACTTCCGCGAAGGCTTGACGACCGAACAGGCTCTTTTGGGTTTGGCAGTGGTTGCACCAAAACGCGCCGTACATTGCGACTTCTGACGTTTTCAGGTGCTGCGCCAACTCAATGTTGGCCGGTTGGGATTGGGTGCTAATGGCAAAGCCGCCCGCCGGGTTGTCGGGATCGGCGTGGAGCGGGGCGTAGAGCGCGAACGAGCCGACCAGGGTGACGGCAGCGATGATGACGCTGCGGAAGCCCATCGAGCCAAAGTCGTCCCAGTCGTGGCCGACCAGCGACAGCACGAACAGGCTGATAGCCGCCACTGCCGACACGACGCAGTACAGGCAGAAGGCTTGGATCTCGAAGATCATGATCGACATCAAGTAGCCGCTAAATACGGCCATTGCCGTCGCGCCGATCGATAGGCCGAGCCAGGTTTTTTCGTCGAACAGGCTGCGCTGGACTTTCGGGGAGTCTTCCGGCAGAATCCAGGGCGCGATCGCCATCACCAGCATTGCGATGTAGGCCAGTAGGCCGAATGCGGCGAGGGGTACGACGCCGAAAATCGTCGCGTAGGGGCTTTCGAGAACTTTGTCGCAGCCCTCGATCGGGCAGATGGTCTCGGCCTGTAGCAGTCGCGTCGCGGTGAGGTAGCCGGTCGTGACGATGCCGACGGTCGCGATCGCGGCGATCGCGAAGCGAGAGTTGCGCTGAATCCAGGTCGGTTGGCGTTTGCGAAGCATGGTGGTGGGGGTGAATAGAAGGCGAGCCGTATCTCTATTCGGCTGGTTTGGCTGTCGATCCTACCGCAGCGTTCGGCTTCGGGGTGCATCCGTCAAGAGTGAGCCTGACGGGCGGCGTAGAAGCTGGCGAAGTACTCGCGAACGTCGAGCGGTACTGAAGTCATACGCAGGCGCAGGACGTTTGGTTTGGTCTCGGCGTTCATCACTTTGGCGTAGAACTCGGTATCTGCAATATTATCGCCGATTTTTAGGCGGAATTGCAGGTTCGTCAGCGGCGCGATCGTCCGTTCGGTATAGAGGTCGGCATGTTTTTCCGAGAGGGCGATCAATCGGCCCGCGTGGCGCTGGGTGCTGATGTTTTTGCCTTGGATTTCGGCGTAGTTTAGCGCGATCGGCTCGGGCAGAACCTGTAGCTCGTCGTCCACGCCTGCCAGCCGCTGGTTGTAGCGACCGCCGATGCCGGTCACGGAATAGATCGCGATCGGCTCGATGACGCCTTTGGGCGAGACCCTCTGCTGGCCGTTGGTTTCGAGCGGAATGTTTAGGGCGTCTCGGGTCGCTTCGGTGATCAGGATCTGGCCGCCGACGGTGTAGCCCTCGATGCGGTAGGTCAAGTTGACCTGGGAGCCGACGATGCCGTACTTGGTGCGCTTGGTCGAGCCGATATTACCGACGACGACCTCACCGGTATGGATACCGATGCCCATCTCGAGCTGGGGCAAGTTGCGCTCGCTCATCTGGCGGTTAACGCCGACCATCGCCTTTTGCATGGCGATCGCGCAGGCGACGGCGCGCTCGGGGTCATCTTCTCGCTGGCTCGGCGCGCCGAACAGGACGAGGATGCCGTCGCCCATAAATTCGTCGATCGTGCCCTGGTGCGCGACGATCGCATCGGCCATCGCTTCGAGATAGATATTAAGAATGCCGAGCACCTCTTCGGGGGGCAGGCGCTCGGAAATTCCCGTAAAGCCGCGCAAATCCGAGGTGAGGATCGTGATACGGCGGCGCTCGCCGCCCATGCTCAGGCCGCCCTCGGTTTCGAGTAGGGTTTCGACCACTTCGTCCGTGAGGTAGCGGCTGAAGGTGTCGCGGATTTCAGCCGCCGATCGAGCGACGTAGGCGACGATCGCGGTGGCGGCGGACAGTTGCGCCAGTACGGGGGGCACGACCGGAACCCACCAGCCCTTCAGGAAAAGACCGTAGGCCGCGCCGCCGAGCGCCACGATCGTCAGCAACTGGGGCGCGATGCGCCAGCCAAGCGAGCGGTAGCGCCACTGCCAGCTCGCGCTCGCCCCGATGCTCGCCCCGAGCAATACCAGCAGCGCCTCCGCCCAGTCGGGTATCGTCCGCAGCCCCGGACGCTCGTCGAGCACCGTGCTGAGGATATGGCTGACGAGGTTGGCGTGGGCTTCGACGCCGGGAACCTTATTAGTGTCGTTGCTAAAGCTGGTGTAGGGCGTAGCGAAAAAGTCCCGCAGGCTCTCGGCGGTCGCACCGATCAGCACCACGCGATCGGAAAACAGGTCGCGATCGGTGCGGCCCGAAAGCACGTCGTCGAGGGAGACAATATCGAACGAGCCCACCGGCCCGCGAAAGTTAACCATCACCGGATAGCCGCCAGCATCGTTGCGGATATAGCTACCGTCGTTAACCTCTACCGGATAAAGCGTCGCGTCTTTAATCTGCACCCAGAGGCCGTTCTCGCTCATCTGCGGCTCGATATCCAAACGCTCGAAATAGAGCATCGCCAGCCGGAACGCCAGGCTGAAGTAGGTCTCGCCGTCGTCTTCGCCCTTGAGGTACAAAAAGCCCCGCCGCAGCCGCCCGTCAATATCGACCTGGAGATCGTTGGCGCTGAGCTGACCGAGGTCGGCCAAGGCAGGCGGCGGCGCAACACTCTCGTCACCCCCCGTCACCTTGGTGATGCCGATAATATTCGGGTTGGCGCGAAAGACATCGACCAGACGCTGGTAACCCGGTTCGAGCACCTCGGACTCGGCGAAGTCTTTTTCGAGCAGCTCTGGATTGGCACGCAGGTCTTCGAGGAGCTGCGCGTAGGGCGGCATCACCGGCAAGTCACGATAGATATCGAGGCCGATCGCTCGTGGGTTGGCCTCGGCGATAGTACCGAGCAGGTCGGCGAGAGTGCCGTCGTCGATCGGATGGCCGTGCTTCTGCAAGTCCTGCTCGGTGATGCCGACGATCGCGATACGTTCGTCGCGCTCCTCGAGGGGGCGAATCTGAAAGAAGCGATCGAGCGTGGCCAGCTCCAAGCTTTGCAGCGCACCGAGCCAGCGCAGCAGCCAGATCAGCAACGCAAAGCTAGGCGCGGCGAAGAGCACCACCCGCCAAGGCCAGAGGGCGTGCTTGAGCGTATGGAAAATGGAGCGGTGGGACATCTTTGAACTGTGCCGGTAAGGGGAGCGCCGTAGATGCTCGCGGGGCGTGCGCTGGGGGCGCGTGCAGCAAGCTGCGCGTCGTCCCCTCCAGGCTACCGCTCTATTTTCGAGATCGCCCAAGCTACGATCGTTCCAGCCATCTGCGGGCGATCGCAGGCTCGGCGCTACGGCGCGATCGTCGCGCGATCGTCCGCGCTTGGTGCGGCGACGGGCTCGACGATTTGGACGTTTGAATTGTCTTCAGACGGCACGACTTGAGCTCCGGAGAGATCGACGCTATCGCCGATCGCATCGCTGAAACCGCTGAGGATGTAGTCCCAGTTCTCCGGCCCCGCCGCAACCAGGTTGCCCAAGTACTCGAACCAGATTCCCGCGTCGCCATAGGCAGCAGCGGCCTCGTTCGTGCCGATCGTGCCCAGGCCGACCGGATCGTCGGACGTGCGTTCGATCCAGCCGTAGGTAAAGGCGAGCGTCGTGGGGTCGGCGCTACCGGGTTCGCACTCGATTTCGATGTACCACTCGTACTGGCTGTCGGGGTCGAGCTCGAACTCGGTCGCTTCATCGATGCTGACCCGCACGATGCTACGCGTCGCTTCCGGCAGGTCGAAGGCTTTTTCGTAGGCGGGCTCGAAAGACGGGCCGCCTTCGGTGTACTCGTAAATAAACAGCGTCGCCTGTTCGGCGCGCGTACCGCTCGCCCGCAGCGCGTACAGGTAAAGCTCGGGGCGACCGCTAGCCGTCAATCCGTAGTAGGAGCCGTTGGCATCTTTTGGCACCAGCGGCGACATGGACACGCAGCTATTGCGCGTCGCGCCACCGGCAGCGCTCTCCGGCGCGTTGCGTTCGGGCGGGGAGAAGCGCGCGCCGCCGCCACTGGCCGACAGCGGGGGCGGACGGTCTGCCGGGTCGAACTGGGCGAGATAGGGAAGCTGCGTGCCGTCGATCGCGAGACCGGCAACGGCGGGCAGACCCGAAGAAGTCAAGGCAAGAGCGGCCAAAAGAAAAGGTGAAGAAGAGCGCATCGTCATTAGTATTTTGTGCATGTCGTAACCACCCGAAGCGAACATATTAGGCTAGACGTTCGTAACCCCGACAGAGATCCCGAATGGCGTCGAGCGCGCCCAATTGCGGCTACGAGCCCCAAACTCGGAAGGCCGAACGCACCACTGGCCATAGTGTTGTCGCTATTTTTACGCCGCGATTCCATAGTAGTCAGGACGCCGCAATTACGCTAGCCGGAGGTCGAAGGCGACATTTTGGGGACGCGCTCTGCCTAAAAACGGCGATCGAGCAACTGCCGGACAACCGTAAAGCAGGAGTCGGAGAACTTTGCTCCGGCGGACGTTGGCGTGGCGTTCGGTTAACTTTTGTCTGACTTTATCTTCACCTTCACCATGCTCGACTCCCGAAGCTATGCGACCAGAAGCTCGGTAATTTCCGCAGTACTCAGGCGCGGACCGTATTTCGTAACGACGCGAGCCGACGCGCGCGAGGCCAGCGCCCCCGCAGTCGGGAAGTCCTGGCCGTGGGTGATGCCGTAAAGGAAAGCTCCAGCGTACATATCGCCCGCGCCAACGGTGTCGATCGCCTCGACAGGGTTGGGCTTAATTTGATGCTGCGCCTTGCCATCGAAGACGATCGAGCCGCTTTCACCGAGAGTGATGGCGAATTGCTTAGCGATCGTTTTGCTGTAGGCGATCGCGTCGTCCATCGACTCGGTTCCGGCCAGATCGAGAATCTCGCGCTCGTTGGCGAACAGCAGATCGACCCCGTCGCCGATAATTTCCAGCACGCCTTCCTTGAAAAACTTGACCATATTCGGGTCGGAGAGCGTAAAGGCCACCTTGGTTCCGGCCTCGCGCGCCAGCTCGCAGGTGCGAATCGCCGTGGCGCGGGCGCTGTCGGAGCTAACCAGGTAGCCCTCGACGTAAACGTAGTCCGAGCTGGCGATCGCCTCGGCCTCCAAATCCTCAGGCGCGATATCCGCCGAGACGCCCAGGAACGTGTTCATCGTGCGATCGGCGTCGGGCGTCACGAGCACCAGGCACTTGCCGGTTTTGCCGCCCGCCGATTTTGCGCCCGCGTTCGTGTTGATGCCAAAGCCCGTCAGGTCGTCGCGATAGAACGCGCCAGTTTCGTCATCGCCCGTGCGGCAAGAGAAGAAACCCGTGCCGCCCATCTGCGCGATCGCCACGACGGTATTGGCCGCCGAGCCGCCGCAGGCCCGATGGCACTTCGCGTCCGCCAGCGCCGCCACCACATCGTCCTGCTTGGCTTCATCGAGTAGCGTCATCACGCCTTTATCGATGCCGAGGCGATCGAGCGTCTCGACCGACACTTCGTATTCCATATCGACCAAAGCGTTGCCGACACCGTAGATGTTGTAGGAAGTCATGGTTTCTTTATAAGCGTCTTGATAGATCTGTCGTGGCGCGCCTCATCGCAACTAGCCCCGCGCTCCATCCAAGCACGATCGGCACGAGGATTGGTCGCGAATTTTGGCAACCTCCCTAAAAACCAAAAACAAGAGGCAAATAACATGCGATCGGCCTCTTGTTTGGAAAACGATATTTAGTTGTACCTAGCGTATCGAGTTCGGAACCCGCGAACGCGCCAAGCTCGAAACAGCTCACGCGCGCCGAGCCGACTACGCCGTGGCCGCTGCCGTCCGGGTCATCCGCGACTCTTGGACGCCGACGATCAGTTGGCTGGGGCTGATTTGCACCTGCACGCCGTCAGGAACCGTCAGGTCGGAAACTTGCAGACCTTGGCCGACATCCAGACCGCTCACGTCCACCTCGATCGACTCGGGAATCGCGTCGGGCTTGCAAATCACTTTCAGCGAGCTGAGCAGTGCTTCGAGGATGCCGCCGCTGGTGACGCCAACTGCCGTGCCCACAAAGCGCAGGGGCACTTCCACTTCCACTTTCGTTTGGTTCTCCACCGAGAAGAAGCTCAGGTGATACGGGAAACCTTTCCAGGGGTGGGTTTGGACTTCGCGCAGCAGCGCTTGGCCGCTCCAGGACGCATCCGGCAGCGACACCGAGATCAGGCGATTGCCCAGCGAGGGCTGCTTGAGGAGGTTTTCGACGGCTTTCGCGCCGAGGGTAAATTCGACCGATTCCGTACCTTTATGTCCGTACAGAACGGCAGGCACGAGACCTTCGCGGCGCAGCGCGCGCGGCTTGCTGCCTTCGGGTCTCGCTTTGCCTTCTACAGTCAGTTCCATCGTAGTTTTCTTGCGGGTTGGCTAAAATCGAGCCACTTAGTTTACCACGTGGGCTTTAGCGGGGGAAGGGCGCGATCGATGCCAAAGCGCCCGGTAGGGTGTGTTGCGGTCGCAGTCGGTGTTCGCCGAACGTGACTAATGGGCTTCGACCGCAACGCACCGCCGAATGTGTAAATCGCGACGATATCGCGGTGCGTTCGTCGGAGCGCAGAGCGACCGTGGTTTCACCAGGCTTGCCGCCGACGGACGCACCCTACCATTTCAGGTTAGGCGATCGAGGCGGTCTTCATTTGCTGCTTGTCCGCTTCCGACATCTCTGCCAGGTGACGCTCGACGTTCAGCAGCGCCAGGCCGAAGTTCTCCTCGACGTAGGCGATGCCGTGTTCTTCGCAGAAGGCCTTGACGATCGGGCTGGCGGCGCGGTAGCGGTCGATCGAAACCCAGGGGAACAGGTGGTGTTCGATCTGATAGTTCAGTCCACCGAAGTAGTCGTCGAAAATTGCCGGAACCAGTACGTTGCGCGACGTGACCACCTGCTGCTCGATAAACGAGAGTTTGTGGTCGCTCGGCACACTGGGCATCCCCATGTGGTTGATCGCGAACAGCTTCGCCAGAATCACGCCCGACAGCATCGTCGAAAGGATGTAGTTCGTCAGCGTCATCTGCCAGCCGAGGATCGCGATCGGCACGACCAGGTAGGTCACGAAGTGTAGCGGGATCAGGACGCGCTCGGCGCGGCAGAGCTTCGGGTTCTCCCAGGTGTAGATCCAGCCCAGACGCTGAAAGTCGAAGTTATGAAACATCGCCAGGAACCACAGCAAGACGGCCTGATGCTGGACGATCCAGCGAATCCAGGCGGGGCGCTCTAGCGGGTCGGTTTCGTAGAGTTTCAGGAACAGCGCGTTCATGTCGGGGTCGCGCGTTTCATCGTTACAGTAGCGGTGGTGCAGGTTGTGTTTGTACTGCCAGAAACGGAAGCTGCCGCCTGCGATAAAAGTGTGGCCGATATGACCGAGGCGCAGGTTGACGTTGCGGTTGTCGGAGATGGCGTAGTGTCCGGCGTCGTGGCTGATGTAGTAGAACTGGATGCCGGAGATGGTCAGGCCGAGCAGCGCCGCCCAGCGCCAGGGCGTGTCGGCACAGGCGTAGAGGCCGAGGTAGGACAGAACGTGGAGCGTGCCGTAGGTGGCGATCTTGCGGACGTAGTCGGCGGTGTTCCGCTCGAAAAAGTCGGTTTCCTCGAGGCGGCTCCGCAGGTCTCGGTAGAGTTTCTGGCCGGGATTTAACACGATGGGGGTATGAAGTTTTTAGGTCAGTGACGATCGCGCGGCGGGGAATATGCGAGCGCTCATCACGGCTCGCCCGATAGCTTGAGCGCTACTGGGGGTTAGTCGCGCGAACCTTTACAAAAGTACACCGTCTGCGGTGTCGTGTGGCGATGTGGTTGGGTGATACGGCTGGATGATGTGGTGTGGCGATCGCCGCGCACGTGAAGAATTCTTCTGATAGGGGCGTACCGCTGTGCGCCCGAATATACCGGGGTCTTGCCGAGCGCGGCTGACCTCAGGATCTGCACGAAACAGAAAGGGCGCATCGCCATGCGCCCCGACGTGGCTCTGATTTTAAAACTGGGGCGGAAGGATTCGAACCTCCGAATGGCGGGACCAAAACCCGCTGCCTTACCGCTTGGCGACGCCCCATTGCGTCTTTGCGCCTAAATAATATAACGAGCCCGTAAAGGAGCGTCAAGGTTTTGGCAAGCGTTTTCTCGAACTCTGCGCGGCGGCCATTCGGGAGCGGCGCACCGCTGTGCGCCGCTCCCGAATATCCCGAATTTTGGCTTCGATACCGCGCTAGCTGGTGGGTTCGGGAATTGTTACGTCGAGGGTTTGGACGCTGCGATCGCTCGCGAGCGTGTCGAGGGGCGGCTCGATTTGCTCCGAGCTACCGACCACGAGGATCGTCAGCTCGTCGGGGTTCAGGTACGTGCGGGCGACGCGCTGTACGTCTTCGATGGTGGTTTCCGCCACGCCGCGCTGGTACTGGAAAATAAAGTCCGACGGGTAACCGTAGTACTCGTAGCGAACCAGGCGCGAGAGGGTCTGGGCCGGGTCGGCGAAGTTGAAGATAAACGAGTTGAGGGTTTTGTCCTGAGCGGCTTTGAGTTCGTCGGGGTCGATCGGCACGTTGCGGATGCGATCGATTTCGGTGCGGATGGCGCGAATAAAATCGACGGTGTTTTCCGACTGGGTTTGGCCGCCCGCGATAAAGATACCGGGGTAGTCGTAGTTGGCGCTCCAGGCGGCGTAGACGCTGTAAGCCAGACCCTGGCGCGATCGCACCTCGTCGAACATGCGGCCGCCAAAGCCGTTTAGTACGCCGTTCATCACGCCGAGCTGGGCGTAGTCGGGGCTGTTTCGCAGGCCGCCGATATGGCCCATCTGTACGTAGCTCTGGGTCAGTTCGGGGCGATCGACGAAGAACAGGCCGGGATTTTCGCTCGGGTCGGCCACCGGGACGGCGGGCGCGGCACTGGTGGCAGGCTGCCAACGGCCGAACTGCTCGTTCGCTTTTTGCTTCATGGTCTCGGCGTCGAAGTCGCCGACGAGGCCGAGGATGATGCGATCGGGACTGATATTAGCCTTGTAAAAGTCGATGAGATCCTGGCGATCGATATTGGCGAGGGTCGAGTATTCGATCGTGCGAGCGTAGGGGCTGCCGTCGCCGTAGATCAATTTATTTAGCTCGCGACCGGCGATATCGTCAGGATCGTCGTTGCGGCGGGCGATGCTGCCGTTGGCTTGGTTCTTCGCCAGCGCCAGCTTATCGGCGTCGAACGCGGGGTTTTGCAGTACGTCGGCGAAGATTTCAAATACGGTGTCGAGGTCTTCGCTCAGGGCGCTAAAGCTGGCGGAACCGGCGGTCGTGCCGATCGAGGTTTCCACCGAAGCGGCGATCTGCTCCAAGGTTAGGTCGATTTCGTCGGCGCTGCGGCTCGTCGTGCCGCCCGTCCGCATCAGCGTGCCGGTGAGACCCGCGAGGCCCGTTTTCTCCGCTGGTTCGAGGCGCGAGCCCGTGCGAATCGTCGCGAAGCCGCTGACTAGGGGAAGCTCGCGATCTTCAACGAGGTAGAGAATCACGCCGTTGTCTAGCTGGACGCGGGTGTAGTCGGGGAGCTGGATTTCCGAGAGGGGGGGAAACTCTAGCTCAGTGTAGTGGTGCGGGGTGGCTGCGGCCGAAGCTTGGGGCTGGAGCAGCACGATCGCGGCAGCGGTCAGCAGACCGAAAAGGCCGATGCCGAGCGATCGCAGCGTCGAGCCGGAGCGGAGCGCGCGGAACAGTCGGGAGAGTCGATTCGAGAAGCGGCGCAGCAGAGAAATCATGACAGCCAAAGTTTTACGAAATGCAGGGCGAGCGATGATGCGGCAAGTGCGAGCGACCTCTAAGGTTTGGGAAACCGCTGAGGTCTGTATGGGTCGGCTTAGGACTCGTCGAGGGGCAGCAGGCGGGCAACGGTGCGGTTGCCTTCGTTAAAGGTGGCATTGGCGACGCGGAGAATATCGTCGGTCGTGACGGCCTCGATCGCCTCGATTTGGTCGAACAGGTTGTGCCAGTCGCCGGTTTTCGCTTGATACTCCACCAGCGAGGAAGCCATGCCGCTGTTGGAGTCGAGCGCTCGCAGCAGTGCCGCCCGCGCTTGAGTTTTGGCGCGATCGAGTTCCACTTCGTTGACGGGCTCAGCTTTGAGCTGCTCGATTTCGTCGTGCAGCGCCACTTCCACGTCATCGACGCTGCTGCCCGGTGCGGTCAGGCCGTAGAACAGCATCAGGTTCGGGTAGCGATCGCCGGGAAAACCGTTAAAGCCCTCGGCAAACAGTGCGATTTGTTTGTCCTGCACCAGCGAGCGGTAGAGGCGCGAGGTGCGACCATCGCTGAGGATCGCGGCGATCGCGTCGTAGGTGGCGTTATCCGGGTGGTCGAGGGCGGGGCGGTGGTAGCCTTCGATGTACCACGGCTCGCTCTGCATGCGGACTTCGATCGATCGCGGCTCGGTTTGAACGGGCTCGACTTCCGTAACCTGGGGCGGCTCGGAGCCGCGCTCGTAGCGCCCGAAGTAGACCTCAGCCAGTTCGCGCACTTCGTCGGGATCGACGTCACCGACGATCGCCACGGTCAGGTTATTCGGCACGTAGTAGGTCTCGAAAAAGTCGCGGATATCGGCGCGGGTCAGGTTCGCGATATCTTCTGCCGTGCCGATCGTCGGCTGGCTGTAGGGGTGGACGGCAAAGGCCGTATCGAGAAAAGTTTCGATCGTCGCGCCGATCGGCGAGTTATCCGTACGCAGACGGCGCTCTTCGAGGATCACCTGCTGCTCGTTGTAGAACTCGCGGAACACCGGATCGAGGAAACGCTCGGATTCGAGGGACATCCACAGCTCCAGCTTGTTAGACGGGAAGCTGTAGAAATAGCGCGTCGCGTCGGACGAGGTCGTGGCATTCAGGCCGACACCACCCGATCGCTGGACGATCTGGCCGAACTCGTTCTGGACGGCGTAACTGCTGGCCTCGGTTTCGAGTGCGGCGAATTCGGCCTCTAGGGCCGCGATCCCCCCGGACGAGTCGCCCGCAGCAGCCTTTTTGCGCTCGATCTCGTCGTGAAGTTCGTCGAGGCGATCGAGCAGCGGAGCTTCGGCGGCGTAGTCGGTGGTGCCGATTCGCGTCGTGCCTTTGAAAGCCAGGTGCTCTAAAAAGTGAGCGATGCCGGTTTTGCCGACGGGCTCGTCCACGCCGCCCACATTGGCGTAGGTAATAAACGAAATCGTCGGAGCTTCGTGGCGCTCCAGGACGATAAATTTCATGCCGTTGTCGAGCGTGAAGTCCGTCACGCGATCGATCGTGCGCTGGATATAGGAATCGGCAGCGCGGGCGACGCCGGGCACAGACCACACCGCGATCGCGCAAATTGCGGCCAAACTAACGGCAATCGCCGATCGCCGAACGTGACTCAGCCGTGGAAAAACTCTCCAAAAATTTACCGATCGCATAGAAACAAAACTCCGAACAGGAATAAATTCAGCAGAAGTCGTGGTGAACTGAAGACTTATGTAACGTGCGGTGACGTTCTATAAAAAGCCGGGACTCGCGAACCACCGTGTCGCACACAATACGTTTACGAACAGTGGTTATCCCCATGAAAACAGTTTCAGCTTCGCCTCCCACGCGAGAAGCGACGACGCACCAAAAGATTTTGAGTGCCGCCCGCCACTTGTTCGCCCGCACGGGGTACGACGGTACGACCACACGCGCGATCGCGCAGGCCGCCGGTGTTGCTGAGGGGACGCTCTTCAGACATTTTGACAACAAAAAGGCAGTTTTGGTCGAAGTGGCGACAGCGGGCTGGATCGATATCCTCACCGATCTGCTTACAGAGCTGAGCGAAATGGGCAGCTACAAGGCCGTCGCGCAGATGATGCGCCGCCGGATGCTGCACCTGCGCGAGAACAACGACCTGTTCCGCGTGTGCTTCCTAGAAGCCCAATTTCATCCAGAGCTACGCGAGCAAATCCAGCGCGACACGATCGCCAAGATGACCGACGTGGCCGAGGCGTTCGTGCAGACGGGCATCGATCGCGGCGTTTACCGCCCGCTCGACGCGCGCCTGATCGCCCATGTCTTCCTGGGGCTGTTTATGGTGGCGGGCTTTAGCCACGACACGATCCAAGACGATGCCGCCACACCGGAGTCAATGAAGGCGATGGCGGAAGGGCTGTCGGATATTTTCCTAAACGGGGTGCTGGTGCGCGAGGCATAGCGCGTTTCGGGGAAGATCGGCAATCCGCCCCAATCCGGCAGCCACTACCACCCCGGCTGCTGGTGCTGGAATAAGCTGAGATCGAGCCACTGGCTACCAGATTGGGGCGCGAGGGCGACGAGCGGCGTCGGGTGGCCGGTTAGGGTGGCGTCGCGATCGCCACTCGTCAGATCCCAGAGCTTGATCGTGCGCTCGACGCTGGCGCTGGCGATTTGCTGGCCGTCGGGGGAAATCGTCAGCGACTGGACGACACCGGCGTGGGCGGCGATTTCGCGCTGGAGGCTGCCGTCGGTCAGATCCCAGATAGAAATTCGACCGGACTGGGAGCCGCTGACCAGCAGGTTGCGATCGCTGTCGAGCGACAGGGCGATCGTTACGTCGCTGCTGCATTCGAGGTCGAAGCGCAGCTCGCCCGTCGCCAACTCCCACACCTTCAGGGTGCGATCGGTGGCGCTAGAGACCAGCAGCGTCTCGTCAATTGACGCTACCAGCGCCTTCACCGACGTGCGGTGGGCGGGCAGCTTGCGCAGGCTTTGGCCCGTTTCGACGTCCCAAATCGCGATCGAGCCGTCATCGCAGCCGACGATCGCCAACTTGCTGCTCGGCGAGAGGGTGACGGCACTAATGCGGCTCGGGTGGCCGACCAGATGCTTGGCGAGCAGCGCGCTGCCCGATCGCCACAGCTCCATATTTTTATCGGCGGTGTCGGTGCTGAGCGAGTGGCTGCCCGAGGAAGTCGAGGCGGGCGAGATCGAGCGTACCGGCCCCGCGAGCGAGGCGATAAGCTCGGTATTTTCCGTCGTCCAGATGCGCAGACTGCCGTCGTAGCTACTGCTGGCGATCGTTCTACCGTCCGCCCCCAGCGCGAAGGGATAAACGTAATTCGAGGCACTAGTCAGCGTCTGGAACCAGCTGGTGTCGATTTCCGGCTCGCCAATGTCCGCGCCCGCGCTCGCTTCCAGCCAGTACGGTAGTCCGCCAATATAGAGCAAATCGCCGATCGCGATCGAGACGGGCTCGTTGCGGACGCGCGGCGGCTTTGGCAGGAAGCCCGCCAGCACGACCCGGTAGGCATTGCCCCTCTCGGTGACGGGCTCGCGGATCCACAGGCACACCACCAGGTCGGCCTGGGCCGTGCCTCGATCGCACGGCCACGACAGCGACTCGATCGGCTGTTCTCCCTCGCAAAGCAAGACGCGCAGGCGCAGCGGTTGAGCCTCGGCAGCGCTTTGGGCGATCGCGCTGAGGTCGATATCGAACCGTCCGAAGCGCTCGAGATCGAGGTAGTCCTCGGTTTGCTTAACGTCGATCGCCGCGCCGAGCGCCCGCGTCAGCGTCATTTGAGTCAACTGCTCGCGCAGGTAAATCAGCAGCAGCTCGCGCACCGGCAGCGACGGGTCAGACTGCAAAATGAGCTCGCGGCCGACTGCCCGCAACTCGCCAGCGGCCCTGCTGTCGAAAGAGAGTTGCTCGAGCTGCGATCGAGCGTCGCGGCTTGCGTCGTCGTTCGCATCGTAAGTCGCTGCCAACAGTCCAGTGGAGTGGGGGGCGCGCTCGTCGAGGGTATGCGTGAGGCGGTCGATAAAGCCGACCTGTTGCGATCGGAGCGGGCTCGTCCAGTCCATGCGTGAAGTTTGGGGGAGAAGGTTGCCTGAGTCGATTTTATCCGGATTCGTTACCGGCCAATCGGTGGGAAACACTACGCTCGCGCGTGCGGCGACGCGAAGGGTAGAAGCAATCGGTCTCTCTTTTACGCCCTATCCTGCTAGGCATCCGGAAGGGGGTGATGAAGGTATCGAGCGCCCCGAGCGCCCCGAGCGCGAAACTTTTTAGCGTCGGCGCGCCAGGGTCAGACCGTCGGCGATCGGCAGCAGGCTCAAATCGATGCGATCGTCAGCGTAAAGCTTGGCGTTAAAGGCCCGAATCGCCTCGGTGCTTTTGTCGGTGTCGGTGGGATCGGCGACGCGCCCCGACCAGAGGACGTTATCGATCGCAATCGTGCCGCCAGGTCGGACGAGCTGCAAACAGCGCTCGTAGTAGTTGACGTAATTGCTCTTGTCGGCATCGATAAACGCAAAATCGAAGCGATCGCGCTGGCCGTCGGCAAGCAGGCGATCGAGCGTATCTAGTGCCGGAGCCAGCCGAAAATCGATGCGATCGGCCACACCCGCCATCTGCCAGTAACGCCGCGCGATCTCGGTCGCTTTCGGGTCGCGATCGCAGGCCACCACCTGCCCGCCCTCCGGCAATGCCAGCGCCACCACCAGCGAGCTGTAGCCGGTGAACACGCCAATATCCAGCGTCCGCTTCGCCCCGATCGCCTTCACCAACCACGCCATAAACTGCCCCTGATCCGGCGCGATCTGCATCAGGCTTGCGGGCAGTTTCGCCGTCTCCTCGCGCAGTTGTTGCAGGAGTTCCGGTTCGCGCAGGGAGTTAGCGCAGAGATAGTCGAGTAGTTCTGGGGATAAGCCGAGGGCTTTGTCGTTCATCGGATAAAGTTTGAAAGATGGAGGCGAATGCGGATGGCGAGCAAGATGTCTACGCAGCCGAATTAGCTGACTCGACTCGAGCTATGCGGCGTAGAAGCTGACGTGGCCGCCGTATGCGCGCTCGATTTTTTCCGTCTGCATGACGCTGGTGCGGCTACCGCTGGCGATAACCTCGCGGTTGAGCAAAATCAGGTCGTCGAACTGCGCGATCGACTCGCCCAGATCGTGATTCACCACCAGCACCACGCGACCGGCATCAGCCAGCTCGCGAAAAATCTGAAATAGCACCGCCTCGGTCTTTTTATCGACGCCCGCGAACGGCTCGTCAAAGCAGAAGATATCGGCCTCCTGCGCCAGCGATCGCGCCAGGAATACCCGCTGCTGCTGCCCGCCGGACAAGTTGCCGATCGGGCGATCGAGAAATTCGCTCATCCCAACCCGCTCGATCGCGACCAGCGCGGCGCGGCGGCTCGTCGGCGAGAAGCGGCGAAACCAGCCCGTTTTGCGCACGCGGCCCATCATCACCACATCGCGTACCGTCGCCGGAAACGTCCAGTCGATCGCCGATCGCTGCGGCACGTAGGCGATACGGTCGCGCTGCCGTGCGAGATCGCGCCCGCCGAAAGTCGCCCGCCCCGCCGTCGCTTGCACTAGACCGAGCATCGCCTTGACGAACGTGCTTTTGCCCGCGCCATTGGGGCCGATAATGCCCGTCATTCGTCCGGACTTCACCGTCAAATTTACATTGCGCAGGGCCTCGACCTCCCGGTACGAAACGCCGAGGTTTTCGATCGAGATTATCTGCGGCAAGGCGCGCAGGTTGCTCGGATATTGGCGGCTCGAGTCTCGGGCGGTGCGATCTAGCAGTGGCATGACAGGACGATCGCGCGGCGATCGGCGGTGTTGCACTTACCAGTTTAGCCAGAAATACGACAATAATGAGAAGAATATGAAAAACGTGAGAACTTTATGAAAACCTTTGGCAGAGCATCCAGTAAAGACTGGTTCGGTCGCGCACTGGTGCTGACGCTGGCACTAGCGACGGCAGCCTGCGGTGGCGGCACGGAAATTTTAGAGGACGACCCCGAAAAGCCCAACGTGGTCGCGACCAATACGATCGTCGCCGACCTGGTGGCGCGCGTCGGTGGCGAGGAAATCGACTTGCAAAGCCTGCTCGAGGCCGGAGACGACCCGCACGTCTACGAGCCCGTCCCGCTCGACAGCCTGACGATCGAGCAGGCGGATTTCGTCTTCGTGGGCGGCCATAACCTGGAACCAGCGCTGATCGATCTGGTCGTCGGGGCGGGCAGCGGCGTGCCGTACCTGGCGCTGAACGAGACCGTCGAGCCGCTGGAAATGGACGAAGACGGCCAGAGCGTCCCCGACCCGCACGTCTGGGGCGACGTGGAAAACGCGATTGTCATGGTCGAGCAAGTGCGCGATTCGCTCAGCGAGCTGGAACCGGAGGACGCCGAGATTTTCGCGGCCAATGCCGACGCGCTGATCGCCGAGCTAGAGCGCCTCGACGGCTGGATCGGCGCGCAAATCGAGACGATCCCGGAGGATGTGCGCGCGATCGTCACGACCCACGACGCCTTCCAGTACTACGCCGATGCCTACGGCCTAGAAGTCATCGGCACGCTAATCGGCATCAGCACCGAGGAGCAACCCAGCGCCCAGACGGTACAGCAGCTCGTGGAGGCAGTTCGTGCGGCGGGCGTCCCGGCGATTTTTGCAGAAACGACGATCGCACCGGAGCTCATCGAAACTGTCGCACGGGAAGCGGGCGTCGCATTGGCTGAGCCGATGCTGTACTCGGACTCGATCGGTGCACCGGGTAGCGATGGCGACTCCTATATCAAGATGCTCGTGAGCAACACCTGCTCGATCGCCAAAAACCTCGGCGGAAAGTGCGAAGAGTTCGAGCCATAGCAGGCATTTACACACGGTGGGCGGGGGCGATAGCGATCGCGTCGGAAAGATCGCATCAGCGCCGTGCCGCCCATCAGCGCCACAAATTGCTCCTTCGCAGCCTTCGCCAGCCTAAAGCGCCTGCGCCAAAATCAGTTTGGCCTCGTCGGCCTCGAGGGTCTCTTCTAGCATCGATCGCGCCAAGATCGGTGCTTCGCAATCGCCAAATCCCACAAGCTCGCCAGACGCCGAATCGCCCTCGTCTAGACTGAGTGAAACAAAGCCGTCCGAACACCACCCGAGGCCAAGCATATGGTCGCCACCAACCAAACTGCGTCCTCTAGCACCACACGAGAAATCCCGATCGTTCCCCTGGAGAACGGCGATCGCCTCCACCGCCCCGAATTCGAGCGCCGCTACACCGCCACCCCTCACGTCAAAAAAGCCGAACTTATCGAAGGAACTGTCTACGTGGCCTCTCCGCTCCGCTTCACTCCCCACGCCGAACCCCACGGCCAGCTCCTCACCTGGCTCGGCGTGTATCAAGCCAGTACATCAGCCTGCCGACTCGGCATCGAGCCCACCGTCCGCCTCGACAACGACAACGAACCGCAGCCCGACATCGCCCTGTTTCGCGAAGGGGGCAGCGCCGCGATCGACCCAGACGGCTACATCGCAGGCGCGCCCGAACTGATCGTCGAAATTGCCGCCAGCACCACCTCCTACGACCTCCACGACAAGAAGCAAGCCTACGAACGCAATGGCGCTAAAGAATACATCGTCTGGCGAACCTTAGACGGCGCGATCGACTGGTTTATCTGGCAAAACGGACAATATGAAAACTTGGAGCCCGACGAAGTGGGCATCCTGAAAAGCCGAGAGTTTCCGGGCCTGTGGCTCAACGCCAGCGCCGTGCTCTCTGGCGATATGGCGGCAGTGCTGCGATCGCTCCAGGACGGCCTCCAGGCTCGCGACGCCCAGCTTTAGTTTCAACGGCTCGAGCTACGTCAGCGCCGTGCCCCCCATCAGCGCCACGAAGCGCTCCTCCACTGCCTGCGCCAGCAGCGGCGTTTGCGCCAACTCTGGATCGGCCTCGATCGTCTTTTCCGCCATCGATCGCGCCAGGATCAGCGCCTCGCGATCGTCCACCAAACTCGCCAGCGCAAAATCCGGCAAACCCGACTGCCGCGTCCCCAAAACCTCACCGGGGCCACGCAACTGCATGTCCATCTCCGCCAGATAAAACCCGTCCTGAGACTCCTCCATCACCTTCAGCCGCTGTTGAGCGTCACTCGAGGCTTTCGGCTTCGTCATCAGCAGGCAAAACGCCGTATCTGCGCCACGCCCGACCCGCCCGCGCAGCTGGTGGAGCTGCGAGAGGCCGAAGCGCTCGGCATGTTCGATCAGCATCACCGATGCATTCGGCACGTCTACCCCGACTTCGATGACAGTAGTGGAGACGAGGATTTGCGTCTCGTTTTTGCGGAATGCCTCGATCGCCGCATCTTTCTCCGCCGAACTCATCCGCCCGTGCAGCAGCCCGATCGCGAAGTCGGGAAATACCTGCTGGAGGCGATCGTGCTCTTCGGTGGCCGATCGTAAATCCAGCTTTTCCGACTCCTCCACCAGTGGCAACACCACATAGGTCTGCCGCCCCTGCGCCACCTCGCGGCGAATCAGCTCGTAAGCGTTCTGTCGCTCCTTCGAGGTTAAAACGGTAGTCTGAATCGGTTTGCGTCCCGGTGGTAGCTCGTCGATTTGGCTGACATCGAGGTCGCCGTGCAGCGTTAGCGCTAGCGTGCGTGGAATCGGCGTCGCGGTCATCGAGAGGACGTGGCAGACGCCGTTCTCGCCCTTGCGCTGGAGCGTGCCGCGTTGCTGGACGCCGAAGCGGTGCTGCTCGTCGATGACGCTGAGGCCGAGGCGGTGGAATTTCACTTTGTCCTGAATCAGCGCGTGGGTTCCCACCAACACCGGCAGCTCGCCGGTTTCGAGCTGTTGGTGGATCGATCGCCGCTTCTTTACGCCCACCGAACCGGTCAGCAGCTCCACCGGCAAATTGAGCTGGGTCAGCCAGTCGGCCAGCTTGCGGTAGTGCTGTTCGGCCAGCACCTCCGTCGGAGCCATCAGCGCCGCCTGATAGCCAGATTGGATCGCCGCCAAGATCGCCACTACCGCCACCACCGTTTTTCCTGCGCCCACGTCGCCCTGCACCAGCCGGTTCATCGCGGAAGACTGCCCGAGATCGTGGAGGATTTCATCGATGACGCGCGATTGTGCCCCCGTCATCGAGAAGGGCAACAGGTTGTAGAAGCGCTCGATCAGTTCGCCGCGCGTGGTCAGGGCAGCAGCTTCCGTCATTCCGGCCTGACCCTGGCGTAGTTCGTTGCGGCGTTTCAGCAGACCGAGCTGAAGGTAGAAGAATTCGTCGAACACCAGTCGCTTGCGGGCGTGACTGAGGATGTCGCGATCGTCGGGGAAGTGGATCTGGGCGATCGCCTCGGGCAGCGGCATCAGGTCGCAAGCATCGCGCAACGCCACCGGCAGCGGATCGCGCAGGCTTGCCGCTGTGGGCAGTGCTGCCGCGATCGTCCGCCGCACCAAATCCGCACCGACGCCCTCGGTCAGCGGGTACACCGGCAACAGCCGCCCGATATGCATCGACTCGATTTCCCCGTAGGCGTCGTCGAGCAGCTCCAGCTCCGGCGAATCGAGCGTCAGGCCGTATTTGTCGCGTTTGACGATGCCCGACGCGGCGACGATCGCGCCTTTCGGATACTTCGATCGCTGCGCGTACTGCCACTTTTTCGAGTAGCGCTGCCCAGCGTAGAAGCGGCTGATTTTGAGCTTGCCGGTTTCGTCGCTAATCGTCATCTGCATAATCGTCAGGTGGCGATTTTTGCTGCTGTCGAAGAAGCCGAAGCGATCGACGCGGCCAATCACAGTAACGGTGTCGCCTGCGTGGAGGTCGTGGATTTTGACCTGGCGGGCGTAGTCGATGTGGTCGCGGGGGAAGTAGTAGAGCAGGTCGCGGACGGTGTAGAGACCGAGGCGGGCGAGGCGATCGCTGTTCTTGGGGCCGACGCCTTTGATGTAGGCCAGTTCGTCGGTGAGGCGGTGGACCTTGGCGGTGGTGGCGACGGATTTAGTGCGGGCGCTTTTGTTGGTTTGACTGGTGTAGCTCGCGCCGTTTTCGTTGATGTAGTTGGCGGGTTTATTGTCGGTGGCGCGGCGCTGCTTTTCGCGGTAGCTGTCGATTTGACGCTGCGATCGCAGGATGGTGCGGCGGGCATCGGCGACGAGCTGTTGGCGCTTGCTGGCGGTGAGGGCGTCGTAGTCGCGGAAGCGATCGGCGAGGCTTTGCCAGCGATCGCGATCGTGGTCGGTCAAGCCTTCGGCGGGGTCAGCGAAGCAGCTCGCAAGGAAAGCGTTAAAGCGCGACTGTCGCCCCATCAGGTTGCCAAAGCCGGTTTCGGCTTCGACGCTGAGGGCTTTTTGCCAGCGCGGCCAGTCGGGCGGAGCTTGCTGACTTTGGGCAGGGGCGGCGCGATCGGTCACGGGCGGCGTGCGTTGGGGGCTTTCCATCATGATACGCAGGTCTCCGGTCGGTCGCGAAACGGGCTCGCTCATACGATTGAGATGCAGTCTTCCGGCATGTCGAATGGTTACGATCGCAACTCGCGTCAGCCTTTCGGAGTTCCTGTCTTCATACGATAGCCAGAGTCGTTACGAGCTGTGTGATGGTGCGGCCGACGCAGAAGCCCCTTTAAGCGGCCAGCGCCCACCATCTCTCTGCCAAATCCCGATCGCTCAGGGAGTAGCGACAGTACCAACGCACGTTAAGCAAGATGATGCCGTCTTGGAAATGCTTCCCTTTGAATGGGGTGGCATGGGCTACAGATGGGAAATTTAGAAGCTGACTCCTACATTCTCGCTCTACTTTTCTTCGATAGAGCCTTCCAAGCTCCTTAGCACTTCTTTAATCGCGGCCTTTGCATCCTTGATTGGAGAGCCCTTTACTCCGAGCCATTCAAACGTAGACGCGCGATCGAGCAGGATAGTAACTGTATAGACTGCTGCCTGAAACTGTCTTGTAGGCGCGCTTGGATACTCTTGCTTTATCGCCTCTCCTACAGATTGGAGCATCTTATCGTAGCTTTGACGAAGGCACCCTCGCACAGCCTCAGATCTTGTTGCGTAAGCAAGGATTTCCGCCCAAAGTATTTCAATTTCTTCAGTGCAGTGTTGCTCGTCGTAAAACGCATCCACGAGTTCCATGACATCCATCGATGGAGCTAGATTTGCCGTTGCCTCATTCATCCGCGCGTTAAAATCACCAACGATTCGCTGGGTCATCGCATCAACCAGCGCTTCTCTATTCCCAAAGTAGTGGCTGACCATTTTTCGGTCCATCCCGAGCACCTGGGCGATGTGCTGAAACGAAGTGCCTTCAATCCCCCGCTCTAGGATGCACTGCTCGAAGGCGTTGAGTATATCCGTTTTTCGCTCGGCAGCTAGGCTTTTCCGTCCCATTACACACAGCTCCTATGGCGCACGATTGTTACGCGATCGCGCGCGACTTCTTTTTGAGCGTACACGACGTCAAAGCGGATTAGCAAAATAAATTCATCAATCGCAGAATATACCTTGACAAAATAAATTCACCGACTGTAGGATTTATTTAAATTCGTCGGTTGTAGATTTTTCGAGGACAGTCATGACTCAAAATCAATTTGCTCAGAGCACATCAGTAGAACAAACCGTTTTTGACACCATCGTTGTTGGCGCAGGATTATCTGGACTGTACGCGGCGCGGGTATTGTCTCAGGCGGGGCAGCGCGTTGCTGTGCTAGAAGCCAGAGATCGCGTCGGAGGGCTGACCTGTTCTGAATACAGTGAGTATCTTGGTAAGCATTTAGATTTGGGTGCCACCTGGGTCGCTGAAATGCACACGCGGATGCAGGCGCTGATTCAAGAATTTAATGTGCCGCTCGTGCCGCAGTACACCACCGGCAAAGAGTTAGCCATTGATGGAGACGCTCGCTACGTGGGCGAAGTGGGCAGCTTTCCTGGGATGGAATCAGTACTCCCAGAACTGCAAACTGTCATGGCTAAGTTTCAGGGCGAGACAGCTAATTTGGATCTTGACGCGCCGTGGGCTCACGAGAAGGCTTACGAGTTCGACTCAATGACCTTCGCCACCTGGGTAGCTCAAAACGTTGAGTCCCCGAAATTGCGCCAGTCGTGGATCTCTAGTACGAGTGCTTTCTTTGGTGTCCGGGCCGAAGAAATCTCCTGTCTTGAAACGATGCATCTCTTCAAGAGTTGCGGTGATATTTTCACCATGGCTGACACTGAAACAGGTGGCCAGTCCGCCCATATGATGGGCAGTCAGCTCGTCTCTGAAGGCCTAGCTTCAACAATTAATGGGGTGGTCTCGCTCAGCTCACCCGTTCGCCGCATCTTGCAAGATGCCCAAGGGGTCACTGTGGAATGCGATCGAAGCACTTGGCGCGGCAAGCACGTTATCTGCGCTTTGCAACCGACGTTGATTAATCGGATTGAATTTGAGCCGATGCTGCCCGCCTACCGCCGCGAGTTCCATCAGCGTTGCCCCATGGGCCGATACTCGAAGGCTCTTCTTACGTACGAAACGCCTTTCTGGAGAGAACAAGGACTCTCGGGCATTGTTACCAGCCTAGATGGCAGCATGACCGGAATTTTCGATCTAGGAGATATTGGCTCGAAGCGCGGCGCTATTACGGTTCTATTTGGCGGAGAGCCCGCGATCGAGATAGACAACGCGGCCACGGAGGCCGAGCGTGACCAAATTATTCTCGACTTGGCCGCTAAATCGCTGGGCGAACAGGCGCGAAATCCTGTGCAGATGGTGGTCAAGCAGTGGGGTGCTGAACCTTGGTCGCAAGGTGGTTCCTGTGCCTACATGACGCCTGGAACACTCACCGCTATTGGCGATCGCCTCTGGCAACCCTGCGGACGTATTTACTGGGCCGGAAGCCAACTGTCACGTGTGTGGAGAGGCTACATGGAAGGGGCGTGTGCATCAGGCGAAGCGACGGCCAATGACGTGTTAGCTGCGTAAACCCAAAACACATCTTGCAAGCATGCCTTGCTCGTTATCTCCTCTTCTCGCTGTTAATGAAAATTCATTAGCGAAAAGACCTTAAGTGATGGCGTTCTCGATGATTGAACGCTCAAACCAGAAACCATTAAATATCGACCCCTCAAATATGGAAACCTCAAATCAAACACTCTTCAACATTCAGTTCTCCAACACGGTTGAAACCACCGCCTCTGCTAACGCGATCTGGGCGCTCTGGTCAAACGTCGAGCAATGGCCCGTTTGGGACTTTGAGTTGCAGCGTGCATGGCTAGAAGGGCCGTTTGAGAAGGATACAGTCGGTTATTTCGAGCCGAAACAAGGTGCCAAGTCTCGGTTTGTGATTTCCCAGTTGACAAGTCATGACCAAGCCGAGCAGCAGAGCTATACATTTACAGTTCAGTTACCGCTTTGCCAACTCCACATGCGTCATTACTTTGTCGGTCTTGCCGAATCACTGACATTCACACACGAGGTTTCTTTTCAAGGCAATAGTGCATTTCTTCTGAATTGGCTGATAGGCAAACGCCTTCGCACGGTTGTTCCACAGCTGATGCAGTCCATCAAAATACTGGCAGAATCTAACACCTAAATCTGCACGTCTAAAAACGCAAAAATGGCTTAATCAAAGAGTATTCAGCATCGCCATATCGCCATGCCGCACTTACCTAATAAATCCAAACTAACTAAAGAATTGAAAGATGAAAAACTTGGTCTTCTCAACGTTTGGCACGCCCATAGAGGTTCTTGCTATTCAAGAGAGTGTTTCTGTTACCCTGCCTGAAGGCACCGCGCGCGTTGACGTGCTGCGTGCACCGATCGATCCCTCTGATGTCGCCACTATCGAAGGTCGCTACGGTGACCTTCCCGATCTCCCCGCGACCCCTGGATTGGAAGGTATTGGACGGGTACGTGAAGTGAATGGTGAAGGCATTGAGCCCGGTTCGCTGGTTTTGCTGCCGGGGGGTAAAACTTGGTCTACCGAAGTGGTATGCGCGATTGAAACGCTGCTGCCGCTACCGGAAGCCGATGTCGATCAGCTTGCCATGCTGACGGTGAACCCAGCCACGGCTTATCTGATGCTGCGAGACTATGTCGATCTCCAGCCAGGGGATTGGATCATTCAATCTGCGGCCAACTCAGCCGTTGGACAGTACGTGATTCAATTGGGTAAGGCTCGCGGGATTAAGGTCGCCTGTGTTGTTCGCAAAGAAGCGACAAAGGTCAAATTGGAAGCGGCTGGCGCAGATGCGGTTTTCTTAAACGGCCCTGATTTGGCAGAGCGAGTCCAAGCCAAAATCGGCAGCAAAATGCGCTTGGCACTGGATGCAGTCGCGGGTGAAACGTGTGGGCATCTGGCTGCAACCCTTGAGTCTGATGGCACTCTCGTTTTGTTTGGTGGCCTTTCCGATCGACCGGCTCAGATCGACTATGGCTCAATTATTTTTAACAACGTGACCGTTAAGGGATTTTGGCTACTGCCCTGGATCCAAAATTCTACACCGGAAGATAAGGGCACTGGCCGTCTAAAGTGGTGAGGAAGAGAATAGATGAGTCAGCAATGAAT
>CALCCD010000124.1 GCA_937899645.1 uncultured cyanobacterium | reverse complement strand
GAGGTTCCCGTACCTTACCGAAAAGCCATAACCTAGCTCTATCCACCAACGCCCGCGCTGGCTGAGGCGGGCTTGGATGTCGCCAAAGCCGAGCTGCAAATCGCCAAGGCTGTCGGCGAGTTCGCGGGAGCTCGTCTCCGCTTCGCGAGCGCCAGTGTTGAGCGATTCGATGCCTTCGACGAGCTGCTGGATCGGCCAGAGCTGGACGTAGGCATTAAAAGCCAGCTTGTGGGAAGTGTCGTCGATCTCCTTCACAGCGGCTTGAATTTCAGCGAAGGTCGTGGTGATTTCGCTGACAATACGGGTGCTGGCTTCGACGCAGGCGATACCCTCCTGGCTGGCGCTGACGGTTTCGTCAGTGCTGCGGTGGATATCTTCCGAAAGCGCGCCGATGCGCTGAGCGGCCTTTTGGCTCTGGACGGAGAGGGCGCGGATCTCCTGGGCGATCGCCTGGAACCCGGCTCCGGAGCGTCCGGCGCGCACGGCCTCGATCGCGGCATTGAGCGAGAGGGTATTGGTGCGCGTAGATAGCTCTTCGACCAGGAATGCCACTTGCCCGACTTCGGTGGCGCGCTCGCGGAGCTGCAATACCTGCTGGGAAATATCAAGTGCCTGGTCTTCGGTCTCGGCGATCGTGCTACTGGCGTGGGTCATTTGCTGCGCGCCGGTAGACGTCAGTTGGGCGATCTCCTTCGCGTGGGCGGCGGCAATGCTGGACTGCTCGGATGACTCTTGGGATATGGTATTGAGCCGCTCGAGCATCTCAGAGATCTCGATTAGGGCGCTGGCGCGCGCGCTGGCGGCGCGGTCCTGACTGGCGATCGACGCGCCAACGGCATTGATGTGCGTGCGGTTGGCGATCGCGACTCGACTCAAACTACCCAGCCAGCGATCGAGCCGGATATAGGCCAGCAGCGATGCCGACATGCCTAGCAGCGCCAAGCCAAAGGCAAGGCCCCCGTTGCGATTTCGATCGCGGGCAAAGTCGCGGCGCATCGTTTCGCGCTGGGCGGCGATCGCCTGGGTGAATTTTGCCAGGTGCTCGTCGAGGATCTGGGCGGCCAGCGGATCGCTCGCGTCGCTTTCCAGAGCGATCGCCAGCCGCGACCAGCTCTCTTGCAGCGGGTTGAGCGAGTCGAGCGCGGCGAGGTCGAAACTCTCTAGCTCTCTCCCGATTTCAGCCGTTTCCGACTGCACTTTCATGTCGCCACCCTGGACGCGCTCGACCAGCTCGCGGGCGCGCAGATCGAGTTCGAGCGAGGTTTCGAGCTGCTCGAACGACGTCTGCTGCGCCTGCATTCCCCAGAGGATACTCAGGGCATTGCCGCCGGACACCAGTGCCGCCAGGGCGAGCGATCGACGAATCCAGGTCACGCGTTTCAAAGATATTCTCGCTCGTGCAGCTAAATCTACAGCTAAGTGTTCGGGTAAACGGGGAGTGACGCTGCTCTGGGTGCGCGCGGGCTACGTTTGGGGTGCGATCGAGTTCGATCGAGGGCGATCGAGTCGCTCTCAAGGAGCACCTCGCAGGATTCAGCAACGGCATGAAAGCCCCAGTTCACGACGATTATAAGTTTTCGCGATCGGCCTTCGCGATCGAGGCGGGCTTGGGGCGCTCGCAGACCTCGCCGTCTAGTGCGAGCCTAACTAAACCGGATCGCGGCCCCTAGAGTGGGAAAGATGTCTAAAGCGCGCTGCCGATCGCGATCTCGCGGTTTGATGGCGATCGGTCTAACGCAGCTACCGAAACACCCCGAGCTTAGGCTCGTTGTCTCGTGCTCGATTCTTTTTACACTCCCTCGCCCCGTACGGCCCACACTCCCGCTGCGGCCTCACCGCCCGAGCCTGCCGATCTCGATAATCTTGCCGAACCGAGCCTGCCCGCCCATCCCGATCGCCCGCTGCCCGACGCTTGGCTGGCGCTGTGTCTGGGCAACACGCGTGCTCACTGGACGTATCTAGAAGGCGATTGCCCCCGTGCCACCTGGGATCTGCCGCATATCACGCCCCACGATATGGAAGCGTCGATCGCCGAATACCTCGCGCCGTATCTCGCGCCCTGCTGCGTGTCGCCCACGGCCCCGACGCGCGGCTCGCTGACCTTTAGCGCACTCCCCGCTTCGCCCGAGCTGCCGATCGCGATCGCCTCCGTCGTGCCCGATCAAACTGCACTGTGGCGCACCTGGCTCGATCGCGACAGCTACCCCCACCGCGTCCTGGCGCTGGACGATATCCCGCTGGCGGGGCTCTACTCGACGCTGGGCATCGACCGGGCGCTGGCGGGGCTCGGCATCGGCTGGCGATTTGGCTTCCCTTGTTTGACGATCGACGGCGGCACGGCGATGACCTTTACGGGCTTCGCGGCGACAGACAACGGGCGCGGCGAGCTCGTCGGCGGCGCGATCGTGCCGGGGATGGGCCTGCAATACCGCAGCCTTGGGAAATACGCCGCCCAGCTCCCTCATATCCACTCTCACGTCCAGCCGGTGCGCGACCCTCAGGAGATCGCCGAACGGGTGGCCTCACTAACCGACGGATTCGCCTCCGATCGCTGGGCGCTCAACACCACCAACGCCATCGATTCAGGCATTCAGCGGGCTGTGGGGGCGCTAGCCTGGGACTTTATCTCAGACTGGTGGCGGCAGTATCCCGACGCGATCGTGGCGATCGCCGGAGGAGACGCGATCGCGATCCGTGCGGCGATCGCCCGCCATCTGAGCGAGCGCGACGAGCGCGACCTAACGGGCGAAGAGTCCCAGCGGCTGCGGGTGGTGCCAGAGGCGATCGTTTGGGGCACGATCGCGACCCTCCAGGCGATCGGCCCGCAGCTCGCCCCACGCACCCAGGCTCCGTCCGCTCCGGATCTCGACGGGAGCAGTCTGTAAAGCACTTGTAGCGGGGCGCTGACCGAGCGTGCTGGTTCGGCTCGATCGGGCTCGATTCGATTCGATCGCGCTTCTCGACCGCGCATCTTGTCCGGTTCGATCGACCTGTCAAAGCTGCGCCCCGCCCGTGCGATCGATTCTGCCACCTTCTTCCATTACCAATGGCTGTCTCTCCTTCCTCCTCGCCCACGGCCACCCGTAAACGGCCCGCCCGCAAAGTTTCACCGACCGGGAGCTGGACGCGCGCCCTGGCCGAGCCCGCCCGCGAATTTGCGCCCACCGCGATCGAGACGATCGCGGGAATGCTGCCCACCGGCCTGCGCGGCGCGCTCTACCGCAACGGCCCTGCCCGTCTCCAGCGCGGCGATCGCTGGGTGGGCCACTGGTTCGATGGCGACGGTGCCGTCCTCAGGGTGAACTTCGACGGACGCGACGCGCGCGCGGTCTACCGATTCGTGCAGACGGAAGCCTACCGCCGCGATGCCGCCAGCGAGACCTGGACGCAGGGCAGCTACGGCATGAAAGCCCCGCAGGCTACTCTGACCCAGCCCGTGCGCCAGCGACTGCGCCACCCCGCCAACACCTCCGTGCTGGCCTTGCCCGATCGCGTTTTAGCGCTTTGGGAGCAGGGACACCCCTACGTTCTCGACCCCGAGACCCTAGAAACCAAAGGCCGCGACAGCCTCAGCCTCGCCGATGGCCAGCCCTACGCCGCCCACTACAAGCGCGACCCCGAGACAGGCGAAATCTTTAACTTCGGCGTCACCTACGGCTTGCGCACCTGCCTGAACGTCTATTGCAGCGATCGCCAAGGTCGCATCGATCGCCAGTCCAAAATTCCCCTTAGCGGCCTACCGCTGATCCACGACTGTTTGCTGGCTGGCCCTTACCTGGTATTTTTTGTCGCGCCCGTCCGTCTCGATCTGCTACCCGTCCTCACCAACCAAATCTGCTTCGGTGACGCCTTGCGCTGGAAGCCTCAGTTCGGCACGCAGATCCTGGTGCTCGATCGCGAGACCCTAACCGTCATCTCGCGCGGCGAAACCGACCCGTTTTACAGCTGGCACTTCGGCAATGGCTACGTCGACGCCGAAGGCAATATCGTCGGCGATATGGTGCGCTACAACGACTTCGCCACGAACCGCTACCTCCAGCAGGTGGGCCAGCTCGACCCGCATACAGAAGCGCGCGGCACGCTCTGGCAGTTTCGTCTCGACCCACAGACGGGCGCGATGCTCGGCAGCGTCGAGCTAGCCGACACCTGTGGTGAGTTCCCGATCGTCGCCCCCAGTTGCGTCGGTCGCTACGCGCGGCGCACCTACATGTCCGCCTTCCGACCGGGCAGCGACGTCGCCCGCGACCTCTGGAGCACCATCGCCTGCTTCGATCGCGACACCGGCGAGCTGACCGTCGCCGAACTTGGCGCGCACCGCTACGCGATCGAGCCGACCTACGCCCCGGACGCCGATCGCCCCGATCTCGGCTGGCTCCTCACCGTCGTCTACGACAGCCGCGAGCACCGTAGCGAAGTCTGGATCTACGCTGCCGATCGCCTGGGCGATGCGCCGGTCTGCCGCCTGAGCCTGCCAGAGGTCATACCGATGGGCTACCACGGCTGTTGGGCTCCGAACCCGAAAAAATGCGGTTAACTTGAGGCTGCCCCGAGGCAACTTCAGGCAGTTATAAAGCGCCTCAAAGTCCGTAATTAAGCCCCTGAGTTCAAAATGTTTGTTGCAAATTGGCCGGAAATGTTTGTGAAAAACTTTTTGATTGGCGATCGCTGTGATGATTTCGCCCACCGAACGTCTCACGGGCAATTTTGCGGATTCGGGACGCTCAATATTGAAGATGCTGTGAGGAGGTCTGCCCGATATGGGGCTACGCTCATCAGATCTGCTACATGGAAACTTTGCATTTGAATGCGTAGTAGTACAGTGGACGCTACTCAAAATATTTCCGATAATGAATGCATGTGAAAAAGCAGGGCACGGGTCTCAGGGTCTAGGGTCGCGTTGAAGTCACGTTCCGAATTAGGGTTCTACCGAAAAAGGATAGTTAGTTGTCCCTGTACTGCCTCCTGCCTTGACTCGAACATTCGCATTCCTCGAAATAGAACCATGAAACAAACTCGTTCTCTTCCCGGTAAGCCGCCATCTCGCCTGCGCCCTCAGCAGGCCGCAGTCGGCCTTCTCGTCACCGGCGGTCTCCTCGTCGCGATCGCGCCTGACGCCCGAGCCAACCCCGATCCTGTTAGCCTCAACTTCAACGAACTCGACGCTGCGGTCGGCATGTCCCCGGAAAACATCGAGAAGCTACTGCTGGGCTACGGCATCGAGCTCTCGACGGAAAACCGCCACCACAACCCGCTCAATATCTTCGACACGAATTGCAAGGCTCACTCTTGCGAGTTCGATCCGGATTTGCAGACGGGTAGCGACTTCGGCAGCAAGAAACGCCGTAATGTCCTGATCGTCCAAGAAGAGAACAACGGTCAGTACCGCTCCGTGAGCGATCCCGACGATATGATTGGCAGCAGCATCTTCTTTGACTTTGTCGAGACGGACGACACGGTCGGTTTTGTCGAGGATCTCAGATACTTCGAGATGCTCGACCTGGACGGTGCGGAGCAGGTCACCTTCAAGTTCTGGTACGAAGGTGAGAGCGAAAGCACGGACTGGGTGAGCGCAAACAAGGTGAAGTGGATGCAGGGTATCGACCCCGACACGAACAGAGAAGTCTGGGACTCTGCGGACAACTCTGGGGACAACTCGCTTAGCCGCTACTTCTTCGACCACGGCGACAAGAGAATCTCCAAAGCTGGGGTCAAGATGACGGGCAGCGGCGCGGTCTCCAAGTTGAAGTACATCCCGGTTCCGCCGCCGCCAGACGATGAGGTTGCGGAAGTTCCCGAACCGGCCACGGCGCTCGGTCTCGTAGCTGTTGGTGCGCTCTTCAAGACCGTTCGCCGCCGCAAGCTGGCCTAGGTCTCGGCGTGCAGCAGGGCGCGATCGCGCCCTGGAGGAGCAAAAAAATGTGAACTTACTCTGTGAGGTGCTCGGTCGTGACGATCGAGTGCCTCTTTTTTGTTTTTTGTGTCGGTTCTCAGACTGGGTGCTCGCTCGAACTCTGTTTCGATCTGGCGGCAGGCGATCGGGCCGGATATTGCCGATCAGAAGCTGAACCCTTAAAAGTGCTGGATAACGTCGCGAAATCGCGGAGCTTGGCTAGAGCCAGCGCGGTATCGATGCTGGAGCTTCCAGCGCCGCATAAGCTTTCCGAACGCACTGCGGGCTTTGCGCCACAGCTTGACGAGTTTCGGGCTGCGGGCGATCTGGCGGCGCTGTTGCTCGATGTTAAGTAGCTGCGAGCGCCTTTCGGAAACGCCGCGCTTTTCGGTGCGGAGTTCCGTGCCGCGAAAAAAGAAGTTGTCTTTGAAGATGTCGATCGCGTCGCGAGCGTCTGGACTGATTTCGTAGCTGCGATCGTAATGGTGGACGGCAATATCGCTGCGGAGCGCCGCCAGACCTATCGCGGCCCCCTCGCCGGAATTAATGGCGTGCAGCTCGAGGAAATCTCGCACGGCACGCCACTCTCTGGCGAAGTCATCGAAGCGCTCGCCGAGTGCGTGGGCGATCAGGACGCTTTCGTTGAGCATCAACGCCCGATCGAGGCCGAGGTCGTAGGTCGCGGCGATTTCTTCGAGGAGCTTGCGGCGGCGCTGATTGAAGGCGCTAGCGCTGAGCCGATCGCGATCGTCGAGGTGGCGATCGAGCGGGACGGCATTTTTGACGGTGATGCCGCGATGCCAGGGGCGCGCCGTGGTGACATCGCCCAAGAGCCGACAGTCCGCATCGAGAAAAATCCAGGTCTCGAAGCCGAGCTCGCGACAGGCTGCCAGACAGTCGAGCTTGTCATGGTAGATGCCCACGGACTGGGGGCGGTGCTGCACCGCGATCGCATCGCCAAAAGCGCGCGGAGTATCGGTAAGAACGACCAGCGGAATGCCGGGCGAAACATGCTGGATGTCGGCCAGGAGCCGTCGGGCATGACGGCGGTATTCCGGGCCGATCGCCAGCGTGACGTAGCAGATGGTGGACATAGATTGGGAGCGATAGGTCGCGGCTCCTGGCACAGGCTCGGCGAACGAACTCATCTAAATGAGCTCGCTGATGATGCCAGGTTTTCGCCGGGATAAGAATTACTCAAGGTTATAGCTTGCATCCAGTTTCCCGCGTACCCTAGGAATATCGGGCAAGCCAAGCGGCTCGCAGCGAACCTCGGCTCCAAGAGGCGATCGCACTGCCAGTCGCGCTAGGGGCTGTCATCAATCAAGTTTGCAGCCTCGATCCGGACCGGGTTTCAGCTCCTGGTTTTAATCTTTGGGTCTGGCGTTTAACTGCTTTCCTGGCAAGGGGTCTGGCGCTAATTGATGACATGCCCTGGAGGCAATCGCGTTTAAAGAGTTGGTGCGAGATTCATGTTTCAGAAAGTACTAATCTGTACGGATTTTAAAGACGGGCTGCTGCGTTTCGCGAACTGCCTCGAAAGCTTCGTGCAAAGCGGCATCCGCGAAATTGTATTTTTCCACAGCGTGCCGCTCTGGACGGAAGGTGACATTCCGCGCGTCGATGATGAGAAGGTCGCAGCAGCTCGCGCTCGCTTCGATACCGCGCTCGCCAACGTGCCCGACGGCCTGTCGGTGAAGTACGAAATTCGCTCCGATCGCCCGATCGATAGCATTTGCGCTGTTGTCAAAGAAAACGACTGCGAGTTGGCGATCCTCGGCTCCCAAGGCCGCACGCTGCTTAACGAAAAGCTGTTCGGCAGCACCAGCACGAAGCTAACCCAGAAGCTGCCGATCCCGATGCTCGTCATCCGACCGGCGATGGTGGCCGCCTTCACCAACGAAGAGCTAGAGCTGCGCTGCCGTTCGCTGTTTCGCCGCCTGCTGGTGGCCTACGACGCTTCCGAGCCCTCCGACGCACTGGTCGATACGCTGCTAGCGCGCTTCTGCCAGCCGGGCGATACGGCCGTCGATCGCTGCAAGCTGGGCTGGGTTATCGAAACGACGCGGCGCGCCTCGGTCGATGAGAAAATCGAACAGGCGCGAGAGACGATCGAGGCGGCAGGCCAGCGCTTTGCCGATACGGGTCTGGCGATCGAAACCGAAGTCCGCACGGGCGATCCGATCGCCGAAATCGTCAAAATGGCGAGCGAAAGTGGCGTCAGCGCGATCGCCGTAACCGCCCACAGTTTGCCCGCCTTCCTGGAGTGGTCGCGCCCGAGCTTCCCCAAGCAGCTCCTGCGATCGAGCCTGCATCCGGTACTCTTCTTCCCGCCGAAGTCGTAGCCCTTCCCTTGCGGCGCGCGGGCTGTCAAATACAGAACCGAAATATGGTAAATATGATGGCAGTATGCGTCGGTCGCGCCTGCGAATTTTTTTAGAAAACACACGTAAAGGAAAGAAATAATGCTAACCATCGCCTTCCAAATTGCCCTGGCAGGTCTCGTTCTGCTGTCGTTCTTGATGGTCGTAGGCGTACCGGTCGCCTACGCTTCGCCGCAGAACTGGGATCAGTCGAAGGGTCTGCTGTTTGTGGGCTCCGGCCTGTGGATCGCGCTGGTGCTGGCGGTTGGCGCGTTGAACTACCTCGTCGTGTAGTTTGGCTTTTTCCGATCTGGCTTCTGCTGGCTTGGCTTCTATCTAAAGCGACGCGAACCCGGCGAAGTCGAGCTTTGCCGGGTTCTTTCGTCGTGTCGCGAGCTGGTGCGTATTGTGCGCCTCGCTACAATCGCGGTAGCCTCGAGTGATTGCTCGGCTGATTGGCCCCGACCGACGGCCAGGGCTTGCCACCAAATTGCTCCCGACCCTTCGCGAACCGCGCTCGACCGAGCGCGAAGTGCTGCGGGCTGTCGCTCTCTCTGGGTTGGCAATTTTGGCTCGTATTGATGGCAGCCCCGAGTAATCATAAGTAATTACATCCGCCCGCTTGACGCTCTCCCGCTCCTCTCCTCGGAAATTTATGACTGTATTTGAAGGAAGTTTTGCCGATACATCCAGCTACCGCTTCGCGATCGTCATCGCCCGTTTTAACGACCTCGTGACCGATAAACTCGTCTCTGGCTGCCAGGACTGCTTTAAGCGCCACGGCGTCAACGTCGATCCCGACGGCGGTCAGATCGATTACGCCTGGGTTCCCGGCAGCTTCGAGGTGTCGCTGGTGGCGCGCAAGCTGGCGGAGACCGGGCGCTACGACGCGATCGTCTGCCTCGGTGCGGTGATTCGCGGCCACACGCCCCACTTCGACTACGTGGCGGCGGAAGTCTCGAAAGGCATCGCGGCCAACAGCATCCAGACGGGCGTGCCGACGATCTTCGGCATCCTGACCACCGACACGATGCAGCAAGCCCTGGAGCGCGCGGGCATCAAGAGCAATCTAGGCTGGAGCTACGCCATGAACGCCTTGGAAATGGCGAGCCTGATGAAGACGATCGCCTAGCTCCAGGCTGAGTTCGCAGGCATCTTATCGTTCCCACACTCTGAGCGATAACCCACTCCCGGACGCTCTGCGTCCCGTTTCGCAGCGACGCAGAGCGTCGGCAGAGGCATTCCTGCGCAGAGCGTAGGAACGATGCTGGAATGATGTGAATTTGGAACACTCTGACGAGCCCGTACCGCATCGCGAGCCCGTGGGACGCAATCCTGGCGAGTGCGCGGCGCGTAGTTTTTACATGGATCGCGATCCTTCCGAGCTAAATTAGGCTAGAGGCCGATCGCGACCGTCGATCGCCGCACAGATCGCCGCAAATCCACGGGCAAGCAGAACCACGAGCTTTATGGGTGTTTTAACGTTTCAGGGGCCGAGCGAAGTTGCGGTCAGTACGCCGACGGTGCTGTCGGGAACCTACCGACCGACCGACATCGCTAAGGTCACCGCCTCGATCGAGGATATGTACGGCCTCGCCGTCACCCATCGCCCGTCCCAAAGCGCGTGGCAAATCCAGCTCGATCGCGGACTCAGTCAGGCGGGCGTCCGCTGGATTCGGCTGCGCGGCCTCGACGATGCGGGAAACACCGTCACCGAACAAAAGGTCTACCTGACCGTTAGTGACCCGCCGCCGATCGCAGTTGACTCCGGCGCACTCGCGATCGAAGCCACCACCTGGTTCAAAGCCGCCCCCCTGGGTTCGAGCGACCTGGATGAGGATCAGCGCGTGCGCGTCAATGCAGGCGTCAATCTACCCGTGCGCCGCTACGTCCGCGCCGGAAACCATCTCGGCGTCGAGCTAGAAAATCGCCTCTCGCCCGTTGGCACGTTCGGCTACTTCTTCGATCCCCACGTGCAGCTCAGCGTCGGCGGCCTGCCGCTGGTGTTCGACGAGCGCCGCCTGCCGAGCCTCAACCCCGGCCAGGTCATGATGTGGGTGACGCGCGACACCCTTATCAAACTCAAGCCAGAAAGCTCGGCTGTGCTGCCGCCGACCCAGCTCGCGCAGCTCTCGGGCGGTCAGGTCTTTTTTATCAACGGCTACGCTCCAGTCCGCAACCACTTCCGCGTCACGCTGGCCGAAGGGCTGGAGATTCCGCAGTTTGGTAACGCGGGCTACGTCTACGCGCCCCACGTCAAGCTGAGAAATAATGACGGCTGGATCGCCTACGACAACAACGCAACGACGCTGACGATGCTGCGATCGAGCGCTCTCAAGAAACGCCCGGTCGATTCGTCGTTGCTGGCCGATAACGAAGCGGCGACGCTGCCCGCGTGGCGCGTCTATGGCGTCAGCAGCTTCGCGATCGAGGCCGGACACCTGAAAGCCTCGCTCACCGAAAACTTCCCCAGCTTCGGAAACACCGGCTATATCTTCCTCGACCACGTCAAGCTCAACCGCGCAGGTGAAGACGTTCGCCTGCTGCCGACCCTGAGCTACACCGGGCCTTCGCTGGTGCTCGCCAAACAGCCCGCGACCCTCACCGGCGAGTTCAACCCCGCCGAAGTTAAGAGCATTACGCTGACCGCCGAGGACAAGTACCCGCTGCCGGTCAGCCTCAATTCGACGATCGGCTCCTGGGAAGTCAAGCTCAACAACGGCTTTAACGATGCTGGGCTGCGCTGGCTGCGACTCCAGGCGACCAATGCCCAGGGTAAGGCGGTCGATAGTCAGGTCATTTACATTACCGTCAGCGACGATCGGGCGATCGACGCCGGTGGTCTGTCGCTGGAAGTCCTGCAAACGACCAAATTCAAAGTCGCGCCGGTCGATGCCGATCGTCTCGGAATCGAACAAAAAATCGACCTCAAGCCCGGTCAGACGCTGCCCGTCCGTAACTATGGACTCGTAGACGGCCACCTAAAGCTGCGCCTCACCAAGTCAATTACGCCCGTCGGTGACTTCGGCTACCTGTTTGAAGAACACGTCCAGCTTAAAAAAGGCGACAGCGTCCTGCGCTTCGACCTCGAAGACGTGCCAGACACGCCCACCAGCGGCCAGATGGTCGTCCGCGAGAATACGTTCTTTAAGGTCGCCGCCGCCGATTCTGGTTCGCTATCGAACAGCCAAAAAGTGCGCCTTTTCCAAGGTCAAACCTTCGGGATGCGCGGCTACGCCTCGATTTCCGGCCACTTCCGCGTCACCCTCAGCGAGTCCGTCCCCGGCTTCGGCAACGTCGGCTATATCTACTGGCGGCACGTGACGCTGCTGCAAAACCGCCGCTCGATCGCCTACGACCCGCAAGCGCTAACCGTGACGATTCGCCAGCCCACCGTCCTCAAGCGCAAGCCCGTCTCGTCCAGCTCTTTAAGCGCGGGTGATAAGACCACCCTGCCCCTCGGTCGCGTCTACGGCGTCGATAGCTACGCCACCGACAAAGACTCGAACCACGTGCGCGTCGCCCTCACCGAAGAAATTCCCGGCTACGGCAACACCGGCTACCTGTTCCCGGAACATATCTGGCTGCGCCAGGGCGGCAAAACGATCGAGGTGTTCCCGCAGCTCCCGAAACGCATCGAACTCAACGTTCCCTACTTCTCCCAGCGCGACAATCCCCGCTTCTACTGGTCGACTTGCAACGTCACCTCGATCGCGATGGCGCTGTACTACCACGGGGAGCGCCCGCGCTACAGCTATCAGCTCGAAGACGAGATGCTCCAGTGGATTCTGACGCGTTACGGCGAAGGCGCACAGACCAGCCACGCCGTCATGACCGAGATGATTCGCGCCTATGGCTATCACTCGACCTTCAGCACGACGCGCCGCTGGAGCGAAATCGACGAAGAAATCGCCGCCGGTCGCCCGGTGGTGCTGGCGGGAGACTTCACCGCCACCGGCCATATCGTCACTGTCATCGGCTACCGCCCCGAGGGATTGATCGTCCAGGATCCCTGGGGAAACGCGCTGACCGGCTACGCCAACACCGAAGGTCGCAAGCTGCTCTATCCCAACGCTTACCTAAATAACGTCTGTGGCCCCAACGGCAATATCTGGGCGCACTTTATCAAGCCGTAAGCTGAATCTAAATCTCCACGCTGACACGACCAATGGCCGAACTCGTTCCCGTCGCTCTCGCGATCCTTCACCGCGACGATCGCTTCCTGATGCAGCTCCGCGACGACAAGCCCGGTATTCTTTATCCTGGCGTCTGGGGCTTTTTTGGCGGGCATATGGAGCCGGGGGAAACGCCAGAAGTGGCGGTCGTCCGCGAACTCGAAGAAGAACTCGGCTACACGGCTCCCAAACTAGAGATGTTTGACTGCCATATCGACGGCGGCGTTAAGCGCCACATGTTTTGGGGGCCGCTGACCGTCGAACCTGAGGCGCTGGACCAGACTGAGGGCTGGGATCTGGGCTTGGTGACGGAGGAGGAGGCGCGGAAGGGTCAGGCGTTCTCGGTGGCGGCGGGCAAGGTCTGCAAGATGGGCGCGCCGCACCAGAAAATTCTGCTGGGGTTCATCGACTTTTACCGCCAGCAGAATATTTCTTAGATGAAGGACTGGTAGGGGCGCATGCCATGCGCCCAGAATCCGGTGGCGAGTGGGTGATGTCGCGGGCGCACTGCCGTGACGCCCCTACCGCAGGGTGTTGGCGAACTTTAGGACTCGGACTTTTTCGCGTCCGATTTGCCTTCCTTGGCTGCCTTGGCTGCCTCCCAGCGCGCCTCGGCTTCTTCCATCACCTTGTCGAACTTGTCGAGCAGCTCGCCGGGATAGGACTCCAGCGTTTTCGTCACCAGCGAGATTTTTTGCTCCCACTCGTCGATCTCGCCGATCACGACTTGGATATCCTGACCGACGCTCAGCACTTCTTCGACATCGTTCGGGCGCTTCTGGCTGATTTGGCGTGCGTGGAGCAACCCCGTAACGCCACCGAGATCGACGAATGCACCGTAGGGCTTGATGCTGACCACCGTCCCGGCGAACAGCGCGCCCTCTTCCAGGCGGCTCATACACTTGGCGCGCTCTGCGAGGCGATGGGACAGCACCAGTTTCTCTTTTTCTTTGATGACATCCAGTACTGTCACCGTCAGCGTTTGGCCGACGAAATCCTGTAGGTTGTCGCTACGCAGTAGGTGCGATCGTGGAATAAAGCCGCGAATCGACTCGGCATCGACGACAACGCCGCCGCGATTCGTCCCTGTTACCTGCACCTCCAGCGTTGCGCCCGAGGTCTGACGCTCGACCATGCTGTCCCAGATACGGTCGAGCTCGATCTGCCGGATCGACAGCGTCACCTGGCCTTCGGCATTTGCACCGCGCACGATCGCGTATTCGCGCTCGAAGCCCAGCGGAAAATCTTCGCTCAGGTCGTCGCTCGGCGCGGGGACGATTTCTTTAATCGGCAGAAATCCGGGACACTTGCCGCCAATGTCGATGTAGACGCCCTTAGTGTCGTGTTCGCACACCTTGCCCGTGACGACCTGGCCGGTTTCGTAGTTGTAGCTCTGCCCTTCGAGTGCTTTCGCAAAGTCGTCGGCGGAAAATGCAATGTCTCGTGTCATGAATGCCGGAATTCGGATAGAAGTTGAGGGCGCGAGTGGGCAAATTCCACTAGTACAGCCCGTTTCGGGTGGCCATACGACGCTTTCTATCAACTATATCCAATTTACTTGCGGCATTTTGCGATCGCGGCAATCCGGCTAGCGCAGCCCGCCAAATAGTTCGAGCGTGTGGCTCCAGGCGTCTGCTGCGGCTGCGGCACTGTAGCTATCGCGCCGATCGCAGAAGAAGCCGTGACCGGTCTCGGGATAGCGAAACACGCGCGCGTCGATCTGCGCTTCTTTCAGCGCGGCCTCGACGGCGGCATTGTCCTCGGCGGGAATCAGCGGATCGGCCTCGCCAAAGAAGCAGTAAATCTGGCCGGAAATCTGCGGCGTTCGGGCGATCGTCGGTTCGTTCTCGCCGGGGCAAAAGTGAGGGATACCCGCGCCGTAGAACGAGGCGGTGGCTTTAACTTCCGACAATGTTGCCATCAGGTAGGCCACGTGCCCGCCAAAGCAGAAGCCGATCGCGCCAATGTTGCCGTTGCAGCCATCGAGATTTTTTAGGTAGGCGATCGCGGCCTGGGTATCTCCAAATAGCTCGCTGGCTTTTGTCGCGTCCTTGTGCTTGCGGCCAAGGGCGAGGTCGTCCGCCGTGTAGCCCACCTCGAAGCCGGGCTGGCTGCGCTGGTAGATCGCCGGGGCGATCGCGATGTAGCCCTGCTGCGCCAACCGCTCGGTCACGTCGCGAATGTGGGCGTTAACGCCGAACACTTCTTGGAAGACGACGATGCCGGGATATGTTCCGGCATCGCTAGGCTGCGCCAGGTAGGCGTCGATGTCGAGGCCGTTCTCAATGTTGCTTTGGAGCGTGACGCGATCGGTGGCGATCGAACGAGTTTCACCAGACATGAGCTGCTCGGAAAGAATCAAAACGTGGGAAACCAGATTTCTTTTGTTCTGTCGCGCGATTCGCGAAGACGCTCTCGAAACCCGGTTTCTGAAAATTGCGATCGAGCCGATCGCTTAGAGTACTCCACAGAAATAAATATCCAGTATTCAGGATTCGAGCACTGAGCTTGTCGAAGTGCGTCACCCCCAGGCTTCGACAAGCTCAGCCTTCATTGGCGGCTTCTGGACAAATATATTTGTGGAGTGCTCTTAACCGATGTTGTCCATCACCGCGAACATCGGCAGATACATCGACAGCAAAATCGAGCCGACCATGCCACCAATCACGACGATCATCAGCGGCTCCAGCATACTCGTCAGACCCTTGATCGCCTGTTCCACCTCGTCCTCGTAGAATTCACCGACCTTCATCAGCATCTTGTCGAGTTCCCCGGTCTCTTCGCCGATCGACATCATCTGCACGGCCAGCGCAGGCATCACGCCCTTCTCTCTGAAGGCTTCGCTAATGCTGCCGCCTTCCTGAATCTGGCTGCGGGCGTAGTCGATCGCATCGGCAATCACCTCGTTCCCCGCTGTATCGCGGACGATCTCCATCGAGTTCAAGATCGGCACGCCCGATCGCGTCAGCGTCCCGAACACGTTACAGAAACTCGCCACCGCGCTTTTTTCGATCAGGTCGCCGAAAATTGGCGCTTTGAGCAGCAGCGCGTCGATTTGAAAACGGCCTACCGGTGTTTTGTAGTAAGTCATAATCGCGAAGACGATCGCGATAATTACCCCAACAAAAAAGACCACGGCGAAATTTTGCAGCTCCAGCCAGCTCTCCGCCTCGGGATCTTCGACGGGTAGGAACGGCCCGCGCAGAAAAAAGCTGATGTTCATCATCACCTGAGTGAACATCGGCAGCTCCGCATCGAGCTGGTCGAAGATGCCCGTAAACGTCGGCAGCAGGAAAATCGTCATCCCCAGGAAGATGACGATCGCGATGCCGCCCACCGTTTGCGGATAGGACATCGCCGACTTCAGCTCGTTTTGGAGCTTGGCTGACTTCTCCATCAGGATTGCCAGTCGGTTCAGAACTTCATCGAGGACACCACCGACTTCGCCCGCCGCGACCATGCTCACGTAGAGCTTGTCGAAGCAGTCCGGATGCTTGCCCATCGCCTCAGCGAGGCTACCGCCTTCTTCGACCTCGGCCCCGATCGCCTTAAGCGCCTTTTTGAGCTTGGCGTTGCCGCACTGCTCGGTCAGCACCGTCAGACAGCGCAGCATCCCGACTCCGGCGTTGAACATCGCCGCGAACTGCCGCGAAAAGACCGCACGGTCTTTGACGGTGATGCTAGAAAGGGCGGCGTTGAGATTCTCCTCAAACGCCTCCATATCGAACCCTTTCTTCTTCTCTTTGGGTAAGGCGCTAGTCATGACAAACGATCGAGGTTCTGGAGCGAAACGAGGCAGGTGAAACAATTAGCCAGGTCGCCGGAGTTATCGTTCGCGCGACCTGGCGTACCTAACTGTGAGGAGTCTATCGAGCTTTGGCGCGCCGGGCTTTGCCCTTGGCAGCGTCAGGCTGACCGCCTTGGAGGATGCGCGGGTCGATCAAGCGGTTCATTTCATCAACCTTGGAGGTTTTGGCCACGGCGTCTTCGTAGGCAACCTTGCCCTCGTTCACCAAACGCGCCAAACACATCTCCATCGTCTGCATGCCCATCTTTGAGCCCATTTGGATCGACGAGTAGATTTGGCTGGTTTTTCCCTCGCGGATGAGGTTGGCGATAGCGGGCGAGTTGACCATGATTTCTTGTGCCGCACAGCGACCGCCGCCCACTTTCTTACAGAGGTTTTGCGAGCAGACGCCGACGAGCGAACCCGACATCTGGGCGCGAATCTGCGGCTGCTGGATCGGGGGGAAAACATCGAGCATCCGATCGATCGTCGCAGCAGCGGAGTTGGTGTGCAGGGTTCCGAAAACCAAGTGACCGGTTTCTGCCGCCGAGATCGCCAGCGAAATCGTCTCCAAGTCCCGCATCTCCCCCACGAGGATGATGTCTGGATCTTCGCGCAGGGCCGCCTTGAGGGCGTTGGCGAAGCTCTTGGTATCTTCGCCTTTCTGGCGCTGGTGGAACAGGCTCTTGATATTGGGGAAGACGTACTCGATCGGATCTTCCACGGTCAGGATGTGCTCGGCGCGGGTGCGGTTGATCAGGTCGAGGATCGCTGCCATCGTTGTTGTTTTACCCGAGCCGGTTTGCCCGGTAACGAGAATCATGCCGCGCGGACGCATCGCCATATCGCGCATAATTTCCGGCACGCCCAGCTTCTCGAAGTTGGGAATCTGCGACGCCAGCGCTCGCAGGCAGGCCGCAAAACAGCCGCGCTCGCGATAGACGTTCACCCGGAAGCGCGAGAGCCCCTTGACGCCGTAGGCGCAGTCTAGCTCCCAGTTTTGCTCCAGGTCTTTGCGCTGGTTGTTGTTGAGCATGCTGAAAATCAGCCGCTGGCACTGGTCGGGAGCGAGCGACTCGCCGAACTGCGGCTGGGGCGAGAGCTTGCCGCTGACTCGGAAGAAAATCGGCGCACCGGCCTGAATGTGCATGTCGGAGCCGCCTTGCTCGATGAGCGACTCCATGACGTCTTCGATTACGTAATCCATATGTGCCTATCGGGTTGGAGATGTCTGGTCGGGAAGTTCGCCGGTGCGTGGCGATCGCAGAAGCAGGCGGATGGGGGGGCAGTTGCAGCACGGTCGAGCCGACGATCGAACTAATCCGAGAAGCGCTCGGTCATGCAATACGGACAGTGCATCCAGTCCGGCTGGAGACCGGCGCCGCAGGTTCGGCAAGTGAGCGAGCTTTTGCGTTTCGCTTTCATTTCCGCCTCGAGGCCGGTGTCGGTGAAGGTGACGCGCTCGACTTCCTCGAAGGTGGTGTGGCCGCCGCGCGCTAGGTTGAGGCTGTAGGAAAGCAGTGTTGTCATGCCCTGCTCCACCGCTTTCTCGGCGATTCGCTCGGTGGGGGCTCCGGCGTTAATTAGCGCCGTGACTTCCTCAGAGTTTTGCAGGAACTCGTAGACACCAACGCGGCCCTTATAGCCGACGCCATTGCATTTCGTACATAGCCCGCCGCTGGCTGCCAGTGCCTTGCGCTCTTGGGGCGGGATCGTCTTCGCGCGGTAGAAGGTCGATTCGGTCTCATCTTTGGCACGCATGCCGTAGCGTGCCAGTTCTTCCTCGCTGGGTTGGTATTCCTCGCGACACGAACCGCAAACGCGGCGCATCAGACGTTGCGCCAGCACGCCGAGCAGTGACCCGGAAACCATAAACGGCTCGACGCCCATTTCGTCCAGGCGGGCGATCGCCCCGGCGGCGTCGTTGGTGTGCAGCGTCGTCAAGACCAAGTGACCGGTGAGCGCTGCTTCAATTGCCGTTTTTGCCGTCTCTTTGTCGCGTGTCTCACCCACCAGGAGGATGTCCGGATCTTGTCGCAGAAACGCCCGCAGGATGTTTGCGAAAGTCAGGTTTTTCTCGCGGATCACCTGACACTGAATGATGCCGGGCAGCGCGTACTCGATCGGGTCTTCGGCGGTACTGATATTAACGCCAGGATCGTTCCGCTCCGCCAGGATCGAATACAGGCTCGTCGATTTACCCGAACCGGTCGGCCCCGTCACCAGGATCAGACCGAACGGACGACCGGAGACCTCGCGGACTTTTCCGAGGGTCTCTGGGTCGGTGATGAGCTTATCGAGACCGAGCTGCGTCGAAGAGTTGTCGAGAATCCGCAGGACGATTTTTTCGCCGTAGCGGCTCGGCAGCGCGTTGACTCGGAAGTCCACCGCGCGACCTTGGAACATGCGACGAATCCGGCCATCTTGCGCCTGACGCCGTTCGGCGATGTCCATGTCGGCGATGATTTTAAAGCGCGAAGTCAGCGCCGATACGATCTGCTTGGGCAGGCGTGGGAACGGCTCGGCTAGGACGCCATCTTTGCGCATCCGAATCTGAAGGAATTCCTCTTGGGGTTCGATGTGAATATCCGAAACGCCATCGCTGAGAGCCTTGCGCAGAATTTTGTTCACTAGGCTGACGATGCTCTTGTCGTCCGCATCACCCTCGGACTCCAGGTCTTCTGCTTCTGGCGGGGCTTCTTCTAGCTCGCCATCTTCGCCCGCTGCCGCTGCAAAATCATCGACGGAGATGGCGTGCTTCTCGCTCTCCTGCATGGCCTGCTGGGCCGCTTCGCGTTTGACCTGCTCGTCGAGATACTGCGAAATCAGGGTTTGGAAGTCTTCGGCAGCGATGACACGGCGCAGCAGGCCGCACTCCTGGGCGCGAAGGATGCGTCGCAGCTCGTCCTGGGCTTCGAGGTTGTCAGGATCGACCATCGCCACCACGACGCGGTCTTTGACGCGATCGAGGGGCAAACAGCTGTAACGGCGGCAGGTATCGACGGGGACTGCATCGAGCAGCGAGTTGATCTGTCCGGACTGGAGTTGGGTGACGTCGGGATCGAATGAATCGACGCCGTGCAAAATCTTTAACTCGAACAACTGCTGACGCTTGTACTGCAAAATCAGGTCGGGAGGCAGTTGTTTGCCGGTGATCTGCTCGATGATTTTGGGCAGTGGCTTACCGGTGCGGCGACTCTCCTGCTGGGCTTTCGTCATCTGCTCGGGGCTGACGTGACCGGCGCGGATTAGCTTGTTGCCAAAGGGCGAAAAATTGGCCTGGACGACCAAAGACCGGCGGGCTTTCGAGGAGCGAGGAGCACTAGAGGCGGGATTGGTCATGGCAAAGAGTTGCAGCAGGTCGCGATCGAGGTGCGTTTGCGCGCGAAACGCTATGGTGCTCGGGATGCAGCGTCTTCGCTCGCTCTTGTCGTTCAAGTGTAGCTTACGCTCTCAGGCGTCGAACGGCGCGGCTGCTCGGTAGCTTTGGCCGCAGCCCAATACGGAACGATCGCCACGGCCACCTCGCCCGCCCAGCAGGCCGCGAGCGTCGATCGCGTCGAGTCGGCCTGCTGCCCGATGATGCTTGCGCAGTTTGCTGGCCATTCGCATTGCTATTCGCGCTGCCATTTGCAGGTCTGAATATTTGCAGAATGCGGCGTGTCGATTGGGTTATGGTGTTAAGCGTCCGGACTGTAGTCTGGGACGCTTGCGACTGGAAGGGTCAAGCTTGCGGGCAAAGGCGCACCGCACTGACGAGTCGAGAACTTCCCCTCGGGCGCGGCGAAGCGCCCCTCCGGTGCGATGTAGCACGGCCCGAGCTTCCGCAAACAGCCCTCCGAACATATTTAACGTACACAACGCCAACGATGATCGAAGAAGAGAAACAGTTAGGAAACGATAGCCCCGAAGCTGATTCGGATGCGGCTGAGTCGGTTGCTGATGCTTTGCCCGTAGAGGATGCGATCGATCCCCTCGTCGCAGAGGCGGCAGCGGCTACCGAAGCGGCAAATGCAGCCAGCGACGCCGCGAATACCGAAGCGCTCGAATCGTTGAAGGCTACGGCAGAGACGGCCCAGGCCCAGCTCGAAGACTTCAAGCAGCAGTACACGCGCCTCGCGGCGGATTTCGAGAACTTTCGCAAGCGCACCCAGAAAGAGAAGCAAGACCTCGAGGAGCAGTCCAAGTGCGGTGCGATTAAGGAGCTGCTGCCGGTCGTCGATAACTTCGAGCGCGCGCGCGCGCAAATTAAGCCGCAAAACGATGGCGAGATGGCCATTCACAAGAGCTATCAGGGGGTTTATAAGCAGCTCGTCGATGCGCTCAAGCGTCTCGGCGTCGCGCCCATGCGTCCGGAAGGTGAGATGTTCGACCCCATGCTCCACGATGCGGTGATGCGCGAGGAAACCGACGAGCATCCCGATGGAACGGTCGTTGAAGAGTTGATGCGCGGCTACGTGATGGGCGAGCGCGTGCTGCGCCACGCGATGGTCAAGGTCGCGACGGCCGCAGAAGGTACGGCGGCTCCAGAGGCGGCAGATTCCGAGTAGGCGATCGCGCGCCGTACGCACCCTCGAGTTTCGACTGATTCGTCACTCTGAGAAGACTCGGGTTAGCATAAGGAATCGCGCGGAGTTATCAGTCGCGCTGTAGCAGGCGCTGCGGCAAAATCGCTTTCGCGTTGCCGGTGTCGAGCTTACGGCCACCCGACTCGTTTTTTCTCGTTCTTCCCCTCCTCCAGGCAATACTTTCGATCTCATGGGCAAAGTTATCGGAATCGACCTCGGCACGACCAATAGTTGCGTGGCCGTCCTGGAGGGCGGCAAACCCGTCGTTATCGCCAACTCCGAAGGGGGGCGAACGACGCCGAGTATGGTCGGCTTCGGCAAAAATGGCGATCGCCTCGTCGGGCAGCTCGCCAAGCGTCAGGCGGTGACGAATGCCGAGAATACGATTTTCAGCATCAAGCGTTTTATCGGACGGCGCTGGGAAGATACCGAGTCCGAGCGATCGCACGTGCCCTACATCTGCGTGCCCGGACGCGACAACACCGTTGACGTCGAGATTCGCGGGACGCGCCACACGCCGCAGGAAGTCTCGGCGATGATCCTGAAAAAGCTCAAGCAGGACGCCGAAGCCTATCTCGGCGAGACCGTCACCCAGGCCGTGATCACAGTTCCGGCCTACTTTACCGACGGCCAGCGGCAGGCCACTAAAGACGCCGGAACGATCGCCGGTCTGGAAGTTCTGCGCATTATCAACGAGCCCACCTCTGCCGCTCTTGCCTACGGCTTGGAAAAGCAGGAAACCGAGCAGACGGTGCTCGTCTTCGACTTGGGCGGCGGTACGTTTGACGTCTCGGTCATGCAGCTCGGCGACGGCATCTTCGAGGTGAAGTCCACGGCGGGCAATAACCACCTGGGCGGCGACGATTTCGACAACGCCATCCTGGAGTGGCTCGTCGCTCAGTTTGCCGGTCAGACGGGGATCGATCTCTCGACGGATAAGATGGCGCTGCAGCGCATCCGCGAGGCCGCCGAGAAGGCCAAAATCGAGCTGTCCGGCGCGTCGTCTACGTCGATCAACCTGCCGTTTATCACTGCAGATGAAACCGGGCCGAAGCACCTGGAGATGGAGTTTTCCCGCACCCAGTTCGAGGAGCTGACCCAGCCGCTGATCGAGAGTACCCGCGAGCCCGTGGAGCGTGCGCTCCAGGACTCCGGCCTCGGCCCGGACGAGATCGATCGCATTATCCTCGTGGGCGGTTCGACGCGAATCCCGGCGGTGCAATCTTCAATTTCGGGCTTCTTTAACGGGCGTGCGCCCGATCGTTCGGTCAACCCGGACGAAGCCGTCGCCACTGGTGCGACGATCCAAGCTGGTGTCTTGGGCGGCGAAGTGCAGGACGTGCTATTGCTCGACGTGACGCCGCTGTCTTTAGGCATCGAAACCCTGGGCGAGATGTTTACGAAAGTGATCGATCGCAACACGACGATTCCGACTAGCAAATCGCAGATGTTCTCGACCGCCACCGACGGCCAGACCTCGGTGGACGTCCACGCGCTCCAGGGCGAGCGGGCGCTGGCTAGCGATAACAAAAGCCTCGGCAGATTTACGCTGATGGGCATCCCGCCTGCGCCGCGCGGCGTGCCGCAGATCGAGGTGTCGTTCGAGATCGACGCAAACGGTATCCTCAATGTCTCGGCCCGCGATAAGGGAACTGGACGTGCCCAAAGTATTCAAATTTCCAACACGGGTGGTCTGAGCGCCGATGAAATCGAGCGGATGCGCCAAGAGGCTCAGGAAAACGCCGAGAGCGATGCCCGCCAGCGCACCCTGATCGAGCTGCGCAATCAAGCCGAAGCGCTGTTCTACAACTACGCCGATACCCTCAAGCACAATGCCGATATGATCCGCGAAGAGGTGCAGGCTGAGGTCGAGGAAAAAGCTGAGGTGCTGCGTGCGGCAGTGCAGGGCGACGATCTCGATGTGGCGCGAGCGGCGATGGACGTCTACCAGCAGGCCCTGTTTGCGATCGGCTCGGAAATCTATCAGGGACAAAATCCCGGTGCGACAGCAGGCGGCCCGCCTTCGACTGGCGTTCCGAAACCGCCCGCCGCCCAACCCGCTGTGACGCCAGAGCCCGCCAACGAGCCGGAAGCGCAGCTCGACGATCTGTTCGGCCCGCAGCGGGCGGCAGAGGAGTCTTCAAAGTCGCCGGAAGGTTTGGTGTTTGAAGAAGACGACGAGTTAGCCGAGCTGTTATCAGATCTCGAAAACCTCGCCAAAAAGAAAACGGCCAGCCCTCCGGATTCGGCTCCGGCATCCGCTGCGCCCCCAGCGGCGTCGCCAGCGCCCGCTCCGTCTGCCCCATCGCCCCCTCCCTCGGCGAACCCCTTTGAGTCGTCCAGCGGCGGTGGCGGCAACTCGCCTGCAGGCAGTGACGAAGGCGACCCGAGCAACCCGTTTGTTTAACCGCGAGCGGCTTTAAATCGAGGCTTTACGCTCAAAGGCGCTCGCCGGAAGCTTTCCGCGAGCGCCTTTTGTTCTTGGGGTATTTGGCGATCGAGGCTCGAGGCGATCGAGTCCCAGCACCCGCGATCGCGGCCCTATTCGAGCAGGCTGGTGAGGTCGGCGACAAATACATCTGCCGAGGTGAGCCGATCGAGCTGCTCGGCGCGATCGACATCCTCACGCTCGGCGACCGGCAGCGCCACATCGAAGATGCCGTTCCAAAACTCCGTGGATTCGCCTGTCGGTGCGTCCGTTTCGGTCTCGCGGGCAGCCGAAACCTCGGCGACCATATCGACCCAGACGCCACTCTCGCCGTAGGCTTTAGCTCGCTCGATCGCGTCGGGCGCGTCGTCCAGGCCGTTTTCTAGAGCGGCGTCCGCATCGGTCGGGACGCGCTTGAGGGTTCCAGTCGTCGAGAGGTTTTCTTCCGGGCGACCGGGATCGCAGACCAGGTCGAGGAACCAAATGTAGTCCTGCGGTGCGTCCGGACGATCGGCCTTCAGCTCCATGTCGGCGGGCAGATCGATGCGGTAGAGGCCCGACGTGGCGATCGGGAAGCTGGCCAGATAGATGTATTCCCCAGCGACGCTGTCGAGCAGCGCGAACTCCACGGTTTGGGCCGAGGTTGGCGGTACGTAGACCCACATCGACGGCGCGGCCTTCGTCGTCAGCGCGACTACCTCCGTCGGGTCGGGCACGATCGGCAGAAAGGACACCAGCCGCTCGTCTTCCGAAAGGGCGACTTCGTCGGCTGCACAGCCGCCGCGCCGGGAGTTGCCCCCGAGCGAGGATGGGGTCTGGCTGCTCGGCGGATTGAAGAAGACGGCGCGAGCGGGCGAGGCGACCAGCAGGCTGGCCAAACAAGCCATGACAGCGGCAGAACGGCGAGAACGGCGAAGCGACATAAATTTGCGTGAGGTGAAAGGGGTAAAGGGGCGATAGCAACGAAGCCCGAGCGCGGGCTTGCTCGATTCGATTGTACGGCGTGGGCCGTTGGCGGTCGGGGCGTTTAGCGCGCGAGGCTTACACCATCTAGATGTTGGCCAGCGTGAAAAGGTTTCTGCCCGCCAGCCGCGCCACGGTCTACCGGGGCAGCAGAGTAACGACAGGTAAACAATGAGGAAGCTTCTGTTAAGGTCGCCGTCTCCTCGAAAAACTGCCCCCACAATGGACAGCATTCAAAGTCTGCTGGCTCGTGACTACAGCCTCCAGCACCACTTTTGTGGAAACTCCGCGCGTTTGACCGTCACGCGATATCGAGAAGAGGACATGCAACCGATCTTTCAATTTAAAGTCTCGCCGTCCATCCCCACGGGTCTAGAGCCACTCCGCAAACTCGCTCACAACCTTTACTGGGACTGGAATAACGAGATTAAAAGCCTGTTTCAACGTCTCGATCGCGACCTGTGGGAATCGAGCAAGCACAACCCCGTGCTGATGCTGGGGACGATCGCCCAAGAGCGGCTGCGCGAAGCCGAAGCCGATGAGGGATTCGTCGCCCATATGAACCGCGCCAGCGCCGAGCTCGATCGCTACCTGGAGAACCGCGAGTGGTACAAAAAGCAGCGTGGTAAATCTGCTGCTGAGAGCGATGAGTGCTATGCCTACTTCTCGGCGGAGTTCGGCCTGGTCAAAGCGCTGCCGATCTACTCCGGCGGCCTGGGCGTTCTGGCGGGCGACCACCTCAAATCCGCCAGCGATCTGGGTCTGCCTTTGGTGGGCGTCGGCTTGCTCTATCAAGAGGGCTACTTCGCCCAGTACCTGAACGCCGACGGCTGGCAGCAAGAGAAGTACCCGATCAACGATTTCTATAACCTGCCGTTAGAGCTCGTCAAAAATCCCGACGGCTCCGAGCTGCGCATCCATATCGACTATCCCGGTCGCCGCGTTTACGCCCGCGCCTGGAAGGTCAGTGTCGGTACCGTGTCGCTGTACATGCTCGATACCAATATCGAGCCCAACAACCGCTACGACCAGGACATCACCGACCAGCTCTACGGCGGCGATAAAGACCTGCGGATCCACCAGGAAATTATGCTCGGCATCGGCGGCGTCCGGCTGCTCGATGCCCTGGGATTGAATGTGACGGCTCACCACATGAACGAGGGACACGCCGCCTTTATGGCCCTCGAGCGCATCCGTATGCTGATCGAGCGATCGGGGCTCAGCTTTGAGGAAGCCCGCCAGATGGTGATCTCCTCGAGCATGTTCACGACGCACACGCCGGTTCCGGCGGGCTTCGACCTGTTCCCGCCGGATATGGTGATGTACTACCTGGGCGAGTACGCCAACATCTTCGGCCTGTCGCGCGAGGAGTTTCTGGCGCTGGGCCGCGAGAACACCGGCGATTTCTCCGCGCCGGTGAATATGGCCATCTTGGCGATTCGTATGTCCAGCTCGATCAACGGCGTGGCGCAGCTCCACGGCGAAGTCTCGCGCGGCATGTTCCAGCACCTCTGGAACGGTGTCCCAACCGAGGAGGTGCCGATCTTTGCCGTCACCAATGGCGTCCACGCCCAGTCCTGCGTCGCCAAGGAGACCCAGGAGCTGTACAGCCGCTACCTCGGCGCGGAGTGGGCGATGGCGGGCGCGAACAACGAAGCCCTGTGGAAGCGCGTCGATGCGATTCCCGATGAGGAGCTGTGGCGCAACCACGAACAGCGCCGCCAAGAGCTGGTGGTCTTCTCGCGCGAGTGGCTGACGAAGTGCGCCAAAGAGCGCGGCGCGTCCCAGGGCGAACTAAAAGCCGCCGCAGAGACCCTCGACCCGCGCGCGCTGACGATCGGCTTTGCTCGCCGATTTGCCACTTACAAGCGCGCGACGCTGTTTCTGCGTGATGTGGAGCGTATCAAGCGCATTATGAGCAGCGCCGATCGCCCGGTGCAGTTCGTGATCGCCGGGAAAGCGCACCCGAAGGATATTCCCGGCAAAGAGCTGATTCGCAAGATCGTCCACTTCATCCACGAAGAGAACATGCAGCACTCGCTAGTGTTCTTGCCCAACTACGACATTGACGTGTCGCGGGTGATGGTCGCGGGCTGCGATATCTGGATGAATACGCCGCGCCGTCCGCGCGAGGCGTCGGGTACGAGCGGCATGAAGGCCGCAATGAACGGTCTGCCGAATCTGAGCATCCTCGACGGCTGGTGGGACGAGGCGGACTACGTACGTACCGGCTGGGCGATCGGCCAGGGCGAGATCTACGACGACCCCGAATATCAGGACGAAGTGGAGGCGAACGACCTCTACGACCTGTTAGAGCAGGAAGTCGTTCCGCTGTTCTACGAGCGCGAGAACGGCTTGCCGCGCGGCTGGGTGTCCAAAATGAAGGATGCAATTCGCCTGAACTGCCCGTTTTTCAATACGGCGCGCATGGTCAAGGACTACGCTCGTCAGGCGTACTTCCCGGTGAGCGATCGCTGCCACGCCATGTCGGTGGATAACTTCCAACCGGCCAAAGACCTGGCCCGCTGGAAGCAGACGATCGGCGAGCGCTGGTACGACATTAAAATCGAGCACATCGACATTCCGCCGGAGACGGAGGTCAAAGTTCTCGAAGATATCCCCGTCAAGGCGCGCATCGATCTGATGACCCTCAAACCGGAGGACGTGCGGGTCGAGCTATATCAGGGCGCGATCGACGATTCGGGCAAGCTAGTCGATGGCTCGGCGATCGCGATGGACTACCAGGGTCACGACGGCAACTGCGCCATCTACACCACGACGTTCTCCTACAGCGCCAGCGGCTTCCGGGGACTGTCGCTGCGCCTGCTGCCCGACCACCCGCTGCTGGGCACCGCTTACGAGCCCGGTCTGGTGCTCTGGGCGCAGTAGTCGGCGCGAGGGTCGGCAATTGGGCCGTTAATTGAGCCGCTAATCAGCGAGACATGAGCGAAAGCGACGTCTGAACCCGAATGAGATTCATCCGGTCTTCAGACGTCGCTTTCGCTTGTGATCTCGGGCAGCAGCGTGTTGGTAATGACGCGATCGATGCCGAATTCCGAGAGCTGCAGGGCGTCTTCCGGGCGATCGACCGTCCAAGCGACAATTTCGAGACCCGAGGCGTGGGCGTTCCAGATGAGATCCGGGTCGGCAAGCAAAATATCATAGGCGCAGATCAGGCGAGCGCTGGCCGTGATCGCGCGGGCGAAGACTTCGTGGAAGCTCTCGATGCTAGCAATGCTGTAGCCGATCGCCATCGGGTGCGCCGGGTCGGTATTGAAGCGATCGGCTACGTCCGGATCGAAAGAGCAGGCCACGCTGCGCTCGCGCCACCGGTAGCGCTCGAGCAAGTCGCGGACAATTTTGACGCGCTCCAGCGACCACTGACAGTGGGGTTTGAGATCGAGAAACAGCTCGCCCGGCAGCGGCTTGACCAGCTTTAAGACGGTTTCGAGAGTCGGGACGCGCTGGTCGGCGAATTCGCCGTCGAACCAGCTTCCGGCGTCGCAGTTTTCTAGCTCCGGCCAGGTCAGTTCGGCAATGCGGCCCGATCCGGCGATCGTTCTTCCCAGGGACGGATCGTGGGAGACAACGGGAACGTCGTCGCGCGTCCACTGGATATCGAGTTCGATCGATCGCGCCCCCATTTCCATTGCTCGCTGGAAGGCGATCGGCGTATTTTCCGGTGCACCGGCGGAGTAGCCGCGATGGGCGATGACGTCAACGAAAGCGGTCGGATGGTCGGGGGCAGAAGTCAACGGCTGGGGAAGCTGTGAGGTCATGGAAAGGCAGAGAGGAGATGCACCTCGATCGCCTGCGAGCGCGAAGTCTATTTGGAGCTTTTCGGCGGTTTCGAGTAACCGAATTATAAGTTTCTTCTCGTTGCCCTGCGATCGATTTCTTTTCGCTGTCCTGCGACGGGAACCCGTCAGTCATGACGCGAGAAGTACCACTTCCAGGACGCGCCGGAGAGCAGGTTGGTTGAAATATGAATCGCGATCGGCACGAGCAGGTTGCCGGTCGCGATCGCGCTGTAGCCCAAAATTGCGCCCACGCAGCCCGCCCACACCGCGTAGGGCCAGTACTGACGACCGCTGATGTGCATCGCGCCGAAAGCCACGCTCGAAACTGCCAGCGCCAGCCAGCCGCCGCCGAAGCTCGGGACGATCGTGCCGCGAAATAGCAGTTCCTCGCTCATCCCTGGCAGGAGGCCCAGCCAAATCAGATCGAGCCAGTGGAGCGGGCGCACCACCAGCCGAAGGTAAACAATCGTACTCAGACGGTAGGCGGGCCAAACCCTGTAGAGCAGGGCGCTCAGGGCGACGATCCCCAAACTGATGGCCAGCGACAAAGGTAGCAGCTCCGGCTCCCAGCGGATGGGGAACAGGCTGACGTTGCCGATCGCCATCCACAGCTTCGCTACGCCGAGCAGCACGATCGCCGTCAGTCCCATCGAGATCAGCAATTGCGATCTCGACAGCGACTCGATTTCTGGTGGGGGAGTTTGGGGCGCGCTCACGTTAATCGCGGGGTCGATCGGTTAACTCTGGGAATATCGAAACAGGCGAGTGCGGGCTGGGCTTCGCGATATTGCGGCGTGGCGGAACGGGCGATCGCTAGGGGCAGGGCGGGTCGCGATCGGCTCGCAAGGCGCTGGCGGCGATCCCGGCGCGGTGGGCGACGATCGCGCCGATCGCTTCGAGATACGATCGCACCCGCAGCGCGTTAATGCCCAGCGCTTCGGGCCTCGCATCCATCGTCGTGACGTTGTCTTCAACGGCGATAATCTGGGCGCTGGCACTCAGGCTCAACACGGCACTGCCGCCACAGGCCGAGGCGGGCAAGACGACGCTATCGACCGCCTCAGCCCAGATGTCGCTCGGGCGACCCGCATGCCGCGAGTGCACGAACTGCGGCGCGCGTCCCAGTCCGACCAAGACGCAGGGCAAGAACGTGTGGCCCAGCTCCTCGGCGGCGGCGCGGGGCGCGAGTTTCGGGTCGGGGTCGATCGCGGCCAGGGCGGGCGCGTGGGCGGCGGGCAGCCCCAGCTCGCGCACCACCAGATGACTGATTACGGCCTCGGCTCCGGCGATCGCGTCTACGCCTTTGCCGTGGCGGTAGTCGGCGAGGGCATCGGTGTCTTCGTCAGGAAAGCGAGCGACGATCGCGATCGCGTCAGCCCCGGCTCCGTCTCGAAGTCGTTCGGCGGCCCGCAGCAGGGCTCCGGGCCGAGCGATCGTGCCCCAGCTCGCGCCACTGGCGGTGGTGCGCACCGTCACGCCGAGAGGGGCGTCTGTTGTGGCCACGGCGCAAACGTCCAGGCCGAGGGTCGCGCGGGCCGCGTCGATCGCCTGCCGGTGACGCAAAACCAGCTCCGGCTCGATCGCCGCGTCGAAGACCGCGCCGATGCGGTTGCGCCAGCTCGGCCTTAGTCCCCATTCGCCCGCCGCAAAGCGATCGAGGCCGTAGCCTTCTACATAAAACAAGTCTGGCGCATTCCAGTAGAGCTGCGCGCCGTTAAGCAAATTCGGGTGGGTAATGACGCGATCGCTCGCTTCTGCCAGCGCGCGGACTACGGGAATCGCATCCCCCGCGTAGCCGCCAACCGCCGCCGCAATGCCCGTAGGGACGATCGCCAGGGTCGTGTAGGGATGAGATTGGAGTAAAGGCACGGGCGTTGCGGCGGGCGTTCTGAGGTCGTTCTGAGGTCGTTTCGAGGGCGAGCGGCGGGCGCTTGCCTACTGTTTGCGAAGCGAGACGGTCAGCCCCTCGACCTTGAGGCCGCGACCGCGCGTGCCGCAGTAGCCGCCGTCAGACTGTTCCGGCACGTCGCCGACATTCTGAACGTGGGCCGAGTAGGTTAAGGCGTAGCTGGCCGCAGCAGAGCCGACCAAACGCATCGCAAATCCTTCCACCGAGCGGCTCTCGCCACGCGTTCCGGCATACTCTCCGGCGCGCACCCAGGGCAGGTCGCCCTTTCCCGCCACGTGGGCCATATATTCCAGCTCGAGACCGGCGATCGGCTGGGCCAGCGCGACGCTAAAGCCTTCGATGCCCAGGGACTGACCGCGCGTCCCGGCGTACTCGCCCGCGCCGAAGCTGCGATCGCCGACGTTTTGCACGTGGACGCTTACGGTCAGCGTCGGGGATTCGCCCTCTGCGTCCAGCTCGACGCCGAGGCTCTTCGCGCCGAAGACGATCGGCGGCTCGCGATCGGCATCTCCCTCCGGCGGAGCGGGTACGCGATCGCCCCACAGAAAAATATTGTCGTCGCTATCGTCGTCGCCCTGCGCTGCGGACTCGGCCACGACCAGCTTGCCGCGCGAGACGGCCATCGCGATCGGCGCACCGAACACCTTTGTCATCATCGCCTGGAGGCCCGACCACTGGGCGTCAGAAAAGGTATCGCCCGCCTGGACGGCCTGAAGCAACTGTGCGACTGGATGCGCACCCTCTACCAGGCTGCGCGCATCCGCCGAGAGCTGGCCGCTTGTCGCCTCGACCTCTTTGCGAAAGGTCTGCACCTGCGTCTTATAGTCCGCCAGCGGCGCGAACTCGCCGCTGTCGGCATGCCGCAACGCTAGGAACCGATCGAGTACATCGAGCGCGGCGGCTTTGCCGGTCTCCGGGCTGGCGATCGTCAGCAGTGCCCGCACCTCTGCCAGGGTCGTGCGATCGCTGAGGGTTGGCGAGAACGCCGTCAGTTCCGAGTAAAAGAGGTTGAACCGGTCGAGCAGCTTGGAGGTATCGGGTGTCATAACCTAGGCAGAAGGCAGGAACGAACGAAAATTGCGGTCGGATCGACAGGAAATCGGTGCGATCGGGCGCATTTCCAGGTTGACATTCTACCCCTCCGACTGCCAGCTCCTTAAGGACGAACCCAGGGCAAGCGCATACTAATTTTCGATGACCCAAAAGCGATATTTCGAGCACTGAGCGTCGTCGTTGGCGTAGCCTCTGCGAAGCAGATAGTGCGGCCACTTTTCGCGATTTCACCCAGGCTATCGGCGAGCCGACGCTTCGCGAACGACTCCGCTCAGCCTTCGACTGACCGCTTCTGACATGAAAAATCGGGAGTATGCGTTTGCCCTGAGGATGAACCGCAGCCCGAACGGGCGAACGCACGCGATCGCGAATACAAAATCTCGGCTCGCGTTCGCGCCTCTCTGCATCGCGCCAAAACGTGGAAGCGCAGCCATCAGAGGCCGTCCTCGGGCTCTGCCGCCCTCTAGAAGAAAGACGCCGAGTAGATCGTCGGAACGGGACAGCGATCGGCGTTGGGCAGTCTCGACTGCACGAAGGGGCGCAGCAGGTAGCACGAGGAGGCGATCGCCAAAATTGACAGCGCCGAAAACATGACGCTGAGCGCGAGTCTGTTTTGACTGCCATCGCCCGTGAAGTTCGATGGACGCTCGGCCAGCTTGGCCACCAGGTTCGCTTCGATATCCCAGACGATCGTCGCCTGGGCTTTTTGGGCGCACCCAAATTCCTGGCTGCTGGCGAGGTCGATTGCCGTTCTTCGGGAAATCATGCGACAGCCTTTAGAGCGAGAGTTAGTGCGCAGGTGCAAGCGCACGAGATCGCGATCGAGCATGGGCAGGAGCTGCGCCGGTCGCACAGCGGAATCTACAGCCGGAAAAGACCGCGAGAGCGGGCTCTTATCTAATCCTTTTCGGCAAGGATTAAGTCAACAGGCTAAGCGAGCACGTGCGAATTTACAGTGATGTATCGCTGTCAATCTCTTGAGATCGGTCAAGTGCAGTGACGATCGCACCAGCCGAAACTTTGCGATCGAGATCACGCGGGAAGAGTCGGTCAATAGATCGAGCGAGCACGTGCGAATTTATAGCGATGCCTTTCTGCAAATCGCTTGAGATCGCTTAGGTGCAGTGACGATCGCACCAGCCAGAACTTTGGGGTCGCGATCGCGAGAGGCGGTCGTCAGTTAGACCTGTAAGACCTAACCGATAAGGATCGCAACCCCTATTTTTACTGTGGTGTCGGGCGCTCAACTGCTGACTCGGTGAGATGTCTGGCGCGAATTGATGGCATACCCTCGTGCGCTGCTATTCCGCTAGCGCTTGCACCCACGCCCAGCCGCGCATTTGCTCGACCTCGCCATAGCTGGTCAGCTCGAATCGCAGCGGCGTTAGCGAAATGTAGTGATGCTCGATCGCCCAAACGTCCGTGTGCAGATCGTCGGTGTCGCGCCCGTCATCGACGTCTGTCAGTACCTCGCCAGCCAGCCAGTAGTAAACCTTGCCGCGCGGATCGAGGCGCTCTTGGAAGACGTCGGAGTAGCGGCGGATGCCCTGGCGCGCCAGCTTAACGCCCGCGATTTTCTCCTGGGGCACGCTGGGAACGTTGACGTTGAGCAAAAATGACTCGGGCAGCGTCTGGCCGACGAGCTTATCCATCAGCCGCACGGCAAAATTCGCCGCGACGCCAAATTCTGGTGAGGTGTAATGCGCGAGGCTGAAAGCAATGCTGGGAAGGCCCTCGATCGTCCCTTCCATCGCCGCCGAAACCGTGCCGGAATAGAGAATATCCGTGCCGGTGTTGCTGCCCTGATTGATGCCCGACAGTACGAAATCCGGAAAGCGATCGAGCAGCGCTCCCAGCGCCAGCTTGATGCAGTCCGATGGCGTTCCCGAACAGCTCCAGGCCGTCACCGCCGGATGAAAAATTCCTTCAATGCGCGTCGCCCGGATCGGCTCGTGCATCGTCAGGCTGTGCCCCGTGGCCGATCGCTCGCGATCGGGACAAACCACCGTCACCTCGTGTCCTGCCTCCGCCATCGCATTCGCCAGCGCGCGCACGCCGAGCGCGAAGATGCCGTCGTCATTGCCGATCAAGAGTCGTGCGGTCATGGGCTATCTCCGGTAGCGGTCGGGTGCTTCTGTTATAGATCGCCGCTGCCCCCGACAGTGAATCGCTCGGTCGATCGCTCGGTCGATCTCTCGGTCGATCGCGCGGTTAAGCAGGCGTCAGCCGATCGACCGTCACCTGCGCCTCCGAATGCGCCGCCACGAGCGCCCGTAGCGTCGCGCGATCGCCCAGCTCGAAGTCCGCAAAGTCAAAACCCGGCGCGACCGTGCAGCCCACCAACGTATCGCCGCGATCGGCGATCGCCCCAAACCACGTCCCCGCCGACACCACGTACTGTGGGCGCTGCCCCGCCGCCAAATCGATCCCCAAAACCGTCTCGCGCGCGCCAAACTCCGGGCTCACTTCGACGATCGTCAGTGGCGCGCCCGCATAGAAATGCCAAACCTCATCCGCCGCAATCCGGTGCAGCGACGAGGTTTGCCCTTGCGGCAGAAAGAAGTAAATTGCGGTGGAGTGGGCGCGATCGCCCCTGAAGCGCTCCGGCAGCGCCTCCCGTGCGATCGTCTCGCTGGCACGGTACGTCTCGCGGAAATATCCCCCCTCGGGATGCGGTTCGAGCTGGAGCTGAGCGATCGGGTCGAACATGGCGATTGCAGCGAGCGACAGTAAGCGGGCGCGGGCAGGCAGCGACCGGCAGCAACCGGCAGCAACCGGCAATAGCAGCCGTCGCGAAAACGATAACTTACGAGACAACCGCAATTTAAAGATTGGCCAGTGCGGTAGGATTGCAGCCTACACCGGCCAGCTCGCAACGCGCGAGGGCGACCTGATTGGGGGTGCGCTCCGGACTCGAATACTGGGAACCTCGAACACCAGAAAAGCCCGAATATCGGGCATCTCAAACACTGAGAGAAGAGAGCTGTGAAGTTCCTGATCGTCGATACCTACTACGAGCCCTTTCTCAACAGCATCTACCGCCAGAACCCCGGTGCTGCGGAGTCAGACTACAACCGCCAGCAGAAGCTGCTCGTCGATGCGTGCTTCGGCACTTCGGACTTCTACTCCGCTGCGCTGGAGAGCGGCGGCATGGAAGCGCGAGACATCATTGCTAACTGCGCGCCGCTGCAAGAGCGCTGGGCAGCGGAGTTTGCCCCGGATGTATTGCAACAAGCGCCCGGCCCCGGACGGCTGTTCGAGATCCTCAAGCGGCAGGTGCAGCTTTATAAGCCGGATGTTTTGTTCGTCCACGATGTCAACTGGGCGAGCGAGGCTTTGCTAGAGGAGTGTCGCGAACTCGTGCCCCTAATTGTCGGGCAAAATGCCAGCCCGATCCGTAGCAACCTCCGACTGTCGGCTTACGACCTGCTGCTATCTTCGATTCCAGCGTATGTCAGCAATTTTCGCAGTCGCGGTGTTGCGAGCGAATACTTCTGTCTGGGGTTCGGGCGGCGCATCCTCGATCGCCTACCCGAGAAACTTCCTCGCCGACTTTCGGCGGCGTTCGTGGGGGGATACTCCAACCACCACCGAGGCGGAACCCGGCTGCTCGAAGCGATCGCGGGTCGGATTCCGGTGGACTTTTGGGGATATGGCGGCCAAGCCCTGCCCGAAACTTCCCCAATCCGCCAGCGCTACCACGGCGAGGCGTGGGCGCTAGATATGTACCGCGTACTCGCCCAGGCCAAGATCGCCCTGAACCGGCATATCGATATCGCAGGCGACTGCGCGAACAATATGCGGCTGTACGAGGCGACCGGCGTGGGCGCGTGCCTGGTGACGGACGCCAAGCGCAACCTACATACGCTGTTCGAGCCCGATCGCGAAGTGGTGACGTACCGCAGTGCCGAAGAGTGCATCGAGAAAGTTGCGTACCTGCTAGAACACGAAGACGAGCGCGTCGCGATCGCCAAAGCCGGACAGGCCCGCACCCTTCGCGATCATACCTATGCGGTTCGCATGCAAGAATTAACGGGGATTATCGAGCGGCACTGGCAGCCGCGATCGGGCTCGAGTTCCGCGCCGCACCCTCCCGCACGTGACGATATGCAGAGCAATTTCGATCGATCTCAGAATCGCCCTAAGGGCAAGAAAACCCTGATTTATAGCAGTGCGAACTCCGCTGCGATCGAACTCGCTGCCGTGTCGTTGAACCTGACCCGCCAGTTTGCGCAAATCGGCCATGCGGTCGAATATATCGCCGCCGAGGCCAATGCGGCTCTCGCTTCGGGGCTCCGCGACCTGGGCGTGACGCTGGTGGCGCTGCCGAGCGACCTGCACGGGTCGGCGGCGGATTTACGCGCGCAAAGCGCGATCGCCAGAGAATTTCTTCAGGCTCGCACTGCGGGATCTGACAGTGTCTCTCTGCTCTTTGTCGATGAGTCTCCCGCTGCGAATTTAGCCGCAAAGCAGGCCGCTATTTTGCTGGGCGTCCCGTACTCGGTGTTTGTCGGGTCGGCGGCGATCGCGGCGGGCACTGCGAATCTCCCTAACTCCTCTCTGCTTGCAGCGGTGCGCGAGTCCCTGCGGCGGGCGAAGTCCGTTTCGACGGCCTCCGAGCCCGTGCTGCAAGACCTGCGATCGAAGTTCGGACTCGACGCAGACCGAGGCAAAGTTCTGGCCGGTTCGCCGCTGCCCGCTGCGCCTCCTCCGTCCGTCGCGCCCAACCGCCCCGAGCCCCCCATTCCCAACAAGCCCCACTGGGAATATCTGCCCCAGGGTTGGGCGACCCAGGACGAAACGATCCTCGGCTGGAACGTGCAGAGCATTCTCGATACGCAGATGAAAAAGTGGCCGGAGTTCGCCCGTGCCCTGCAAGGAACGACGCCGGTTGGCATGAGCCACGAGTCCGAGAACGTCTCGGGCGCGGACTACGGCACGCACAATACGATGATGTCGTTCGGGTACGTTCTGGCCTTGGCGGCCCAGGGCAAACAAAAAATATCCATTCTGGACTGGGGCAGCGGCATCGGCCACTACTACCTCATCGCTCGAGCTTTGCTGCCGGGTGTTGACATCGAATATTACGGTAAAGACTTGCCGATACTGTGCGAGGGTGGGCGGCAGGTGCTGCCTGGGGTGACGTTTTTCGATCGAGACGCGGACTGCTTCCAGCGGCAGTACGACCTGATCGTCGCCAGCTCTTCCGTGCAGTATTCCCAAAACTGGCAGGAAATCATGGCGAACCTAGCCAAGGTCGCACGCGGCTATTTGTACGTAACGCGCTTGCCGATCGTCCATCGCACGCCGTCTTTCGTGGTCGTTCAGCGTCCCTATGCCTACGGCTATCACACCGAATATATGGGCTGGTTTTTCAACCGTCAGGAATTTATCGGCTATGTCGCCCAGCAGGGAATGAGCTTCCTACGCGAGTTTCTGATTGCCGAAAAATATCCGGTTCCGAATGCGCCGGAGATGGGTGAGGCACGCGGATTTTTGTTTCGGGCTTGAGGGAGATTGCGATCGTGGATTTCAGTCAGTTCGATGCGTCTAACGTTCTCATTACCGGCGGCTTGGGATTTATTGGCAGCAACCTGGCGGAAAGGCTGATCGCGCTCGGTGCGAACGTTACGCTCGTCGATAGTCTGATTCCCGAGTACGGCGGCAACTTATTTAATATCGACAGCTTTGCAGAACGGGCGCGAGTCAACATCTCCGACGTGCGCGACGAACACAGCATGCGCTACCTGGTGCAGGGTCAGGATTACCTATTCAACCTGGCGGGGCAGACGAGTCATATGGACTCGATGAAAGACCCTTACGTCGATCTCGATATCAATTGCCGATCGCAGCTTTCGATCCTCGAAGCCTGTCGCAAATATAACTCCGATATTCAGGTTGTCTTCGCCAGCACGCGGCAGATCTACGGCAAGCCGGACTATCTGCCCGTCGATGAAAAGCACATGCTGCGCCCGGTGGATGTCAACGGCATTAACAAGATGGCGGGCGAGTGGTATCACATTCTTTACAACAACGTCTACGGGGTTCGCGCCTGTGCGCTGCGGCTGACGAATACCTACGGGCCGCGCATGAGGGTTAAAGACGCGCGCCAGACCTTTTTGGGGATTTGGATTCGTCTGATTTTGGAAGGGAAAGCCTTTGAAGTTTGGGGCGGCGAGCAGCTTCGGGACTACAGCTACGTGGACGATACGGTCGATGCCCTGTTGCGACTGGCGCTGGCGAGCGAAGCCAACGGCAAGGTGTTTAATATCGGGGGCGATCGCGTCGTCAGCCTCAAGGAAACCGCCGAGCTGATGGTGGCGGCGAACGGCGATGGGAATTATTCCATCAAAGAATTTCCTGCCGATCGTAAGCGTATCGACATCGGCGACTACTACTCGAACGACTCGCAACTGCGGCAAGCGCTGGGCTGGAAACCGGCGATCGAACTGCCCGAAGGTTTTAAAAGAACGCTGGATTTTTACAGGGAGAATTTAGCGGCGTATTTGTAGCTTTTGACGTATCGACCGCTGCCCTGCTAGCCTCTGCTTGCCCGTTAGAGCCCTCAGACCCCAAACGCTATGAACCCCGGCACCGCACCAAAAGTCCAAGTTGGTTTCACCGGCGAGCCGACGGCTCCGAAACTAGAGGTGCGGTTCTCTGAAGGGGACTTCGAGCTGACGCTGCGCGATGCGGTCAGCCCCGGCGATAAGTTTTACAAGCTGGTGCAGCTACTGCGCGCTCCCGGCGCTGATGTTCGATCGATGGCGATCGACGGCGAACCGGCGGCCTACTTGCAGCAAGTTTTGCAGTACGTTCCGAACCGAGCGGCCTTCGCGCTGAAATACTATCTCGCGCCGAAGTTGCAAACTTTGGTGCAATGGCTCGTCGCCTCGAAGGAGTCCGATAACTACACCTACGACAACGCTTCGAGCTGCTTGCATTATTGGGCGTCGGGCTTGTCGCTGGCGCTGGGCTGCTCGCCCGAGCGGGTGCTGGGGTATCTGCGCGAGCCGATCGAGGATGTAGCGCTCAAGCAGGCAATTGTCGCCATGTACGATCGCCAGCCCGTTAAGCCCCTGCGCGATCGCATTCCGAAGTTCGGACGCCGCCTCGCTTGGTACGCCTGCGCGCGGGCGTTAAAGCCGAAGCTGCTAATCGAAACCGGCGTCCACCAAGGGCTCGGCAGCGTGCTGCTCTGCGCGGCGCTGAAGCGCAATACCGAAGAAGGCCATCCGGGAACTTATATGGGCACGGATATCGACACGAGTGCGGGGTCGCTGTTGGTCGCGCCCTATAACCAGTATGGCAAGGTGCATTACGGCGACTCGATCGAGACGCTAAAAACTGTCGATCGCCCGGTCAATCTGTTTATCAACGACAGCGACCACTCGGCAGACTACGAAGCCAGAGAGTACGAGGCGATCGTTCGCAAGCTTTCCGATCGTGCGGTCGTTCTGGGTGACAACGCCCACGTCACCGACAAGCTAATGCAGTTTGCCTGGAACACGCAGCGCAACTTTATCTTCCTGAATGAAAAGCCCGAGAATCACTGGTATCCCGGCGCGGGTGTGGGGGTGGCGTGGCCGAAGTCGCCGCCGGTGGTGGAGACGGCAAGCGGACAGGAGAGTTTGACCCCGAGCGTTTCCCCACCGGGGCCGCAGCTCTTCTAGTGCTGCGTCAAGGCCAAAATTTAGGGCTTCCGATCGCGGCGCACAGCGGTGCGCCGCGATCGGGTCGCGATCGCAGCCCTCCCCCGAAAGCAGTCCGACTATGACGCTACAGATTGACGCTGCATCGGCGTGCCAGCAAGATTTTCGTGAGGCCGTTGTTACTCCTCACCACCCCCTCATTACCCAGATAGAGCTTTTCTAGAAACGCGCGAGGCAGTTCAGCGATGGATATGATTCTCCAAACTAACCCCGGCTCGTCCTACCGAGCGCATCAGACCGAAATCGACGAAGCGGTGGCGCGGGTGTTGAAGAGTGGCTGGTACGTCCTCGGCGCGGAGGTGGAGGCGTTCGAGTCCGAGTTTGCCGAGTTCGTCGGTGTCGAGCACGCGGTGGGCGTCGCTAGCGGTACGGATGGCATCGAGCTGATCTTGCGATCGCTGGGGATGGGTCGCGGCGATGTGGTGATTACGGTGTCACATACGGCAGTGGCAACGGTGGCCGGTGTCGAGCTGGCGGAGGTGACACCGGTGTTGATGGACATTGATGCGAAGACGTTTAACCTCGATGTCGATCGCCTGGAGGCCACTATCCAGCAGGTGCAGGCCGATCCAGAGCTGGGCACGCTGAAGGGGATTATGCCGGTGCATCTGTACGGGCGTCCGGTGGATATGCCCGCACTGATGGAAATCGCCGATCGCTACGATCTGCTCGTGATTGAAGACTGCTCGCAGGCGCACGGCGCGACGGTCGGCGGTCGGGTGACGGGAAGCTGGGGGCACGCAGCTGCCTACAGCCTGTACCCGACGAAGAATCTGGGGGCGATCGGTGATGCGGGCGTCGCGGTTACGGGCGATGCGGCGCTGGCAGCGGAAATGAAGAGCCTGCGGCAGTACGGCTGGAAGGAGCGCTACATCAGTGCCGAGCCGGGGATGAACTCGCGCCTCGATCCGCTACAGGCCGCAATCTTGCGCGTGAAGCTGCGGCATCTGGCGCAGGAGAATTCCCGCCGCGCCGAGATCGCCCAGATGTACCGCGAGGGCATCGATCGCGAGGCGTTCGTCCACCCCACCGTGCCGGAAAACGCCACCCATGTTTACCACCAGTACGTGTTGCGCACCACGCAGCGAGACGCCTTCCGGGCGTTTCTCAAAGAGCGTGGCGTCGGCACGCTGGTTCACTATCCCGCACCGGTGCATTTGCAGCCCGCTTACTGCGATCGCCTGTCGATCGGCGCGGGTGGCATGGTGGCGACGGAGAAAATCGCGCCGGAAATCGTCAGTTTGCCGATATACCCGCACCTGACGGATGCGGAGGTCGAGCGGGTTTGTGATACCATCGCCGCCTGGACGGCTAGCATCGCGGCCTAGGTGTTCTAGGCGTTTGATGTTCCTCGCTCCGCGTCGTGACGCCCGAGACCCGATGTATTTTTACTGCACCTATTTCGACCACCGCTATTTGCCGAAGGGTCTGGCGCTCTACCGATCTTTGCAGCGGCACGTGCGGGACTTCAAGCTCTGGGTTCTGTGCCTCGATCGCCCGTGTTACGACGTGCTGGTGGCGATGGGCCTGCCGCAGATCGCGCCGATTTTGCTGGAGGACTTCGAGCGGGGGGACGAGGCGCTGGCGCAAGCGAAGCTCGATCGCACCTTAGTGGAGTATTACTTCACCTGTACGCCGTCGCTGCCGCTGTATATTTTTCGCCATCACCCCGAGGTCGATCTCGTTACCTATCTCGACTCGGATATCTTCTTCTTCAGCGATCCGACGCCGGTGTACGCGGAGCTGGAGGGGCGCTCGATCGGAATTATCGAACACCGTTTCCCGCCGAAGCTCGCCCCGTTAGCCTTTAACGGGATTTACAACGTCGGCTGGGTGTCGTTCCGGCGCGACTCGGACGGCCTGGCCTGCTTGAACTGGTGGCGCGATCGCTGCAACGAGTGGTGTCACGACTACCACCAGGACGGTAAGTTTGCCGACCAGAAGTACCTCGACGACTGGCCGCAGCGGTTCGGGGGCGTGGCGGTGTTGCAGTACCCCGGCATTAATGTCGCGCCGTGGAACCTCGATACCTACCGGATTGCGATGCAGGGCGATCGGTTGTTCGTGGGCGATCGACCGGCGATCTTTTTCCACTTCCACGGCCTTAAAGCCCTCGACGACGGAAACTTTGACATTAACGTCAGCTTCTACCATGTCGAGCAGCTTAACGATGCGGTAATGTTCGCCTACCGCACCTATATCGCGGCGCTGCAACAGACCCAGGCGCAGGTGACGCCCTACCTGCCCGAGGCGTCGCTGACGAAAACGGCGCGCTTTAAACCCATACCCGCGACGGATGAGACAACGCTGAAAGTTCGCTCTGGGGAATCGAGAGGAAAAGCCGAAGCGGTTGAGGTGTCTGTTCCACAAGACTCGCCATTCTCCTGCGCGCGCCCCCTCGAACCCTCCGATCTCGGCAATATTCCGGCCCGTGTCTCCAAGGGGTTAGCGCGCCTCGGCGCAGACGATCGCGGTGCGCTGGCCGAGCTGCGCGACAGTTTGGCGATCTACCTTCTAGAACAGCCGTTCGATCGCCTTGAAGCGGACTGGAACCGACGGCTGGGCGCGGCTCACCGGGCGGTGTGGCAGTGTGGCCTGAAGAACGAGCCGCCGACTGACCACGAGCGGGCCACGATCGAGCGACTCGCGACCCAAGCCACCGATACGCCGAGTGATGCAGCTTCGCTGGCGGCGCTGCTTGCCGCGATGCTGTACGTGTATCCACATCACCTGACGATCGACCCGACTCGGCTCGCAATGCCCGGCTGGCTGGTCGCGGTGTATATGGAATTTATGTTCGAGTCGCCGCGTTTGTTCAAGGCGATCGGCGAGGTCGATCGCTACCACGAATACTTCGCGCGCTGGACGCAGTTCGTCCGCGATCGCGTGCGCGCTAACCCCGACGGCCCGGCCGAGCGCTACTTTATTCAGACTTATGCCAACGCCGCGAACTTGACGCCAACCTACTTCAGCACGCGCGAGCCGGTGACGATCCAGATGCAGCGTGCCGAGCTGAGCGAACTATTTTTGCGCCAGCAGAATACGACGCTGGACTACGAGTTCGGGCCGCGTCCGGCGACGCGTCGCAAGATTCGCTTTGGGATTCTGTCGCTGAACTTCGACGCCAGCGCCGAGACGTTTACGGTGTTGCCGATTTTCGAGAATCTCGATCGCGAGAAGTTCGAGATTCATCTGTTTGCCTTTCAGTCGCACAACAGCGAGACCGAGCGCTACTGCCGCCAACACGCCGATCGCTTTACGCACCTGCTCCACCGCCATGCCGATCGCCTCGTGCGGATGATTCGCGCTGCCGACCTCGATATTTTGCTCGTCGGCTCGAATATTACGGCGCGATCGTACCCCATCACGATGGTGTCGGCGCACCGGCTGGCGCGGGTGCAGGCGAGCGGAATTTCTTCGTCGGTCACGACGGGATTCCGCAATATGGACTACTACATCGGCGCGGAGCTGACGACGCCAGCGGCCACAGCGCAGCGCTACTACACCGAGAAGCTGGTGACGCTGCCGGGATCTGGGCTGTGTTTTAGCTTCCCGCCGGTGTCAGACGAGGCCACGGTGGACTTCAGCCGCGAGAAGCTGGGGCTGGCGGAGAGTACGACAATCTTTATCTCCGGCGCGAACTTCCGCAAAATCAACCCCGAGCTGCGCGATACCTGGGCGAAGCTGCTGGCGCGGGTTCCCGACTCGATTTTGGTTATCTATCCGTTCGGGCCGAACTGGGGTCTGCATCCGAATCTGGAGATGCCGTTTTTCAATCAGATGCAGCGCGCGCTCCAGCGGCATGGCGTTGACCTCAAGCGCCTGCTGCTGGTTAAAACGATGCCGAGCGTGGCGGACGTGCGGGCCTGTTTGGTGCAGGCGGACGTATATCTCGACTCGTTTCCGTATTCTGGGGCGGCGTCGGCGATCGATCCGCTGGCCTCGGGTTTGCCGTTCGTCTCCCTGGAGGGCAACGAGCAGCGCGAACGCCAGTCTTCGTCGCTGCTGCGGGAGCTGGGCATGGCGGAGCTGGTGACGGGTAGCGAGGCGGCATATCTTGATTTGGCTGCGAAGCTAGCGGGCGATCGAGCGCAGCGCGATCGCGTCCGGCAAACGCTGCGCGATCGCATGGCCGACAACCCGTCGTTCCTCGATAAGGTCGGTTACGCCCGCAAGATCGAAGCGCTGCTCGAGTCGCTCGTCGATCGGTGGCGTCCGGGTGCGTCCCCGACGCCGACGCCGATCGCAGAAGCGCTCGACAATCGCGCCGCCGAGCCGGTGCAAATGCTGTAGCGGCCGCGACCTTGTGAGCCTCTGCGGTGAATAAAGTCGATCGATTGCCCGCGCCGCAACGCCGTACAATCGACATCGACAGTCGCACCCCGCCGCCCTCGAAAACGCTCCCAAGACAACACCGTGGTCAACGAAACGCTCCTTCAAATTCGCCGTCACTTCGCCCAGTTTTGGCTGACGATGCCGCCGCAGTCGTTGGAGACGGCCTATCGATCGGAGCTGGGTAATGTATTTAAGACGCTGCTGAAGAGCGGCATCCAGAGCGAGCCGCTGTCGAGTGAGGATGAAGCGCTCAAGCAGCAGTTGACCCAGGCGGGTGTGGGCTTGTCCCAGCCGAATTCGCTGAACGCGCTGATGGGGGCGATGCTGTTTTATCCAGCGGATACGATGAAGGTGCGCGACGCTAAGACGCGGCTTCCAGCTTGGGTGTACGGCGACTACGCGGCGGTCTTCGAGTCAGGTGCGGCGGTTGCGGCGGCTCCTGCGACAGTTCCGGCAGCTGCATCGATCTCTGCGCCGACTCCCGTTACTCAGGGCGCGGCCCAAAGCGCGATCGACCCCAATAGCATCCCCGAGCTGCCGCCCGTCCACGAGCAGGATCCGAGCAGCACCGAATTTACAAACCGAGCGATCGGTTGCGCGAACCTGTACTACATCGACCCCAGCGACAAAGAAATCGTCTTAGAACTGCGGCAAATCCGCCACCACCTGGCGCGCCACCTGGCCGGTCTGTCGCCCCAAAGCCTCGAATCGGTGTATCGCACCAATGTCGGCGATGCCTATCGCGCGCTGCTGAAGAGCGAATTTCGCAGTAAAGAGCCCTTGAGCCGAGAAGAAGCCTCGATCTCCCAGCAGCTCGGCCAGGCCAGCGCGGGCTTGACACAACCGCATTCAATTAACGCGCTGATGGGGGTTTTGCTCTATTCGCCCACTGGCAAGCTTCAGGTGCGCGACGCTCGTAACCGCCTGCCCGCGTGGCTGTACGCCGACTATGCTGCTGCTTTTGAGGCCGGTGGCGTGACTGGCGATCTGGTGGCGAGCCCGGTAGCGTCTGCCTCCGCGCCGGGCCCCGCTCCCGCGCCGACATCTGCAGCTGCGGCGACCGTTCCGGCGGGGGCGACGATCGCCAGCCTGCCCGCTCCGATGGCTACTCCCCATATGCCGGATCTGGCGGTTGAGAGTCCGCAGTTTCTCAATCGTCTGCTGGGTAGCGCGAACCTGTATGCGATCGACCCGGACGATGCGGCCATTTGCAGCGAGGTGCGCGGGATTCGCCGCCGCTTTGCCGACTACTGGCTGACGCTGGACGAGTCTCAGCTCGAGGCGGCGTACCAAAGCGATCTGGGTCGGGGCTACAAGCTGCTGCTGAGTAGCGGCTTCCAGAAGGAGTCGCTGGAGAGCGAAGAGGAGGCTTACAAGCAGGCGCTGACGAAAGTGGCGGCAGGGCTGACCGCGCCGAAGGCGCTAAACGCGATGATGGCGGCGATGCTGTATTTCCCCACCGACAAGCTGCGCGTTCCGCAAGCCGAACAGCGCCTGCCGGGGTGGCTGCTGCCGGACTACATGCGCGTATTTGAAGGCAAGCAGGTAGCCGATCCGACGGGGCTGGACGTGCAGCCCCCGAGCCCGGAGTTTGCCGCGCGCCTGTCGGCAGGCGTGAATCGCTACCAGAACGATCGCACGGACGCTAGTGCGGTGGCTGAGTTGCGTCGCTTGCGCCACGCCCTGGCGCACTACTGGATGCAGCTCGATCCGAGCCAGGTTGCGGCGGTTTACGGCGGCCCGCTCGGCCAGGCCCAGCGCCAACTCCTCGGTGTGGGCTTCTCGGCACTGGAGAAGACGCCGCTCGATCGCGAGACGTTCAAAGAACTCTCCGGCGTTTTAGCGCAGGGAATGTCACACCTGCACGCGATCGGCTACTTTGTCGCAGCGATGCTCTACTGCCGCCCCGCCCAGCTCAAGATTGACAATCCACACGAGGTGCTGCCGTCCTGGCTGCTGACCGACTACAGCCGCTTTTTCGCAGGCGTTGCGGCCTAGGCCGGGAAACGCGCATGGCGATCCGGATTTACGGCAACCGCGCGATCGCGACGCTGCCGGGAGAGCAAACGAGACCGACGCCCGCTCGCGTGCGCGAGGCGCTGTTTAATATCTGGCAGGGCCGCGTGGCCGGGGCGCGCTGGCTCGATATTTGTGCGGGCAGCGGCGCGATGGGCGCAGAGGCGCTGTGTCGCGGGGCGGACTCAGCGGTGGGCATCGAGAAGCTGGGGCGTGCCTGCCAGCTCGTGGAAGCGAACTGGAACAAAGTCAGGCGATCGGAGCAGGAAGTGCGGGTGCTGCGGGGCGACGCGGTGCGCGGGCTGGCGGAACTTGAAGGCGATCGGTTCGACGCGATTTATTTCGACCCCCCCTACGCAAGCGGTTTGTATCGACCCGTGCTGGCGGCGATCGCTCGGTTCGAGCTGCTGGCGGACGATGGCGAGATCGCAGTCGAACACGCGCGCGATCGTCGCGATTTTATCGATCGCCTCGGAGTGGCTGACGATTTGCTGCGCTGCCCCATCTGCTACCGAACGAAAACTTATGGCCAGACGGCGATCTCGTTTTTTCGCTACGACTGAGCGCGCTGTTAGAAAGCCAGCATTCTTCGCGGCGGCTGAACAGGCTAACAGTCCGACTTGTCCAAAAAGTTGGAATTCTGGATGGAACGGCGCGCCTTACAGGAAGTCTCCGGGTTGTTCTTGCTTTTTGGATGCTGGCTTCTGGCGCTTGATTTTGACCTTGGGCTTTTTGTCGCCGCGTAGGCCGATCCAGGCCACATTCAAATAGCAGCCCGCCAGCATCCAGCTCGTTAGCCCTAGCCGCAAGATTGACTTCCAGACGGCCAGCTTGGATCGCGATCGCGCCCCGCTCGCGCGCTCCTGCATCTCTTCGCGCAGGGCGATCTGGGCGGCTTCAAGCTGGCGATCGAGCGCGTCGGGGTCGCCTTTGATTTTGTCGAGGACCACCATTTGCGACTCGCTGAGGGGTTCGTCGCCAACGAGGTCTTCCAGGCTCGCTTCGCCGTCTAGCAGCGCCGTGTAGAGCTCGCGCTGGCGCTCGAGCTGGAACTTAACCTGTTCGTCTTGGGCGGCGAGGCGCTCTTCGAGAGCTGCGACCGACACTTGGTTATTGACGATCGTTGTTACGGCGTGAATCGGGCCGAGCAGCACGAAGACCAGCCCGAGGGCAAAGGCCAGCCGGTAGCTCCATGTCTCGGTTTTCACAATCCAACCGCCCTGCTTTTCCGAGATGTTGCTAAGGGTTTCGATCGCGATACCGGCGAAAAAGATCCCGAGGCCGAACAGCGGCAAAATGCCCTGCTCGATTACCTGAGTCGTCAGCGACAGCCACCACTGGGGCTCGGTCAGGCTGGGCGGCACAAGCAGCATGACGTAATTGAGCAGCGTAATGGCGATCGTGCTCAGCCCCAGGAGCTTGAGTATCGCCGCCGATCGCCCGAAGAGCTTGTTTGCTTTGGGCTTCGGCGAGGTTTTCGATCGAGAGACGGTCATAGGCTCGGCGGCAAAATCGACAGCGGCTTGCCCCACCATAGCGTTCCTGCTGGCGCGAAGGGCAACCGCTCGCGTACGATCGAGCAGACGCTACCATTCGCCGCAGCTCGCTTGCCAACACTGCCCGCGAACTTTTCTCGCCCGTACCGTAACGACCTCCCATGACGACCTATCGCTCGCTCAAAGCCACCAACCAAGACCGCCTGTGGATCGAGGCGCTGAAGTTCGACGATCGCGGCCTGATTCCCGCGATCGCCCAGGATGCGGGCGACGGCACGGTGCTGATGATGGCTTGGATGAACCGCGACTCGATCGAGCGGACGCTCGACACCGGCGAAGTCCATTACTGGAGCCGATCGCGCCAGGAGCTTTGGCACAAGGGCGCGACCTCCGGCCACATTCAGCGTGTCAAGGCAATGGCCTACGACTGCGATGCCGATGTGATTTTGCTGTCGATCGAGCAAGTCGGGAACGTAGCCTGTCATACGGGTGCGCGCAGTTGCTTTTTTACGGCCGTTCCCGAGCGTGCTTTTCGCCCTGCATCGGGCCTGTCAGATGGGTGATGCTTCTGTTTGCGCGGGGTCTCCCGTAACTGGCCGAGCGTAGCTACGATCGCACGCCAGCACTGTCAACTCGGGCAATTTAGAGCGATCTAGCTTGAGGATCTAGCCAGTTCAACGAAAAACCGAACACTCTGGCTCGGTCGCTCTCATAAGCCAAAACCGCGCTGTCTGCCGTGCAGAGGCTACGCCAGCGACGGCAGGCAGCACTTTTTATTCAGGCGTGAGCTCCCGTCAAATGGGACTCGAGCTTACCTGGATTACTGGTCAAACGCTTTCTTCGGTGTTCTGTTAACTCTCAAGCCGACCATATCTTCGAGATCGCGCTTTTGTTGAGAACCATAACTGGGACTTAAAGATTTTTGATGGCAATCTTGAAAAATCTCGACCGCGGGTCGCGATGCCATTGGGAGTCCGCGATCGATATCGTAGCTTCTCTGTCGGTTGACGGAACGCGATACCTTCTCCGGGCTTATACTTAAGTTCTCTGCGTATATGTGACTAGGCGCAAAATTTGCGCTGTTGGCGATCGTTGAAATCGCAAAGAGGCGCGCCTCAAATTCCCGTATTACAACCCTCTAGAGGTCGATATCGCAGGGATTTTCGAGGATTAATCATTGTGCTTTACTGCAAAAATAAGGCGAGTATTTCTTCGCGTCGTGCTTCGTTTGGAGTGTCCTGAGTCCACTTTTTGAGGTGGCTTGCGATCGCAGTAAGGTGATTTTGTTCGTGCTAGTATCAGGTTGAAAGGTATAAAGCTAGGTACGCCGAATCGGACTGCGCGCTCCATTTTTACTCTGACGAAACTAGGGGCTTCTGATATTCCCTGTCTCTGCCTGGTGGAGTGCGAAGAGTTCGCTAGCGCTCGGGTGCGGAGGAATCTTCGTGAATCTGCTTCTCGAGTAAGTGGCGTGCGGGCAAGCTGAGCTTTCTGTCCGAGTTTTTTCGATGTTGATGTCATCAAGGTTTGGAGGCTTTTACCGTGTCGCGTCTTGCATCTACCCGTCCGAGATTTGAGTTTGGCCGTTCCATTGTCCTGATGGCCTCGATCTCTGCGCTTGCGGCGGCGGCTCCCGCGATCGCCCTCGATCCGTTCGCGCCGCCAGTCGATGATGGCGACGTGAACGACCCCGCTGGTGGATCGAGAGGTTCGCGCTCGTGCCTGGTGGCGCAGTCGGCGGACTCGTTTTACGCGCTTTCCCCCGGAGACACACGCATCGCCCGCACCCAGCAGGCGCGCCCGACGTTCAGAGCTTTTGTCTCCGTAGCGGAGGCAAAAACGGCAGTATTCACGCTTCAATCCGCTGACGGACGCGTGTACTATCGCGATCGCACCGTGGCCGTGCCGGAAGGGGAATCCGAAATCGCGATCGAGCTGCCTTCCGAGTACGAGCTGAAAGCCTCAGAGCAGTACCGCTGGTTTTTGGAGGTGCTGTGCGAGGACGAGCTCGACCCGAACAATCCCGTCGTGACCGGGCGCGTCGAGCGCGTCGAACCTGGGAGTCGGGGTGAGGAGGTGCGAGCCAGAGTCTCGTCCGACGTTTGGGATGGAGATCGGATTGGCGTCCCCGTGGCGGGTGACGCGGCGGGAACGGCAGCGGCGATCGCGCCGTCGGATGACCTCGAGGCGACGATCGCCCGCGCAGAGCTTTATCATCAAGACAATCTCTGGTACGAAGCGCTCGACCTGCTCGCCCACGCTCGCCAGCGCCACCCGAATGCCGCGCGCCTCGAGCACTGCTGGGACGAGCTGCTGTCCTCGGCGGGTTTAGTCTCGGCGGATGAGGGTGCTCGCTAGGGGCTGTCATCAATCAAGTCTACAGCGCTTACCCGGCAAGGGCTTCAGCCCCCAGTTTTACGCTGGGGTCGGTCGCTCAACTGCTGACTCCGTAAAAGGTCAGGCGCGAATTGATGAAACTCCCTAGGCAGCACGCGCTTCGTGTCGGCTTCTGTTGGATCGAGAGCGAGCTTCAGTTAAGGGCGGGGCTCGTGTCTCCGCATGGGTGCAGTTCGGCTCGATTTAAAGAGGTCTGGCTTGCTGGTGCTACGACAATACGGTCATCGTGCGATGCGAACCCTCCGGCGGTACGCGTCGATCGCCACGACAGTTCCCTACATTGCGCTGGGTGTTTGTATCGCTCAGCCTCTCGGATTGTTGAGGGGTCTTGACTGGTCGTTCAACGACGCAATTTTGAGACTGCGTCCGACCATGCCGGTCGATGATGCTGTGGCGATCGTCTATGCCGACGAGGCCGACGTGGTCGATTTATCTTGGCCGCTGCCGGATGCCAAGCTCGAAATTCTGCTCTCGGAAATCGAAGCGGGCGAACCCGTGGCGATCGGGCTCGATATTTACCGCGATATTCCTGCGGGCGATGCGGCCAGCTTCGAGCGCCTGCAAGACAAAATGGCAAAAATGCCGTCGCTGTACGGCATCGACCTGCTGAGCTCCATTCCCCGCGAGAGTGTGGCGGGGCCTCCGGCACTCGTCGAGGCGGGCCGCGTCGGCTTTGCGAACGTCGGGGTGGACTCGGATCGGCGGGTGCGTCGGCTAATGATGAGCTTGCAAGCGCCGAACGAAATCGTCTCGGGAGTTGCCCGTCGCTCGCTGGCGCTGATGTTGTCGCTGCACTACCTCGAGCGACGTCACCAAATTACCTCCGAGCTGCTCGATGCCGAGGCCAAGCGCGTCCGTCTCGGCGAAGCGGTGTTTACCCCGATCGACGCCCGTAGTGGCTACTACCATTCCAAGCGCGCCGACGGCATTAATGGCTACGAAATTCCCTTCGACTATCGTGGCATGGTCGAGCGCTTCCCGTCGGTTTCGATGTCGGAGGTGTTGGCAGGGCGTCACGACCCGGAGCTATTTCACAATCGCATCGTGCTAATCGGCACGATCGCCCCGAGCCTAAAAGATCGCTTCTACACGCCCTATAATGCCCGGCCTTTCGCCGCCGATCCGCGCGGCTCCTACATGTCCGGCGTTGTCATCCACGCCAATGCGGTTAGCTATCTGGTCGATGTCGCGATGGGGCGCAGGCCGCAGCTCTGGTGGCTGCCCCACGCCGTTATCTACGCCTGGATCGCGCTGGCGGCAGGGGTCGGGGCGGGAGTCACGTTCCACGCGATCGATTGCCGTCCGGGTCAGGTCAGCCGCCTGCATCTGTGGCGCATCGCCCTGGGCAGCGCTGCCGGAAGCTGCGCGATCTTTGTCGTGGCCTATGGCGCGATGTTCGCCGGGGCGATCGTGCCGGTATTTTCGCCCGCGCTGGCGCTGACGCTAACGGCTTTCATTGCGGCAAATCGCTATCAGCGCGACTGTCTGCAAGCGGCTAACATCCAGCTCGTCGAGCATTCCCACACCCTCGAGGCTTACTCCCACACCCTGGAGCAACAGGTGGACGAGCGCACCGAGGAGCTGCGATCGGCTCTGAGCGCCGCCGAGGCCGCAACGATCGCCAAAAGTCAGTTCTTGGCAAATATGAGCCACGAGATCCGTACGCCGATGAACGGGGTGATCGGTATGGCAGATCTGCTCGGCTCAACTCCCCTCGACGATCGCCAGCGCCAGTTTATCCGCACTCTGAAAAGCAGCGGCGAGAGCCTGCTGCGCATCATCAACGATATCCTCGACTTCTCGAAGCTCGAAGCGGGGCAGATGCAGATCGAGATGATTCCGTTTTCCCTGCGCGATACGATTCGCGACTCGGTGCTGTTGATGCAGGGCTTGGTCGATCGCAAGCAGCTTACCCTGACGATCGAGATTGACGAGTGCCTGCCCGATCGCCCGATCGGCGACCCGATGCGGCTGCGTCAGGTGCTGCTCAACCTGCTCGGCAACGCGATTAAATTTACAGATGCCGGAACGATTTCGCTGGTGGTGCAGTGCGTTTCGCAGGCGGCGATCGCGGACGAAGCCGACTTCGAGGCCGATCTTCAGGCCGACCCCGATGCCGACCCCGATGCTGACCCTAATTCTGAGTTATGGGGCTGTCTCGGCGAGCGCAACACCGACTGCAGCGCGATCTCCGCCCGATTTTCCGTGCGCGATACGGGCATCGGCATCGCCAGCGACGACCTGGGCAAGCTGTTCCAGTCTTTCTCGCAAGTGGATGCCTCCACAACGCGCCTTCACGGCGGCACCGGCCTCGGGCTGGCGATCTGCAAGCAAATCGTGACGCTAATGGGCGGCGAGATCGGCGTCGAAAGTACCCTCGGGATCGGTTCGACCTTTTGGTTCGAGATTCCCCTCGATCCCGCCGCCGAGAGACCTGCCGTGTTGCCAGCGCGGGTGGCTCCAGCGGGTGAATCCCCGGTAGTAGAGGTTCTGGCGGTAGCGGGGGACTCTGCAACAGAAACAGCTCTGACAGCTTCGACAGACACCATCCTGACACCGGAAGCGGCGGCCTCCGCAGACTTTACCGGCGATCCGGTAGGTAACCCCTGGCAGTCGATCGCCGTGCGCGACTCGACGATTCGGGTGGCGCTGGTGGCGAGCGATCGGCCCGTGCAGGCGGGCATCGAAGTGGACTTGCAAGTGGCCCACCATCAAAACAGCCTGCGATCGGATGGAGCGCCCCTGGCGCTGGCGATCGATAGTTTCGGCAACGGGCGCGATGCCTTCGCGGCGATGCGCCAAGCCGCGCACGACGATCGACCCTATACCTTCGCGCTCGTGGACTACTGCGACTTGCGGCTGAGCGGTCTGGGGACGTTTCTGCGGCTGAACGCCCAGGCGATCCGCGCGCCCTGGGTCGCCGGGGTTGCCGCTGCCACCGACGAAGTTATCGAGCGCGCCCACCGCGAAGGCGCGCTGACGGTGCTGCGCTTGCCGCCCGGTATTGACGACTGGAACGCCTTGCTCGCAAGCGCTCTAGAGCAATCCAGCTCGTCGCCCCCCTCCTCCCAGCCGCCCCGATCGACTCAAAACGCGACTGCCGCCCTCGATACCGCCCTGGGTGCTGCCCGCGAAGCTCCGAACCGCGATAGAGACATCGCAGCGGTGAAAGTGCTGGTCGTTGAAGACTCATCGGTAAATCGCTTCGTCCTCCAGCAGCAGCTCCGGCAGCTGGGCTATCAGACGATCGCCTACGCTCGCGACGGACAGGCGGCGCTAGAGCGGCTATCGCGCGAGCGCTTCGACCTGATGCTGATCGACTGCGACGCGCCGGGAGGGCCTGCTACCGTCCGTAAGCTTCGCGATCGCAGCGCCCATCGCCCCGCCGCGATCGCCGTAACTGCCCGAGCCGACGCCGACACGCGCGCCCGCTGCCTAGAGGCGGGATTAGACGACTGTGTGTGCAAGCCGATCGCGACCGAAGCGCTGCGATCGACGCTGTATCGCTGGAGCCTTCGCTCTCAGCCTTCTGTTGTCAGCGAGTAAACAATGCCAGACCCCTTGCCCCGTCTGGACTGACGACGCCAAACCGAGATCGCAACGCCACATAACGGCGCGTTAATGCTTGTTAATAAAAGCAGGCGCAAAAAATTGCAGCCGATAAGATCGAAGCGTCGCCCGATCGCGGGACGACACGCGCAAATCTTGTGATGAGGATCGACTGCATGTACCCCCGTTTTCGGCTGAATCCTACAACTCTGGCCGCGATCCTGGCGGCGGTCGTCGCTCCGGCGATCGAGGCGACGCCTGGCCTGGCCACAGAAGAGAGCCCCCCTGAAGTGTCGGCAAGTTCGACGGCTGCACTCTTAGAAGGCGAGAGCGAGGCCGCTGACGAGACCAGCGGCGAAACTGCCAGCGAGGCCGACAGCGGGATCGCCAACGCCGCCGAGAGCGCCGAAGCCGAGCCAGAGGTAACCGAGGTCGCGGTCGATATCGAAGACGCGATCGACACTGCCGAATCGCTGCTGCTGTTCGGATACGGCGAGTCGCGCATCCGTCCGATTCGGGGGCCAATTCCAGACTCCGAACCCGAGGTTTACACCGAAGCTGACCTCGACGACCTGCGCAAGGGCTTCTTTTTCGCGCCTAACGGTGGTTTCGGTCGGGAGACTGGCGCGTTCGTAGAACTGACGGCCAACCTGCGCAGCGATAACGGCAACACGATTTCAGTTGCCATTGCAGGCGGCGAAACGCTGGCCGCGCTGGACGTGAGCTACACCCAGCCCGCCATTGTCGGTGATGAATCGCGCCTCGGCTTCCGCGCCCGCGCCGGTTTCCGTAACTCCACCGAAGCCGTCTTCCTGGCCGATGAGGATGCTCCGTACTCAGAGGTTTTCCTGCCGATCGGCGAGGAACAAGAGCCCTGGGTGAACCGTCTCGGCGCGTCAGCGGAACTGTTTATCCCCCTCGACACGGAAGACACCGTCCTCGTTCCGGGCCTCAGCTTCCAGAGCGTCCGCATCAGCAACAGCGCCTTCGGCGATGACGAGTTCGCCCGCGACGGCTGCTTCCGCACTAGCCCGATCGCCCCGGCTTGCGACGTCGTGCGCGGCAACCGTCTCTCGTTCGACGACGACGGCGAGGACGAGCTGTTCTACTTGAGCCTGTTCTTGCAACACGACAGCGTCGAAACCAGCGACACCGGCATCTCGCTCTCCGGTACGCGCTACCAAATCGGCACCGAGCAAGCGATTCCGGTGGGCGATTCGGAGCTGAGCTACAACCGCCTCAGCGGCGGCGTCATCCATTATATTCCGCTGAATCTGTTCGGCTTTGATGAAGGGCCGCGCGTCCTGGCGCTGAACCTACAGGCGGGTACGATCCTCGGCGATGACTTCCCGGCCTACGAAGCCTTTACGATGGGCGGCTACCACTCGGTGCGCGGCTTCGCGACCGGCGATACGGGTACGGCGAAAAGCTTTGCGCAGCTTCTGGCTGAATACCGCTTCCCGATCGTTTCGGTGGGCAACGACTTCTTCGAGAGCGTGCGCGGCTCGCTCTACCTCGGCTACGCCACGGACTTCGACTCGAGCGATGACGTGCCGGGTCAGCCGGGGCCGGTGCGGACTAAGCCGGGCGGTGGCGTTGCGGTCGGTGCGGGCCTGTTGTTCGACGGCCTGCCGATCGTGGACGTGCTTCGCGTCGATGCGGGTTTGAACGGTCTGGGCGAGTTTCGTCTCTACTTTGGTCTGTCGCAGCGGTTTTAAGCTTGAAGCCCGCACATTCAGCCGAAGTTGAGAGTCGGGTGCGTTTTGTGACAATCTCCGCCCAAAAATAGGGAGCGGCGAACCGTGATGCGCCACGATCGCGCGCTCTCAATTCTCGCCCCGACGCGGCCCGTTGGGTCTGACAGCAAAAAAGCGCGATCGAGGGAATAACTCGATCGCGCTTGAATTTTTTCCGGTTTCAATACTTATCGTCATGTGCAGACTCATTCGGGCATGCCGCGCTTTGACTCCGCTCAGCGCTCGATCTACAGACTTTTAAACGTCCTGACTAACCGGTAAAACCGAACGTCTGCCGTTTGAGATTCAGCATGAAATCGCTACTGTGAGCGATTCCCCGAACGATCGACCGAACCTACGGGTGATACATCCACAGCGGCTGGCCGTTAGTGGCTAGCTCGAAGTCAATCCGGGCGCTCGTGGCATCGAGGCGAGCGAGGGCAGCGCTGCGGCCCAGAACGCGATCGATCGGTGATTTTTTCTGCTCGAACGTGAAAGTGCGCGTCTTTTCCGGATCGAGACCCGCCAGCTCGCAGGCCCAGCAACGTGCGTCCTCTTCGGTTCCGAGGCGATCGACCAGGCCGTATTCGAGCGCCTGCTCGCCGGTAAAAACGCGCCCGTCGGCGAAGCCGCGCACCGCCTCCGGCTCGAGCTGGCGACCTCTAGCGACAACGCCGATGAACTGACCGTAGCTGCTGTCGATGAGCGCCTGCAAAATGTCGCGCTCGGGATCGGTCAGCTCGCGATCGAAGGCGAGAATATCTTTATAGGGGCCGGATTTGATGGTTTTGAACGAGACGCCAACGCGATCGAGCAGCTTCTCGAGGTTGTTGCCGCGTAGGATGACGCCGATGCTGCCAGTGATCGTGCCGGGGTTGGCAACGATGCGATCGGCGCTGACGCCGATGTAGACGCCGCCGGACGCGGAAATATTGCCGAAGCTGGCAATAATCTTGGTGTCGTTTTTCCCCCGAAGCCGCTCGATCGCAGCGTGGATCTCCTGGGAATCGACTACCGTGCCGCCGGGACTGTCGATACGTAGCAGCAGCGCCGGAAACTTGCGCTGTTCGACGATTTTCAGCGCGCCGAGCACTTGCTTTCGTGTTTCAGCGGCGATCGCGCCGGAAATCTCGACGCGGGCGATTTGCTTGCGGAATTTCGGACGAAAAGGCCAAATCATAGAGCGTCGGCAGGATAACTGAAAGAACTGCTGAAATAGCTGAGACCGACGGCTGACGAGCCGCAGAGGCCAGACCGACGATCGCGACGCCAATCTGTCAAAGCTGCCAAAGCGTCGATGTGCGACCTAAATCCATGACTCAAATCCGTGACTCGAGAAACGCGTTGCGGGCGATCGAGGCCGTAATATAAGTACATATTCTGGTGCGGACACCATACCACTCCAGGCTGCCCGCTTTTTTCTTCGCGTTTATATGCGCTCGACCAACACGCACTCGACCAGCACGCGCTCGACCGACACGCGCTCGACCGATACGGCCCAACCTGCCGACGTGCCGCTGGCCGAGCCGCCCGCCGCGACGACATTCCCCACTGCTTCAACGATCGTCATGGCGCTGCTGACGATCGCGCCCTTTTTCTTGTGGGGGACGGCGATGGTGGCGATGAAGGGCGTGATGCCCCACACCACGCCGCTATTCGTCGCCGGGTTTCGCCTCGTTCCGGCGGGGCTGCTGGTCTTGCTCGCCGCCGCGATCGCCGGGTTGCCACAGCCGCGCGGCTGGCGAGCCTGGGGCTGGATCGTGGCATTTGCGGCGATCGACGCGATGCTGTTCCAGGGCTTTTTGGCAGAAGGGCTCGAGCGAACGGGGGCGGGGGTCGGCTCGGTGACGATCGACTCGCAGCCGCTGATCGTCGCGACACTGTCATGTCTGCTGCTGGGCGAGCGCATCGGCTGGCTGGGCTGGCTCGGTCTGGCGATCGGGGCGCTGGGCATCGCCGCGATCGGTCTGCCGCTGGACTGGTTGCTCGCCAAAATCGGAGGCAGCGCCTTGCCTGCTGAAATTCCCGAGGAGCTGGTCTTCGGCGTTGGCGAGGGGCTGATGCTCTGCGCGGCCTTTGCGATGGCGGTCGGGACGCTGATGATTCCGAAGGTTGCCGAGCGCGCCGACCCGATCGTCGCGACGGGCTGGCATATGGTGCTCGGCGGTTTGCCGCTGTTCGCGCTGTCGGCGTATCTCGAGGTCGAGCCGTGGCAGCAGCTCGCACCGTCGGAATGGCTTGCGTTGGGCTATTCGACGGTTTTCGGTAGCGCGATCGCCTACGGCCTGTTTTTCTATTTCGCCGCGCGCCAGAACTTGATCGGTCTCAGCTCCCTGACTTTTCTGACGCCGGTGTTCGCGCTGCTGTTCGGCTATCTATTTCTGGCTGAGACCCTATCGTTTCAGCAGTGGGCTGGGGTCGGCCTGACGCTGGTGGGTGTTTTCGCCATCGGTCAGCGCGATCGCGTTTTGCCCCCTGACGATGCCGCCCCCGCCAGCGCGTGCCCCGAAAGTGCGGCTCCTGGAGGTTCTGCCAATGAAGCGAGCGGCGAGTCGTGTGGTGAGCAGGGCGACGAGTCGGGGAGTACGACGAGCGGCAAACCGGCGGGCTAAGCCGATCGGGCGAGCGCGATCTCCGGCGAGTGCTCGCGCTTCGGACGCCATCGAACGGGCCGCGATCGGCCTAGCCAGACTGGTTTTTCCCGCCTCCCGGAGATCCGCCACTTCCCACCGTAAAGCCTTAGGCCAGCGTCTATAGTGGGAATACTTTGCATCCGCGTTGCCGACCCGCACTCTCTCTCGACCTCATGCGTAGTCCGTTCCCTTCGCTCACTCGCTCGCGCCTTTCCTGGCGCGTTTTCGCGATCGTAGGTTTGCTCAGTCTGTCCGCCCCGAGCGCAGCCGGAGTTCGCAATGTAGAGTCGTCCACCGCCCAATTCCTCGCCCAGGCGATCGCCCAGGCCGAGCCCGAATCCGAGTCTGAAGTCGAGTCTGAAGCCGAGCCCGAAACCGCCGCCGACCCGGTCTCCGAGTCTGACTCCGCAGACTTCTCCGACTCCGCAGACTTCTCCGAACTCCAGCTCGGCGACACTGACCCGCGCGTCCTAGAAATACAGCGGCTGCTGCAAATCGGCGGCTACTACGACAGCGAGCCCAGCGAGATTTTTGATATCTCCACCGACCTAGCCGTAACGCGGTTTCAAGGAGCGCTGGGCCTGGAGGAAACGGGCGTCGTCGATCTTGCCACTTGGGAGCGCCTGAAAGCCTTTGACGAAAGCCCCGCCGACGACGCCGGAAGCCTTGCCGAAGAGCCCGCCCCGGAAGACGAACCCGAAGAGAGACCGCGCCGCAGTCGATTTACGCGACTGATGCTCCTGCTGGCCGTGGCGATCGCCGGAATTGGCATTATCGGCACGGCCTTGTACTGGGTCTTGCGGCTGCTCCAGGGACGCGATAGCGAGCCGGATATCGACGATTTTGACGAGTTCGACGCCGAGGGTAACGCCGAGGGTAACGCCGACACCAACGGCTATGCTGGCGATGCCGATGTCGATACCGATGCGCCCGTTCCCGAGGTTCTGACGCTCGTGCCGCCGATGCCACCCGCCCCCGAGTCGAAGGCAGAACTCAACGCCGAACCCAAGATCGAGACCGCGCCCCAGGCCGACCCCCAGCCTGTATCCCAGCCCGCATCCCGAACAGACCGCCATCTCGACCCCGAGCCGACCCCTACGCCCGACACGGCGGTGGCGATGGCATCGCTGCCGGTGGCCGAAACGCCCGCGCCCGTATCCGAAAGACAGCCCGCGCCTCAGCCAGCCAGCCAGCCAGCCAGCCAGACTATTACGGCAGGCGAACTATCGATCGCCGCGACTGAATCGGTCTCCCTGCCCGATCGCGACCTGCCGAAGCTCAGCATCACCGAGAGCCTCCTGCAAGAGCTGCATCACAGCGACCCCAACCAGCGCAAAAAAGCCATCTGGGAACTGGGGCGGCGCGGCGACTCGCGAGCGATCGCGCCGTTGGTCGAGATGATGCGCGACTCCGACTCCCAGGAGCGCAGCCTAATCCTGGCCGTCCTGACGGAAATCAATGCCCGATCGCTCGAGCCGATGCAGCAGGCGCTGGCCCTCTCCTTCCAAGACGAAAGCCCGGAGGTTCGTAAAAACGCCCTGCGCGACCTGACGCGTATCTTCGACTCCCTTTCACAGATGGGCTATTTTGTCGGACAGGGGACGTTCGATCGCGACCCAGAAGTGCGCGACACCGCCAAGTGGGCCCAAGAGCAGCTGCAGCGGCTGCGTGGCGGAGCCGGAGGAGGCGACAGCCTGCCGCCCGACGATCGCGATTCGCGTCGTTAAACCCTCATAAACCGACGCGGAAAAGTGCGCTTCGCAACCTCTGGATGAAATTTTGATGAAGCCTAGAGCCCCGCGTGCAAACATTTCTTAAAGAAATGAACCTAGCGTTTTCCGATTTTAAAAAACTGCATCAAAATAAAGTCAAGTTAGCGAGCCGCGCTCGACCGCTACCCTAATGCGCGATCTCCAGACTCTTTGTGCCGCCGTTTTGCAGGTCTCCTTGTCGCGGCCTTACGATCGCGGGCGATCGCGAGCCAATCAATTCCTAGAGCCAGCCCAACAAACCACCCTCCAAAAGCTTCCCCAATCCACGTAACCTTCCAATTCCTATGAGCAGCCTCACCACCGATCTCGCTAGCCCTAGCACCCCCGTCGCCGCGCAACAGGGTGCTTCCCTACAGTCCGAGGTGGGTCTTTCCGACACGCGCCCCTGGGGGTCTTACACCGTTCTCGACGTCGGCTCGAACTATAAAATCAAGCGCATCGAAGTCAAGCCCGGACACCGCCTGAGCCTGCAAATGCACCACCACCGTAGCGAGCACTGGATCGTGGTCTCCGGCACGGCGAAAGTGACCTGCGAAGACTCGGAAAAAGTCATCTACACCAACCAGTCCACCTACGTTCCCCAGGGCAACCGCCACCGCCTCGAAAACCCCGGTGTCATTCCCCTGACGATTATTGAAGTGCAAAACGGCGAGTACCTCGGCGAAGACGATATCGTTCGCTACCAGGACGACTACGCCCGCGCTGAAAATAGCTAGCACCCGATCTCCCTGCGCTGCTTTCGCCAACTTTCTGGCAGAGCCTCGGCGAAATTCCGGCGAAATTCCGGCAAACTGCTGGCAAACCCCTGGCAAAATTGATACCGTGCCCGAGAGACGCTCTTCGCAGCGTCTCTTTCTGTTGGCGCTCTCGGCCTCGCGATCGCCCCACGATTTTTGCTATGACCACCAGCCTGCTCGGCAACCTCGCCAAATCCAGCCTCGGACGCTGGACGAACCGCGCGATCGCCGCCGTCTTCCTGGGCGGCCAGACCCTGATTCACCTGCTCTCCGGAAAAATCCACCGGCGCAATACTGTCGAGCAGATGCTAGCCGTCGGCCCCAGCTCCTTGGGGATCAATACCCTCACCGCCGCCTTCGTCGGCATGGTGTTTACGATTCAGGTGGCGCGTGAATTTCTCAACTTCGGGGCGGAGTCGGCCGTGGGGGGCGTGCTGGCGGTGGCGCTGGCACGCGAACTCGCGCCCGTGCTGACGTCGGTGGTGATCGCCGGTCGCATCGGCGCGGCCTTCGCGGCGGAAATCGGCACGATGCAGGTCAGCGAACAGATCGACGCGCTCTACATTCTTCGCACCGACCCGATCGACTATTTGGTCGTGCCGCGCTTTCTGGCTTGCATCGTGATGGTGCCGCTGCTGACGCTATTTTCCCTACTAATCGGCATGCTGGGCGGACTGCTGATTGCCACCTCGCAGTACGGCCTCGCCCAGTCGATCTTTCTGACCTCGGCGCAGAACTTTTTGGGCGTTTGGGATTTGATCCACGCGATGACGAAAGGGGGGATTTTCGGCGGGCTGATTGCGATTATTGGCTGTAGCTGGGGCCTGACCACTTCGGGCGGCGCGAAGGGCGTGGGCGAGTCCACAACGACAGCGGTCGTTACGTCGCTGATGGCGATCTTCATCGCGAACTTTTTCCTGTCTTGGGTGATGTTCCAAGGGCTGGGTAGTGCTGCGGCGGGTCTGTAGCCTCGCACGATCGCGACTTGTGTTGTCTGCGTGGAGCTAAATTTCTGACCGGAGATCGATTGAGCGATTCGGGCTTGTAAGGCGAATGCAATAAGAGCGAAGAAGCGTGTCTGCTGATGTTGCGATGTATCGATTCGTCTCGGAGCCTGACGTTCGTTGCAGTCGATTCGCAGATCGCCCAAAATGTTAGGCATGAGAAAGCCGTCGCGACCGACTGCGATTGATGAGTGCTAGATGCCTACCTCAATGTTTACGCTATGCCTACATTTGCGGTGTTTCAGGCACGTTCCGATATCTTCAGAGCGATCGCTAAAACGACTGCCAAAGCGATCGCCTAGCGCCCGTCGTTCGGCCTGTTGTCTCGCCTGCTTTTCGCTGAAATCCGAACCCCACCCTGAGGAGATACGAAGACCATGAACTCTGATGTCAAGATCTGGGTTAACGAACAGCTCGATCCGTCGGGAATGGTTCACGCTTGCATCGCTTGTAGCGACGAAGGCCGCGCCCGCGCCTGCCACGAATCTTTCTCTGCGAATCTCGACGACCAGCAGCGCGCTGAAGGCTGGATCGCTCGCTTGCGGACGGTCGCCTCTTGGGATGACGTGCCGGTTGCGCCGCTGAGCATTTCCTGAACACTTACTTTTTGAGTTCCCTGCGGCGTTTCCCGAGCCGTCGTTCCCTGGGCAATCTTTAGGCAATTTTCAGGCCACAGTACTCCTTTATACTCCTTCCAGCTTCAGCGCAGATCTCCGCCTGTTTCCAGTGTGGCAAGCGGTTTTTAGCCCGTGCAGGCCAGCCAGTGCCAGAAGCGACGATCGCACGATCGCCGCTTTTTGGAGTGGATGGCGATCGCGCTGCAAGGCCGCAACCCAATGCGGGTAAACTTACATACGGCTGAGTCGAGACAGCCTGCCGCCGATCGCCACCGATGCCACCGCGCTCGAAGCGTTCTGCCCCCGCCCGCACATCCCCGCCAACATCCACCATGAGCCGCCCCGATCGCCCGCGCTTTGCGCTGACCACGCCGCTTTACTACGTCAACGCCAGACCCCACATCGGCAGCGCCTACACGACCATTGCCGCCGACGCGATCGCCCGCTACCAGCGCCTCCAGGGAAAAGACGTCCTCTCGATCACCGGCACGGACGAGCACGGCCAGAAGATCCAGCGCACCGCCGAAGAACAGGGCCGCGACCCCCAAGACCTCTGCGACGAAATCTCCGGTGAGTTTCGCGCCCTGTGGGAAAAACTCAATATCCAGTTCGATCGCTACAGCCGCACCACCGACCCGCGCCACGCCCCGATCGTCAAAGAATTCTTCGCGCGCGTCTGGGAAAAGGGCGATATCTACCTCGGCCAGCAAAAGGGCTGGTACTGCGTCGCCTGCGAGGAATTCAAAGAAGAGCGCGACTTGTTGGACGATAACTACTGTCCGATGCACCCGAACAAGCAAGCTGAGTGGCGCGACGAAGAAAACTACTTCTTTCGACTGTCAAACTACCAAAGCCAGCTCGAAGAACTCTTCGAGAAAAATCCAGAATTCATCCAGCCCGCCAGCCGTCGAAACGAAGTGATTAACTTCGTCAAGCAGGGCTTGCAGGACTTCTCGATCTCGCGCGTAAATCTCGACTGGGGTTTCCCCGTTCCCGATAACGAAAAGCATACGCTCTACGTCTGGTTCGACGCGCTGCTCGGGTACGTCACTGCCCTACTCGAGCCCGGCGACGAACCGACCCTCGACAATGCCCTGGACAACTGGTGGCCGATCGACCTGCACCTAATCGGCAAAGACATCCTGCGCTTTCACGCCGTCTACTGGCCCGCAATGCTAATGTCGGCGGGCCTACCGATTTCCGGGCGCGTCTTCGGCCACGGATTCCTGACCAAGGACGGCATGAAGATCAGCAAAACGATCGGCAACACAATCGATCCCCACGAACTCATCGATCGCTTCGGAACCGATGCCGTTCGCTACTACTTCCTGAAAGAAATCGAGTTCGGACGCGACGGCGACTACAACGAGACGCGCTTTATCAATATCGTCAACGCCGACCTGGCCAACGATTTGGGCAACCTGCTCAACCGCACGCTGAAGATGATCGGCAAATATTGCGGCGGCTCGGTTCCCGAAGTGAACGCCGACGACCTCGACGAGAGCTTTACGCTCAAAACGACGGGAGCCGACCTCGGGGCACGCGTCGATCGCGCTTACCAATCCCTCGAATTCCACAGTGCATGCCAGAGCGTCCTCGCTCTGGTGCGCGACTGCAATAAATTTATTGACGATCGCGCGCCCTGGACGCTTTACAAGCAGGGACAACAGGCCGAAGTCGAGCGGGTTCTCTATACGATTCTCGAATCCGTTCGCCTTGCGGCTTACCTGCTCTCGCCGACGATCCCGACGCTGAGTACGGCGATCTACACGCAAATCGGCTACGACATCGATTTCGATCGTGCCGAAACCCTGAAGGACATCGATTTCGCGTCCCACTCGGCCTGGGGCTGCCTCGCTGCCGGTCAAGCCCTCGGAAAAGCCGAACCGATTTTCCGACGCATCGAACTCGAGGCCGTGTAGCGGGCGATCGCGCGCTCAGCATTTACCTAATATTAGACCTCTTGCACAAAGAGCCTGAGTCCTTGAAAAGGCGAAATCTTGCAGGCCGAGCGGAGTTGTTCGCGTAGCGTCGGCCTCGCCGACAGCCCGAGCGTACTCGCGAAAAGTGGCGCACTATCTGCTTCGCAGAGGCGACGCCAACGACTCCGCTCGGCGCGCGAATCCTGGCCCTTTCGATTTATGCAAAAGGTCTATTTCCCGGGTATTTTCATTCAGCCGCAGTCGAAACTCGCGCGGCTCTAAAGCGCTGGCCAGCTTTTGGCCGACTTTTTGTATCGTGGCCCCGCGCCTGAATAGAAGCAGCCTAGGTGCGGAAAGACTGCTCCGAAAACGCATCGACTTCGATCGCGCGAGCTGATTCAATGTGGCAGCTTGTCGAGGGCCGCGAGCCCGAACTCGCACGCCAGAAAGCGCGCAATAGAGTATTAGCTCAGCCTATATTTTCGATTGAAATATTTGCGTAAAATGTTCGGCCTGACGTCGATCGCGATGACGAAGACTCACTCAGAATTATCTCGGAATCGTGGCTTCGGCAGCATCCTAACCCCGCCTGGAAGCCGCGAGTAGGGTGACAAATACCGCTCGAAAGCCCCGAGTCACTGCAATATAGGGCGCGTATTCGGACGCGACTTTGCCATGAGGCCCTCAAGAAAACGAGTGTTTGAAGAGTTTACAAAAGCGCCGATTTCTTAAGGAAAAGTGAAATACTTTCTTCGTGAAGCTTTACGCGATCGGGCGATCTGAATGTCTTGGTTCACAAACGAATCGATCGAAACTTATAATGGTCTCAATAAAAACCAGGTAGTCCCTTTCGTAATCCTGCGAGACTGTTCGCTTTTTCGGGCAAGCAGCACCAAGCTCCAGCGATCTACCCCTTCATAAATTCGCTACCGCACCTCATCGCTTTACAAGCTCGTTTCAATCTAGTGGCGCGTCTCTCCCATCGAAGGTGGCTCGTCTCACATAAAAACTGAGAATACAAAAATGATGCATGACTTCGAGCATGACGCGATCTTCACACCGGAGCAGGTGCTGGAGAATCGCGGTCGCGTTGCGATTTTTATCGACGGTTCCAATTTGTTCTATGCCGCCATGCAGCTCGGCATGGAGATTGATTACACGAAGCTGCTTTGTCGGTTGACGGCGGGGTCGCGCCTGCTACGCTCGTTTTTCTACACGGGGGTCGATCGCTCCAACGAGAAGCAGCAGGGTTTTCTACTGTGGATGCGGCGCAACGGCTATCGGGTGATTGCGAAAGACCTGGTTCAGCTGCCGGACGGCTCGAAAAAGGCCAACCTCGATGTGGAAATTGCGGTCGATATGATGGCATTGGTGGGCGCTTACGACACGGCTGTGCTGGTCAGCGGCGATGGCGATCTAGCTTACGCGGTCGATTCGGTTAGTTATCGCGGCGTCAGGGTCGAGGTGGTAAGCCTGCGATCGATGACCAGTGACAGCCTGATTAACGTGGCGGATCGCTATATCGATCTGGAACAAATTAAGTCCGAGATTCAGAAAAGCCCGCGCCACCACCCCTATATTTACCGCCCGCTCAACAATATCTACGAGAAGGACGCTTCCGACGAGGTGTAACGCGAGGCGTAAGGCGGCGGAGTCGGTTTCGCTGCTTCGGTTTCTGGTCGCTCGGGTCGGAATGGCGCGATCGAGCGATTCCGACCCGAGCGACTCCTGGGCTAACATAGCGACAAACAGTTGCGTTCGGGCGATTGCTGTAGCCGCTCGTCTGACGTTGCTGCCGAGTACGGTAAGTTATGAGCGATCTCGACCCTTACTACGATCGACCGGACAGTCGCGGCTCGATCGCCACACCCGAAAGACGCACCCCCGCACCCCAGCGTTCTAGGCGTCGCCGCCCGCGCCGCAGCCTAAAGCCAAACGCGCTGATTATCGGGCTGCTGTTTGGCGTGGCGGTGATCGGTTCGGGGATCGGGGCGGCGGCGATGCTGCTCAAGCTGCCGGATGAGGCCAACTGCCGCACGCTATTTTTGCCAACGACCACGGCGGCGCGCCGTCTCTACTGTGCGCGCAGCTACGCCAACCGCAACACGGTCGATAGTTTGCTGTCGGCGATCGGCTTGGTCAGCAAGCTGTCAGCAGACCACGACTTGCGCCCGGAGGTCGATCGCCAGCTCGAGCTGTGGGCGACGGGCATCCTCGATCTCGCAGAAGAAGCTTTCCACGCGGGCGATCTCGACGAGGCGATCGCCACTGCCGAACGCGTGCCGCTGTCGTCGCTGCCGCCGGAAATCCGCAGCCGCCTCGCGACCGTCGTCGGCGATCGGGTCGGCGAGTGGCAGAAAGTTTGGAACGAAGCGACGGACATCGCCGCTGCGATCGAGCGCGAACTCGAGCGTGGCTACTGGGGGCCAGCTTTTACGCATATTTCTCGCCTGGTGGGTGTCGGCAACCGCTATTGGGAAACGACGCGTTATCAGGAATACGCTTCGGCGATTCAGCTCGGACGGCAGGACACCTCTAAGGTGGAGCGCGCCAGGGGCATTGCCGCTCGCGACGACGTAAATAGCGTCTTGGAGGCGATCGACCTGATCGAGGAAGTCGGGCTGGCCAGTCCGCTGCGGCTGCGGGCGCAAACCCTGCTGCGCGAGTTCGGCCAGCAGCTCATCGACATTGCCGACGCCCAGCTCGAAAACGACGACCTGCCCGGCGCGATCGCTACGGCCCGCCGCGTGCCGGAGATTACCGGCCTGCGCGAAAAGGCCAACGACTTTGTCGTGCTGGCGCGGGCGCGCTACACGGCGCGGCGACCGACAGCAGCCAACCTCGAAGCGGCAATCGCCCAGGCGCGCGGTCTCGAGTTCGATAGTCCGGTCTACGGCGACGCGCAAACCTGGATCGCCCGCTGGCAGGACGGCCTCAGTCAGGTCGCGGTACTCGAGCGCGCTCGAACGCTGGCCAGCTCCGGCGACGAAGAAAATCTGCGCTTAGCAATTGCTACTGCGCGCGAAATTCCCCAATCCAACGCCCTCTGGGAGCGGGCCGAACGCGAAATCGATCGCTGGCGCTTGCAGCTTGACAGCGAGCAAGACCGCCCGATTCTGGCCCGCGCCCGTGTTCTGGCCAACCGAGGCGACCTGGAAGCGGCGATCGCCGAAGCCAGCCAGATCCCCGTGTCGCGCCCGCTCTACGACGAAGCCCAGCGCCAGATCCTCCAATGGCAGGGGTCGATCGCGCGGCAGGGAGATGCGCCGGTGCTGGCCAGGGCAAGAGGCTTAGCGCGATCGGGCAACTTCGACGCGGCGATTTCTGTGGCGGAGGAAATCTCGGTCGGTAGCCCGCTCTACACTGACGCCCGTGCCGAAATCGATAGCTGGATCCCCCAAACTCTCGATCGCGGCAACCTCGACGAAGCCTACGACCTGGCCTCCTACGGCACGGCGGAAGGCTTCGAGGCGGCCATCCGCGCCACGGCGGATATCGGAACCAACAGCTATCTGTCCGAGGAAGCCGCCCGTGCTGTCGAGCAGTGGAGCCGATCGCTGCTGAGTATTGCCACCGAACGGGCGCTCGCCGATCCGGCCACGGCGATCGATATTGCCCGTCGCATTCCCGCCAGCGCTAGCATTTATGGCTCGACCCAGCTCCAGATCGCCAACTGGGAAGCCCAGCTCCGCAGCGAAGCTGTCAACATCTCGCCGTAGACCGCGCGCTGCTGGCCGCTTTACTCCGAGACGTCCGTTCGCGCCTGAGGCCGCAATTCGTTAAGATTTATGAAGATTCGCGCGATGCCGTTGGCTCGCGCGAGCTTCGATCTTTCTCGGCCCTTTCCGGCGCATCCCATGACGGTTCTCGATACGATTTCCCTCGGCCTGCCTGCGGGCGGTGACGACCCGAACGCCTTCGACTGGGCGGAAAACTGGTATCCGGTCTTCTATCTCGACGACCTCGATCGCACCCAGCCCCAGCGCTTTACGCTGCTCGATCGCGATTTGGCAATCTGGTGGGACGGCGGCAACTGGCGCGCCTTTGCCGATCGCTGTCCGCACCGCCTCGCGCCTCTGTCCGAAGGCCGCATTTCCGAAGACGGCTTGCTGGAGTGCCCGTACCACGGCTGGGCTTTTGACGGCGAGGGCAAGTGCGATCGCCTGCCCCAGGAGCCGCCGGAAGTCGATGCGCGCGCGGCCTCTCGTTCCTGCGCCACGGCCTACGCGACCGCCGTACGACAGGGACTGCTGTTCGTTTATGCCGGAAAGTTCGAGAACGCCGACGCGGCTAACTTACCCCTCGTGTCAGTCCTCGATCCAGACCGAGACGACGCCAAGGACTGGGTCTGCCTGAACACATTTCGGGATTTGCCCTACGACGCGACGACGCTGCTAGAAAACGTCCTCGATGTCAGCCACATCCCCTACACGCACCACAAAACGGTCGGCAACCGCAAATACGCCTCGGAGGTCGGGCTGGAGCTGACATCGTGCGATCGTCAGGGCTTTACCGGCAAATGGGAAGAAGGCCCGCGCAAGGGCGCGCTCGGACGCCAGGATACGACCTTTATCGCGCCTGGTTTGATGTGGCACGACCTGACCTCGAAGCAGTTCGGGCGCACGCTGACGGTGGTTTACGCCACGCCGATCCGCAAGGGCGAGTGCCGCCTGTTCGCGCGCTTCCCGTTTAAATTCGGCTCAAAGATTCCCAAGCTGGCGATCTCGCTGACGCCGCGCTGGTACTCCCACGTCGGCAACAACAACGTTCTCGAAGACGACCAGATTTTCCTGCACTGGCAGGAGCGCTATCTGGAGCGCTTATCGTACGGCGTCGAAGCCGACCTCGCCTACGCCCGCGCCTGCTATCTGCCCACTGCCGCCGATCGCTTTGTGCTGACCTACCGAAAATGGCTGGCGCAGTATGGCGAGCCGTTCCCCGGCCAGCCGCTGCCACCCGCCCAGAGCCGCGAACAGCTCCTCGATCGCTACCATTCCCACACCAAGCACTGCAAAAGTTGCAGCGGTGCGCTGAAACGAATTCAGCAGCTGCGGCGCGTCCTGGGCGGGCTCGGTCTCGTGCTGGTGGCCTCGATTCCGGCGATCGCGGCGGTGGGTCTTTCACTGGCCTGGGCGATCGCGTTTGCCGTGCTGATCGTCGCGACAGGCGCGGGCTTCTGGGGTCTCGGTCGCTTCGAGCGGCGCTTCTATGAGGGCATCTACCCGCCGCCGCGCAACCTGCCAGACAAGAAAGCGAACAAGAGTTAGCGATCGAATTCCCCACAAGGGGAAAGCGACTTTAGCCGTTCTGCCGTTTCTTCATCGAGAGCCAGCCAAAGATCGTTGCGGCGCTCAGCTCCATCTCCGGAAAGTCGGACAGCACCGGCAGGGGCGCTTCTCCCTCGAAGAGAAGGGGCGATCGCCCCGCATGAAATACCAGCACCGACTCATCGTCGGGATCGACGAGCCATCCCAGCTCGCATCCGTGCTCTACCGCGTACAGAATGTTACCCATCATCCGGTTTGCGCTCTGGCCTGGCGACAAGATTTCGATCGCCCAATCCGGCGCAATCTTGACATCGTCTAGCGGTATTCCCGACTCATCAAACGCGAGATTATCCCAACGTAGAACGGCGATATCCGGCACGATGGAATGCGCCCCAAACGTACACCGCAACTCTGGAAACGCCGCACCAAGCTCCGCTGCTTCCAAAGTGTCGCTAATCTTTTGCGCCAGCTTTAACTGAAGTCGAGAATGGCGGGATTTGGGCATTGGCTTCTGCAACACTCGACCGTTGATATATTCGCTAGCCGGTATCGTTTCTGGCTGCCGCAGAAAATCCTCTAGAGACAGCGTTCCTGGGGAAGTCCGAGCGGCTGGGCTCATCGGGTTACTCCGAGTGTTCGTTCTGGGGATACGTTTTAAATTCCCGAGCCGTCGAGGAATTCTTGGATGGCGCGATCTTTGAGATTGCACTGCTGCGGTGCGGGCGCTTTCTCTGCGCCCTTTTCCTCGGAACACCGAACGTACTGCGCTTCGAGCTGTTCGATCGTCGCCGCCGCCACGCCGACCACCTCGCGATGTTCGTCGTGCTGGGCCTTAAGTTCTTGGAGCTGCTGCTCTAGGTCTTGGATGCGATCGACGAGCGATCGGATGGCCTTGGCCTGGGCGTCCGGGAGCTGGCCGTGTTCGAGCGGGTCGATTTTAACGCCCGATCGGTAGACGATCCGACCGGGAATGCCGACGACCGTGCAGTCGGCGGGCACGTCGCGCAACACCACCGACCCCGCACCAATGCGGACGTTGTTGCCAATTTGCAGGTTGCCGAGCACCTTCGCGCCGCCACCGATGACGACGTTCTCGCCTAGGGTCGGGTGGCGCTTGCCGGATTCTTTTCCCGTGCCGCCGAGGGTGACGCCTTGGTAGATCAAGCAGCGATCGCCGACGATTGCCGTCTCGCCGATCACGACCCCCATGCCGTGATCGATAAAGACACCGCGCCCGATCGTCGCGCCGGGATGGATCTCCACGCCCGTCAGAAAGCGAGCGATATGAGAGATCAGGCGGGGAAAAAATGGCAGACCCGCGTTATACAGGCCGTGGGCGACACGGTGGAACGTCAGCGCTTGCAGTCCGGGGTAGCAAAACAGGACTTCGAGCCAGTTGCGGGCAGCGGGGTCGCGCTCGAACACGATCCGGAAGTCGGCGACGAGGGTGTATAGCACAGCGAGATGGTGGAGTGAGGGAATTGTCGTGGGTGGCGCTATCGACCTGGGCAAGGCTCGATCGCACGCTGCGATCTCTCGCGATCGCACGGATTCGATGGACGCGCGGCCCAACAAGCATCGGAGGTCGGGAAAACCTTAGGTAAACATAGTAGTGGAAACCTTGGCGAGCCGAGAGGCTGGATATCCGCGCTGAAGACTGGCAAATGTCGCCTCGATCGCGTGCCGCTTTTTTACCTCTTTGTCGGGAGCTGGCAACGGCTGGGAAATGGCAACGAGCGCAGGCAGCGGGGAAAATCGGTCTAAACTAGAGAGCACCTGCGATCGAGTTCAAAGTTTTATGACGACACCGACCGAGGCCGACACCGAAAAGTCCATGTTGCCGGTTGAGGCTGACCCAGCAGCGAACGAAGCGTTCCTCGATGAATCGCCTTACGAAGTCGATATGTCGCTGTTCGACCACCTCGAAGAACTTCGGCTGCGGATTTTTGCCTCGCTCGTCGGCGTGTTCGTCGGCGTTATCGGCTGCTTTATCGCTGTCAAGCAAATCGTTTCTTTGTTGGAGATTCCCGCAGCGGGCGTCAAATTCTTGCAGCTTGCGCCGGGTGAATATTTCTTCGTCTCGATCAAAGTGGCGGGCTACAGCGGCCTACTCGTTTCGAGCCCGTTCATCCTCTACCAGATCGTCCGCTTCGTGCTTCCCGGCCTGACGCGCCGCGAGCAGCGCCTGATCGCGCCTGTCGTCTTTGGCTCGAGCATTCTCTTCTTTCTCGGGCTGGGATTCGCGTACGTGGCGCTAATTCCGGCGGCGCTGAACTTCTTCGTTAGCTACGGCGAAGGCGTGGTCGATCAGCTTTGGTCGATCGACAAATACTTTGAATTCGTGCTGCTGCTGATGTTTAGTACAGGCATTGCGTTTCAGATCCCCGTCGTTCAGGGCTTGCTCGGCGCACTGGGCATCGTCTCGTCAAAGCAGATGCTCTCCGGCTGGCGCTACGTGATTTTGATTGCGGCGGTGCTGGGCGCGGTGCTGACGCCTTCGACCGACCCGCTGACCCAAAGCTTGCTGGCGGGGGCGGTAACGGGGCTGTATTTCGGTGGCATTGGCGTGGTGCGAGCGATGGGCAAGTAGACAAGACCCGACGGCATCGCCTCGGACAGTGCAATCTGTCGCGCTTGCTGCGGCCTTGCCGGAATGTGTCTCCTAAAATGTGGGAACTCCGTTCGCCCCCGCACCGCTCATGAAAATCGCGATCGCCCAGCTCAATCCCACGATCGGCGACCTGCGCGGCAACGCCGATCGCGTCCTTGCCGCCGCCCAGTCCGCCTGCGACGACGACGCCTGCCTACTGCTGACGCCCGAGCTGTCGATCTGTGGCTACCCGCCCCGCGACTTGCTGCTCGACCCCAGCTTTATCGACGCAATGGAGGTGGCCGTCCGCGACCTGGCCGAACGACTGCCGTCGGGAATCGCCGCGCTCGTCGGCCTCGCTGTCCGCAACCCCGATGCTTCGCGCCGGGGCGGTAAGGGTCTGTTTAATAGCATCGCCCTACTGCGCGGCGGCAAACTGGAGCGAGTCTTCCACAAACGGCTGCTGCCCACCTACGACGTCTTTGACGAGAACCGCTACTTCGAGGCGGCTCCCGACGTGGCGGATGTGGAGAACAATATTTTTATGCTGGAGACGGGCGGCGGCGAGGCGCTGAAGATTGGCGTCACGATCTGCGAAGACCTGTGGAATGACGACGCCTTCTGGGGCAAGCGACTGTATCGTTGCAATCCGATCGCCGATCTGGCGGTGGCGGGCGTCGATGCGATCGTCAACCTGTCCGCTTCGCCCTACACGCTCCGCAAGCAGCATCTGCGCGAGGCCATGCTCCGCAACGCGGCGACGCGCTACGACCTGCCGATCTTCTACGCCAATCAGGTGGGGGGCAACGACGATTTGGTCTTCGACGGCAACAGCGTCGCGATCGACCGCAGCGGCGAGGTCGCCAGCCGCGCCGCCCACTGTCAGACCGACGCCCTAATTGTGACCCTCGATCCGGAGGCGAACTTACTCGAGACCGGCTCGATCGCGCCCTATCCCGACGACGAAAACCAGGAAGTCTGGGACGCGCTGGTGTTGGGCGTGCGGGATTACGCGCGTAAGTGCGGCTTCACCAAGGCGGTGCTGGGGCTGAGCGGCGGTATCGACTCGACGCTGGTGGCGGCGATCGCGGCGGAAGCATTGGGTGCGGAGAACGTGCTGGGAATTTTGATGTCATCGCCGTATACGTCTCAGGCGTCAGTGGACGACGCGATCGCCCTGGCCGATCGCCTTGGCATCCAGACGCAAAACCTGCCGATCGTGCCGATGATGGACGGCTTCGATCGCTCCCTCGATGACATGTTCGCCGGAACCGAACCGGGCGTCGCCGAAGAAAATATCCAGTCGCGGATTCGCGGCACGCTGCTGATGGCCGTGGCCAATAAATTCGGCCACCTGCTGCTCTCGACGGGCAACAAATCGGAGATGGCGGTGGGCTACTGTACGCTCTACGGCGATATGAATGGCGGGCTGTCGGCGATCTCCGACGTGCCGAAAACGCGGGTTTACGCCCTGTGCGAGTGGTTTAATCGCAGCCGCGACCAAGAAATCCTGCCGCGCAATATCCTCGAAAAGCCGCCCAGCGCCGAGTTGCGCCCCGACCAGCGCGACAGCGACTCGCTGCCGGACTACGACACCCTGGACGATATTCTCGATCGCCTCGTTCACCAGCACCAGTCCGCCGAGGGCATTATCGATGCCGGGCACGATCGCACCACCGTCGAGCGCATTACGGCCATGGTCAAACGCGCCGAGTTCAAGCGCCGCCAGTCCGCACCAGGACTGAAGATCACCGATCGCGCCTTTGGAACGGGCTGGCGAATGCCGATCGCCGCACGCCGCACCCAGGTCAGCGCGCCGAGCCTTTCAGCGCCCGACCGTGCCTAGGGGCAAGTCTCCCAAAAAAGTTCCCCGCACTTCAGGAAATGGGTGCCGAGTTTTGTAGTCTAAGGAGCAGGACGAACGGAACGACGAACGCGACACCCGCACTTTTCCCTCCTGCCACCATCACAAAGACTCTCGCTCGCCCCTTTCTCACCATTCACGTACCCGCGCATCTCGCTATGGCTCATTCGTCCTCTCCCGATCGTTCGCCCTTGAAAGCACAGGTCGAATTTTCGCTACTCGATCGCCTCCACCTCGAAGACGACTCTCCCTACGCTTGGCAGTCCCTCGAAGTGTCGCCTCAACTCAACACCGAGTTGACCGACAGCGAGCTGGGCTGGACGGATGCCGCCATCGAAGCAGGCGCGAAGCAATTTTTTAGCACCCTCGATGGTCTTTGGGAACAGGCCGACGCCGCCCGCGCCACCTCGCCGGTCGATCGCCTCATTGCCAAGTTCGGCCAGCGCGTACCGTCCGACCTGCTCGCGACGATCGCCGAGCGCGCCAGCGCCCTGGCCGGTCGCGTCGAAACCAGCGGACAGGCGGCGCTGACCCAGCTCATCGACTGCGTTGACGGCTCGATTCCCGGCTGGTCGGCGGACGACTGGCGCACGATCGCCCGTCCTTACGCTCTGGCCATGCGCGACAGCTCGCCGCGATCGACGCTCAGCGCTGACGTTAAATGGGGCGAACTGTCGAAGATCGAGCGTGCCAAGCTCAGCCTGGAGGTCACCCTCGCCGCCCTCGAGGAGCTGCAAATCGAAGACCTCGATTCGGAAGAGAACAAAGGCTAAGGAGCGATCGGGTCGGGATTGCGGCGCAGACTCTCGGCAAAAATCCCCGAGATTCCCGCTAAAATCGCGATGCTCTTACAATCGCGCCGTCGCCGTTCGGTTCCTCCGAGCGTCCGACCTTGACAGCATCATGGCCCATCCCACCAAACCCGACCCCACCAAACCCGACTCCACCAAACCCAACTTCAGCGATCGACTCCCCTCCCTAGAGACCGCAACGATCTGGGCGATTCTCGAAGAAACGCTCGACGATGCGATCGTCAACCAAATCGTCTGGCACCACCTCGGCTATCGCTACGACGCCGACGCGCAGACCTGGGACGCGAGCGCGGTCGATTCGGCCTGGTCGGCGGACTACCCCGAGCCGCCGGACTTTATCGCAAGCCGTCCGGCGACGGTGAAGCTGACGCGATCGATCCCCAAAGAGAACAAGCAGCTTCTCAAAGACAAGCTGGGCTTTAAGGGCTATAAAGTCGGCGAATTCGGCCCTCGGCAGACCCGGCGGGCGACAATGGCTAACTGGCTGCTCGGCCTAATGGAAACCGCGTAGGTGATGCACTAACAATTGGGCCTTGCGAAGCCTCACGATAATTACGTAGGTACGGAAATTCGCCGCGAAAGTTCGGAATCGCCCGTAAAAAGTAGTAGTTGTTAAGGCGAGAACGTGCGTCAGGTTGCCGCGCAACCGACAGCACGCTCTCCCCCTGCAACTTTTCCACTCGTCATTCCGACTTTCATGCTTTTCAATCTTTTTGGTTCGTCCGACTCGCAAGGTTCGGGCGGGCTTTTCGGCGAACTGACCACTTTGCTCACCGGTCAGCCGATCGACGATATCGCCAGCAACCTCCTCGGCGACAATCTGGGCGATATCGCGACCAGCCTGTTGAGCGGCAGCCCCAACAGCGTGATTTCGGCTCTAACGGGTGAAGACATTGAAGACCTCGCAAAGGGCCTACTCGGCGAAGACCTGGGTGATGCGGCCAGCAACGTGCTGACCGGCAACCTCAACGACGTGCTGAGCAACCTGACCGGCAGCCAGCTCGACGACTTGCTCGGCGGCCAGCTCGGCGAAGCCGCCAGCGCCCTGACCTCTGGCGATATCAACACTCTCATTCGCGGTCTGACTCGCGACCAGCTCGGCGAGCTGACCGGAACTTTGCTGAACGACAGCCAGCTCGTTAACGACCTGACCATCGGCGTGCTGTCCGGCGTGATGGGCACGACGCCTTTTGCCACCTTCACCAATCGCCTCAGCGAAGTCAGCGCGCCGTCGGTCTCGGCGAAAATCTTCACCAGCGATGCCGAAACTATTTCGATCTCCTTGGCGGATAACGCGACCTACCAGGGCGGCTTCGTGATGCTAGGCGGCGACGACAACGTCACCGGCTCGACCGCTCCGGACTACGTGACCGGCAACCAGGGCAACGACACTCTCGATGGCGGCGGCGGTGGCCGCGACGATGGTGACCTGCTGCGCGGCGGACAGGGCAACGACGCGATCGCGGGCAACAACGGCGACGATATTCTCCACGGCAACAAGGGCGACGATATCGTCAGCGGTGGTGAGGGCGCGGACTTCGTGCGCGGCGGCCAGGGCAACGACGCGCTCGACGGCGGCGGCGGCGATGATTTCCTGGTGGGCGATTTCGGCCAGGATACGCTGACGGGTGGTACGGGAGCCGATCGCTTCCTGCTGCGCGTCGCCAGCGAAGCGACGAACAACTCGGCGGAGCTGGATACGATCGCCGACTTCAGCCTCAGTCAGGGCGACAAAATTGTTGTCGTCGGTGACGGCGTCACGGCCAGCGCCACGCGATCGGGCGACGATGCACTGATTAAGCTCGACAACGGCTTTTTCGTCGGTCGCGTCACCGGTGCGGCCAGCCTCGACTTCAGCGAGTCGATTTCAGTCGTGTCGGCCAGCGATGTCGGCGTCACGTTCGGCTAGACCGAAGTCACTGCGCGAAATTGCGAGATCGGCTGAGACACCGGGTTTCTTCGGTTTGGCGTACATCGCCGCCAAACCGAAGAAACCCGGCTGGTCGGGATGCAGGGCAATGGGGGAGGATGTGACGCGCAATCCGAGATGGCCACCCTCAGATGAGCTTGCTCGAGCAAAGGCCACCTTTCGATTACGCTCGTACACTCAGTGCTCTTCGACTCTTGCTGTGAGTTTTGAGTCGCCATCCCGGATTAGGTATGAATTACTTTTCAAACGCTTGCTAAGCCCACCCATGCTTTGAAGCTTAATACCAATTACTCAAAGTTTGGCTACAGATAGTAAATCCAGGACTGAAGCTTGGCTGGCAATCTAGGTCATCCATCTGTAGTTTTACTTTCTAGGCTTGGTATAAGACCCTGAGCGATGGAGAAAGCTCCGCACTGCCCCTGAAAACGGCTCTGGCTCCACCAAGAACGGCCAGTGATTCCCCGGCACGATCGCCCAGTCTAGATTCACTAAAAACTTCCGATAGGGCGCAAACTGCCAGTCGCTGCGATTTAACCCTGACTCCGGCTGCACGAACAGCGTCGGAATTGCGATCGGCTCCGTCAGCCCCGCTACGTGCATCACTTCCTCAAATATGCCATCCCGCGCCGCCACCGTGAACTTGCTACCCCAACTTCCGCCCGGCTTTGCCTCGATACTCGCCTCAAATACCCGCTGCTGCAACGCCGACCAACCGCGATACTGCTTCATCTCTTTGCCAAAGGCGATCGCCGTCTCCCGCGACTCGTACGGCCCCATCGCCTTGACGAAGGGCAGCACCTGGTAGAGCAGTGGGAACGTGATGCGTAACCAACCGGGCATCGTGCCGATAAAAAACGGGTCGATTAGCGTCAGGCTGTGAAAGCGATCGGGCTGGCGTTGCGCCCAGATCGGCAGCAGCTTCGCCGACCAGGAATGGGCGATCGCGTGAACTGAATCGAGCCCGAAGCGCGCTAGCAGGTCTTCCAGGTCGGCGATAAGACGATCGAAGCCGTAGCCGCTCTCGGGCTTGTCGCTGTCGCCGTGGCCGCGCAGGTCGGGCGCGATCGCGAAAAAGCGATCGGTCAGCGTCGGCGCGAACTCGCTCCAGACCGTCGCCGTGTCGCCGAGGCCGTGGAGCAGCAACACCGGCGGGTTGTGCGGGTCGCCCCAAGTGGTGACGCTGAGGGTTACGTCGGAGAGGGCGATCGGCTGGACGTTGGGGGTCGAGTTGGTGGCAGTCACGGCGAATGGCGAGGAACGACAGGAAGCGATAAAAACGGTGGCGAAAGTCGGCAAAATCGCGGGCGATGCGTCCGTTACGATAAAGCATCGCGGCAAACTTCGACTGCAAACCACGACTGCCCGATCGCGGCGTATCCTGAACCCCCGACCCCCCGAAACTCATGGCGTCAATTTCCCTCGAGAACAAGCTCGCGTTTGTCACCGGCGCGAGTAGCGGTATCGGTCGCGCCTGCGCGGAGCAGTTTGCGGCGGCAGGGGCGCGGCTGCTGCTGGTGGCGCGGCGGCTCGATCGCCTGGAGGAGCTCGCGATCGAACTCAACGCCAAATACGACACCGAGGTGTACTACCTGGAGATGGATGTTCGCCACCGCGACCTGGTGCTGCAAACCCTGGCGAGCCTGCCGGAAGCGTGGCGCGATGTCGATATTCTGGTCAACAACGCTGGTCTCAGTCGCGGTTTCGACAAGCTACATACGGGCGATATCGACGACTGGGAAGAGATGATCGACACGAATGTCAAAGGCTTGCTCTACGTTAGCCGCGCGATCGTCCCCGCTATGGTGGAACGCGACGCGGGGCACATTATCAATATTGGCTCGATCGCCGGTCGCCACGCTTACCCGGGCGGTAACGTCTACTGCGCCTCGAAAGCGGCGGTGCGGGCGCTGTCTCAGGGGCTGAAGCTGGACTTGCTCGGGACGCAGATTCGGGTCAGCGAGATCGATCCGGGGCTGGTGGAGACGGAGTTTAGCGACGTGCGCTTTCATGGCGATCGCGATCGGGCGAAGCAAACCTACGACGGCCTGACGCCGCTTTACGCCGACGATATCGCCGACCTGGTGCTATTTTGCGCCACCCGCCCAGTCCATGTAAACCTCAGCGAGATGCTCGTCGTGCCGACCGATCAGGCCACCGCGACCCATGTTTCGCGACGCGGTTAGTTTTCCAGAGATCGCGATCGTTCTGCGTACGGTCGCGACGTAAGCTCGGGATTATTTTGTGAAAGGAAACGGCGGCGATCGTGTAGATATCCCCACTGCTACTTTCGAGCGAAAATTGTGGATTGTGAATCGACGTGAAAGCCCGATCGTGGCGTTTTTAAAGCCAGAATCGTGCGCGTCTAAAAGTCGGGCCGGACGCCGGTCAGTCATTGGAGGTTTTCCCCACCGGTTGCGCTCGGGTCGGATGATAGCTTGCTTTCAGATGTAACTCGAATGCATCAAGCAAAGACACTTTGGATTTTATGACTACGACTCTCGACGCCAACGTTAACACTGCAGTTCAAACTTCGACCTTTCTCGATCGGGTGATGGCCAGGGCGCAGTTTCCCGACATGTACGATGCTCGCGATATGGTTGTGGTGGTCTACCGCACCTTGCGCGATTTGATTTCGACCGAGCTGGCTGAAGCGATCGCCGCCGACCTGGAGCAGACGCAGCTTTCCGACGCTCGCGACAAGTCCTTACAGGGCAGCATCGCCCGCTTGTGGTGGGATACCAACCCGCTCGTCCGCACCCTCAGTCGCTGGCGCGCACCGCTGAAAGTTACCGGCGAGCGCTTCTTGCGCCGCGTTATTGAAGAAGGCGGTGGGCTACCAGCGGGCGTGACGCCTGAAGCCGCGATCTCTGCGGTGTTCGCTGAGACTAAGCCCGAGCTATCTCCGGATACCGAGCGCCAACTTGTGGCAGCTCTGCCCAGCTCGATCGAGCTGCTGTGGAAGCAAGCGTAGCTGGGAGCGGCTTACCTTGCCGCTTCCGTCGGTGACCTGCATTAACGCCCAATAGAAGAAGCGCGCATCTCGCGCCTCCCGCAAAGCACTTCAGTTCGCTTTGCGGGATGTTTATTTGTTTGCCTATAATCTCCGTCCGAATCTTTTTTGAGCTTTCTTACAGAGCCGATCTCGCCTCTCTCTTGCGACATACCTCAAACGGAATATGGCATTTTAAATGTTCTTTTAAATATCCTTCGTTTATCAGATATCTCATTCCGTCTGCATTCTTAAGATTGAACTATCAGTAAATTAAAAAAATATCAGAGTATTTGCCTTTGACTTTGCGCTCGCTCGCCGTTCCCGCCCAATCTCCCGACCTCTTTTTTCTCCTTGACGCCGCCCTCGACGTTCGCAGCCTCGTTCCCGCTAGCGGGTCGTTCTGGCCGAGCGTATTGACCGCCTGCGGTGGCCTCCTCGCCTTCGGCTTCGTCGTGCTGGGTTTGCCGAGCTTACTGGCAAAACTGTCCGATCGCGCCAGTCCGTCCCCGATCGCGCAAGCGGTCGGCTCTCTGATGCGCGATCGCAACCGCTGGGTGAGCATCGCGCTCGGGCTGACAGTGTGCGATCTCGGGCTGCGCTGGTACTCGTTTTCTGGCGGGTTTTCGTGGTGGAGCGGCGCGACTGAGTTGGCCGTGGCGCTGACGCTGTCGGTTGTGACGGGCTGGCTGCTGACTCAGGTGTTCGCGCGCTGGTTTGACTCGGTGCTGGTGGATGTGGCGACCCGGCCAAACCCGGCGACGAATGGCGAGCTGCTGCTGGTGGCGAAGTTTATTGGGAACGGTGCGATCGTGGCGATCGTCGCGGTGCTGTTCGCCGAAACTCACGATCTGAACGCCATTGGGCTGCTGACCAGCCTCGGAATTGGCGGACTGGCGATCGCCTTTGCCGCCCAAAAGACGCTCGAACAAATTGTCGGCGGCGTGGTTCTGTATCTCGATCGCCCGTTCCTCGTCGATGACTACATCGCCTTACCCGACGGGACGTTCGGTCGCGTCGAATCGATCGGTTTACGCTCCACCAAGATCCGCGTCTCGGGTAAGGGAACCGTGATGGTCGTACCCAACAACGTCCTTACTGGCGAGCGCGTCGAGAACTACAGCGACGCCAAGAAAGTTATGGCCTCGATCGATCTCGACCTGTTCCGCAAGGTGTCCCAGGCCGAGCGCGCCTCGATCGAGAGCGTTATCCTCGCCGCCACGCGCGATATTTTCGGCCTCGACCCACGCAGCACCAGCGTCACCTTCCGCAAGACGACTGACGACGTCGCCGTACAGGTACAGGTCAACCTGTTTATCCTCGGCTCGCGGGAAATGTCGATGGACTTGCGCCGCCAGCTCCTCGACATCGCCCGTCAAAATATCAGCCAAACGCTGATCGACTACGGCATCGACTTTGCTATCTCCGACGCGCCGACCTATATCGATGCGCCAATTTCGCTGTAGGTCTTTAACTCCTTTACCTCGATCGGCTGAAGCCGCCCAATCTTCTAGGCGCACGACGCCCTACCCGTTGCGTTTCGCCCGACTGGTTCCAAACGCTCCTCGCTCTCTGTTGCCTGCACCGATTTGCCCGACATGAACTCGCTCGCCAACACCATCACCGAAGCGCTCCCCGACTCCCTAGAGAGCCTCGTCATCATTCGCTGGGCTGTTTTTGTCGTGCTGCTCGCCGCTGTCATCGCCATCGGCCAGATCGCGCCCAAGCTCGTGCGCGTCGGCATCCATCGCTTCCTGCCCGAGAAGCCCGAAGCCCTCTACGACAATCTGCTCGCGCCGATCGAGCCCACCATCCGCACGGCGTTTACTTTTATTCTCGTCTCGTGGGTTTGGGTGTGGCTAAAGCGCTACGACGCCTTCTACGAATTTTCCCGACCGCTGCTCGATTTGGGCGTGACGATCTCCTGCGCGTGGCTGCTGTCGCGCATCGTCAAGCAGCTTTTGCAGTTCTACGGCCTCGGCATCATCAAGCGAATGCGTCTGGCCGATGAGGTTTTATTGGCGATCGGTATGGCTGCCAATATCACGATCGGCATCCTCGCTGCGCTCACCTTCGCTCAGATGCGCGGCCTCAATCTCGTCACGGCGATCGCCGGTCTCGGCCTGATTGGCGGTGGCCTGACCCTGGCGGCACAGCGCATCGTCGAGCAGCTCCTCAGCGCGATCGTGCTATACCTCGATCGCCCGTTCGTTCCCGGTGACTACATTCGCATGACCAACGGCGAGCTGGGCAAAGTCGAGGCGATCGGCTTTCGTTCCACCCGCGTGCGCGCCCTGGCGAAAAACACGCTTTTTGTCTTCCCGAATTCGATGCTCGTCACTAACGAGGTTGAGAATATCTCGCGCGGTAAAAAAGTCGTGGTCATGCTCCAGCTCGATTTCAAAAAAGTTCTCGAACGCCACGAGCGCGCGCTGGTCGTCCGCGAGGTCAAGTCCAACACCGAAAGTCTGCTGGGGATCGATGCGGCGAATACCAACATCGCTCTAGAAGATGCCGACGACATCACGCGGGCGCGGATAGTGTTCTTTATCCTGGGCTCGCACGAATACTCGGTCGATTTTCGCAAGCGCCTGCTCGATGTCGCCAACGATCGCATCGCCAAGACGCTCGCGCACCACGATCTCGCTTTCGCCACGAACGAGCCGACGATCTATATCGATGCGCCAATGACAATCTAGGAACGACCACCTAAGCGATTGCGTGAAGGAGACTGCTACGGTTATTGCACCAAGACTCGCGCTAAGGAAGTGACGGAAGTCGTGGCGCAGCTGGCGGAACTGGCAGAAAGCGATTATTTTCAAGAAATCTGGCAGGGAATATTTGAGGTCGATCCCGATGAGTTCTGGAGTTCGTGGGGGCGGTGGCAGTGCCGGTCTTGCAGGATGAATGGGAGACGTTTCGAGCGAGCTATTGTGGCGCTGCTGGTGCTGGGATATCCCGTTATCTTTTCGCTGGGATACCGCTCGGGTGAAGCTCACACGCTGAAGTATATGTGCCGGGGCCTCTCTGAGATGCTGGCGACCGCCGAGCCGCTGCCCGAGCCCGCTGCCGCGATCGCCCGTTCTTTACAACGAAACTGCCTCACTCCGGACGCTGCCCCCTAAACTTCTGGGAAATCCGCGCTTTAAACCCATCTATGCTGATTTCTGCTGCTTCCCCCACACAACCCTGCCCTTGCGGCACTGGGAGAACGCTCGGCCAGTGCTGTGGTCAGTATCACGACGGCAAGCTGCCCGCCCCCACCGCCGAAACGCTGATGCGATCGCGCTACAGCGCCTACTGTCTGAAGAATATCGACTACCTCGTCAACACCGAGCACCCCGACTCGCGCCAGCCGAACGCCCGCCAGTCGATCGCCGCCACCGCCAGAAGTGCCACTTGGGTTGGGCTGAAGGTGTTGGGAACAAAGGCCGGTGGTGGTGGTGACGACACCGGTGTCGTGGAGTTTATGGCGGTGTACCGCAGTGGCGCAGAGGTGGCGCAGCTCCACGAACGATCGCGCTTTCGCAAGGAAGCCGGGCGGTGGTTCTATGTCGATGGGGACATGTTGCCGCCGTGGCGACCAAAGAAAAACGAGCCCTGCTGGTGCGGCAGTGGCAAGAAGTTCAAGCAGTGTCACGGCAAAAAGCGATAGGTTTCGCGACTAGGGGCTGTCTTTAATTAGATTTGTAGCCTTTACTCGGTAAGGGGTTCAGCCTCTAGCTTTATTTTTGGGGCGAGCGTTCAACTGCTCACCCCGCAAAGGGTCTGGCGCTAATTGATGACACGCCCTAGCGTCCCAGCCACGCTTCTGGCCGATCGCCAAACGCCTCGACGCAGCGCAAGAAGATTTCCAGCCCCGTACCCAGCGCCGCCTCGTCGAAGTCGAAGCGGGGGTGGTGGTGCGGATAGGCCAGGTCGCGATCGGCGTTGGCCGCGCCGACGAAAAAGTAGCAGCCCGGAACTTCATTCAGGAAAAACGACATATCCTCGCCGCCCATCGTCTGACACTCGGGCACGACGCCGAGGGGCGTTTCGATGACTTGTTCCGCCACCGATCGCACCAGATCGGCCATGCGCGGATCGTTGACGGTGGCCGGATACAGCCGCCAGTAGTTGAGGCAGTATTCAGCGTTATGAGCAGCGCAGAGACCGCCGATAATTCGCTCGAAGCGCTCGGAGAAAAAGTCGGCGTACTTCGGATTGAAGTAGCGCACCGTACCGCTGAGCTGGGCGCTTCCGGAAATGACGTTGCGGGCGGTTCCCGCGTTGAACTGGCCGACGGTGACGACCGCTGAATCGATCGGATCGATGTTGCGCGCCACGATCGTTTGCAGTGCGCCTACCACCTGCGAGGCCACCACGATCGCGTCGGTGGTTTGGTGGGGCATGCCACCGTGGCCGCCCTTGCCGCGAATCTGCAAGTCGAACAGCTCCACCGCCGCCATCATCGGCCCCGGACGCACGCCCACCGTTCCCAGCGGCAGGTTGTTCCAGAGGTGCAGCCCGACGATCGCGTCCACGTCCGGATCTTTGAGCGCCGCTTCGTCGATCATCGGCTTCGCGCCGCCGGGGCCTTCTTCGGCGGGCTGGAAGATTAGCTTGACGGTTCCGGCGAAGTCGCGGTGTTCGGACAGGTAGCGCGCCACGCCGAGGGCGATCGCGGTGTGGCCATCGTGGCCGCAAGCGTGCATCTGGCCTGACGTTTGCGATTTGTAGCTGACTTCGTTGCGTTCCTGGATCGGCAGCGCGTCCATATCAGCGCGGATGCCCAACACGGGGCCGGGTCGCGAGCCGGGAAGGATGGCGACGACGCCCGTTTTGGCGACGCCCGATCGAAATTCAATGCCCCATTCGGTTAGCTTGCTGGCGATAAACGCCGCCGTCTCGATTTCCTTAAAACCCAACTCGGGGCGCTGGTGCAAATGACGACGCCACGTTACGAGGTCGGCTTGCAAGTCGCACACGGCGGGTCGAAGGGTTGCGCGGAGCATCGCCGGAGAGGAGACGGATAGAGTCATAAGGAAGCACCAAAAGCAGCGATTGAGACGACAGTACCCGGTCTCGTTAGCAAACTTCCGTTTGCCGGAGACCGGGTACTCGTCCTGTCTTCGAGGATAGCGCGGTAGCGATTGCTACGGCACGATCCAGGGGATTATGCTGCTTACGCTGCGACTGCGGGCAGGATGTTTTCCGGCTCGGGTGCGCGTCCCATCAGCGAATCGACGGCTTCGATCGCGGTAATCTCGCCTTCAATGACGCGATAGACGTGGCGAGCGATCGGTAGGTCGAGCCCTTCCTTGCGAGCCAGTGCGGTCAAGACGCGGGTGGTGTTGATGCCTTCAGCAGTGCTTTGCAGCTCCTCAATGACTTGCTCTAGCGACTTGCCTTGGGCGAGACCGAAACCAACGCGGTAGTTGCGCGACAGTGCGCCGCTGCACGTTGCGAGCAGGTCGCCGAGGCCAGAGAGTCCGACAAAGGTTTCCGGAGAGGCGTCCCAAATCTGGCCGACGCGGATCATTTCCGGGAGCGATCGCGCAATTAGCGCCGACTTGGCGTTGACGCCAAGCTCGAGGCCGTCGCAGATACCAGCGGCGATCGCCATGACGTTCTTGAGCGTGCCGCCCAGCTCGGTACCGATCGGGTCATTGTTGACGTAGACGCGAAATTTGTCCGAGGCAAAAGCGTGCTGCGCGGTTTTGGCGGCAAGTTCGTTGTGGCTGGCCATCACCGTTGTGGAGGGTAAACCTTGCTCGATTTCCTTCGAGAGGTTAGGACCGGAGAGAACAACCACCGGCGTACTGGGAAGAATGTCCTGCCAAATTTGTGAGGGCGTCAGATTCGTGTCGGGCTCGAGTCCTTTCGTAGCGGTAATCAGGATCGTCTTGTCCGATAGACCGATATCGCGAAGCTGTCCGGCCACCGATCGCACGCCTTTCATCGAGATGGCGCTGAGAATAATGTCTGCGTTTTCTATGGCCTCTGCGAGAGTCACTTCGCTGCGGCGCGACCAAACCGTCACGTTCTGGTCGTTGCGGCGCGCCAGACTGGCAAGGGCGGAACCCCAAGCTCCGGCTCCGAGAACGGTGATGTTGAGTGTAACGCTCGAGCGTGCAACCGTCGCGTCATAGCCGTTGCGGCGTTTCTCAGCTCGGATCCGATTGGGAAGGGTATTAACCATAAAGTCTTTTCTTAACTCGATAAGATGCAATCGTTCTGCGAGCAATCGATCGGCTCGCGGCAATAAAGCCTACGAACGTCGCACCCTCGTGAATCGGACTACAGCGGATTTAAGCCCCGGAGTTCGATTCGGCTGTTAGCTACATGTTCGTCGTTTTGAGCGGGTTGCGCGTCTGTCCGAGGATGGAACTTTGCCGATGCTGAATATCTGTCTCCAGGCATAGACAGTTGACGTGAGTAAAACTCTCAACTTGCTGATACTTTTCTTAAAGAAATTATCCCATGCGCCCGAACTCTTGGCGTGTCGTGGTGTTTCGTGGCGTCTTGGGTGCAGGGAGGGGAGCGTCGATCGCTAGCGGTAGGCCGCTTCAATAACCGCGTCGAGGAAGCCCTCGCGCTCGGCGCGCTCGATCGTCTCGTAGTCGATCAGGCTGCCCACCTCGAGCAGTACTCGGCCTCGGCGATCGACGATGCGTCGCGTCACCGGGCAGCCCAGAATCTCTTGGGCGATCTGGGGCAGCGATGGCTCGGCGTGCAGAAAGTGCGTGAGTGTAAGTGCGGGGTGGGGGAAGCGAATCGGCGGGTAAGCGAGCAACATGGTTGAGAAGGAATAACCTTTGGGAGTGCGTCAGTTCCTTCGCATGCATCCAAAGAAAAAGAAATCGAAAAATGCAGGCGATCTAAGTACCGTGGCACGGCAAGGGATCGGGAAGGTGAACGAACCTTGCCCGTCTATTCAAGACCCTGACCCCCCCGGGCGTAATCGACCTTTAGGGTGATTGTTGGGGTTAGATCGGTGGTATTTTGCCCCTCTTTAGGTAGAGAAAACCGAATTGCCCCGATCCGTGTAGGCTACTTGGTGCTAATCCACCAGTCCCGATCGCAGGGCGCGGACGGCGGCCTGGGTGCGATCGTCGGCGCACAGCTTGCTAAGGATGCTGCGCACGTGGGTCTTCACCGTACCGACCGTAATGTGCAGCCGCTCGGCGATCGTGGCGTTGTTGTAACCCGCGACGATCAGCTGCAACACGTCGAGTTCGCGATCGGTCAGCGGGCTGGACTCAATGATTTGGCGCTCTTCGGGGTCGATCGGGCGGATGGCAACAGCGTCCGTCTCTTCGTCCGTCGCTTCACCGGGAGCCTGGCTGTGCTTGAGGACGACGCGGGCGATCGTCGGATCGATCCAGGCGTTGCCTTCAGAAGTGAGCTGCACGGCTTGTACGAGCGTGTCGATATCGGTGTCCTTGAGGCAGTACGAGTCCGCCCCCGCCGCGAACGCCGCCAAAATCGAGTCATCGTCGTCGTGCATTGTCAGCATCAGTACCCGCGTCTCGGCGCGATCGTGCTGCTCTTTGAAGCGCTGAACGACCTCGATGCCATCGATGTCCGGCAGGCCGATATCGACGATCGCCACGTCCGGCAGCGCCGAGCCCAGCACTTGCAATCCCTGGCGACCGTTTGCAGCATCGCCGACGATCTCGATCTCGCCCGTCTGCTCGAGGGCGGCGTTGAGGCCAATACGACTCAGCTCGTTATCTTCGATCGAAACGACGCGGATTTTGGAAGGCATGGGTCGCAGGGAGTGAAGAGTAGCGGAAAGGGTAGAAAAGGCGGCGATCGGCCGAAGCACCGTCGGGATGCGAACTCGCAGCCCCCCCATTGTCACCTAGCGCGCGCGACCTCGCCGCTATGCGCCTTGGCCGCCTAGCGGCAGCGTCAGCGTAAAAGTCGTACCCTGGCCCGGTTCCGAGTCGCAGGCGATCGCGCCGCCGTGCTTCTCGGTGACGATTTGATGGGCGATCGCCAGCCCCAGCCCCGTCCCCTTGCCCACGGGCTTGGTGGTGAAAAACGGATTGAAAATACTCGCTCTCGTCTCCTCATCCATGCCGCTACCGTTGTCGCTGATGCGAACCGTGATGTTGCAGCCCTGCCGGACTGTCTGAATGTGGATTCGGCCTACCTGCGGCTGTTGGGGGGACGGTGAATCTGGAGGCAAATCTGGGAGTGAATCCGTATCGGCGCGATCGCGCATTTCCACCGCGTCGATCGCATTACCGAGCAGATTCATAAACACCTGGTTGAGCTGCCCGGCGTAGCACTCGACTTTCGGCAGCTCACCGTAGTCTTTGATAACTTCGATTTCCGAGCGCCAATCCTGCGCCCGCAGGCGAGTCCGCAGAATCATTAGCGTACTGTCGATGCCTTCGTGGAGGTCTACATCTTTGAGCGCCGCTTCGTCGAGGCGAGAGAACGTCCGCAAAGATTTAACGATCTCGTTAATGCGGTGCGTGCCCATACTCATCGAGCGGAACAGTTCTTGCAGATCCTCTTTTAAAAATTCCAGCTCGATCGCGTCGATTTCGTCGCGAATATCGGGATGGGGCTCGGGGTAATGCTCCTCATAGAGCAGGCACAAACCGAGCAGGTCTTCCATATACTCGCGGGCGTGAACCAGATTGCCATGAATAAAGCTCACCGGGTTGTTGATCTCGTGGGCGACCCCGGCCACCATCTGACCCAGGCTGGACATTTTTTCGCTTTGGATAAGCTGAGCTTGGGTGCTCTGTAGCTTGACGAGCAGTTCTTCGAGTTCCTTTGTCCGGGCTTGGCTTTGGGCTAATAGCTCCGCCTGATTGATCGCGATCGCCACCTGCGCGAGGATCGCGTCGAGGAATTCCACATCTTCATCTCGCCAAGATCGCGCATCGCGTTCGTGAATGCAGGCAATCGCTCCGAACCTGCAAGACTCCGACCAGACCGGCAGCGCCAGCACGGACTGATGCTCCGACGCTGCCAGTGCGTCGCGAAGCTCGGGCGCTTCGACCGTCGCCGCCTCATCGACCCGTAAAATCTGCAGGCGTCGCAAGATCGCCAAGAGTTGCCCCAGGCAGTCTTCGGAGTGCCGACCCATCAAGCTCGACAGGTCGGAGTGACGCTCTTCGGCAATGACGTGCCAGTGTGCATCGGTCTCGTCGGGAACGTACCACGCAAAGTAGCAGCGATCGACTTTCAAGAATCGCCCGATCTCACGGACAGTCGTTTGGAGAATGTAATCGAGATCGAGGGAGATGCGAATCTGGTTGGCGATTTGGTTGAGCAGTTGCTCCTGCCGGGCCTGCTGCTGAATTTGCTCGGTGGACTCTAGCAGTGCAATCTCCGCCACCTTGTGGGGCGTGTCATTCAAGACAGAACCGAGCAAACCGATCGCCTCCCCGTGCTCGTCTCGCCACACTTCTCCACGTCCTCGCATCCACTGAATCGAGCCATCAGGGAGCAACAGGCGATGTTCGGCCGTATATTCCTGCCCGCTGACCAAAGCTTGCCCGATGACCTGCTGAAACCCATCGCGATCGTCTGGGTGAATGAGATTCAAATATGCCTCAAACGTCCCGCCAAAAGAATTCGCCTCTAGCCCGAGCATCTCTTCGAGCCCGTTTGACCAAATGACTTCATTGGTGGCGCGATTCCAGCTCCAGCAGCCGAGTTTCCCGGCCTGAAGCGTGAGCTGCAAGATGCGCTCTTTCTCTTTTAGGGCTTTATCCGATCGCATCCGTTCGAGTTCTACGCCCACCCGCGCGGCGAAAATTTCTAGGATTGACCCCTGGAATTCCGACGCTTCGGCAATGGGTTCGGTGTGGAGAACGGCAATTAAGCCCACTGCTGTCCCGTGAGAGTCCACGAGGGGAATGCCCACATAGCTCTCCGCACCAAGCGCTCCTAGGTAGGGATCGTCAGGGAAAAGCGCCTGTACGGAATCGGCGTAGCGACAGATCTTGCCTCGCTCGAGCACCTTATGGCAAGGCGTGTCGAGTAAATCGTACTGGAAGCTTTCGCCGAAGTCTGACTGCATCCAGGCGGCGATGACGTTTGCTTTAGGTGCGTCCGGTTGGGAGCGATCGACCTCAGCAATCAGGGCATAAGACACGTCTAGCGTCTCGGCCAGAGATTTGACGCAGGCGCGGAAAAAGTCGTCGCCGGTGTGGGCGGCGGTTCCTTCGACGATCGACTGTAGCGCCTGAGCTTGACGATCGCGCTCTCGCTCCAATTTGACCTTTTCGCTAATGTCGCGAACCAGCACCAAAGCGTGAGTTTTGCCGCGATAGGGGAACGGAATTCCTTTGACTTCAATATCGAGAACACTGCCGCTGCGATGCAGGTTCTGAGCTTGGCAGGTAAAGACACGTCCCTCATGCACATCAGTAATAAATTGTCCCAGAAGAGCGCGTGAGTCTGGATGCACGATATCGGCGTAGGGGAAGGCTAAGAACTCCGAGTAGGAGTAGCCGTGCATCTCGTGATAGGCCGGATTGACTTCGACCAATTGCCCGTCTTCAAGATCGACAATCCCCAAGCCATCGACGATCGTCTCAAATACCTGGCGGTACTGCTTCTCTTTCTGGCGTAGCTTTTCTTCAGCAGCGTTGCGATCGCTGATGTCTCGGGACGCGCCCACTGTCAATACAACTTCCCCCTCCTCATTCCGAATCGCTGACTTAATCGTATTAAATTGCCGAACGACTCCATCGTGGCGCGTGACCGGCTCTTCTACTTCGATAGACTGGCCCGTAGTGAACACATGAGTATCGTCAGTATCGTCACGAACGTAACTTTGAGTGCAATCGGGGTTGCTGAGCGGAGCCTCGATTAATTCTCGAAGTCCGTCATTGCCCATGCCGTAATACTCTCGAAACGCCTTGTTTGCCCAGACGCTGATTGACGGACAAAAGTGATTAGAGAAGCTTGTAAAGCCTGACAGTGTGGCG
>CALCCD010000123.1 GCA_937899645.1 uncultured cyanobacterium | reverse complement strand
TTCATTGCTGACTCATCTATTCTCTTCCTCACCACTTTAGACGGCCAGTGCCCTCGACTTGGGAAACGGTATTACGTACTCACAAGAGATCGGTGAATATCAAGGTGGGAAAGACCACTTTTTTATCGAAAAAACTTACTCTTTTACAAAGGAGGAAGAAATCCTCGCCCAGGAAACGTTTACCCTCGGCTTCTATACGGAGAGTGTTTTCCAAAAGATGCTTGCTGATGTGGGTTTGCGACCACTGGGGATGACGGAAACGGGTGAGTTTTTCCTGTTTGAGAAAGCAGCTTAGAAAGCGTTTGAAAAGTAATTCAGGTAAGCTCGAGTCCCATTTTTCGGGACTCGAGCCTGGATTAATCAATGCGCCAACGATACGACACAGACCTGACGAGTGACCAGTGGAAACTCATCGAGCCGCACCTGCCAGAAGCGAAGACAGGAGGGCGCCCACGGACAACCGACCTCAGAGAGATACTGAACGCAATCTTCTACCTGATGCGTGCGGGCTGTGCGTGGCGTCTTCTGCCCCACGACTTCCCACCTGGGGGTGATGCAGCGTAATGGCGCTGAATGGCTGAAACCACTATTTGCCAAGTGCTGCACATCGGAAATTCCGTTACCTTGCATCACTACCCCCACCTGTATCAACCGTGTACGGCTACCTGCGAGCTTGGGAAGACGATTGCACTTGGGAGAAGCTCAATCGCATCCTGCGCGAGAAAGTGCGGGAGCGAGCCGGACGCAACCGCCAGCCGAGTGCGGGCAGTGTCGATTCTCAGTCGGTGAAGACCGCCGGTGCTTCTCAAGGGGTGGGCTTTGATGGGGGCAAGAAGGTCACGGGTCGCAAACGCACCATTTTGGTGGACACGATGGGCTTGTTGTTGGGAGTGAGCGTTCACAGTGCCGCTCGCTCTGACCACAAAGGGCTGATGCTCCTCGGTATCTGGTTCGCCGCCGCCTGGTGCGGTTTGCAGCAGATTTGGACAGACAGCACCTTTGGAGGCCAAGCCTTCACCGCCTGGGTCGAGAAAACGTTTGGCTGGACGCTCGAAGTCGTCAAGCGCCCACCGAATCAGAGAGGGTTTCAGGTCTTGCCACGGCGCTGGGTGGTCGAACGCACTTTCGCTTGGTTTGGCCGCTTCCGCCGCCTCAGCCAGGATTATGAGTTTTTGCCCACCACCAGTGAGACCATGTTGTACGTGGCTATGGTCAACATCATGCTTCGCAGGCTTGCATGACTACTATGGGAAAGCCCTGCTTTCAACTTTTCAAACGCTTTCTAAGGCGCAGTAACGCTCGTCTCCAGAACCGGACGGGCGGGCTCCACATCGGCGGCGCGGATTTGTCGGAGTTCGTAGCCCAGCCACAGAGTCGCGCTACCGAACAGCGCCGCCAGGGTCACGGCAACGAGGGTCGTTACGCGCAACTGGTGCTCTAAGCGGGTGACTTCAAATTCTTTCTGCTGGACGGCGAGGGCGAGTTCGACCTGGGCGCTGCGGGCCTCGATCGCGTCGATATCCACCGTCGCCAACGCTTTGTCAGCTTCGCTTTCCGGCTCCGGCGGCTCGAAGACCACCAGCGAATGGAGCCAGTCTGTAATCATCGCCGGGCAGTTTTTGTGGAACCAGCGCACGGCCACGAAGCGAAACGCCGGACGAGAAAAACGCGCGATCGAGCGCAGGGGCGGCTTGAGCAGCCGTAGCGGAACCTTCTTCTCGATTAAGTTGGCCGAACCGATGTCGTACAAACATCCCAACACGAAATCGACCGTCTGTTCCTCACGCAGGAACATCTGCTCGACCGAAATCTGCACGTCGCGAACGCGCTCGTCTTCGCGTTGCTGCTCGAGCGCGATCGTGATGGCGGAGTTTTTCGATTCGGGAGACATGAGGGTCGCTCGGATATTCGTTTGACTTTCGGCGTCGTCACCGACTGGTTCCAGTTTATGACAACGACGAAAAATCGCCGCAGTCGCCCCTGACAGCCCGATCGGTGGACTTCCTGGAATTCTGAGACTCGTTCTGAGACTCGTTCTGGGACTGACTTAAGCCGCCTGCGTTTGACTGTCAATTTTTAGGCGCGCTTTGCGTGGGAAAGATTCGGGCTTCGGAAGCGAACGACTCTTCTTCGCTCGAGCGCTCCTAGATTCCAGAGCCAGAAACAAGAGGGTCGCTATATTGAAAGTGGAGGCGATGCGCCGAGGGGGCGATCTGGTGGGACAGCTAAGACGGGCGATCGCGGCCACAGTCTGCGGGCTGGCGCTGTGGGGAGGAGCGGCGATCGCGGCGTTGCCGCCACGCCACCAGTCGGAACGCGCGCAGTCACCTGAAGTCAACGCGTTTCTGAAGCCTTATCGAGAAGGCGAGCGGCTGTTTAACTTGCAGACGGCGGCGGGCTATCGCGAGGCGATCGCGCAGTTCGAGGCGGCGCTGGCGTCCGCAGAGCAGGTCGGCGCGACGGACGGTGTCGCAGCGGCGGCGCTCTATCTCGGCGTCACGCACCACCAGCTCGGCGAGCGACGGGCATCGCTGGAGCGCTACGAGATAGCACTGGCCGCGTTTCAGGCGCTGGGCAATCGCGAGCTGGAGGCTCGGACGCTGAGCAATATGGGCACCGTCTATTCGCGGCTGGGCGATCGGCGTACGGCGCTGGAACACCACGAGCGGGCGATCGCGATTCATGAGGAAACGGGCGATCGCGCCAACGAAGCCGCCGCGCTCAACAATGCCGGTTCGGTGTACGACCGTCTGGGCGATCGCGAGGCGGCGCTGGACTATTACGAACGGGCGCTGGCAATCGCCCGCGAAACTAACGATCGACCGGGCGAAGCAATCGTGCTGAGCAATATCGGGCTGGTGTACGACAATCTCGGCGATCGCGAGGCGGCGCTGGACTATTACGAACGGGCGCTGCCGATCCTGCGGGATGTGGGGGATCGGGCGGGCGAGGCGATCGCGCTCGGCAATACCGGCGCGGTGTATACAACGCTGGGGCAAGTCGATCGCGCGTTGGAGAGCTTCGAGGCGGCGCTGGCGATCCAGCAGGAGGTAGGCGCGCGCGGCGAAGAGGCCGGGACGCTCACCAGCATCGGCAGCGCCTACAACGCGCTGGGCGATCGCGAGGCGGCGCTGGACTATTACGATCGAGCGCTAGCGCTTCGGCGCGAGACGGGCGATCGTAATGGGGAAGCTACGGCGCTGAACAATATCGGCCTCGTTCATACCCAAACTGGCGATCGCGAGGCGGCGTTGGACTATCACGCAGCGGCGCTGGAAATCATGCGCGAGGTGGGCGATCGCACCGGGGAAGCCAGCACGCTCAACAACATCGGCGGTGCGTACGAAGCGCTGGGCGACTGGCGCGAGGCGCTGAACTATTTCGAGCAAGGGCTGGCGATTCGGCACGAGGTGGGCGATCGCGACGGGGAGGCCATCTCGCTGAGCAATATCGGCGTGGCCTACCGGCGTCTGGGCGACCTGCGGGCGGCGCTGGACTACTTCGAGCGGGCGCGGCCAATCCATCGAGAAACGGGCGCGCGCGCCGAATACGCGATCGCGCTCAATAACATCGGCTCGACCTACAGCGCCCTCGGCGAGCCCGCTACCGCTTTGGACTACTACGAGCGAGCGCTGGCGATCCGTGAGGAAGTAGGCGATCGCGCCGGACAGGCCGCGACGCTGAGCAATATCGGCTTAGCGCGCAGCCTTGCGGGTGATTCACAGCGGGCGCTGGACTATTACGAGCGGGCGCTGCCGCTGTTCGTCGCGACGGGCAATCGCACCGGGGAGGCCACCGCCCTCGGGAATATGGCTTTTGCCCACGGCGTCCTCGGCGACCTGGAGATCGCCCTCGATCGCATTGACGCCTCGATCGCGATCGTCGAGCAACTCCGCAGCGAAATCGCCAGCACCAGCCTCCGCACCACCTACTTCGCCACCGTCCAAGAGTATTACCAGCTCCGCATCGATATCCTGATGCGGCTGCACGAGCGCGATCCCGAGGCAGGCTACGACGTTCGCGCCTTCAACACCAGCGAGCGCACCCGCGCCCGGACGCTAATCGAACTCCTGGCCGAAGCGAACCTCGACCTGACAGCAGACCTCGACCCCGCCTTGCGCGATCGCGAGCGAGCCCTGCGCCAACGCCTCCAAAGCCTCGACGCCCAGCGCGTCGCCCGGCTCCAGACCGCGAGCGGTGTGGAAATCGAAGCGATCGTCGCCGACTTCGATCGACGAACCACTGCCGTACTGCGCGAACTCGACGCCCTCGCCGCTCGGATCCGCCAAACCGATCCGGCCTACGCAGCGCTGCAATACCCCGAACCGCTCACCCTGGCGCAAGTCCAGCAGCGGGTTCTCGATGACGAGACGACGCTGCTGCAATACTCGCTGGCGGGCGATCGCAGCTATGTGTGGATCGTGACGCGCGACGGATTCGAGAGCGTGACGCTGCCCGGACGCGACACGATCGAAACCGCCGCCCGCGAGTTCTACGCCAGCGTCGATCGCGCCGGAAACCCGCTCGCCACCGCCCGCAAAGCCCGCCAGCTCGGCAACCTAGTTTTCGCGCCCGTCGCCGAGCTGCTCGCCACAGATCGCCTGCTGGTCGTTCCCGATGGCGCGCTACACCAGATTCCGTTCAGCGCCCTAGCGCTTCCCGATGCCGAAGATTACCAGCCCCTGCTAACCCGCCACGAAATCGTCAGCGCCCCTTCCGTCACCGCGATCGCCACCAACCGCGAGACGATGGCCGATCGTCCGCTGGCCCCAGGCCGTCTCGCCGTACTCGCCGACCCGGTGTTCACCGCCGACGACCCGCGCCTGACCGGCGTACCCGCCCCCGAGACGGCTACCGCCGATCGCGGCATCGGTCGCACCCTCCGCGACTTCGACCTCCGCAGCCTCGCCCGTTTGCCCTACACGAAAACCGAAGCCGATCGGCTGCTGGAGCTGGCGCGCGGCGATCGGGGTAATGCCGATCGGGGCAATGCCGCCTTCGACTTCGAGGCCAGCTACGACTGGGTGACGGGCAGCGGCGCAAAACGCTACCAGTACATCCACTTCGCCACCCACGGCTTCGCCAACTCCGAGAATCCCGAACTATCCGGCCTCGTTCTCTCGCTCGTGGACGCAAACGGCCAGCCCCAAAACGGCTTCCTGCGGTTGGCCGACATCTTTAATCTCGAGATGCCCGCCGAGATGGTGGTGTTGAGTGCCTGTCAGACCGGCCTGGGCGAGAATGTCGGTGGTGAAGGCGTCGTCGGGCTGACGCGGGGTTTGATGTACGCCGGGGCGGAACGGACGGTGTTGTCGCTCTGGAACGTGAATGACGAGAAGACAGCCGACCTGATGGTGAAGTTCTACGCGGGTATTTGGGAAGACGGACTGACCCCGGCGGCGGCGCTGCGGCAGGCACAGCTAGCAATGTGGGAAGCGGGCGAGCATCCATACTACTGGGCGGCGTTTGGCCTTCAGGGCGAGTGGCGCAAGTAGGTCTCTTGCGCGGTTGCAAAGCCCGAAGCCGCTGAGACGGCTGCGCGACGAAAAACTCAAGCTCGACCGAGCGGCGTCGCGGAATGCAGCCGATCGCAACTGTGGACGCGATTAGAATCGAGAGACCGGGGTCGCGGATTGTTTGATGTCGGTTGAGGTAACGGAGAGGGACAGCAGCAATGAAGATGTATCCAAGTGTCACGCGAGTTTGGCAAACTTGGCGGCAGTGGGCGCGCTGGCTGGCGATAGTTGGCTTGAGCCTGGCGATCGCGCTCGGGCTCTCTCCCGACGCCGCCCACAGCCAAGCGCTGATCGATTCGAGCCTGCCGCCGATCGCGATCGGGCTCGACCCCAGTACCGACAGCCCCGGACGCATCCCCACCGGCCTCAGCGTTTCGCCCGACCCGGTGGCCGACGGCGAGCGCGGCATTGTCGGCAGCGACGATCGCGTTCTGATGACCTCCGCGAAATATCCCTGGTCGGCGATCGGGCGGCTCGAACAGCTCGATATCCGACGCGGCTTCGTCCGCAACTGGTGTACCGCGACGCTGATCGCCCGCGATCTGGTGCTGACCAACGCCCACTGCGTCATCGATATCCGCACGGGTCGGCTCTCGCCTGCCGAACTCGTCTTTCGTCCGAATATGATTCGCGGCCAGTCGAGCGATCGCACCAATGCGACAGTTCTCGACTACGGCACGAATTTCGCCGACGGCAAGACGGCAGACGATTGGGCGCTGCTCCGCATCGAAGACCCCCTGGGCGACTACTACGGCGAGGTGGGCTGGCTGGCATCGGAGCTCGATCGGCCGCAGGTGCTGGCAACGCTGAACGAGAAGCTGCACCTGGCGGGCTATTCCGGCGATTTTCCCAGCGGCGTCCCCGGCTACGAACCGGGTGAAACTCCCGGCGTCCACACCAATTGCAGCATCACCGACCTGGCGAGCGATGGCCGCTTTTTGCACGCTTGCGACACCAACGGCGGGGCGTCCGGCGCGCCGCTGATTGGGCGGCTCGATAGCGGCGAGTTCGTGATCTTGGGACTGCACGCGGGGCGCACGCAGGAAAACGACGAGACGATCAACTACGGCATGCGGGTCGATCGTTGGCAGGAGCTAGCGCGCCAGTATGCGACAGGCGAACCGACATCTTGACGACCCCAATGCGCTCTAGCTTGACGTCAAGGAATTGAGCGACATTCAAACTCAGCGCTTGCCAGATTCTGGCTTTTAGGATGACCGATCTCTACTACACCCTCCGCGTCAAGCAAAACGGCCAGTACCTCAGCGCCGCGCCCGACCCCGATCGCCCCACGCGCTTCGTGCTGCTTTTCCCCGAAGCCGCCGACGCCCTGAGCTATCTGGACGCCCACGCTTCCGGAATGGGCGATCGCTTTGCCGTCGAGACCGTCGGCACGGCGCAGCTCGGCAAAGTTCTAGAGCGCTGGGGCTTCGTCGGAGTTGGTGTCGTTCGCGATCCGCGCCTGCCGGATATCGAGTTCGCCGCGCGTGGATAGCCGGTGGATCGCGACGCGATCTGCACGCCCGCCAATCGTTCCCACCGCGATCGACCGTAAAATATGAAGAAACCGTAACCACTCACACCCGCCAACCCATGAACGTACTCGTCACCGGCGCGAATGGCTTCACCGGCTCGCATCTCGTCCGCGCCCTCCTCGATCGCGGCGATCGCGTTACGGCATTGGTACGTCTGTCCAGCGACGTGTCGCGCTTGCAGGGGCTCAACGTCACCTACGCTTATGGCGACGTGACCGATCGCGCCTCGCTCGATAAAGCAATGGCGGGCATCGATCGCGTCTATCACATCGCTGCCTTCGTCGAGCTGGGCTTGGTGGATGCGGACAAGATGCGGCGCGTCAACATCGACGGCACGCGCAACATACTCGAAGCGGCGCGGGCGGCGGGCGTTCAGAAGCTGCTCTATTGCAGCACCGTCGGGATTTACGGCGACACCAAGGGCGAGACGATCGACGAAACCTTCGAGCGCCAGCAGCAAGAATTCTCCTCGGCCTATGACGAAACCAAACTCAAAGCCCAGGAGCTGGTCAACGCCGCCGTTGCCGATGGGATGGATATCGTCAGCATTATGCCGTCGGGTATCTTCGGGGCGGACGACCCGCACTTCGGCCCCGTGATTAAGAATTTCCTGAAAGGACGGCTGCGCGTCTGGGCAGGGGGCGATCGCGTCACCGGCATCGTTCATGTAGACGACCTGGTGGAGCTAATGCTGCTGGCGATGGATAAGGCCGAGGCGGGCGAGCACTTTATCGGCACGGCGGGCGATCTGACGACGCGAGAGATGTTCGATATCCTCAGCGATGCGGGCGGTGTGACACCACCGACGGAGCTGCCGGAACCGCTGGTGCGGCTGATTGCCAATATCCTCGATCCCATTGGCCGACTGTTCTCGTGGAACCCGCCGATCGGGCGCGAACGGGCGCACTACGTTTACGATCGCTGCGTGCGAATCACCAGCGCCAAGGCGCAGCGCGAGCTGGACTGGAAACCGCGCCCGGTGGAAACCGTCCTGCTCGAAATCGTCCAGAAGCTACGCTAGGTGCGCTCCAAAAAACAACCCGCCAGTTCTGCCGTAGGGGCGCATGGCAATGCGCCCGGATGTATCGGGAGCGCCAAGATATCGCGGGCGCACTGCCGTGACGCCCCGACCGATGTTGTTCAGTGGGCTTGTTTAACGTGAGTTCGGGATAAGAAAATCCGCTCAAATAACGGTATGCAGAGCATTCTGGTCGATGCAAAGCTCCTAGATTCTGGCTGATTGCCCGAATTTCGTGCAAATCGAGCCGATTGCTAGACCGACGGCACACCGTTGCTCTAGCCACTGCGCCAAAAACAACGGTTTTTCGAGACTTTCAGCCGATTCCTTATCCCGAACTCACGTTTGTTTAGGGCGACAGCTTGGCCTTGCCAAGGCGACGATCTTCATACCACGCCGAAATCTCCGGAGCCCACTTCTGCACTTCCAGCCAAATAAGCCACGCGAGCTGCTGGATCTCTAGTTGCGCGTTGGCTTTATAGCGCAAATCGAGAAAGTGCAGCGCCGATCGCAGGTTGAACGACACGACAAAATGCTGGCGTACGCAGAACGGAATCACGTCCCGCGCGTGTTCTTCCGATAGTCCCTGCTCGGTCGAGCTGAGGTAATCCTTTGCGGCTCGTAGACTGCGATCGATATCCGTCTGACGCATCGCCTCGGTGTACGTGTATCGAGCGCCATCGCGATCGCGGTACTCGCCGACGGGGCGGAAATAAAACACGTCCTCGACCGGGCGATCGCCCCGCGCGACCTCGAGTACCGAGGCGCTGGTGTAGCGAAACGACTGCACGTCGAACGAAACGCCGACCCGGTGCGTGCGGGCCTGCTGCATCACCGCATGGGGGAAGCCGATGGCGTTGAGGGTGATTTGTGGGTGCTCGAGACAGCCGTAATGGCCGCGATCGCCTTTAAGCAAGCGCTGGACGGTAATCTCACCGCTGCGTTGTTCGTCCGCGCTAACCTGCCAGTCGGCGACGGGGTCGGCGCTGTAGTCCTGGTGGAGCGCCAGATGAACGAGCCTCTGAGGGTTGGGCGTACTCGCCAGCGTTTCCACACGTAACCGGGGATCGTTGATGGTAGGCCGATGGGGCGACACGATGGATTCTGGAGGTTTTGATATTGCCTATCGAGCGTAAACCGCTGCCGATCGCGAATGAGAAACCTTCGAGAAACCTTCAAGGTTGGCTGAGGTTTGCGTGGCAAGAGCCATGAACTAATACGAGATCCGAATCTGGGAAAGGTCAAAAAGCCAAAGAGCACTGAGCGTAGTCGAAGTGCGGCTTTCGCTAAAAGCGGCAAACTTGGATTGGCTATCCTCGATCGAGTTATTGGTCATACCAAATCCGACTTTGCTAGGGGCAGTTCGACGAAAAATGAGACATCCTGGCTCCGTCGCGTTTGAGCCAAGACCGCACTTCGACTACGCTCAGTGCTCTTCGGATTTATCGACGACGCGCTTCAGCCAGTTCTCGACGCGATCGCCGAATGCCGCCAGCGAGTATTCCCGTTCCGCCAATGCCCGACAAGCTTTCCGATCGATCGCGTCTAGCTTCTCGAGCGCGGCGATCGCGCCATCGACATCAGCAATATCGAACAGATAGCCCACCTCGCCCTCAACGATAATTTCTTCAGGGCCACCGCAGCGCGAGCTAATCACCGGGACGCCGCAGGCCAGCGCCTCGATCGCCACGTTGCCGAATGCCTCGACCCAATGGGAGGTCAGCAGCAGCGCCCGACATTTGCCGATCGCGGCTTGCAGGTCGCGGGTCTCCAGGAAGCCGCCGTACTCGACGGGCGCGTTGGGGTAGCGATCGCGCACTTCCTTCCAGTAGCTTTCATTTTGAATATTGCCGAATACACGCAGCGGAATACTCAGGCGATCGGCGATCGCGACGGCGTCTTCGATGCCCTTCTCGGGAGCGATGCGTCCGACCCAAGCGAGGGCGCTGTCCGGCTCCGGCTCGAAGTGATAGAGGTCGAGATCGAGGCCACCGGTGATACAAGTTGGCTTGTCAGCAGGATCGTCGCCAACGAACGGGAATGTCGCGGCCTGGGTTCGGGTGCAGAAGGAGATAGTTTCGGGCCGATCGGCGTGGACTCCGGCGATCGCGCGATCCATCGCGTCGGTCATCGAACCCATGCTGACAAAGTGGGCGATCGGCGTCTCGAAGAAGGGCACGAGAAAGAACGGTAGCCAATCGTAGGTGAAGTGCAGCACCACGTCGTACTCGCTCTGCACCTGACGGGCGTACTCGAACATATTCGCCAGCACGGGGTCGCCGGGCATATCGATAACGCTATCGCGCCCCTGGGTTTGCGCCGGAACCTGGAAGTTACCGGGTATTTCCACGACGGGCAGATCGAGAAGCTTCGAGCCCTCGGGCGCGACGATCGTCACCTCATGGCCGCGCCCGAGCTGGGCGCGAGCAGCATTGGAAAGCGTCAAATCGATACCGCCGCCCAGTCCAGAACCGAGCGGGCCGACGGGCGTAGAGATAAAGAGCTGTTTCACGAATCCAGGCTCGGCGCGATCGGACCGACCGGCGCGAGGGAAACAGGGGAAACGTCTTCAAAGGGGAGATCGCCCAGTGGCGCGGGGATCATCTCGCCGCGCAGGTCGAGGAGTTGGACGAGCATCAGATAGACAATCGCCAGAACGAGCGAGATTGCGCCCGTGACGATCGCGGTAATTTTGGAGCGATCCATCGTGTTTGCGCCAGCGCGCCGAGGGGTTGAAGGTCAGGATTAATTGTATCGCCGCAATATCGCTGCCGGATCGCTGCGGGCCCACCGACTCCGGGCTCGGCGACTCCTTAGAATTACGGAAGAATTACGGAGCGCGATCGCTTGCCAAAAGTCTAAAAACTGTGTCCTGCGATACGTCAAAATATGCATTCGCGATGTCTTTTCGCGATCGAGAGCGGACACAGACTTGATAGGATGTTGAGGGCAAATCCATCTTGGTCATCTCGAAACCATTGCCTGCGGCGCAGCTCAGGCGCTCGCGATCGTCCCTCAAAAAAATCTGTAATGTCTCTATTTGATTGGTTCGCCGACCGTCGTAAATCCAGCGCGAATGTTGAGGGCGTGCAGGAGCGCGAAATCGCAGACGGGCTGTGGACGAAGTGCGACTCGTGCGGGGTCTTGAGCTACACCAAAGACCTCCAGGCTAATCAAATGGTCTGTCCGGAATGCAATCATCACAACCGCATTTTTAGCGCCGATCGCATTGCCCAGCTACTCGACGCAGACACCTGGGAGCCTTTCGCGACCGACCTGCGCCCTACCGACCCGCTGAAGTTCCGCGATCGCAAAGCCTACCGCGATCGCCTGCGCGAATATCAGGAAAAAACCAAGCTCCACGACGGCGTTCAGGCCGGATTCGGCGAGATCGGCGGCCAGCCCGTCTCCCTCGGGGTGATGGACTTTAGCTTTATGGGCGGCAGCATGGGCTCGGTGGTCGGCGAGAAGCTGACGCGAGCGATCGAGCGCGGCACTCGCGATCGGCGCGCTGTCGTTATCGTTTGCGCTTCCGGCGGCGCGCGCATGCAGGAAGGGATGCTCAGCCTGATGCAGATGGCGAAAATCTCCGGCGCGCTCGAGCGCCACCGCACGGCGGGCCTGCTCTACATTCCTATTCTCACCCACCCGACGATGGGCGGCGTCACGGCCAGCTTTGCGATGCTCGGCGACATTATCATCTCCGAGCCCAAAGCCTCGATCGGATTTGCCGGTCGTCGCGTCATCGAGCAAACCCTGCGCCAGAAGCTTCCCGACGACTTCCAGACGGCGGAAGACCTGCAAAAGCACGGCTTTGTCGATGCCATCGTGCCGCGCACCGAACTCAAGGACACCCTGGCTCAACTGCTGAGCCTTCACCGTCCGGAAGACGACGCCCGCCACGACACCCGTCACGACGCCCGCCACGACGCCCGCGCCACCACGATCGGCGCTCGGAACGGTAGCCATCACGACAGCGAAGCCAGCGCCGAGCTTCCCGCTATCGGCCAAGTTCCGGTGGCTGGCGACGTTCATTGAAGCCGAGCTGAAGCCGAACCGAAGCTCAGCCGCGCCTGCCCTTTACGACAGCCCCGTCGCGTGTTAATCGGGGACTCGACGCTCAAAACAGCACGGATTCTGGCATCATAGGTCGTATTGATAGATCCTATCTAAGCTTGCATTTCCGAACATGCTTCTTTTAAGTGTCTCTGAAGCCGTTCGATCGAAATCAAGCGCCTTTTTGACAAGTTTTAGAGAAAGTCATGCTGAAGCGATGCTTTTGGCTGGTTGCAGCCGCAGTTTTTTTTGCATTCCAATTTATTTCTGACAGCGCTCTGGCGATCGACCTCGATGCCGAAACGCGCACCGTCCGACTCAACGAAGTTGGCGAGCAAGTCACCTTGACCCTGAAGCAGGCCACGCGCGGCCGCAAAGTCTTCGGTGACGTCTGCGCCCAGTGCCACCCTCAAGGTCTGACGAAAACCAACCCCAACGTCAAGCTCGGCCTCGACGATCTGGCCTACGCGACGCCGCCGCGAGACAACGTCGAAAGCCTGGTCGATTACATGAAGAACCCGACCACCTACGACGGCGAAACCGACATTGCAGAATTCCACCCGGCCAAGTCGAGCGCAGATATCTACCCCGAGATGCGTAATCTGACCAACGAAGACCTCTTTGACATTGCCGGTCACATTCTGATTCAGCCGAAACTGCGCGGCGACGCCTGGGGCGGCAGCAAGGTCAACAACTAAGCCCCCGACTTCCCGACAGTCGAGCATCGTGTCGGCATCGCGACAGCGGCGGTAGGGCCTTGCCTCAGGTCTTTGCTGCCGTCAGGGCCGCACCTAGCTCGCAATGACATAGAACGAGAAAGCACCCACGGCATTCGCCTGGGTGCTTTTCCGTATCTGGTGTATCTGTCTTCAAGGCTTGCGAGGAAATCGCAAGGACAATGCGGATGAAAGGACTTGAACCTTCACGTCACGAGGACACTAGAACCTAAATCTAGCGCGTCTACCAATTCCGCCACATCCGCAGACTAGAGATGTAGGATATCAGACCGATCGAGCGCGGGCAAGGCAGTAGCACCCGCGATCGAAGAGCCCGCCAGGACTTAGCCGGTAATCAGCCCGAGCACTTTAAACAGGACAGAGTTCACGAACGTCAGGGCGAGCGCGCCGAGAATAGCGCTCAGCCAGCCTTTGCTCAGGCGGAACCCGCCGACCAGCCATGCCGCCAAGCCGAACAAAATCGAGTTCGCAATCAGCGTAATCAAGCCGTGAAACAGCCCCAAGGTCAGGGCGTCGGGAATGGTCAGCACGGCCCGAATGACGGGCGAGACGAAAGCGTTGAGCAGCCCGAAGACGATACCGGCAATCGCCGCGATTTGGAAGTTATCGACGTCCACGCCGATCGGGAGCTTCGAGATTAAAAAGAGGCTAACCGCCGTCACCAATGCTGTGATCAAAAATTCAATCATTGTTAATGCAGACCTATTAAGTCGTAAAAATTGCGAATTGTCGGGCGAGCCGATCGCTGCTCCTTTGGAAACTGGGGCCAAGAAACCGCGATCGCACTAGCTTTTCTCGCCCCCATCGTGTCATTGAGCCTTAAAAGCAACGTATTTCTTCAGCTTTTTTGCGGTCGGCGCTGTCTTGTCGCGATCGCGGCCTAAACTATAGGCGTCCGGCCATTTCAGTGGGCCAGTGGGCCGCGTCCGATCCGTATTTCATTATTTTCAGTCGTTTCTCTATGGCACGCTCGATCTCTTCTTCGCGCTCGATCGCTTCCACGCTAGGCGTTTTGGCGCTCGCGCTCGGTGCTTGCAACAGTGCCGCTCCGCCGCCCCAAACGCAGAGCGCGCCCGCGACGCAAGACGCCCCCCAGGCCGCGAGCACCCCGCTCCAAAGCAAGGTGGAGGTCGGAACGATCCAGGGCCTGCAGCAGGGCGATCGCGCCTGCATGGCCGACGTGACCAGCTCGACGGGCAACGTCACTCAGCAGTTTGCCAGCTCCGAGCTGTGCGGCCAGAGCCAGCTCGTCGGCCAGTCGCTGCGGCTGTACTACGAGCCGGTGACGATCGCGGCGGCGTCGTGCCAGGGCAACCCGGACTGCACCGATAGCGAAACGGTACTGTCGATCGTGCGCACGGAGTCGCTGACGGCTGAAGCCGCGCCCGCGCCCGCCGCACCCGCACCGCAAACGCCCGCTGCGCCGCCCGCACCCGCGCCGCAAGCCCCGGCAGTTCCAGCCGAGCCGGAGATTCCCGTAGCGGCAGACACGTTCCCGGAAGCGATTTACATGGGTACGGCGAGCACGGGCGAAGAGGTCTATTACGAAGGGATGTCGTTCCCGTGCGCCGATCTACCGGCAGACAATTCCTGCTGGTCTTCGCCGGTGGTGAGCTACCGCATCGGCAATGACTTGGTTTTTGCCCAAACGGACTGCATGCAGCAGACGTTCGTGGAAGTTTGGGTCGGTGGCGAGCTGGTTGCAGAGAATATGTCTCCGCAATCGACCGCGATCTCGGACATCATTTCCATGGCTTGCTACAACGCCAACGGCTGATTCAGTCGCACCTGAGGGCGCGTCTGGACTTAGATCGCGCCGAACAGCGACAGGTTGTGCTCGAGGTGGGCCAAGGCTGTTTCTAGGTCGTCGTTGACGATCGCACAGTCGAACTCCGAGGCCGCATCGACTTCTTCGCGGGCGCGGGCGAGCCGCTTGGCGATGGCCTCATCCGTGTCGCGGGCGCGCGATCGCAGCCGGTGCTCGAGCTCCTCAAAAGACGGCGGCAGAACAAACACTGACATCGCCCGATCGAAGCGTCCCCGCACCTGGCGCGCGCCTTCGAGTTCGATCTCTAAGATCACGGACGCACCGCGATCGAGCTGTTCGTCGAGAGCCTGCTTGGGCGTGCCGTAGTAGTTTCCGGCGAACTCCGCCCACTCGAGCAGGTCTCCAGCGGCGATCTTCGACTCGAAATCGTCGCGATCGAGGAAGTGGTAGTCGCGGCCATCGACCTCGCCATCGCGCGGGGCGCGGGTCGTGGCCGAAATCGAAAGCTGCAATTCAGAGTGGCGATCGCGCAGGTGGCGGACGAGCGTACCTTTACCAACGCCGCTCGGTCCGGTCAAGACCACGAGCCTGCCCGATTGCGGCGACTCGGCGTCGGGCCGGGCGGGGCTCGAATTTTCTACGCTGCCTAAACTCATGGGGCGGTTCTGTTATGTGTGGCTGTTGCGTGTTCGATTATCGCGCGTGTGGTGCCGTGCGGACGAACGTTACACATGTGCCGCTCGGTTCGTAATGCGTCCTATATTTCTTTGTTGAGGATAAAGCGGTTGGCGACGGTTTCCGGCTGAATGGCCGAAAGGATCACGTGGCTCGAGTCCATGACGATCGCAGCGCGGGTGCGGCGACCGTAGGTGGCGTCGATCAGGTGACCGCGTTCGCGAGCGTCGCTAATGATACGCTTGACGGGAGCAGATTCGGGGCTAACGATCGCTACAACGCGGTTAGCTGAAACAATATTGCCGAAGCCAATGTTGATGAGCTGAATGTCCATAAAAAACTCGCGCGAGCGTGAGGAGGAGGGCACGATTTGGGGATTCACTGTCTATGTTAATGACTCTCTCCAGAAATTGCTGATTTTTGCTGGCCGCATGACGCGAGTCCCGAAATTTCGACGTTTTCAGCGTTCCTCGGCAGTGTGTCAGTCGTAAAAAATCGGCATGTTTCGCAGCGAATTGAACAGCGCATTTAAAGCGTTTTTCTTAGCGCTTTGATGCGGGAGCGTGCTGTCAGGCCGAGGCGCGATCGCGTACGGGCTCGCACTCAATTTTTAGCGTCCAAATCTACAAAGGCAGCTATCGGTTCGATCTGCCGCCCTCGAACAGCAGGGATTGCGGCCCTCTATTTCTTCGTCGTGTCGAGCGTCAGTGGCCGACCCTGCAAGGGGTCTGGCGCGGATTGACGATGCACCCTCGCTCCTGCGTTTTTTCCCTCGCACCTTCGCTCCGCCATGCAACCTGTCGATTACACCACGCTCCGAGCGCTGGCCGCCGAACTGCGCGTTCGCTGCATTCCCTCGCGCCTCGAGCAGGTCTATCAGCTCGATCGCACGCATTTGGCGATCGCGCTGCGGACGATCGAGCGACGTAGCTGGCTACACGTCTGCTGGCACTCCCAGGCGGCCCACGTGGCGATCGGCGCGGCTCCGCCAAAAGGCCCGGACACGTTTACGTTCAGCGACCAGCTCCGCCACCAGCTCAAGGGTCTGGCGCTGGTGGAGATCGCCGAAATCGCGCCCTGGGAGCGGGTGCTGGACTTCCGATTTTCGCGCCGTCCGGGCGATGCGATCGTCTGGCATCTCTACGTGGAGGTGATGGGCAAATACAGCAACGCGATTTTGGTCGATCGCGATGATGCGATCGTCACCGCTGCCCACCAGGTCTCGTCGCAGCAGTCGAGCGTGCGCCCGATTCAGACAGGGAAGCCCTACGAGATTCCGCCCGTTCTAACTTCGCCGATGCCCTCCAAGGCAGAGGACTTCGAGCGCTGGCGCGATCGCGTCGCCCTCGTGCCCGACACGCTGCGCCGCAATCTGACTCAGACCTATCGCGGCGTCAGTTCGTCGCTGGCGCAAACCCTGGCGATCGCCGCCGACCTCGACCCAAAGGCTTCGACGGAAACGCTGACCCCGGAAGATTGGCGGCGGCTGTTCGCGACCTGGCAGCGCTGGATCGATCGCCTCGATTCGGAGCAGTTCGCCCCCAGGGAGACCGAGGCGGGCTATACGGTGCTGGGCGACTTTGTTGGGGGTGACGCAGAGCCCAAAAGCGCGTCTCAAAACGGCGACGATCGCTCGGCTAACGCGCTGGTATTCGAGTACTATCGCGAGCGGCTCGATCGCCAGAGCTTCGATCGCGTGCGCCACCAGCTCGGCCAAAAGGTCGCCAACGCTCTGAAAAAGCTCGGCGTCAAGCGCGACGGCTTCGTCAAGCGCCTGTCCGAATCTGACGGCGCGGACATCCACCGCCAGCGGGCCGATCTGTTAATGGCGCATCTGCACGAGTGGGAGCCGGGGATGAAGGCGATCGAGCTTAGCGACTTCGAGACCGGCGAGCCGGTAAAAATCGCGCTCAACCCGGAACATAACGCTGTCATCAACGCCCAGCGCCTCTACAAGAAGCACCAAAAACTCAAGCGCGCCCGCGATGCCGTCCAGCCGCTGCTCGACGAAGTGACTGACGAAATCGACTATTTGGAGCGAGTCGATGCGGCGATCGCGACGATCGATCGCTACCGCGAAGCTGCCGACTTGGAAACCCTCGAAGACATTCGCGACGAGCTAATCGAGCAAGGCTACATTCCCGCACCCCAGCACCACGCACGCCCGAACCGTAAAGACGACAACTTCCACCGCTTCCGCGCCCCCAGCGGCCACGAGATCCTGATCGGTCGCAACAACCGCCAGAACGATCGCCTGACATTCCGCGTCGCCAACGACTACGACCTGTGGTTCCACACCCAGGAAATCCCCGGCAGTCACGTGCTGCTACGCCTGGAGCCTGGAACCGTGCCCGACTCGGCGGATATGCAGTTCGTCGCGAATCTCGCCGCGCGCTACAGTCGCGCCCGGCAGAGCGAGCTGGTTCCGGTGATCTACACCGAGCCGCGCCACGTCTACAAGCCCAAGGGTGCGAAGCCGGGAACGGCGATTTACAAACACGAGCAGGTAATTTGGGGGCAGCCGCAGCAGGTCGATCTCGCCTCGCCCTGAAGGAAGCGTTAAGGGGAGCGCCGAGAAAATAGGCATGCTGAGAGAATCGGCATTATACCAAATCCGACTTAGTGAAGAGCGTTAGAGCGATGTGTAGGCCACCAGTG
>CALCCD010000122.1 GCA_937899645.1 uncultured cyanobacterium | reverse complement strand
CTCAGATTGTTTCCGCCTCCTCTGACCAGACGGTGAAGCTGTGGAAAGTCGAAAGCTTCGAGGAGCTGATGAGCCGCGCCTGCGAAACCCTCACCCCCTGGCTGCTGCATTCCAACAGCGCCGCCACCGACGAAGACCGCGCCCTCTGCGACCTGCCCCCCCGCACTCCCACCCCCGACTAAACCCCTGTCCAAAATCCCCAACCCCAACAGCGGCAAGCCCTCCCAGCCTGCCGCTTTTTTGGTGTCCATTTTTTCGACCGATCGCTGTCCAAAACCACCAAAAAATTGGACACGAAATTGAACGATTGACTGGTCTTTCCCACCCGTAAATCAATGCCATCGTTAAACCATCAACCCAACACCCCAAAAACACCATGCTCTTCCGCCCCCACCACTCCCCCTACAAACAACACCGCCCCGCCGTCCTCGGAGTCGATCCCGCCGCCCTCCTCTGGATCTTTCTCTTCTTCGTCGGCCTCTACTGCATCCTCATCCACAACGCCCCGCCCGCAAAAACCTTCACCCCCACACCCAGCTACCTCCTCCCTGCCGAACCCCAACACACCGAAGACCCCGTCCGCTAAAACGAAACACCACCACCAGAAGCACCGCCATGCTCGCCACCACCACGCCCAACCCCCTCCTCAGCCCGATCTACCCCTTCGAGCTTCGCCACCTCACCGGCATCGACAGCATCACCCTCGAACGCCTCGATCGCCTCCGCACCAACCACCCCTACTCCTACATCGACTGGCTCTTCTACCTCGGTCTCGGGCTGATTGCCGCGCTCTTTTCCGTCGCGGCCTGCTACTTCACGATCGCCGGAATCAGCGTCTTCCTGCCCCACCTCCTTAAACTCGACTGGATCCTCCAGCTGCTGAAAGAAGCGAACGCCCCCATCATCGCGATCGCCACCCTCTGCTACGCCAACTACACCTGCTTTCTCGCCGGTAACGCCCTCAAACGCCGACACTACGCCTTTGTTTCGCTCTGGCCCAGCGTCGATACCTACAACTTTCTGCTCGACCTCGCCGATCGCGGCCTGCTGCTCGACCCCGAAAACTGGAAATACCTCAAAACCCTCAACTTCTCCGGCCGCCGCTACGAATTCAACGACACCGTCAAAATCCGCGAATTCCTCCAAGAAACCGGCATCCGCCTCCGCTTCGCCCTCGCCTACAGCCGCTACACCCCTAGCAAGCCGATCCGCAAAGACTTCGCCATGACCCCCGCCGTCGAACATATCTTCCACGACGCCATCCAAGACGGCCAAACCTACTTTGAAGCCTTCCTGCTCGCCGCCGAAACCCAAGCCGCCTACGACACGCCCCCGCGCCAGCTCTGACCTTCGCGATCGCGGCTGAAAACTGCAAAAAAAGAACCCCGAAGCGTTTGGCTTCGGGGTTACGGTCTATCCAAGTTTTCGGTGCAGTGGAAAAAATGCTCGGGGCTTATTCCGGCGCGGTAGGCGCAGAGTCGATCGATCCGGCGGAGTCGGCAGACTCTGCGGGCTCTGCCTCCGTCGTTTTCAGGCGAAGCTGCGGCTTGGGCCGATCGCTCGGCTTGGCGTCACGGCCTCGAACGCTGTCGCCGCCTTTTTTGTTAAACGGCTTTTTGCGCCCGCCACCACCGCGCTTCGATTTGGGCTTCGGCGGCATCGGCCCGAGACACTCGCTCCGCTCGATTTCGAGTACCGTCCCATTGCGGCGCACGTGAAAATCCCAGAAGTGGGCCAGGGTGCGGCCTTCGATTTTGCCGGAGAGCGACAGCTTGAAGAAGCGCGGCGTCTCGCCTTTTTTGCGCGGCGCTTGGCGGATTTTGACCACCGTGCAGGCGCGCTCCTCGGAGTAGAACACCACCTCGCCGCGAATCGAGAAATAGTTGTCGTCTTCGACTTCTGTCGAGGTCAGCGGCGGCTTTGCGTCTTTGTCACTGCCGACGGCACTGTCCGCGCGATCGGCCTCGTCGGCGCTGTCGTCTTCGTCATCTTTCGAGAGCGTTTCCGGCTCCCAGATGCCGACGATTTGCAGGTGGAGCGACTCGCTTTCTTGCTGCGTGCGCGGATAGGCCACCCACAGGTGCGACTCGTCGAGATCGACGTGCTTTTTAATCAGGCTCATCACCCGGCCGAGCAGCACGGCGTCGATTTCCGCGCCGTCTTCGGCGATAAACGTGCCGCAGGTGAACTGATCTTCCGAAGGGGTATATTTCCCGCGCACCAAGCCGATCGCCCGGAACTGTCTGGGCTCGCTCGGCGGCGGAATCGGGCGCATGCGTCCGGCGTCGGCGGGCGGCTCGATCGGCTCGGCGGCCTCGAGCTTGACGACCTTGGCGATCGGCTTGGGCTTGTTCGGGCGCGGCAGCGGCTTAACTGGCGCTTTGGGCGCGGTGGGTTTGTCAAGGCGCGCTTCAGCGGCGGGCTGGGCCGGTGGGTTGGGGCGCGTGGGGCGCTTTGGCGGCTGCGGGACTAATTTTTCGGGCTCGTCCGAGGGGGTGGACGCGGCGGAATTCTGGATAGACCGGGAAGGTGAACTCATATAACCTCCTCCATGGGGAGATACATCCTCAGCAGGGCGGGACGCGAACGGAATCGAGAGAAGCGCGTGCGAACACGCGAAACGCCCCCCAATTTCACCATGCGGATCGAACGGTGGTGTCGGCGTGGGTGGTGGCCGCAACAGACAGTCGAAATGGCACGGTAAATCTTGGCGATCGGTCTGCCCATTGTACTAAATGCATTCCCGCGACCGGGCAATCCGTAACGTTTCGGAAATTCCCGCCGATCGGGCCGCTGTCTAGCGATCGAGCCGCGCCTGGATCTGCTCGAACAGGCGATCGAAGCTGCTGGCCGGTTCGCGACAGGTCAGGTCGTAGCAGACGATACCGGCAGCGTCCTTCGGCAAATCGAAGCGGACGCTGACGGCGGTGCTGGGGAAGTAGCGATCGAGATATTCGCTCGCCCAGTGGGGCGGAATCTGCACGTGGGTGTAGTGGAGCCGATCGTCGAGGGCGGCGATCGCGCTGGGGCAGGCTTGGGGCGTCTCGCGCATCAGTGGGGCAAAGGCTGCGAGGGCCAGGTCGGCGCGATCGAAATAGGCGGGGTTGTCGCAGAGCGCGCCGAGGCGAATCAGATTGGCGATCGCGATGCCGTTGGGGGCGGGGGTGGCGTTGTCTTGGATGCTGCGCTCGCAAACGATGAGGTTGCGGCGATCGTCGGTGTTGTCATAGCCGCCGCGATCGTCGTCCCAGAGATGCGCGTCGAATTCGGCCTGGAGCGCGATCGCCGCGTCGAGGTAGATTTTGACGATCGCGTCGCTGGGAGCCAACGACTGGCAAGCTTGATGCAGGTCGATCAGCGCCTTGATAAACAGCGCGTAGTCTTCCGACTGGGCCAGAACGGCGGGCTGGCCGTCGTAGTTGACCCGGTGCAGGCGTCCGTCAACCTGCTGGGCTTCGAGGATAAAGTCGGCCGCGCCGCGCGCCAGCGTCAGGTAAGGCAACTGGTGCAAGACGGCGGCGGCTTTGGCGAGGCCGGAGATCGTCAGGGCGTTCCAGGCGACGATCGCCTTGGTGTCGGTGACGGGCGGGATGCGTCCGCTGCGGGGCTGGGTTTTGGCCTCGCGATTGTTGCGGGCCGGTTCGTAGCGATCGTTGCGCGACTGGCCGTAGCGCAGCGCGAACAGCTTATCGAGCGCCGTCCGCACGCTGGCGCACAGGTGCCCGGCATCGCGACGCTGTAGGACGTTGCTGCCCTCGAAGTTGCCCTCGGGCGATATCGTAAAACGCCGCTGGAGTTCGGCCAGCTCCTCCGGATTCAGCGCCGTCTTCAGCTCGTCCCACGTCCAGACGTAAAACGCGCCCTCTTCCGGTTCCGCGTCTGCGGGCGTCACGAAATTGTCGGCGTCCTGGGCAGCGTAGAAAAAGCCCGCCGGGTCGGTCATCTCGCGCCGCAACCACTCGACGGTTCCCGCGATCGCCGTCTCGAAAGCCGGTTCGCGGCCGCCCGCCCGCCACAGCTCCGCCAGAAACTCCAGCGCCAGGCCATTGTCGTAGAGCATCTTCTCGAAGTGGGGAACCGTCCAAGTGGCATCGACGGTGTAGCGGTGGAAGCCGCCACCCACGTGGTCGTAGATACCACCGAGGCAGAGGTCGATCGCCCGCTGGTTGCAGACCCGGTACGGATCGACTTCGCGCTCCTCTCCCGAATCGTCTGGCTCCTCCGGCCCGAAACGCACGCCGCGCAGCGCCGTCAGTGCGTAGGGTAACGACGGAAAGCTGGGCGCGCGACCGTGGGGGGCGGCGATTTTCGCCGCGATCGCCAGCCCGCGTTGGAGCGTGTCGTGGTTTTGTCTGTCGGAGTCTTCGGTGTCGGCGGCATCGGAGCTGAAATCGGCCTTGAAGTCGGCGATCGGGGGCGAATCCGCCCCGCGCTCGAGCGCGGCTTTGACGTCCGTCTCCACCTGGCGCAGCTTCTCGAGTTCGGTGTCGAACATCTGCCGCAGGCGCGACAACACCTGCATAAAGCTGGGTCTGCCGTACAGTGGCTGCATCCCGAAGTACGTCCCGCCATAGAACGGCACGAGGCTATCGGGCATCAGAAAAGTATTCAGCGGCCAGCCGCCCTGCCCGGTCATCAGTTGCAGCGCCTGCATATAGACGCTGTCGATATCGGGGCGCTCTTCGCGATCGACCTTAATCGGCAAAAAGTTTGCGTTCAGAAACGCCGCCACCTCCGGGTCGGAAAACGCTTCGCCCTCCATCACCGTGCACCAGTGGCAGCTCGAGTAGCCGATCGACAGGAAAATCGGCTTGTTGTCTTGGCGCGCCGTCGCGATCGCCTCATCGCACCACGGCCACCAGTCGATCGGGTTCTCGGCATGCTTGCGAAGATACAGGCTGGCGGACTGGGCGAGACGGTTCGGCATGGCGAAAGGAGCTGTTGGCAAGAGGTCGAGAGCTTTTACCGGCAGTATGCTGGCCGGGAGTTTGGGTCGCGGTTTCTCAAACAACGCGAGAGCAAAAAACGCGAGAAGAAGGCCGCGCGCGGGCTGCAACTTGACACCCCCCAAACGCGGCCTCGGAAAGAAACGAGAAACTTACCGATCTTAAAGAAAACGCTATAGAAAAACGGGCGGGCAAAGCAACGATCGTTCTCAATTCGCAATACTCGCGATCGCCCCACCCAACGGGAACACAGCGACCGCGCGCGCCGCAACATCGCGACGTCTCCAGGCGCGATCGCCCACCATCTGCGACACCGCGCCCCAGTTTCGCGCGATCGCGGCTAGAATGACTCGCGAATTCGTCGCGCAGTTGCCGCCAAGCAAGGAAGCAAAACTGCCGCGCCTCATTAATGCCGCGCTTCACCAATACCGCGCCTCACCAATTCTGTGCCATGCCCAACCCGAACGTCGTTCGCCGCGCCCTGAGGAACGTCATGCGCCGAGGCCGCCTGCGTCGCCTCCTCGCCCGCGCGATCGGCGTCGCGATCGCGCTGACCGTCGCCTCCACCGCGCTGACAACGGCCCAGACCGTCCCCGACGACAGCGCCTACCGCGCCTCGATCTCACCCGGCGAGTGGGCCAGCGCTTCGTTCCCCGTCGAGGACTTCCAGGCGTACACCTCCCCGTTCGGCTACCGCAATATCGGCTACGGCAGCGAGTTTCACTCCGGGCTCGATCTGGCCGCACCAGAGGGCAGCTATATCCGCAACTGGTGGGCGGGCACGGTGGTCGAGGCGATCGACGACGGCCGCTGCGGCACGGGGCTCGTCATCAAGTCTGGCAACTGGGAGCACATTTACTGCCATATGCAGGGCTACGTCGAGACGATCGACGGCGTTCGCACGTTGGTCGATCGCAACGGCGGCATCCTTATCCGCGAAGGCGAGGAGCTGCCGACCGCCGCGCGCATCGGTCGCGTCGGCATGACCGGGCGCACGACGGGGCCGCACCTGCACTGGGGCATGGTCTACAACGACGAGTGGGTCGATCCGGCCACAGTCATCCGCGCGATGGCGAACTAACCCAGTCAACTCAGAAGTCGAACTTCTTCGAGAAGTCCGACGTCACAACGAAACACGCCTATACGCTCTGCAACTCGTCCAACCGCTCCAGCACCTCAGCGCTGTGGATCGTCGGGCGAACCTTCACGAAACGCTCGCGAATCTTGCCCTCGGGGTCGATGATGAAGCTGTGGCGTACCGATCGCGAGTAGACCCACGAGCCGTACGCCTTGCTAACCGAACCGTTCGTATCCGCCAGCAGCGGGAAGCGCAACCCTTCCGAATCGCAGAACTCTTCGTGAGACTGCACATCGTCGGCGCTGATGCCAATCACCTGGGCGTTGCGATCGATATATTTCGGCAGATCGTCCTGAAAGCGGCGCGCCTCGATCGTGCAACCGGGCGTAAAGTCCGCCGGGTAGAAGTACAGCACGACCCACTGGCCGCGATAGTCCTCGAGATCGACATCGCCATCGCCGGTGTTGGTGGGCAGCGAAAAGGCCGGGGCGGGCGAGTCGATGACGGGCAGCGTGCCGCCGATCGCCCAGGCGTCGCCGCCGATCGCCAGCGAGCCAACCAGGATCGTCACGATCGCGAGACCGGCGATCGCGCGACGCAGCGCTGACAAAGAGAACCGCAGCGAACGGAGCTGCAACGAACGTAAAGCGTGAAGCATGGAGAGATTGGGATAGATTCGAGGATAGCTTTGCATTAGTTTACAAACCCGTCCGCCACTGCGCGCGCCTTCCGCGATGTCTTCTTCTGTTCCCGTCAGTCTGCCGCTTCGAGATCCCGACGCCACCCGCGCTTTTGGCATTGCCCTCGGCGAGACGCTTTCCGCCGGGACGACGCTGCTGCTACGCGGAGACCTGGGCGCGGGAAAAACTTCGCTAACTCAGGGCATCGGCATCGGGCTGGGCATTGCCGATGCGATTGTCAGCCCCACGTTTACCTTGATCGTCGAGTACGACGACGGACGCATCCCGCTCTACCACTTCGATCTCTATCGCCTGGAGCCCAGCGGCGCGGCGCAGCTTCAGCCGGAGCTGTATTGGGAGGGCGTCGAGTTTGCGCCCGGCCTTACGGCGATCGAGTGGGCGGAGCGGCTGCCGTACTTGCCGTCGGGGTGGATCGCGATCGGTCTGGACTACGACGGTGAGGGCCGCATCGCCTGCTGCGAGGCAACACCGGGATTGCAGGGCGAATTGGATAGCGCGATCGCAAAGTTCCAGAATCCCCCTCTTCCGTAGGGGCGCATTGCCATGCGCCGGCACTGGCCGCCTAAAGTGGTGAGGAAGAGAATAGATGAGTCAGCAATGAATTGCCCCCACTGCCA
>CALCCD010000121.1 GCA_937899645.1 uncultured cyanobacterium | reverse complement strand
AAATGCTCTCACTGAGGGGCTTGCATGACTTACCTCCTTAAGCGACCAGTGCCCATGCGCCCGAGGGATTGCACGCGATCGCCGATTGACTCGCCCACCACCAGAAATCGGGCTTATTTTTACAAGAACGGCGCACAGCAGTGCGCCGCTACCAGAGTTACGTCTAATGTGTATCGATCGCTGAAACCGTTGGCATTCTGTAGATCGTCAAGAAAACCTCGTTCCTGCAAAACCCTATAAGCCTTACTCAAAAAGCCTCTCAGCTAGTTACACATTAGGCGTGAGTTTTTTATAAATACGGCTCGAGGATTGCCTTCAGCGACGCGACCGTCTCCGGCGGCGCGACATCCAGCCGCGTAAACAGCGCCGTCTTCAGCGCCGAATGGGCGATCGACTCGAACGGCTCGGCCTGCAAGCGCCGCACCGCCTCGCGCACCACCATCCGCGCGTTCGTCGCATTCTTCTGCAAATTCTCGATTACCATCTCGACGCTCACCGCCTCATCCTCTTCGCGCCAGCAGTCGTAATCCGTCACCAGCGCCATCGTCGCGTAGGCAATCTCCGCCTCGCGCGCCAGCTTCGCCTCCGTGAGGTTTGTCATGCCGATAATCGTCGCGTTCCAGCTGCGGTACAAGTGCGACTCGGCGCGTGTCGAAAAGGCGGGGCCTTCCATGCAGACATACGTGCCGCGATCGTGAATCGCAATCTCCGGTAAATCCAGGCTCTTTGCCGAGTCGACAATAACCCCCGCGAGCTGCGAGCAGACCGGGTCGGCAAAGCTGACGTGGGCGACGATGCCTTTGCCGAAAAAGGACGAGACGCGGGATTTCGTGCGATCGATAAATTGATCGGGCACGACGATATCCAGTGGCTTGACGCCCTCTTGCAGCGAGCCCACGGCCGAAGCCGAGACGATGTATTTCACGCCGAGCTGCTTCATGGCGTAGATATTGGCGCGAAACGGCAGCTCCGACGGCAGCAAATGGTGGCCGCGCCCGTGCCGCGCCAGAAACGCCACCCGCGCCCCATCCAGCGACCCCAAGGCGATCGCGTCGGACGGCTCGCCAAAGGGCGTCGTGGTGCGGTACTCCTCGACATTTTCCAGCGCGTCCATTTTGTAGAGGCCGCTGCCGCCGATGATGCCGATCGTTGCTTGGGTCATGGGAAAAGCGCTCTGAGGGCGGGCCGTTGTGACAGTTCTCGTGGCGATCGGAGCCTAGCAAGTTTCGGCTTCCAACGCAGCGGGCGGTCGAGCCGCGATCGGCAAGGGGCGATCCCCGCGAACTTCGCGTTCGGAAAAGCCGCCTCAAGCCCTCGGGATTGCATGAAAATTCACCGCCCGCTCTCCCAGAAGTGAATGCTACAGTGAACGTGTATCGAACACACATCCTGGCCTTCCCAATCCAACAGATGGAACCCTCTGTGAATCGCGACAACCAGTGCATGGACGAATCCGCTCATAGCGACGATTGTCCTAACCACGAATATGCTGCAAGCGCCAGCGAATTTATCAGCAACGTCTCCCTGGACACCATGCACGCGATCGCGGAAGAGGCCCTACGCAAAAAGCGAATCGCCGCCGCCACGGAAGAGCCAAAGTGGGTCATCCCCGACTTTCTCGATAATTAAATAAAACTTTTAAGACAACTCGCTTCGTTCCTCACCGGCCTGGAGCTCTCGCTTCCGGGTCGCATTTCGTCATCGCTCTCGATGACTCCCTCGGCTCTTTTCTCCGAAAATCAAGCTTTATCTATGGAATCTGGCAGGTTTCCCAGCCCCGATCGCCCCCTGGGTGGCGGGTCACAGCTCCTCGGCGCAATTTTAGCCGCCTGCACGCTCGGCATTCCGATCGCGGTCGTTCTGGCCTTTTCGTCGCCGCCGAGTTCGCTGCTCGACGAATCGACTTCTACTCGTGTAGAGGTTACGACAACGTCGAACTTGGAGGCATGGGGCATTTCCCCCAAAACTAAATAATTCCAAAAATCGAGCCGTCGGCTCCAGCGTGATCGGCCCTGTCGATGCGCCCGCTCGATGCGCCCCGCCCGTGCGCTCTGTTGCCGTGGGTTGTTGCCATCGACGGCTGTGGCAAGCCGCTTCGTTAGGAGCGATCGTCGATGCCGCGCTGGGTTTTGCCCTCGCGCCCCGCGCTGCCCTGCGGTCGGTCTTCGCCCGTACGAGCGCGGTAGAACGTTTCGAGGCTGTCGCGATCGCCCACAAAGCGCCAGTGCCAGGGCTCGTAGGCGATGCCCTGCTCGTTGCCGCGCGGGAACGACAGCTCGAAGCTATAGTAGGCGGCATTTTCGGCCAGCCACGCAAACCCTGGTGTCCGCTCGAATTCTTCGGAGAAATCGGTCTCCGGTGCGGTGACGTCGCCGATATCGATCGCGTAGCCGGTGTGATGCTCGCTGTATCCCGGCGGGGCGCTGACCTCGGCGCGCTCGGAGGCCACCTGTCCGCGCTGGGCTTTGATGTCAAAAAATAGAGACTGCTGCTCTTCGATCGTGCGGTAGGCCGACAGCACGCTCAGATCGAAGCCCTCGGCTCGCGCCGCTGCCTGCATCTCCAGAAAGCTATTGGCCGCCGCCGATCGCAGCTCCCAGTAGCCGTCGGCGGTGACTGGAACGAGATCCTCCAAGGGCGCTTCGTCGTAAGGCAGGTGGCCGAGCAGGTCGATCGCTTCGGGGTCGGCAGGCGCGGCGGGCGCGGCGGTCGTGCTGCTGGCCTCGGGCGCATTCGCCTCGAGCGAGTCCGAGCCTGCGGGGCTCACCGGCAGGTCGCTGCTCTCGGCGGCGCTCGGCGAACGGGGCTCGCGATTGGCAGCGGTGGGCGAAACCCACATCCAGGCCAGCACCGCCACCAGCCCCAGCGCGCTGACCCCGAAGAAAATCGCCAGCGCCGCCAGCAGCCGAGACAGGGGAGACGGCGAAGACGAGCTGGACTCGATGGGCGTATCGCGCAGCGCCTCGGGAATCTCTTCCACCGTTGCTCGCAGTCGCGCCGAGTCGGATTGATTCAGCCCGCTCGTTTTTTTCACGGTCTTCTCCATTAAGTCGGGTCGCGGCGCGATCGTCTGCCGCTCGATCGCCGAAAATAGCGATCGCCAGACACATTCTAGAAGGTTACTGCCGTGGGACTGCACTTGCCGCTTGGCTTCCTGGGGCTCGGGGCCGCCATGCTCGGCGCGAGCGCCCCGCCTCCCAGCGCACTTTTGCCAAGCTCAGAATTTTTACCCGATCGCGCCGCGCTGGCTTTGCCTGTAAAAACAACCACGTCACCGGTGGGCTCCGTAGCTCGGGCACTTGCAGGCGAACCCGCCCCCACCGACGAAGCCGAACGCACGTGCCACGCCCAACTCGAGCGGCTCCACGACGGCACGAACCCGAGCTGGCCCACCCAGTACGAGCCTGACATCGAGCCCATCCACAAAGCAGCGGGGATCGACGCAATGCGCTTTCGCGGCAGCCTCGCGGGCAGCGCCACCACCGCGATAGTCTATCGCCTCGATCTCAGTCGTGGAGCGCGGGTTGCCTTGACGGGTGGCCTCGACCTCAGCGACGACGACACGCGCCACGCCAGCGCGGCCTACGACACCGGGCGCGATCCCCACTTGCCGCCGCGCCCGCTCGATCGCCACTGGGAAGCGGTCTCGGCAGCGTTTGGCGATCGCGCCTTTGCGGCGATCAACGGCCAGTTTTTCGGCGCGACTCCAGTGCGGCTGGCCTTCCCGCTGAAGGCTGACGGCGTTATCGTCAGCGGCGGTTATGCCGGTCGAGACGAGTACGACGGCGAAAAGTTGATGCTGGCGATCGACGGCGATCGCGCCACGATTTTGCCTTTCCCTGAGGTGGGCTACCCGGAAAATCCGCTGTTCTCAGAGGTTCCCGACGCGATCGTCGGTTTGCATCCCTGCGCCGAAAAAGGACGCGATCGCGCAGTCGGCCGCACCTTTGCGGGCGTTGCCGATCGCGATGCCGACGGCCACCCGGAAACTTTACTGTTCCTGACGGCCAGCCACGCCAGTCAACGCGACGCGATCGCCATCCTCGGTCGATTTGGCGCGCTCGCGACCGTTATGCTCGATGGCGGCGGTTCGACCCAATCGATCGCCTTAGGCCGAACGCTCCTGACCTCGAGCGACGCGACCGCGCGCCCGATCCCCCATGCGATCGGGCTCTTGAGTGCGCCGCCCGTCACCCCTTGATACTAATTTCTCAAAGTCTGGTCACAGAGTGAATCTAGAGCTGAAGCTTAGCTGACGATCGAGGTTGCCTATCTGTGGCTTACTGTTTGGGCTTGATATGAGACGCCCAAAAAGGCTCCCAACCCGCCCCGAACGAGCTATCTCCACCGAGCTATCTCCGCCCAATAGTGACTGAATAGTGGCTCAGTCCTCTGGGCTCTCGACAATCACTTACGCAAGCCTTGCAAATCTACGCATCCACCACACACGCCCACAACCTATCCGTTCGGCAAGTCGGTTATTTTTGCCGTTGTCGGTGAGTCAGCGGCCCACTATTATTCAATCTGTTTAATCTCGAGCTCGTGGGACTGTAGCTCAGTTGGATAGAGCGAGCGCCTCCTAAGCGCTGGGTCGGTGGTTCAATTCCGCCCAGTCCCGCCTCTCGTGCGCGCGCCTCATCAGATCGGTTCGGTGCAAAGACTGACCGGAGTGCGCCTGCGGAAGAACCAACCTCTGGAGTTGCATGCAGGGCCACCGTACTATTTCCCGAGGGCGATCGAACCAGGCTTCGGGCACTTCGCCTCAACCCGTCCGCTCCGAACTGGTGCGGGTATACTAATAAACGAAAGAGCGTTCCACTCGCGACTGCGCGCATCGTATCCGCATCGATTGCGACCCCCAGCCCGATCGCGCTGCGAACCTCGACTGGCGAGTGGGACTTTCTGGTTTCCAGTTTTTGCGTTGCTGATTCTTCAATGCCCGAACGCCCTCAAGACGCCACCAATCGCTCGGTAGAAGAGCAAGCTCACCACGAAGAAAATCCCTGGCTCGAGACCCTCAAAACCTTTGGTTTGAGCGCCATCCTCGCTCTCGGGATCCGGACTTTCGTCGCTGAAGCGCGCTACATCCCCTCCGGCTCGATGCTGCCGACGTTGCAAATCAACGATCGGCTAATTATCGACAAAGTCAGCTACCACTTCAACGAAGTCGAGCGCGGCGATATCGTCGTCTTCAATCCCACTGAAGTGCTGCGACAAAAGTTTAAAGACGCCTTCATCAAACGCGTAATCGGCCTGCCGGGAGACACCGTAGAAGTGCGGCGCGGCATGGTTTTCGTGAACGGCGACCCGCTGACGGAGAACTACATCGCCGCCGAGCCGGAGTACGTCTACGGCCCCGAGGTCGTCCCCGACGGTCACTACTTAGTGCTCGGAGACAACCGCAATAACAGCTACGACAGCCACTATTGGGGCTTCGTCCCCCACGAGCTGATCGTCGGTAAGGCGATCGTCCGCTTCTGGCCGCCCAAGCGCCTCGGACAGCTCGAGCCCCAGCCCGCTTATCGCGAGTAGCGTTGCCCCTGGCGAGCGCCCGCAGCCTCGATCGACGAGATTAGATCCCCCCGCCGCGATTTTGCGGCCCGAGCCCATGCCCCACGACTCTGACGCTTCAACCGTACCCGCCGCCAGCCCGAGCGGCCCGCGAGCGACGGGCACAAGTCCGCTCTGGCAAACAAAGCTCCAAGACCCGACGCTCAGCGCCCTGGCCGACTACTCGCCGCGCGACCTTGCCCGCGCGCTACTCGAGCGCCTCAGCATCGACGAGCGCGACTGGCATCGCCAGAAAGGTAACCGACTCATCCGCGCTCGGGAACAAACCGCCGCCGCGCTCGTCTTCTTGCTTGCCGATAACTCTGAAGAAGCTGCCGCCCGCTTATCTCTAGCCCTCGATTGGGTCGAGCGTCGCGTCAAAGCGCCCCCATGCCCCGATCGCGAGCGTCGATCGAGCGCAGGTTCGTCGGCAGATCGACCGACAAGCCAATCCAAATAGCATCACGTCAAAGCGAGCGTTCGGACTCTGCGAACGCGGTTCAGCGCCGTATGCAATTCTTCGGCGGCGATCGCGGCAAATCGAAAATACTTCAGACCGCAAGGGCTGAGCGCCGACAATGCACTGGAAGGCAATCGGCCTAACTCCGTTCGCTCGCCTTTCCTACGATTGCGACCGGGCTTGAAAAGGGAAGCGACCTGCGCGGGTCTCTAAACGACAGTCGCCCGCGCCTTGAGGTTCTTGCCTAGGCGTATTTTGCGATCGTCCGGACACCACTCAACCGTGTCAAATATTTGCTTCAAAATGAACAAACCGCGACCGCACTCGGATGTTTCTTCCGGCAGGTGATTCTCAGACTCCGGCGGACAACAGCAGTCCTTTGCTGTCGATGAGCCTTGATCGGATATCGTCCACCAATACAGATCGCCATCGGGAGCGTATTCGACGGCAACTGTCTTGCCCGGGTCTAATTTGTTGCCGTGCTTCGCGGCATTGACGAGAGCTTCCTGGAGCCCGAGCCGGAGTTCTGCGTGTAGCGCTTCGGGAACCTCTGTCAACAGAAGGTCGAGGACGGGACACAGGTAGAGGGTAGATGCAAAGCTAATCCTGCCGATCGATCGCTTGGCGGGTAGGGCTGGAGCGGCCATTACCGAGAAAAACATGTAAGTCTTAACCTAATCAGATCGGTTTACCGTGCGTGTTGAATGCGGTGCGACATTTGGTGATGCGTTTGCGCGGGGACGGTGACGACATGAATGATGCGACGCTCTTATCTTAGCGAAAACTCGCCCGAGCAGCACTTTCTCTAATACTTCAGCCAACACTTCAAACCTCGAAACGCAGGACTGGAGGAAGTTTTTGCGGGTTTTATATTTTTTTAATTTTTGCGGATTACAGCAGGTTCTCCGTCATTTTGAAGTGCTTTGAAGTATGGGCGAGGTGGGTGCGAGCATCGTTCACTTCGGTCGAGATCGCGCAATAGAAAGCGTCGCGTGCAGCGTAAAACCGCCTTCAGATCGGCGATAAGTTGGAGGCATGTCGGTGCTGGGGGGCGAGACCTTCCTTCCCAAATGACCCAGTTCACCAGGCGTTTAGAGCCTTAGAGGCGGTCGATCGCGTTCTTGTGGGATAGCGACTCCGCGCGGGGCGCTGCGATTGACAGAGAAAAGGATTGTGGAGCCTAAAGCTGGGTGGAAGCGAGCTTTAGATTCGTTTTGATATAAAGATTTTGTCGCAATCGCGAGCGAAATGAAATACGAACGAAATATACAAGCACGCGATCTCATCTTAATTTCAAGCGAAGAATCTATCTGAATTCAAACCTTTTAGAAATTCGTACCGCTTTCTCTTTCGCACGCCGGATGGTCTCTTGATGATTGTTGCGCGATCGGGTCGATCGCGCGCTGCTCGGCAATATGTTGCATCATGGGATGTGATGCGCAAGAACATCGATCCTGTCTGGGATGCATCTCGCTAGATAGGGAATTTTTGAGACGGCACGACTGCTTTCCCCACGAAGGAGAAGGCGAGCTGCTTCCGCGCCGCGCGAACTTCGCGCTCGCACCGGAAAGACAGTCGCTATCCTCGAATGGTGTAGCAAGCGTCCGTCTTTTGGCTTCAGAAGCATTCCCTGCGAGCAGTCAGTGAGTATTTAGTTCATGCGATTTAGCGTTGTTATTACGACTCATAACCGGCGAGCGCTGCTCGACCGCGCCATTCGTTCGGCGCTGGCGCAGCCGCTGACGGCGGAGGCGATCGTGGTTGACGATGCCTCTTCCGACGGAACGGACGAGTACGTCGCTCAGCTTCAGGCGCAGCTGCACGAGGTGGGCGATCGCCGTTTGGTCTATCACCGCAATGAAACCAATCTCGGCCACTCGCAGAGCGTCAATCGCGGCGTCGAGCTGGCGACGAGCGACTGGATTAAGTTTCTCGACGACGACGACTACTTGGGGCTTCAGTGTTTGTCGGCGATGGCGAAGGCGATCGCAACCCATCCGAATGCCGTGCTTTGTTCCTGCCAGGCCTCCCAGGTAGACGAACAGGAACGGGAAATCGAGCGATCTCCGTCTACTGGGCCGGGGCGGGCTTTTTATATCCCCCAAGAAGATATCCACTACGGCATGCTGCTCGAGGTCGTTCCTTTCGGGACGCCGGTGCAGGTGGCTGCAAAAAAAAGCGCCTTTCTCAGGTCTGGCGGCTGGGACTCGGAATTCGACGGGAACTGCGACGATATTGACTCGTGGACGCGGATCGCGCAGTTTGGCGACGCGGTGTTTCTCAATCAATGTCTGGTGTATCGCACGGTTTGGCCGGGGTCGTACAACCAAAAGTTCGCGATCGCGCGCCGCCTGCAAACCAATATCCAAATGAAGCGCAAGATCTACGCCCTCGTCCACCCGAAGTATCGAGACTATCTTCCCGATATCGCCGAGGTCGAGCGCTATCTGAGTTTGCACTGGGGCCTGGTGGCGCTGTGGGCGGGGCATCTGTTGACCGGCGCGTCGATGATGTTCTCGGTGGGTGTGTCCCCAACGGCCTGGTTGCTGCTGGTGCGAGCGATCGTCTTTCGCCAAAGCCCCTGGCTGATCAATCAAACCCACGTTTCGGTGCGGCAAAATGCGTCGCGCGGCCTGCGATCGGCAGCGCCCCAACCCGGACCTCCCGATCGCTCGACGTCGGTTAAATTCTCCTCGCCCTATTCGCCGTCCTGGCGTGACCCGGCCCGACGGGAAGGCCCTGCGGCGATCGCCCCTGCGGTACCGCCCGCCGAAGCCGACGCGGCCCGCTTGTCTCGCGTCGCCAAACCGCGCACCCGCCACCACGGCCACAAGACCCGAACCCTGCGCCACGGCATCCGCATTCGTAACTTTTGGCAGATGCTGCTGCTGGGAAAGCTGCGGCTGGCGCTTCGCTTGTCCGGTCCGATTTTTTCCGAGTACGCCCAGCGGGGGCTGGTGAAGCTCTACCCGGCAACGCCGCCGATCGCGAAAATTCCGATTGCCGCCAGCTCGCACCACCATGCCGAAATGGCGATCGATATTCTCAAGCGCATCGCCAACCGCAAAAATAGCTCGCTGCTGACCAAGCTGCCCGTACTGCGGCGCTACTTACGCATCCGCTGCGCGATCGCCGCCTTTCGGCAGGGCTACTGGCTGATGGCAGTTTGTATGGCGGTTCCGGCGATCTTTTCACCGACGGCATGGCGGCTCTGGTTGCGACTGGTGCGCGCGCGCCAGCTTCAGGTGCAAGAGGACAGCATCCGAAAAATCTTCCTGGCTCCGAGCCCGCTGCCGCCTGCTTCACCGGCGATCGAAGCGTTGCCACAGCCACACGTGCAGAACCCCTGAGTCCTCGCCAGCAGGATTGTCGAGCCTCAACCTGTCGCGAAGCTCGACGCGCGGACTTGTCATCGCGCCGCCAACCCTGCCAGAGTAGTGGCCGGAGGGAAAGTAGGTGAGGCAGTTGCGGAGTGTTGCGATGGCGGGGTTGGTTCGCGTGGGCTTGCCCGACGAACGCCGCGTCTGGGCGCAGCGCTCTGAGGAAAGTCCGGGCACCCGAAAGACCAGACTTGCTGGGTAATTCCCAGTGCGAGCGATCGTGAGGAAAGTGCCACAGAAACATACCGCCACGCTGGGTTTCGCTTTGTCGGAATCCAAAATGGTAAGGGTGCAAAGGTGCGGTAAGAGCGCACCAGCAGTATCGAGAGGTGCTGGCTCGGTAAACCCCGGTTGGGTGCAAGGTCGCGGAACGACGGTTGGTCTTTTACCGGTCCCAGTTTGGTGTACCGCTCGAGGCGTGCGGTAACGTGCGTCCCAGATAGATAACTGCCCCGATCGCGGCTCTGGCTCCGGCTGGCGCGGCGATGCGGAACAGAACCCGGCTTATGACTGCTTTCTCTCCACCCTCTGCTCGTAGGGAAGTATCCAGGCAAAGATAGCAAAAGAGCCAAATACCTTACGGTATTCGGCTCTTTTTTGGAAGCGGGTGACGCGATTCGAACGCGCGACATTCACCTTGGCAAGGTGACGCTCTACCACTGAGCTACACCCGCTTAATTCAGTTGTATGCGCTTTCTTTGCTAGCGCCCAACTATACTGACAGTACGGTTTAGCAATGTCAATACTTCGGTCGAAATTTTTTCTGCGGGCGACGAAACGCGGGCGAAAGCCACCAGTCGCGATGACCGAAAAGCTCGCCGTTTGGGGGATCGCACCGATCGCGCCACACTCGAGACACCGCTAAAGATCCGTGACCGGGCCAGCGGCTCGGAAATTCTCGGAGGATTGTTGACGATGGCCAGCCTTACCCAGCGACGACCGGAAAATATTGCAGGAGATATGTTCGTCGATCGCAGCTGCGTCGACTGCGACACCTGTCGCTGGATGGCTCCCGAGATCTTCCGGCGCGAGGGCGATATGTCTGTTGTATTCCATCAGCCAGAAACCGAAGGCGAGCGCGAGCGGGCCTTGCAGGCGCTGCTCTCCTGCCCGACGGCTTCGATCGGCACCGAAGAGCGTCCTAAAGACATCAAGCAAGTCCAGGAGAGCTTCCCGATCGCGATCGCTGAAAATGTCTATCACTGCGGCTACCACTCGGAAAAATCCTACGGTGCGGCCAGCTACCTGATTCAGCGCCCCGAAGGCAATATCTCGATCGACTCGCCCCGATTCGCGCCGCCGCTGGTAAAGCGAATCGAAGCGCTGGGCGGCATACGCTACTTGTTCCTGACCCACCGCGATGATGTGGCCGATTGTGCCAAATGGCAGGCGCACTTCAACTGCGATCGCGTCCTACACGCCGACGATATCACCGCGAAAACCGCCGACGTCGAAATCCAACCCACGGGCTTGGAGCCGTTCGCGCTGACCGACGACTTTACGATCCTGGCCGTCCCCGGCCATACGCGGGGTCACACCGTCGGGCTGTACCGCGATCGCTTTCTGTTTAGTGGCGACCACCTGGCTTTTTCGCCGCGCGTCGGCCACCTCTACGCCTTTCGCAATTTCTGCTGGTACGACTGGGAGATCCAGCTCGAGTCGATGCGGCGCTTGGCAGCCTACGACTTCGAGTGGGTTCTGCCAGGGCACGGGCGGCGCTACCACGGCTCCTATGCGGAGACGCGATCGCAGATGGCGCGCTGCCTCCACTGGATGGAAGCCGAAGCGTAAGGGCGTGCCGCACAGTCTGCAAACAGCAGACAGACAACCACGGCCCCACAGCTTGCGATATTGTGGTTTTTCGTCTCACCGACGTTTGTAGAACGTTCTATCGCCCGTGCTGCTGGCTTCTCGGAACCCGACCCCTTCGCTACGGCGGCGCTGCTCGCGCTGGCTGAACGGCATCGCTCGCTCTCGCATGGGGCGGGGCCTGCGAAAACGCGGGCTGACGCGTCGTCGGGCCGGAGCCGCACTGAAGCTCGGGAGCATACTCACCATCGGCGTGGTGGCGATTATCGGTGCGATCGAAGCCAACGTCGAGCGAGTCGCCGTACTCGGCTTCCACGACATCATCGACCCAAACCGCCCCGAAGAGCAGCCGCCCCAGCGCGCCCCCGTCGATTCGGACTATACGCGCCAAGACTTCGAGCGTTTTTTAGCCTATCTCGTTGAGAACAACTACTGGTTCCTCAGCGCTGATGAGCTGTACGACCACTTCGTGAAGCCCAATCCCGATCCGATTCCCGAAGAGTTTCGCAATCGCCCGCGTGTAGCCCTCTCGATCGACGATGGCTACGCCAGCGCCCACGCCCACATCATGCGCGCCGCCGAGGCCATCCAAAAACGCACCGGTAAGACGATCGAGATTATCTGGTTCGTCAATCCCGCTTTCCTCGGGCGCACCGACACCGAGCTGCCGCGCATGACCTGCGAGGACTTAAAGGCGGGCTTCGAGGCGGGCTTTTACGACGTGCAGTCCCACACCGCCAATCACCAAGATCTAACAACTCTGGAGCCCGACGCCGTCCGCATCGAGTTCAAGCAAGCCCGCGATCAGCTCGCCAATTGCCTGGGAGATCGCGATAAGCGCCGCACCGTCGCCAAGCACGTGGCCTACCCGTTTGGCGCGGTAGACGAAGTGGCCATCAAGTACGCGCGGCGCTACCACCTGTCGGGCTACCTGTACGACAGTCGAATGCTGCGATCGTTCCCCTGGCGCGATCGCTACCGTCTGTCGCGTTTGCCCGTCAACCGCGACACGTCTGTTGAAAAGCTTCAACGCCTTGCTGATGGGCGTTGGTGGTAGGCCCAGACGCTCAGCGATATAACCCTTGTGGGATCTCGTGGTTTTTGCGGGCCACATCAGTGTTGTCGCCCTGAAAAGGCGATATTGTGTAGGCGCAAACGACCGCGAACGCTGGTAGCCTGGTAGGCTCTCGCTGTCGAATCGATCGGGGAACAATCCATGACGTACGAGAAAATTACGCCGCCCACCGTCGGCCAAAAGGTCAAATTCGAGAATGGGGAGCCGATCGTCCCCGACAATCCGGTTATTCCGTTTATTCGCGGCGATGGCACGGGCGTCGATATCTGGCCTGCTACCGAAAAAGTCGTCAACGCAGCAGTCGCCAAAGCCTACGGCGGCAAGAAAGAAATCGTCTGGTTTAAGGTTTACGCCGGAGACGAAGCCTGCGAGCAGTACGGCACGTTCCAATATCTGCCCGACGACACGCTTAAAGCGATCGAGGAATTCGGCATCGCCATCAAAGGCCCGCTGACCACGCCGGTCGGTGGCGGCATCCGATCGCTCAATGTGGCGCTGCGCCAAATCAACGAGCTGTACGCCTGCGTTCGTCCCTGTAAGTACTACGCCGGAACCCCCTCGCCTCACCGCACCCCCGAGAAGCTCGACATCATCGTCTACCGCGAAAACACGGAAGATATCTACCTCGGCATCGAGTGGGCGGAAGGCAGCGACACGGGCAAGAAGCTGATCGAGCTGCTGAACACCGACCTGATCCCGAACACGCCGGAACACGGCAAAAAGCAGATCCCCCTCGATTCGGGCATTGGCATCAAGCCGATCAGCATCAACGGCACGAAGCGCCTGGTACGTCGCGCCATCCAGCACGCCCTGCGTCTGCCCGAGGACAAGCAAATGGTGACGCTCGTCCACAAGGGCAACATCATGAAGTACACCGAGGGCGCGTTCCGCGTCTGGGGTTACGAAGTCGCGACGGAAGAGTTTCGCGGCCAGTGCATCACCGAGCGAGAGTCCTGGATTCTCGGTAATAAAGAAGACAATCCCGACATCACGATCGAGGAAAACGCGCGCAAGATCGATCCGGGCTACGACTCGCTGACGCCTGACAAGCAGGCGGAAATTTGTAAGGAAGTCGAAGATATCCTGGCCGCCATCTGGGACAGCCACGGCGACGGCAAGTGGAAAGATATGGTGATGGTCAACGATCGCATCGCGGACAGCATCTTCCAGCAGATCCAAACCCGTCCGGCGGAGTATTCGATCCTGGCGACGATGAACCTCAACGGCGACTATCTGTCCGATGCGGCGGCGGCGATCGTCGGCGGCCTGGGCATGGGGCCGGGTGCAAATATCGGCGACACCTGCGCGATTTTCGAGGCGACCCACGGCACGGCTCCGAAACACGCGGGCCTCGATCGCATCAACCCCGGTTCGGTCATTCTCTCCAGCGTGATGATGCTGGAGTACATGGGCTGGCAGGAGGCGGCAGACCTGATTAAAAACGGTCTGGGTGCGGCGATCTCGAAGGGCGAAGTAACCTACGATTTAGCGCGCCTGATGGAGCCGCCGGTCGAACCGCTGAAGTGTTCGGAGTTTGCCGACGCGATCGTCAAATATTTCGACGCTTAGCGACACCACTCGTCAATCGCCGACCCTAACAGCCGGGTTTCCCCTGGCTCGCGCAGCGGCGATCGAGTTCCAGAAGCCCGGCTTCTCAGCTCGATTTCATCGACTTAGAGTACTCCGCGGAAATAAATGTCCAGTATTCAGGATTCGAGCACTGAGCTTGTCGAAGTGCGTCACCCCCAGGCTTCGACAAGCTCAGCCTTCATTGGCGGCTTCTGGACAAATATATTTGTGGAGTGCTCTTGGCTTTTCTAGCGAGACGCGTAGGTCTTCTCGCTCTTCGCGCGAGAGATACCCGGCTTCGATTGGCAGGCGTGACAGGATCGAAACTTCGACCTCGTCTTCGCTAGCTTTCAGGATAAGCGCACCCCTAAGTAGCCCAAGCAAGAAAATGAGGTTTTACGAGTCGAGAACTACGGTAGAGCGCGGATTTTGGCACTGCCCGTCCACGGTATAACCTCAAAGATTGACTTGGGCTACTTAATCCACTTCATCTTCGTTATTCTTTGGCAAGCGTGAGTACTTGCCATCCTCAAATAAGGCGTCGTAGTACCGCACGTCTTCCCAGGTTTTGCTCCAGTGCACCATCGCCCTGACGGCTTGGGTATGCTCCTCTAAAACCGACGCCATAATCGTTCCAGTTCTGTATTTGCCGACGCCTCGATCCCTGAGGAATCGCACACACGACTCAAACCCATTGGCCTCTAACTCTTGTTTTGCTAGCTGCTCGAGATCTCGATCGCTCGTCATGCCGTTTCCAAATTCCGCTTTGGGTTCCCTATCCGAAGACCACGGTGCGCTTGCCGTAAACCAAAACGCGGTGTTCTAGGTGGGCGCGGACGGCGCGGGCGAGGACGATTCGCTCTAGATCTTTGCCCTTGCGAATCAGATCGGCCACCTCGTCACGGTGACTGACGCGCACCACATCCTGCTCGACGATCGGCCCTTCATCCAGGTCGGCGGTGACGTAGTGCGAAGTCGCGCCGACGATTTTGACACCGCGCGCGTATGCCCGATGGTAGGGCTTGGCCCCGGCGAAGGCGGGCAGAAACGAGTGGTGAATATTGAGGATTTTTGGAAACTTTTCGACGAAATCCGAGCTGAGTACCTGCATGTATTTTGCCAGGACGGCCAGGTCGATATCGTAGCGATCGAGCAGCGCCAGCTCCTCGGCTTCGCGTTCGGGCTTGGTGTCGGCGGTGATGGGGAAATGGTGGAAGTCGATGCCGTACTGCGCGGCGATCGGCTCCAGGTCGCGGTGGTTGCTGACGATCAGCGGCACTTCGGCGTTGAGTTCGCCCGATCGCGTTCGCCAGAGCAAATCGAGCAGGCAGTGGTCTTGCTTCGTGACCCACAGCGAAAGGCGCGGTACGCGATCGGAAAAGTGCAGCTCCCAGTAGGCATTGAGGGGATCGGCGATCGCGGCGAAGGCGGGGGCGACGATTTCGCGCGGCAGGTTAAAGCCTTCGAGCTGCCATTCGATACGGCTCAGGAACAGCCCCGCCGACAGATCGGTGTGGTGGTCGGCGTGAATGATATTGCCGCCGTTGGAGTGGATGAAGTTGGCGAGCTTGGCGACGAGCCCCGGCGTATCCGGGCAGGAGAGTAGAATTGTAGCGGTGGCGGCGTTCATAGGTCGTCGGGCGAGCGAAAGCGCCGGTGAGACGGTGGCTGGGCCCGCATCAATTCGAGCCTCTGGCGATCGCGGGCGATCGCGTCCCCGACCATAGCTCGAGCGGCGGTTCGCCGTGCTGGTTGTCGCGACCTCGGTCGTATCGGTCGATCCACTCGACGATAAATCCAACCGAAATCCGACGGAAATCCAACCGCGCGATCGAAAGCGTAGATCCGATATAAATCCGCCGGTTGCGTCCGCCCAACGCCGTATTCTGCTCTAGCCCTTTCAGTTCTTCCCGCCCCGTCGCATATGCCTGCTCTGTCCCCCATTCGCCGAGGTCGGCTGTTCGTTCTGCGCTCCGGCCTACGCTTTGTTCTACGCTTTGCGGTTGCTCTCGTGGCGGTCGTTGTCAGCGGCCTTTCGATCGTGTCTCCGGGCGATCGCGCGGTCGGTGCGCCGCCGACGACCTTCGAGAACTCGATGGTTCCCGAGGAGGTGCGAGCCAGTTCGCTCGTTGATGGCGGGCTAGCGGCTTACGAACGCGGTGACTTTATGGCGGCGATCGTAGCGTGGCAGCAGGCTCTCGACGCCTCGCCCAGCGAAGCCGATGCGGCAACCATCGAAAGTAACTTGGCGGCGGCCTATCAGGCGATCGGCCAGCCGGAGCGCGCGGCGATCGCCTGGGAAAGCGCCATCGACTATTACGAAACCCAGCCCGATGGCCAGCTCACCGTGGCGCAACTGTCGATCGAGCAGGCGCAGTCCTTTGACGTGATGGGACAGCACAACCGTGCGGTGCGGTTGCTGGAAGGGGCGATCGCGATCGCCCGCGAGGCCGACGATCGCAACACCCTCGCCGCCGCCCAGGGCGCGCTGGGGAACGCGCTGTGGGCCTCGGGTCGCTATCTGGACGCGGTCGATGCTCACCGCGAAAGCCTCGAAATCGCGCGGGCGGACGGTAACGTGCTGTTCGCGGCGATCGCCTACAACAATCTCGGCAACGTCTACGAAAGCCAAGTGCAGCGCTTTCGCTATCAGCTCGGTGTCGCCGAAGCCGAGGGCGAAATTCAAGACGCCGCCCGCTTCCGCTCGAACCTGACCCGCGCGGTGGCCAACGCGATCGATGTCGCCCGTCGCAGCGTCGCTGCCAGCCAGCAGATCGGCGGCATCGTCGAGGCGCGCGCCCTGCTCAACCTCAACCGCATCCTGGTCCTGGACGACGACACCCTCGACCGCGAGGCGATCGCGGTCAATCGCGACCGGGCGATCGTGCTGCTCGAGGGCGAGCCGGATTCGCGCAACAAAGCCTTCGCGCTGATCAATGCCGCGATGGGCTACGACGATATCCGCGATCGCCAGCGTAAGGCCATGCTGCTGCGCGATGCGATCGAAGTGGCCCGCGCCATCGACGATCGCCGCGCCGAGTCCTTTGCACTGGGGACGCTGGGCACGGTGTACGAGCGCAACCGCGCCTACCGCGACGCCGCCACCCTGACCCAGCAGGCGCAAGTCGCCGCCCAGGAAGTCAACGCGACCGACAGCCTCTACCGTTGGCAGTGGCAGGCCGGACGGCTGCGGCGAGCCACCGGCGATCGAGACGGCGCGATCGCGTCCTACCGCGCGGCGATCGGCTCGCTGCAAAGCATTCGCGGCGATATCGTCGCGGCCAATAAAGACATCCAGTTCGACTTCCGCGACACCGTCGAGCCGGTCTATCGGGAGCTGATTTCCCAGCTTCTGAGCGCAGAGGCCGACCCGGCCCAAAAGCAGGCCAACCTGCGCGAAGTGCTCGACGTTCTGGAACTGCTGAAAATCGCCGAGCTGCAAAACTTCTTCGGCGATGACTGCGTCGAGGTGGCCAAGTCGATCGTCGAGGAAAACGGCCAGCTCACCGACCCCAACGCCGCCGTTATCTACAGCATCAGCCTCGAAGATCGCACCGAGCTGATCGTTCGGTTCGCCGACAGCACGCTGGCACAGCGCACGGCCAACCTCGATCGTCAGCAGCTCAATACTGAAGTCGATGAGTTTCGCCGCCTGCTCGAAAAGCGCGGCACGAACGAATACCTGATTCGCGCCCAGTCGCTCTACCGCAGCCTGATTTCGCCGATCCTGCCCGATATCCAGGCCGCCAACCCGCAAACGCTAGTGTTTATTCAAGACAGCGTTTTACGTAAAATCCCGATGTCGGCGCTGCACGATGGCGAGCGATTCTTGATTGAAGACTACGCGATCGCCACGACCCCGAGTCTCCAGCTCACCAGCCAGTCGAACCTAGACAAAGAAGATATCAAAGCGCTCGTGCTGGGCTTAACTGTCGCGCGCCCGCCCTTTGCGGCCTTGGAAAGCGTCGCTGACGAAGTCGAGCAGGTCGCCGCGCGCCTCGACGGACGTATCCTGCTCGATCGCGAGTTCACGCTCCAGAACTTCGAGGACGCTCTCGGCGACGATGCTTACTCCGTGGTGCATATGGCCACCCACGGACGCTTTGGCGTCGATTCGGACACGACTTTCCTGCTGGCCTACGACAAGGAGATCACGATCGACACGATCGACTCGCTGCTGCGATCGCGCACCGTACGCACCGGCAGCGCCCGCCGCCAGCCGATCGAGCTGTTGACCCTGAGCGCTTGCCAGACCGCCGCCGGAGACAACCGCGCTGCCCTGGGCATCGCCGGGGTCGCCGTCCGCGCCGGAGCCAAGAGTGCCCTGGCCAGCCTCTGGTTTATCAACGATGCCTCGACCGTGGCGCTCATCGACACCTTCTACACCGAGCTGTCGAAACCGGGCGTCTCCAAGGCCGAAGCCCTGCGCCGCGCCCAGGTTAACGCCATCAACGACTTCGCCTACGAGCACCCGGCGGTATGGTCGCCATTTATCACGATCGGCAGCTGGCTTTAGGTGCAACACTTCGCAGTCACCGAGAAGTTCGACCTTTCCAAAAAGCCGGACTTCTGAGGCGGCAGGCGTTTCTAGAAGCGTTCGGCAACACTCTCCGTCACGAACCCGTCAGGTATGGCATCTCCCAAGGTCGTTTACGTTTTTTCTGGAGCCGATATGTCCCAGTTCCAACATCCTGAATCCACTGGAGTGCAGCGTATTCCGGTGCTACGGTTTGCGGGCGGCGCGATCGCCGGAGCGCTGCTGCTAGCCGTGCCGCTGACCTACAGCGACTTTCTGCCCAATAGCCCGCTAGCCGTCGGGCTGGAGTTCGGCCTGTGTCTTTTGTGCGGCGCGCTGTCGCTGAAGTGGGGCGAGTCGTTTGTCGATCGCCTCATGCAGCTCCTCGACAGCAGCGGCCTCTAGGAGCGGATCGACGACGTAAAACCTGACCTCCAGTAGGGGCGTCACGGCAGTGCGCCCGCGATCTTGCGCGGTTCTCACCGATCCCGGACGCATTGCCATGCGTCCCTACAGAACCTTTCTCCGGCTTGTTCGATTTCATGTAAAAGCGCCCCGCTGCCGATAAGAGCAGAACAGGGCGCTTCTTGACATTTCGGACGTGCGGAAACCGGTAGTGATGCAACCGTAATGGTATTCCCGGCTTGAATTGCCGAATCGCAACGGTTTCAGCAGTCAGGGGGCATTACGCTGCATTACTACCCGGAAACTTACTTCAGCTTCTGCTTGATAAACGTCAGAATCTTTGCGTTTTGCTTCTTGAGCGCTACGACCTCGGCTTCGAGCTTGGCCACCTTCGCCGCCAGTGCGGCTACATCTGCGCCGCCGGACGCGCCTGCTGCTGCGGGCGTAGCCGCCTTTGCCGCCGCCTTGCGGGGCTTCTTAGCCTTGGACATCGCCGCCTTGATCGCACCGATTAGCTGCTTCTTCTCGAAGGGCTTTTCGATGAACTCGAAATATTCAAACGGCTCGGGGATCTTCTCCGTGACCTCTTCGCGACGGCCAGACATCAGCACCAGCGGGATCTTGATCAAATCCGCGTCGGCCTGAATCTCCTGGAATACTTCCCAGCCGCTCTTCTTCGGCAGCAGGAAATCGAGCATGATCAGGCTCGGCTTCTCCGAGCGAATCTTGTTAAACCCTGCTTCCCCGTCTTTCGCTTCAACAACATCGAAGTTACCGGGAGGCAGCATGTCTTTAACGGTTTTCTGAATCACACGGCTATCGTCGATAACCAAGATTTTGTGACTTGCCACAACAAACTCCTTAAAAGCGTTGGCGGGATAACGACCCGACTGACTGGGATAATTGACTGGGATTGCGTGTCTAGCTTACCCCCATCTCGCAGCGATCGGCCAGGAAGCGAGCCCCCTGCGTCGGCGCTCTGATTTGCGGTCTACACTCTGGCCTCTACGCTCCGGCCTGGAAGGTTTCGCTGCGGGTGTCGTCGCGCGCCAGCTCGTTCAGGCGCTGGCGATCGAAGCGCACCTGCGCGAAGATACGTACCCCGCTGAGGAGACCTGCCGACGATTCTGACTCCGCCGGGGCAATTTCGGTGTTCTCGACTTCTACGAGGCTGTATTCGACGTCTTTCGAGTGGATGGCGCTGGCGATCTTGAACAGCTCGAAGAACTGGATCACCCACTGGCAGCGCTCCTCATCGAGATCTTGGTAGTAGCGAATAAGCTGGGCGACGCGCGTTTCCAAGTGCAGGCGCGAGTTGGGGCTGATGGCTGCGATCTTGATTAAAGCCAGCGCCAGCCGCAGCGGGTTGCTGCTCGACATCATCCAGACGAACAGCGGCGCGGGCTCGCTATCGGTTTCCATCGTAAAAAAGTCGATCGTCCGGTTGCAGGTGCGCAGCAGCAGCGCGTCGTCGAGCGGGTCTTCGTCGTTGCGCCGATAGAGCATCGACAGCCTCGCGCCCAGACGCTTTTTGAGGTTGCGGCTCAGGTCGCTCCTCGACCAAGAGAAGCTCAGATATTTCAGCAGACCGTTTTTGAAGCCGACGTAGGGCGAGTCTTGCATCTGGCGCAGAAAGGTCGTCGCCAGGTTCGCGTGGCTGTGGCGGCTGCGGGAGCTAACTAGGGTGGCGATTACGCGCAGGGTGTCGTCGCCGAAGATCGTCGGATTGGGGATGTCCGTCGGGCGATTTTTCGCGAGCTGCGATCGCGTCGTATAGAGCGCCAGGTCTAGCGTAAAGCAATCTTTAAGGCGCTGGGAGACGGCGCGGGCGACTTCGCGCTGCTCGTTGGGGTTGTTCGGATCGACGAACTGGGGCACGAGCAGGTAGGCCGTGTAGCGATCGCTCCATTTCACTGCTGGGGCGCTGCTAAAGTCCGACTGATATTTAGCCGTAAAGACCTGGAGGTCTTTATAGTCGCTGGCTTCAACGAAAATATTCAGCCACGCCCGCAGGCGCTGGAGCTGCGGCGAAATCGCTCTCTGCCGGATCGAGGCGTCCTGAAACACCGACAGGAGCTGCGGGATAAATTGCGGCTGGCGCTGGGTCTCCCAGTTGTTGAACAGGATGTAGCACGATCGCTTGAGCGTGAAATAAAACTCTTCGGGCTGGTTTTCGGCGATGACTCCCGAGATGGCCTTGAGAGCGTCCTGGCTCGCGCTCGACTCCGGCATCGCTCGCAGCTCGATAAATAGACTGCGAAACTCGGCGATCGCGTCCTCGCCCGACGACTCTCGAACGAGCTTGAGCAGGTATCCGAAGACAACCTCCTGTGTTTGCCGCCTGAGAAGCGCTTCAGGGTGATTGCGGACGGCGAATAGTTTTTTTTGCTGATTGCGACGATCCGGCATAAAACTTTGTGATTAAAGTCTCGTGGAACAACTCATAGACGCTCACCCATATTTCCCACTCTGAAATGGGTAGACGCATTTCCCGGGAACTTAGTTTATCTGCAATCGAGAGATCGGTAGAAACCCTGATGGATGCCGTGTCAAATGATGGAGAAATCGTAGCAGTTTACGTATAATTCCAGAGGTTAGGGGATTGACGACTTCAGATAATGTCAGGGGTTCGTTGCATTTTGGCGCATGTTAGTGGCCTTGTGCGAACGAGATGCGACCGGCCGACCGGCGAAGCCGAGCCTGCTTTCGGCCCCGCTCGAACTGCTGCGATGACTGGAGATGCCTTGCAATGGGCTGGGCCTTGGGCTGGGCAACAAGCTTTGCAGCAGACTTTGCAACAGACAGCTCTGCTCATATTGTAGAAGCGGAACGAGGATGACTTCTTTATTAGCAAGAAAAAAGTAAAGTCATTGGGCTGCGAACGCCCACCTCTCGTCCGCTTTGCTGCTGTCTTCTATACGCTGTGACCGACTCTTTAGATCCGGCAGATCCGCGAGATCTGACACCTGCCGATATCGTGCCCGCCGATAGTGCGCCCGCCGATGGTGCGCCCGTCAACTTCGTGCCGATCGAGCATGTTTCCGTGCTGCCCGACGAGGCGATCGCGGGACTGGTCGATCGCGAGGCGCACCCCGGCGGACACTACCTGGACTGCACGGCAGGGGCGGGCGGCCACTCGCGGCGCATCCTGGAGGCCGACCCGGAGGCGCGGGTGACGGCGATCGATCGCGATGCCCAGGCTCTGGCCACCGCGCGGGCAAATCTGACGGAATTCGGCGATCGCGTCGCTTACTGGCAGGGCAATTTCGCGGACTTTCCCTACGCCGATCGCGCTGGGGAGTTCGCGGGGATTTTTGCCGACTTGGGCGTTAGCTCCGGCCAGCTCGATCTCGTCGAGCGCGGGTTTAGCTTCCGCAGCGAAGCGCCGCTGGATATGCGGATGGATCGATCGCAGGAATTCAGCGCCGAAGATATCGTCAATCACTGGAACGAGACCGACCTGGCCAACGCGATCTACGAGTACGGCGAGGAGCGCCTTTCGCGCCGCATCGCCCGCGAAATCGTCGCCAAGCGCCCGCTCCAGTCCACGACCCAGCTTGCCGAGACGATCGCACGATCGGTACCCAAGTCCTATCGTTACGGGCGCATCCACCCGGCGACGCGCACGTTCCAGGCGCTGCGGATCGCGGTCAACGGCGAACTCGACAGCCTGGAGACCTGGATCGATCGCGCCCCGATCGCGCTCGAGCCCGCAGGCCGCATCGGCGCGATTTCGTTCCACAGCCTGGAAGATCGCATCGTCAAGCACCGCTTTCGTGCCTCGGACGCCTTGAAAGTTCTGACCAAAAAGCCGATCGTCGCCGGACGCGAAGAGTGCGATCGCAACCCGCGCGCGCGATCGGCCAAGATGCGATTTGCGCTGCGAATCGCCGACGAAAGTTAAGCTCGGCTAATGCTTGGGAGAAGTAAGCCTTTCGTGAGTCGGGTCGCACGATGCTTTTAGCAACAGTCCCAGTAAAAGTAAGCCTTGCTAAAGTCGCGATCGGCCAGGGCCTCGGGCGAGATAAAAACGTGCCCGACGCCGCTGTCGCCGAACATCATTTCTTCGTCGCTGTCGAGCTGGAGTAGCTGCACGTCATTCTGGCGGACGAGGTCGTAATCTTCCTGGCCTTCGTACTCGCGGATATCGCCTTGGGTGAAGTACGCGTAACCGCCGAGCTTGTGTCCGTCATCGCGGGAAAAGTAGCTTTTAAACGCTTTGCCGTCCGCTTCGCTGAGGCTTTCTTCAAATTCCCAGTAGTCCAACTCGCCGAAGTCGAATGCAAATTGGAAATCTTCGCTGTTGCCCGTGTCGATAGACTTCTCGAAGGTCAGGCTGTGAATGCTTTCGATCGGCAGCTCGGCGTAGGCTTCGGGGTCGATGACCGGGAAGGTGGTGCGCGGCGTTTTTTGGAGGTCTGCGGCGCTGAGATAGACGATCTTGCCTGCGTTCGAGCGGCTGTCCCAGCCGACGACGCTTTCCGACCACTCGTTGGGATTGAAGAAGACCTGAAGCATCCCTTCGCTGGGGAAGCCGTCGAGGTCGGGGGCTTCCGCGAAGTTGATTTGGACGAGGAGGATCAGCGGATTGCCGTCGGTGTCTTTTGGGTACTCGGCATCTTCGGGGATGAAAGGGCTGCCGAGAAATTTGCTTTGGTGGAGTTCGAGGGGGTCGCGATCGAGTGGCGCATCTAGCGGCGTCGCCTCGATCCGGACGAACGGTCTTTGCTTGGCGATCAGCGCGTCGGCGAACTGGCTCAGGACTGGCGGGACTTTTACGTGGGTCATTGGCCGACTCTGAAATCCGTACGATTACAGTATAAGCGGTCGATTAGAAACCGGGTTTTTGCGATTCGGTGGCGGTTCGTGCCAGAAGCTCGTAAACCCGGCTTCTCGCAGAGTGGGCGATCGCCCTACTTACCGCCGTAATAAAAGACGACTTCCTTTTCTTTTAGCAGCGGGAACTCCGCTTCGGCCAGCATTTTGTCGAGGGTCTCGCGATCGAAGTGCTTGACGCCGATGCGGACGATGCGCGATCGCATTGAGTTCGTGACGCCGCTGCGCTGGCGATCGGCTTCCTTTGCCATCACGGTTTCGTACAGCTCCAGCTTGGCCGGGGGGATCGGCGAACCGTCGAGATCGACGCCTGCGGCGATCGCGGCGTCCACGGCTTCTGCGCCGGTTTGGGTCGAGTCTTTCGCCATGTTTGAGTTTTGCCCGAGTCGGGCGTTGCGAGATCTACACCACAGCAGCCTACTACAGCGTTTCGCAGGCCCCACTGCCCGCTGCTGAGATTACAGCCCTAAAACCGAAACTGAAACTCGACCGTGCCGCGATCGTCGCCTTGGAAGTCCGTCGAGCCGCCGAGGGTGACGCTGTCGTTGATGCGGTAGCGCGCGCCGAAGCGGAAGCGGGTGTCGCGCTCGAGTATGGCCTGGAACGAGGTTGAGAGGCGATCGTTGAGTCGGACGCCGACCTCTGCGCCCAGACCCAGCGCCGAGGTGTCGGGATCGAAGGCCGGGAACAGCCGGAAGTCGCGCAAGCCCAGCGCCCGCCCGACGATCGCCTGCACCTGGGTCAGCAGCGCCGAGCTGGCCAGCGCCACCGTGCCGCCGCCCTCGGTGGTTTCGGAGATGCCGCCGCCGATCAGGGCGTACAGCTCCAGTTCGGGGCGGGCGGGGGTGCTACTGAGTTCGAGGCGATCGAAGAGCTGGCTGGCGCGGCCCCGAACGCTGGCGGTGATGCGGACGGTCTCGACGCCACCGCGTTCGACAGCGGTGTCCTGGAGTTCGCGGGCGCGGGAGTTGTCCGTGGCGTCGATGTTGCTGACGATGCGGTTGCGGGTGGTCTCGGCGACGGCGGTTCGCATCCGTACGTCCAGGATCGGGTCGGTGCCGAACTGGGGGTCGAAGATGGCGGTGTTAAAGCGGCTGCGATCGAGCGTGAAGGCGGTGGTAAAGAGGTTGACGCGCCCGTCGCGCAGAAAGATCTTCCCGGCGGGACTGGGGGTATCGAACAGGCCGTTGACGATCAGGCGTCCGTCGGCGATAAAGTCCAGGGTCGGTGGGCTGACGAGGCGGATGTTGCGATCGAGCTGGATTTGTAGGTTGTCGTAGCGGATTATCTGGCCGTTCTCGAAAGGCTGCGCGGCGGCGGGCGCGTTCGGGTCGGGCAAGAAGACCAGACCGTCGGTCAGGGTCATATAGCCGCCGAGGCTGGGTAGGAAAGCCGAGCCGGTGATGTCGATGCGTCCGTCGATGCCGCCGCTGTAGAGACGTTTGAGATTGAGCTCGACGCGATCGAGCACCACCGTCAACTTACTTTCGGGATCGAACGGGTTAAACAGCGCCAGGCTGCCCGTGGCCTTGACCGCGCCCTGCTCGAAGTTGCCCACCAGGTCGGTGACGGTGATGCGATCGTCGGCCAGCTCGATCGCGCCGCGCACGTCAGTTAGCGGTTCGGGAAGCTGCGGCGAGGCCAAGATCGCGCCGTCGATCCGCGCCGCGCCCAGGGTTTGCTCCACCTCGAAGATGCCGTCCTTGCGGCGACCGAGGAGGGTCACGTTGGCGCGGCCCTTGCCGCCCAGCCACGCGACGCTGTCGGTGAGCGCGTTTAGGAATGCCATGCCGTCGTCGCGGGTGTCGAGCGTTATTGCGAAGCTGTCGTCGGGGTCGATCGCCGTCGCGCCGGGAACGACGACCGGAACCGAGCCGCTGACGCTGACGGCGGTGCTGCGATCGCTGCCGGTATTGTTGATGTCCTCCGCCACGCTGCCGATCGGCGCTTCGGTCAGCAGCTCGCCGCCGAAGTTCAGCCGCCCGCGTTCGTAGCTAAATCCGCCGCGATCGAGGTTGACGGGCTGGCCGTTGAGGCTGCCGCCCGTGAGGTTGACTTCGCCGTTGATGCGCGGGTCGGCCTGGCTGCCCGCCAGCATCGCCACCAAATCGAGCCGCCCGGTGGTGCGGAACTGCTCCGGCAGGTTGGCCGCTTCGCCGACAAACGACAGCGGCAGGTTTTGCAGGCTGGCTTCTGCCGCTTGGCGATCGGGCGTTAGCGTGCCGCTCAGATCGACGCGCGTCACCACGTCCGGCTCCAGGATTGCCGTCAGCCAAGACGGATCGAGGTCGAGTTCCCCATTGCGATAGCGCCCGCTGACCTCCAGCTCGGGAAAAACGTAGGGCGACCATTCCCAGCCGCGCCCGTTGGCGGCGAAGTCCAGGTTCGGGCTCGAAAGCGTGCCGCCCACGTCGATTTCGGCGTTAAAGCGGCCACTGAGGTCGCGCAGGTTGGGTACGACGGCGCGTCCGATCGTCTGTTCGCCCTGACGCTCGCGCAGCAGCTCGATTTCCACCAAGCGCCGCACGCGATCGAGGATCGGCAGTTCCAGGTCGCCCACCGCCGTCAAGTCGAGATCGGCCACCGTACCCAGCTCTGGTGGCGTAAAGCCGCGCGAAAGGTCGCCCACATCCGACCACTGCAACAGCTCGAGCAGGTCTTTCAGGTCGCCGTTGCGGACGCTAACTTTCAGCCCCAGTGCCGGATCGTCGAGAACGTCGATCGCGCCGTCGAACTGGTAGCGCGTTTCGTTGCGAATCAGCGTCAGCGCCTCGAAGTCCAGACGGCGATCGTTCCAGGCAAAATCGCCCATCAGCGCGTCGGCACGCACCGTGCCCCACTGAGGTTCGAGCCAGTTCACCGTCCCCGCCACCACGCCGCTTCCCGGCACTACCTGACCGTCAAAGCCCATAAAGCCGCCCACCTGACCGCGTCCGGGGACGGGCTGAAGCGCCAGCCAGTGCAGCGGCACGCGATCGGCGGTGATATCGCAGTGCTCGCCGACGCAGCGCCCCGCCGCCTGGAACTCGCCCAGTTGCGCCTCAAAGAGCTTCGGCGTCAGGTCACCCGCCAGCCGCACCAGCACGCGATCGACCTCGCTGGCCAACACCGGCTCGGCGGCATCGATCGGCTCGGTCAACACCAGCGTCAGATCGTCGAGATTGGCTGCAGCGGGCGCGCCGTAGCGCGTGGCCACCAGCGGAAACTGCTCGGCGGGATCTGCGCCTGCCGGTTCGCCGCGCAAGATGCCACCGGCAAGACGATCGCTCACCGGTTCGCCGTTTAGCGTCAGATTTTCAAGCTGAAGCGCGCCGTCTTCGATCTCGATATCCGCGGGAATCGCGCCCGCCCAGCCGCCCGTCACCGCCAGATTTGCCGCCACCAGTCCGCCGATATCGGCGCGCGCCGTGCCATTGGTGAAGCGCTCGATCGACCCTTCTGGAATCAGCGCCTCCAGCGCCTGCGGCGGCAGGTCTACATTGGCCCGCCAGCGATCGTAGGCCAGCTCCAGATTGACGCCGATGCCGCCGGTGGGCAGGCCGGATTCGGGGTCGAGTTCGTTACTCGGCAGGACGGCAGCGATTTGTCCCGCGATCGCGCCGGGCGAAAAATCCGTTAGCGCGCCGGAAAGCTGCGACGGCTGGCCGGTGCTGACCGCCGCCGGAAACAGATCGCCCCAAGGCTCGGGCACGGGCAGCGCAAACTGCGCGAGATTGACATTCCAGGCGCTGTTTGCCACCTCCAGCGCGCCGCCGAGTCCACCGTTTTCCGCCGAGATCGCAAAGTCTCCAAGTGCCGAGAGCGACCCCAGATCGAAGGCCGTCGTCCCAGCGATCGCGAGCTGTGGCGCATTGAGTCGTGGCGATCGTAGCGGCAAGTTATCCGGCAGCAGTTTCGCAAGACCGACGTTGGACACGCCCACCTGCCCTTGCCAGCGGCTACCCGTCAGCGTCAGGTTGCCCGCCACCGTACCGCCTTCCACCGCGAGCTGGCCGCTGCCACCGATATTCGTTGGAATCACCTGAAGGCCGCGCGCCACGCCCTCTGCCACCGCCGCGCCACTGAGTCCACCGATATCGAGTTGATTCAGCGGTGCGGGCAGCGCCACCAGGGACGCCACAGGGAAATTATCGAGCTGAGATTCGGCGCGCCACCGCCCGCGATCGAGCTGGAATCCGAAGCTGGTGGGCTGACCGTTGACGGTGGTTGCACCCTGGCCCTGGGCGGCGATCGTCGCGAGATCGGGACTGCTGAAAAAGTCGAGAGTTCCGGCAAGCTGGGCGCGCGCACCGAGAGGCCCGAGGGCGACGGGCGCAATGGTGGGGTCGAGGCGAACCCCGTTGGCGGCGACCTCCGCCTGCCAGCGATCGCCTTGCACCAGCGCGATTGCCTGTGCCGCGCCGTTGCCGACCTGAATTTGCGGTAGGGAGATACGATACGCACCGTTTTGCGCCTGCACCTGGCCGCGCGCGCTGACCCGATCAATCGGCAGCGACGCCCCGTAATCGAAGGCGATCGCATCGGCGTTGATATCCGCCAGCGCGAACTCCACCAGCGCTTCGGGCTGCTCGGCCTCGTTGGCCGGAAGCGCCAGCTGCATCGCCGCCTGGATCGTGCCGCCGCTGGCCGGAACAGCGTTAGCCTGCTCGATGACAAATTCGTTGGTGGCGATCGAGTAGGCAAAGCGCGCGTTCAGCTCGCTGAGTGCCAGCTTGTCGATCTCGAGCGGCGACGTACTCCGCGCCTCCCCGATCAGGATCGGCTGCTCTAGCTCGCCGCGCAAAATTAACTGCGCCGCGAGCTCGCCCAGGCCACCGATCGCGAAGTCCGGTAACACCGCCTGTCGCGCCACGCGCCAGTCCACCGGTGGTACGGCGATCGGGATTTCGTAGCCGCGCTCCAGGTCGAGCAAGCCCCGCTCGATCGCCACCGGCAGCGGGCCGTACTGCGCCGTGGTGTTCTCAATGGCGATTTGCCGCTCCTGGAAGGCGAGCTGCGTCGATTCGATAAAAATCGGCTGCGGCGCGTTGTCGATCGTCGCCAACACGTCCGTCGCCCGTGCCGTGCCCTGCATCAGCGGAATCGCCTCCAGGTTGTTGGCATCGAGGCCGAGCCTCAGGTTGGCGAACAGTCGCCCGCCGTGCAGATCGAACGGCAGGGGCAGTGCCGTGGTCAGCGCCTCGCCGGAAACGTTCAGTGCCGCCACATCCATCGCGATCGCACCGCTCTGGGTTTCCATCTCGCCGCGTACGTCCAGCCGACCGAACTGGCCGTTTTTCCCAACGGCCTCGAAGGCGACGCGATCGCCCCCATCTTCGACATCCACTTCGCCGTTTAGGTCGAAAACGCGCAGCGCTGTCGGTGGTTCGGGGATTTCCTCAAGAGTCGGCAGCTCGATCGCGCCAGGAGCCGTGACGATCTCGACTTCGGGTTGCGCGATATTAGCTGGTGCGATTTCACCGGGCGGAACTTCGGCGGGTTCGGCATCGAACTCCACGGGCGTTTCCGGACTTCGCCCGCCGCCCGTGTCGTCGCTGTCTGCGTCAGAGTTAGAGGCTGCGTCACCGGGCGCGATCGGCTCCAAATCGGGCAGCTCCGGCACCAGCAGCTCTCCTGCATCTAGCTCGCTGTCGCTGAGGTCGGCAAGGCTCTCCGATGGCGCGATCGACGGGCGATCGGCGTCGCTGTCAGCTTCTGGCACGATCGCTTCGTCAGGTTCGGCGGGCGCAGTCGGAGCAGCCGCATCGGGCACGGCGGGCTCGCTCGGTTCGGCAGGTTCGGCAGGCTCCGGAAACTGCGCGGGCAACAGCCGCACCGTCCCCGCCTCAATATTGAGCCGATCGAGCTGGACGCTAAACCCCTCCGACGGCTCGGCGACGATCGCGATATCGAGCCACTGCCCGTCATCGGCCTGGATCAGCGACAGCGTCGGACGGTTCAGCGTCACGTTCAGATCGAGCTGACCGCCGATCGCCTGGAGCGGATTGAAATTCGCCGTCACCGATGGAACCTGCGCGAAGCTGCGATCGCCGCTCGTCGCCGGGATCTCCGTCGCGTCGAACGTCACCGACGTCATCCCGAAGCCCGTCACCGCACCCATCTCCACCGGTCGATCGAGCAGATTCGTCAGCGCCCGCTCCACGATCGGCGAGAGCTGCGTCCGCACGAAATAATTCGTTCCGGCCACGGTTCCCACCGCTGCCACTGCCGCCACCGACCCGATCGCGATCGCCCATTTCGGCGGGCGAGAAAACTTAGGGGACTCTTCCGGCCTCGGAGTCGGCTCGGGCGTCGGTTCGGGAGTCGGCTCGGGGGAGGGCGGCGGCGGCGCGTCGGTCATCTAGTCAAGCGGCAGAACCGCATTCGGGTCGGGCAGAGCGGGCGTCGGGTGGGCTGCGATCTGCGCTCGGGGTCGGGTTGGTGTTCAAAGAATATCAAGTTCGCGATCGTCGCGCTCGTTCGGCCACCCGTCCGCTTGTCTATTTGCACGTTCGTTCGCCCACCAACGAGAGCAAAGACGCGGTGTAGAGTGAGAACGTTTCGCATCGATCGCCCCATTGAATCGCCCGATCGCAGCACCGCCCCCAACGTCAGGAGAACCACAATGCAGGTGTTCGTTTTGTTATTCAACGCCGGAACTGATAACGAAGGCATCCACTCGATCCGGCTGCTCGGCTCGGATGGGCGCGAGCACAACGTTGTCATGATGTTCGAGTCTGCCGACGACGCCGAACGCTATGCCCTACTCCTCGAAGCGCAGGATTTCCAAGTGCCGACGGTCGAGGAATTCCCGGCGGAGGATATCGAAGAATTCTGCGAAGGTGCCCGCTACGAAGCCAAGCTAATCCCCAGAGGCTTCACGCCTAAATCCGCCGAGGATCGCGTTTTCCTCGCGCCGCCAGAGCGTAACGCCGAGAATCCCGACTGGTCGGAAGACGACGATCCGCGCGATCGTCCTGCCGCATCGGGCGCAGCCCCAGCCGACAACGCCGCCGATAATACCGTCTCCAGCGAACTCGATGACTTCCGCCGCCGCCTAGAAGGGCTGCTATAGGCCCGAGCCCCGCGCGAGATCTCGAACACGACCGGCGGCGATCGCGAGTCATCACGTCCGGGAAACCGGCAGGCGAACTCGGGGAAACTTCTCTAAAATCTGGAAAACCGAGCGCGTCCGAACGGCACGACCCACGCGCTTCTTAATCTCTCCGCACAAAACTATGTTTTCCCTATTCGGCCTCAATAAAAAGCTCCAACTGCCCAAGCCGGAAGAAGCCCTGCCCGGTCGCGCGGAAAAAATGCCCGTCCCCGCCAAGCACTTCGTCAACGGCAACCCGATCGTCGGCCCCTTCCCCGACGGCATCGAGCTGGCCATGTTCGGCCTGGGCTGCTTCTGGGGAGCCGAGCGCAAGTTCTGGCAAGTCGAGGGTGTCTTCAGCACGGCGGTGGGCTACGCGGCGGGCACCACGCCCAACCCCACCTACAAAGAAGTCTGCTCCGGCATGACCGGCCACAACGAGGTGGTGCTGGTCGCCTACGACCCGAAGCAAATTAGCTATGAAGACCTGCTGAAAGTCTTCTGGGAGAGCCACGACCCCACTCAAGGAATGCGCCAGGGCAACGACGCCGGAACCCAGTATCGCTCCGGAATCTACACCTACAGCGCCGAGCAGAAGCAGCTCGCTGAAGCGGCACGCGATCGCTTCCAGCCCGCGCTAAAAGACGCCAACTACGGCGACATCACCACCGAAATCCTCGACGCGCCCGAGTTCTACTACGCCGAGGACTACCACCAGCAGTACCTGGCCAAAAACCCAGGCGGCTACTGCGGCCTCGGCGGCACGAACGTCAGCTACTGTACGGCGTAGCGGCGGCCCTCCCGGTCGAGCTTCTGAGTTCGTGATAGTATTTCGGAACTCTAAGAAAAGCCTCGAAAAAAAGGATTTCAATCATCATGGAAGCAGCTCTGCTCTTCGCAAAACTGCCGGAAGCGTATCAAGTCTTCAACCCTCTCGTTGACGTTTTGCCGATTATTCCGGTCTTTTTCCTACTTCTCGCTTTCGTGTGGCAAGCATCGGTCGGCTTCCGCTAAGTCCCGATCGTGCCTCACGCCTGCCCTTCACAATCAATGCTTTCGATCGCCCCGTGCGACCCTTGTTGAACCCGCTGAAAATCGGGTTCTTTTTATTGGGTTCTCGTGAAACTCGTGCGGGAACTCTCAACCGAGCGCAACGCTACGACTCCGAAGGCTCGCGCCCGAGCAGGTCGATCGCCGTCTTTACCGACAGCAGCAGCAACCCCGTCGCCGCAAATGCAAAGATAAACGTCCCGAGCGCCGACATCCCGATCACCAGCGTCCGTACCGCCGCCGAGAGATTTTTGACCGTGACGTTATCCGACGTCACCGGGCTGCTGGCAAATTTGACGATAATGCGACCCGTAACGCCGTAGAGAAACGAGGCGATCGTCGCCGCCACCAGCGTCCCCGTCAGGCCGCGCAGGATGCGCTGCATCGGGTCGAAAACTTCATCAGTTGGTTCTGTCGATTTGGTGGGCTTCGTCGATTTGGCAGGCTTGGGAGAATCAGGCATCGTCGTGCGGAAAAAGCGGGGAAACTGCGGACGGTCGGTGTACGGGAGTGGCGGCAGCGGAACGCCGATCGCGCGTCGGGCGTCAGCATCTCTAGATCGCACCCCACCGAATCTTACGTATTGGTATAACGTACAGCGAGACGGTCTTCGCGATCGCCGTACGCCCGTCTTGCGGTTTTCGTTTCGCCTCTCTCCGATTGCCTTTCCCACCCATGAAGCTGTCCGCTCAATCCCTGCACCTGCTCCCGGCGCTCGTCGCGATCGGTCTGGTCGTCGCGCCCGCCAATACCAGCACGGCCAGCCCAGTTTCAAGCGCTGCTGACACGCTCGAAATCGCCCGCCGCGATCGCCCGGAAATCTACCCGCCCAGCCCGCTGGAAAATGCCGACCCCGACCCCTGGTGGCCGGACGAGACCATCCCGCTGACCGAGCGCGATCGGCAGGTGCTTCGCGATCGGCTCGACGGCCTCAACGCCAGTGCTGCTGCGTCCCTGGCCGCCGCCCAACCCGCCGCCGCCTTCGAGCAGTGGAACCGGGAGCTGCGGTTGCGCCGCCTGCTGGGCGTTAGCGAAGAGCTACTCGCCCTGGCGCGCGTCGGCGAAATCGCTTGGGAAGAGGAAGAGTTCTACCAACTGCAGGTGATTACCCGGCGGCTGCGCGACATCCAGCTCGACCTTCTCGGCGACCCGTTTGAGGACGACCCGGACGAGCTGCCGCCGCCGCCCGATCTGCTGACGCTGCGCCAGTTGGGTGATGCTTACGCTGCGGTGCGGGCGCGGGGCCTAGCCGTCGAAGCCTATGAGTATCTGCTGGAAGACGCGCGCGATCGCGGCGATCGTCTCACGGAAGAAGAGACGCTACGGACGATCGGCGAGCTGAACTACGGCGACCTCAACTACGAAGAAGCCGTCGCCGACTATGAAGAACTCGTCGAGCTGGCCGCAGCACGCGGCGACACCGAGTCGCGCGTTTTTTACCTAGAACGGTTGGCGTTCATGTACGACCAGCTCCAGCGTCCCGATGACGCGCGGCGCATCAAACAGACGCTAATCGCCCACTATCAGTCGATCGCCGACATCCCGCGCGCGACGGCGCTCTACATCGAAATCGGCGACGACCTGGCCGCGACGGGCGACATTGGCGGCGCGGAAAATAGCTATATGTCCGCCTATACGCTGTCCTGGGAAGCCGAGCAGTTCTACCGAGCAGGCGAGGCGATCGCGCAGCTCGCGGCACTCTACGAACGCGAGGGCCGCTACGAAGACGCCCTCAACACCTACCGCACCGCGATCGATGTGGACAATATCTCCAACGATCGCTACGGCCTGATGGTGACCTACGACGCGATCGGGCAGCTCTACCAGCGCCTCAACGCCTTTGCCCAAGCCCTTGACGCCTACCAGCGCGGCCTCGAAGTGGCGCAGCAGCTCCAGAGCCGTACGGCCTATTTCCAGTTCCAAATCGACGCCGTCAGCCGCGAGATGCGTCGCTAGTTCGCCTACGGGTAGTGATGCTGCAACCGTAATGGTATTCCCTGCTTGAGTTGCCGAATCGCAACGGTTTCAGCAGTCAGGGAGCATTACGCTGCATTACCACTCGCCTACGACCTGCCGCTAAACGTCTCTCGATGAGCCAGCGCGTAATCGCCGCGTCGTCGTTGTCGTCCGTGCGCCGTAGAGCTTCTTCTACGATCGCCAGAGCCAGCCCCGGCAAAACTTCCGACGTCGTAATCACGCCGTTGCGACCATCGGCGATCGAAAATGCCGTTGGCGATCGACTCTGCGTATCGATCGTCCAATATTCCCCGCACGCCCTGCCGCTCGTAGAGCATCCACTGCGTGGCTCACGATGTGCTCGTGTGATGACTCACCGTCAAAAAAGCTCGCTCAAAGCTTCATTAAAAAGAGAGACCGTTTCGGGAGCCGCCTGAAACCATAGTCCTGAGACCCACCAAGCAGGTGCTCCCACCATGTATATGCAAGATTCGAGTACAAACTCACGCTTCAATTCATAGCCTAGATCTTTCATCAACGAGATCAGTTCGTTGATATTGATAATCTCAGTCATCCAAAAGCTGTCATAGGCATACTGGCGCATCCAAAATGAGCCTGTATCTGTTGCCGTTAAACGGGTAATGAATATGTTCTTACACCCACTCGAAACCGCCTTTCTTAATGGCTCTTTCCAGTCTTTGACATACTGTAGTGCTCCACTGATTAGAATAAAGTCATAGTCACGCTGAAAGCATATATCGTCATCTTCATAAAAGCTTGCACTTGCGTTCAGTGCAGCTCCCCTCGCGACAAGCTTAGGAACATCTTTGCAGTGATAGTCAATATCTAAATCCGGAAACAACTCTCGAATGTGCTGGTAATACTGTCCGGCACCACCTCCCCAATCTAGGAATGAGATTGTATCTTTCTCGAGCGTAAGCAAGCACCTCGAAAAAACATAACCAAATGCAAGGAGTGCGAACTGGCCATACATCTTGGGACTCATCGCGAACAGTTCTCGCGTTTCATTCGGACGATCGAAACCTAGTATGTTGGGCTCGCAGTGGAGCTGGTGAAGCCGATCTAGAGTGTCGTCCGTAACGGTGCTATCAGCAACGGAATCAGCATTCCACCCAGGGCACTGCATCAGGTTCGGTGTTGCATATCCATGTGGAAGGTAGTCATAACTGATGCCGAGCTTTTGAGGTATCTGCGCATCTATCGCCATCGCTTGCCGCTTCAGTAACTCCGAGCGCCCATAGTCACCGAAGACTTTAACTGCGTCAGAAAGAACCCACAGAAAAGCTGGATGACCAGGTAGTATCGACAACGCTTCGTTACAAATATCGACGCTTTGTCGAGCACTTTGCTTTGTTAGGGGGTTGCCTCTTAGCAAGCTAAATGCTTGGTGAAGTTTTTGGTTGAAGTCCGTCATCTCAAGCAAGCTCAAAATAAACTGCGATCGCTTTAAACATGTGTACCTTTCTCCAGCGAAGAAGGTGCTTGCCTCAGATTCTTACGAGCCTTGAATGATACCGTCTTCGAGATGAATGATGCTGTCGGCGATATCGACGATGCGCGGATCGTGGGTAACCATCAGTACCGTCACGCCCTCTTCCTTCGCCAGCTTGCGGAGCAGCTCCATCACCGCGTGGCCGCTGTGGGAGTCGAGGGCGGCAGTGGGCTCGTCGGCCATCACGATCTTCGGGCGGGCGACCAGAGCGCGGGCGATCGCGACGCGCTGCTTCTGGCCGCCGGACAGGTCGCGGGGCTGGTTGCTTGCTTTGTCGCCGAGGCCGACCTGTTCGAGCATCGCCTGGGCGCGATCGCGGGCTTCTTTACCGCGAATGCCGCGCAGATCGAGCGCCAGCTCCACATTCTCCAGCGCCGTCAGCGCCGGAAAGAGGTTAAACCCTTGAAAAATAAAGCCGATGTTTTCGAGACGAAAGCGCGAGAGCTGGGCTTTTGAGAGCGCCGTAATGTTTTCACCGAGCAGCTCGACGCGCCCCTGGGTCGGCGACAACAGCCCTGCCAAGATCGACAGCAGGGTCGTTTTTCCCGACCCGGACGGCCCCATTAGTAGCTTGACGTTGCCGCTGCGCACGCTCAGGTCGATATCACGCAGGACGGGCACGCGGCGATCGCCGAGTTTGTAGGACATGCCAATATCGCGCGCGACGATCGTCCGGCAATCTTCCGGGCAATTGAGCCGCGCGGGGGTCGCATTCCGAGTGGGGGGCACGTTAAGTAGAGTCACGACCAATGGGGTAGAGAAACAGGTAGACGGCAGGGAAGCGAGACCGGGAAGCGAGACCGGGAAGCGAGACCGGGAAGCAAAGTCGGCAGACCGGAGGCGGTGCACCGCAATACGTTAATTATGAGTCGTTTTGAAATCGAGCGGGAAGCGGATAGCCGGTAGCTCCGGCGGCATACGCCTCAAGCTTTGAAGACGATCGCCGGATCGACGCGCGTCACCTTTTGGATAGCGAAAAACGCCGAGCCGACGCACATCGCCAGCGTGATGCCGAAGACGGCGACCGAACTGAGCGGCGTGATTAACACCACGATGCCCATCGACGATGCCGTCCACTGAGCGATAAACCAGCACAGTGCCGTCCCCGGCGCATAGCCTGTCACCGCCATCCACATCGCCTGCTCGATAACGACACCGTAGAGCGTCCAGTCGGATGCGCCCATCGCTTTGAGCGTGCCGAACTCTTTGATGTGGTCGGAGACTGACGAGTAGAGGATCTGACTGACGATAACGACCCCGACAACCACACCCAGTGCTGCGCCCATGCCCAGCGTGAAGCCGATGCCGGTGCGATCGCGCCAGTAGAGACGCGTGCGCTCGGCCACCTGCTCGCCCGTTAGCGCCCGCGCGCCGGGGATTGCCGACTCGATCGCCGCGCGCACCTCCTCGAGATTGGCGCTGTTTTCGATACGGACGAGTACGTGCGTCACCGTGTCGGAGGCTTGTAGCGTCCGGGCTTCCTGGCGGTTATCCGCCCAGTTTTCCTGGGGAACGCGGCGCGCGACGCGATCGCAACTTAGGTTGCCGTCGGCATCGGACTGGCAAGATAGCGAGGTGCTGAACGCCGTGGTGCTGTAGGCTAGGGCGGACTCGAGCGAAGTGAACGCAAAGGCGCTGGAGGCGATCGACTGGGTTCCCTCGGTGAGGCCGACAACGGTAGACGGGATCGAGTTGATATCGGCCACCTCGCCGACGCCGCCGATATCGAGCGGTCGGAGGTTGGTGCGATCGATCAAAATCGAAAAAGGTTCGTCGAGCTGTTCCGGATTGCCTTCAATAATGTTCCAGGGCTGAAACAGCTCGCCATCCGGGTCGAAGCCAATGACCTTCATCGTCGAGAGCTGACCCGATTGGCTGTGCCACTGCGCCGACGGCAACAGCAGCGGTTCGGCCAGCTCGACGCCGTCTAGCCCCTGAATCTCAAACAAATTCTCGGCGGCCAGCGACGGCGTCAGCTCGAAGTAGACCATGTCCTCCGACGAAACCCAGAGGTCGGCTTCGGCTTCATCGACAATCAGCGCCGTAGACTTGAGAAACCCGCGATAGATTCCAAGCTGCACTGTCACGAGCACCACGGCAAACATAATGCCCGCCTGGGCAACGAGAAATCGCGGGATATCTTCGAGCAGATTTTTGCGCGCGAGAGAAGCCATAGTCGAGAAGAAAACGGGGCAGGTGCGAAAAGCGCCGATCGGATAGGAACGACGCGGGCGGCACAGCCAGAAATGCGAAAACGCGAACAAAAGTTTACGTATCGAAGGGATTGTACCGAACCGGTTCGCGGGGGCGCAGTGCGTGACACTACCCAAAAATCGCTCAATTCAAGGTATGGCCGAATCAGTGCGCGAATAGGTTGGCGTATTGCAGTAGATCGAGTGTCACAAGTGTCGGAACGGTGCCGAAGCACTCGTCGGCCAGCGCGCGGCGCTCTTCGCGCTCCAGCATATTTACGAGCGTGGCCTTCACTCGGATGAGGTAGCGCACGTCGTTGGCGGCGTAGCTGAGCTGGTCGTCGCTCAGGGCCTGGGCGTTTCCCCAGTCGGAACTTTGGGCGCTTTTGTCTAGCTCGACGCCGGTGAGTTCGGCGACTAGTCCCTTAAGGCCGTGGCGATCGGTATACGTCCGCGCCAGTTTGCTGGCGATCTTCGTGCAGAAAAACGGCGCGACGTGAATGCCCAGATGGTGGCGCAGCGTCGCCAGGTCGAAGCGGGCAAAGTGGAAAATCTTGATGCTGTTGGCGTCTTCGAGCAGCGCTTTGAGGTTGGGCGCTTCGGTTTGGCCGCGCTCTATGCGAATGGCGGTGGTGTAGCCGTCCGGGTCGCAGATTTGCACCAGGCAAAGCCGATCGCGATGTGGGTTCAGGCCCATCGTTTCCGTATCGACGGCGAGGTCGCTGGCGGCGCGGTAGCGGGCGAACGCCTCATCGGAGAGGTCGCGATCGAAAACGTCAATCGGCAGGGCTGTCATCGCAGGTCGAGATCTCCAGAGCGGATGGCGGACAAATCTCGACGAATGCTAGCGCGAAACGCGATCGACCTGCTTGCGCGCGAAGTGGATGCCCAGCGCATTTCCGGAGGCCGCTCCGAGGGCGTAGTGCTTGCCGTCCTGGAGCTGAATCGCTCCGAGAACGTCGAGCGCCGCATCGCGGATCGCCTCGTCGGTTTCGCGAGTCAGGAGATACTGCAGACAGGCCGAAACGGACTTGCGCTCGGCGCGATCGAGGCGTCGCTGTTCGATCCACTGACCGATCTGCTGAATTGCGATCGCCCGCTTCAGCTCGTTCTCATCGGCAATTTGCAGCAAAATCGGCGTCAGCTCGACACGATCGCGCCCCGTCAGCCGCACCAGCGTTTGCCAAACCAGCAGCACCAGCACCGCCAGCGTCGCTACGCCTTGGGCGATAAAGCCGCTCGCCATCCAATGGTTCGCCGTCGAGTTCCAGATCGCAACGCTCAAATACACCAGCAGCGACACCGCTGCGCCCGACCCGATCGCCAGCAGCACCGGCTGGCGCAGGCGATCGCCCAGCCGTGACACCGCCACCCAGTCAATTTTTTTGCCCGACGTTGCGGCCATGTAGACTCCGGCCATCGTGCCCGCTCCGGCCAGCACCGCCAGCAGCAGCGTCGGATGCCACATCATCAGCACTAGCGCAAACGCCAGCGCCAGCCACCAGCCGCCCGATGCGAACACAGCCTGCTTGAGGTCGCGGCTGCGCGTGCGGTATTTCCGTCCGCCCTTGTTTCCCCGCGCCTCCGCACGAGGCAAAAGGATCCGTTCGAGGGTGTAGAGGAGCGTCTGTTGCCAGGAATGGGAAGCGTGTGCCACGGGCGGATTGGGGCAGTGTGATTATGGAAAGAGCGGAGCTGATCGAAGGGAAACGTGAAGCGCGATGGGAGGGCTCTAAAGTCGTACTATCAGACCGCTTAAAGATATCACGTCGAGATCGGGTTCTGCGGGGAGAGCGGGCTGTCTGAGGCGGCGAGGGCAGGGCAAACGCAGACAAGATTCCGGCCGATCGAGCCGGGATTCGTGCAAGAGCTCTATCTGCTCCTCTGGCACGCCCATCACCGAGGTTGCGATCGTCCTCGCACTTCTGGAAAGCAGGACAAACGCATACTCCTGATTTCCCATATCCGAGGCCGTCAGTCGAAGGCCGAGCGGAGTCGTTCGCATAGCATCGCCTTGCCGATAGCCTGGGTTTTTCGCGAAAAGTGGCCGCACTATTCGCCTCGCGAGGGCGACGCCAGCGGCTGCGCTCAGTGCTCGAAATCTCGTTTTGGGGCTATCGAAAAATCAGTACGCGTTTGCCCTGTTTTAGAAAGTTGCATACGTTGCGGCGATCGGCTGGCGATATATGATGGTAAATTGCTACGACATTGTCACAAACTGTTCGAGCGTCGGTTTGCCGTCTGTCCGAGTAAATTCGCGCCGAGCCCGTCTGCCCGGAGACCCGTTCCAGACTCCATCCGGAACCTCCATAGGGCAACCCCCAACCGTTTTTACTAGGAGCCTGACTCAACTTGTCTGAGAACACCACCACTACCGTCCCCGTCCCCGTCGAGAAGAAATCGGCACTGACCCTCGCGATGGAAGCCGTCATCGAACAAGACGGTCGCTTTATGCTGAAAGTCCTCTGGCTCGGCGCGAATGTCGCCCTGGCCGTGGATCAAATCGTCGGCAAAGGCAGCAGCCCGCTGACCACCTACTTTTTCTGGCCGCGCACCGACGCCTGGGAAGAGCTGAAAACCGAGCTGGAATCCAAGCACTGGATAACAGAAGTCGAGCGCGTCGAGCTGCTTAACAAGGCCACAGAAGTCATTAACTACTGGCAAGAAGAAGGCCAGCGGAAGTCGATGGCGCAAGCGCAACGCCGCTTCCCCGACGTGGGCTTCACCGGCAGCAAGTAGGTCGTCATTAGGTCGCGATCGCGGCTCGATCGACCCGCTTCCGAGAACCCGCCTCTCCCGTTTGAGGCGGGTTTTTGCTTGTGTTTTGCCTGTATTCTGTGAGTCGAGGATCGTCTGCCGGTTACGGCAGGATCGCCCCGCGCGCCAATGTATTTTCAGCACATTGCCAGCCGATGTGTCGTTAGAGGTTAGAGAATTCCGTGAGTTCGCCGTCCCCCGCCCCCGCTACGCCCGACCCGCGATCGCAACAGACGCGCAGGCTCCACCTGGCGATTTCGCAGCAAATCGATCGCGACCTGGGGTTGCGCGGCCAGATCGCGCTGCCCTGTAAGCCCGAGGCGATCGAGGCGAACGTGGCGGGCTTCGCGAAGGTGTTCCGGCTGCTGGGACACCCGTTCGCCAAGAGTGACGTGGCGATGCTGCGCGACAAGCTCTCGGCAACCCTCGCCCGGAGCGAAACCGACGAGAACATCAACAGCCTCGCGATCGTCTACGGCACGGAAGGCCACGGTCTGCGCTATCGCGTCGTCACCTCCAGCGCGCGTATCGACAACGTCGCCTTCAACGGCACGATTGCCATTCCCGCGATTCCCAGTCTCGGTGATGGCTTTTGCCAGCGGCTGGTAGCGCTGCTCGCGATTCTCGATCGTCCGTCCAAGCCCGCCGAAGCCGAAGCCCTGCGCCAGCGCTTCGCCGAAGCGCTCCAGACCGCCCACGCCGCCACCCCCCAAACCCGCGTCGCGATCCGCTACGAATCGACACCGCCGCCGGACAAGCGCGTTGCCTGCAAAGTCGAACCGACCCGCATCAGCCTCGCCGCCCGCGCCGAAGCCATCCTCGAAGCGCAGTCGGACTACCTCGAATCCCTGACGCCCCAAGCGAAAGTCACCGACCTGCTGGCCGCGCACGAGCCGTCGGGCGATGGCGAGGCGCTGGTGCTGGGCGTGGCGACGGCGCAGTACGCGCTGCCCCTGCTGGCGGACGGCTGGGAAGTGACGGCGCTCGATTTGGCGGCTCCGTTTGCCGAGCGGCTGCAAGATTTGGCGCTGGTGCGCGGCGGTGAGATTACGGCGACGAGCGCCAACTTTTTCAATCCCGAGCTGACGCTGAAGCCCGATATTTGCGACGTGGCGATCGCCCACAACTTCACGACGCGGATGCAGGACGTGCAGCTTTTGCGCGTGTTTCTCAGCAAGCTCGCCCCGACGATGAAGGTGGGCGGCATCGGCGCGATCGAGATTTTCGTGGCGGCAGACGGCTACGAGCCGGACGCGATCGCCACCGAGGCCGCCCGCGCCGCCAGCTCGACGATCTTTACCCGCGCCGCCATTTCCGCCGCCTTCGCCGATCTGCCGTTCGAGGCGATCGAGCTGACCCACGCTCTGAACTACGAAAACGAACACCGCGCCGATTCCGCGCCACCGCCAGAGCCGGAGTACGTTAACTGGGCGAGTGGCCGCCAGGTGTTCGCGCTGGAGACGCCGCCGATCGCGCTGCACTGGCTGACCTTCCGGCGATCGGATGCGCCGCTGCCCCCGGCGGATGAGGCGTCGGGAGAAGCGTCTGGCGAACCCGAAGCCGACAACTAGCGATGTTCGCGAACCCCACGCAACTGCCGCCCGTGCTGTTCGTTTGCGGCGCACCGCGATCGGGCACGACCCTGTTGCAGGCGCTCCTGTGCAGCAGCCCGGACACGAACCCACTAATCGGCGAGGCCATCCACCTCGCGCACCTAGTTGCAGCCTATGGCAACAGCCGCGACGTGCATCAGCTCGGCGAGACGGACGACTATTTCGCCGACCTCGAAGATTTGCGCAACTTCTATCGACAGGCGATCGCGATTCCGCTCGATCGCGTTTGGCGGCGCACCGATCGCCCGCGCTGCCTGGTTCTCAAGTCTCCCGGCCTGACGCCGCATCTGCCCGACCTGCTGGAGCTGGTTCCGAACTCGCGGGCGGTGGTGGCGGTACGCGATCCGCGCGACGGGGCGGCGTCGCTGCGCGCGATCGGCCTCAAAGCGGAGGTGAGCCTGAGTGAGAATGAGCCGCTAACGATCGAGCAGCGCCTCGCTCGCCAGCCCAGCGATCGGCTCGCGCAGCATTTCTGTCAGCACTACGCGACGGTGTTGGCCTGTCGCGATGCGGCGGTGTGGGCGCGGCTGCGGTTCGTGCGCTACGAGGCATTGGTGGAGCGCCCGCAGGCAGCGATCGCGCAGTTGCAGGCATTCACGGGTCTCGATCTGAGCTGCGACCCCGCTCGGCCTTGGCAGCGCAGCGCGATTGACTTTCAGCAGTTGCCCGAGCGTTATCGATCGTGGTGGTCGGGGCAGGGCTATGGCGATCGCATCTCTGATGCCAGTATCGGGCGCTATCGTCGAGATTTTTCTGCTGAGGAGATTCGCGAAATTGAAGCGGCCTGCGGCGGCTGGATGCGACGGTTTGGTTACGCAACGGAAAGAGAAACCTCACAACTCAGCGGCGCTTAGAATCCCGATTCCGCTGCCGCCACTCTCCCGGCGGCATAAAATCCGGCGCGCCCCAAAAATTCAGCTTCTGCTCCTTCGCCCGATCGTGCGCCGTCGCAAACTCTTCCCAGCGATCCGTCCCCTTCAGCCAGCGGAAAAACGCCAAACACCAGCCCTCCGCGATTAGCTGCACGTTCACCGAAAACCCGTCCACGAACACCTCCGCCACCAGCCGCGAATACGGATCGAGGTCGCGCACCTGGAGCGTCACGCGATCGTAGGGCTCTACGAGTTCGATCAGTCGGTCTTTCACCTTCTGCCCCCAGGGCTCTTGCCCCATCTCCGGTGCATCGAGCGCGAACAGCCGCACCGCCAGCCCCCGCGACGGATCGCGATCGACCCGGCGATCGAACTCCCGCTCCACCTGCGCCACCGCCTCATGGCTCCAGGCCACGATTAGCGTATCTCCATCCGCAACGCGCTCCACCGGCAAGCTAAATTCGAGCATGGCTTCACCCCAAAGATCTCTACCGCCACTCTAGACAGAAATCGCGCAAACGTCCCCGCTCATTGGGTCAATCCGGCTCGTACTCCACCCAAGAATTTGGCGTCTCCGACACCGCTACTTTCAGCTCCACGCCCTCTGGAACGCGTCGCGCCGTCTCCTCGTAAATGTACTGAGCGATGCACTCTGCCGTCGTCTCGTACTTTTCCGGTAGCAAATCGTTCAAAAAACCGTGGTCGAGCCCGCCCTTGGTCGAGTCTCGCTTCGCCCAGCGTAACGTCCGAAAGTCCGCCACCATCACCGCGTGCGGACAATATTCCGACGAGTTGAGCTTGCGCGAGCTGGCGGTGACGCGCACCCGATACGTGTGGCCGTGAATGCGACCGCAGGGGCCGTCATAATCGCGGATCGAATGCGCGCTATCGAACGTGAATTCCGTCGTGAGCGTCCATTTAGGCATAGCGATCGCGAAAGAAACGACCGGAGCGCGAGTCGGGCGGCATCCCTGAAATTTTTAGCCACCGCGTTCACGGTAACGCATGCCGCACCGGGATGACTTCTCGCTGACCCTAACCGCCGTAGTTCCAGCCGGTGCTGGCCAGATCGAGGATCTCGCCTTCGCGGTGGATGCCCGCGCCGACCACTTCGCCGACGAAGACCGTGTGGTCGCCGTGGGCGACCGTGCCAACGACTTTGCACTCCACGTAGCCCAGCGAGTCTTTGACGATCGGGCAGTTCGTCTCCTCGCCGAGATAGGACTCCACGTCCTCGAACTTGTCGGCGACGCGGCGCTGGGGCTTGAAGAACTTCGCGGCCATGTCTTTTTGTCCCAGCTCCAGGAAGCTGAGTGCGAAGACGCTGGTGTCTTGAATCATGGCGTGGGAGCCACTGTCGTTTTTGACGCAGGTGACCACCAGCGGCGGCTCGAACGAAGCCTGCATCACCCAGCTTGCCGTGAAGCCGTTAAAGTCCGTGCTGCCTGCGTCTCGCACGCCGCAAACGTAGAGAGCGTGGGGAATTTTACGAAGGAGCGTTTTCTTGGCGGCGAGGTCGAGCATAGTTTCGGCAAGGTTGTGAGATCGTCAGACGGGCGCGATCGATGGAGGTACGGTCGGCATCTGGGAAGCCTCCGCTGCCATCGCCCGCGTCCTGCGGTTTTATCCTGCCCCGATCGCTCGCTTTCGCGCAAGGTCAGAGCAAGCACCAGCCAACACTACTTCTTGCGCCTAAAGAGTCCGCGCGGCGCGCGCTTGCTGCCGGACTTGCCGCCGGATTTGCCGCTGGACTTGGACTTTCTGCCCGATCGCTTCCGTTTCGCGGGCGTCGGTCGCACGGTTGGATGCTCGGGATCGTGCTTCGTTTTAAAAAAGTCGGGGATTGCCACGGTGCGCCCGCCGCCCTGTTTCTGGCGCTTTTGCTGGTAGAGCCGCTCGAGGCGACGCAAATCTTGGGCAACGACGCCGAGCAGCTCGCGGTTGTGGGGGTCGGTGCGGTACGCCTTCGTCAGGTAGGTGCGGGCTTTTGCGAGCCGATCGCGATCGAGGTGGTAGCGCCCGCAGCACTGATAAGTCACAGCCTGCCACTGGCGCACCTCAGGGTCGCCTGGTAAGCGTTCGGCTAAGCCTTCAACAAGGGCGACAGCACGCGGGAAGCGTTCTTCCGAGAGCAGCGTGCCCAGCTTCTCGTAGGCGTCGTATTTAAGCTGGCGATCGAGTTCCGGTAGCGGCTCGGCGCTCGCCTCCGACTGAGGCGGGGCTTCCGGGGGCGAGGTTGCCCGAGGCGGCGCGGTTTCGGGCCGTTGGGTTGCGCAAGCTGCTCCGCGACGCCGTTCGGCCATCTCGGCAACCTCGCTCGGTTCGAGTGGCGCGATCGCGCAGAGCTTTTCGTAGGCGTCTTGCAGCTCGATAAAGCGATCGTGCGCGCCGTCGCAGTCGTTCAGGTCGGGGTGATATTCCCGCGCCAGCCGCCGGTACGAGGCTTTGATATCTGCGAGTGTGGCACTGCGATCGAGTTCGAGCAGTCGGTAGCAATCTCCGACGTTCATGGGGTCGTGTTTCTGTGTAGGCGGCGGCGGACTTGCGATCGGACAGCGAGTAGGTGCTGAAACTAGCTTACAAAACGAAGTCCGCAGAAGCGGCAGTGCTCCCACGGACTCGAGTCACAGCCGCTTCGATCGCGCGGCTTCGCTCAAAGGCTACGCCTTCAGGTCGCGATCTTCGATGACTTTATCGACCAGACCATACTCCAGCGCCTCGTCCGGCGACATAAAGTAGTCGCGATCCATGTCCTTCTCGATCTTCTCCAGCGCCTTGCCGGTGTTGTCCGCATAGATCTGGTTGAGCTGGCGACGCACCCGCAAGATCTCGTTCGCTTCGATCTGAATATCGCTGGCCTGACCGCGCGTGCCGCCCGACGGCTGGTGAATCATAATCCGCGAGTGGGGCAGCGCCAGACGCTTACCGGGCGTACCCGCCGCCAACAGGAACGACCCCATCGATGCGGCCAGACCGACGCAGATCGTCACCACGTCGGCTTTGATGTGCTGCATCGTGTCGTAAATCGCCAGACCCGACGTGACCGAGCCACCGGGCGAATTGATGTAGAGCATGATGTCCTTATCGGCGTCTTCCGAGGCCAGATAAAGCATGATGGCGATCACTTCGTTCGCCAGCTCGTCGTCGATCTCGCGACCGATGAAAATAATGCGCTCGCGGTAGAGGCGATCGTAGATGTTGATCCACTGGGTGTAGGTGTCCCCAGGCATCTGGTAAGGGACTTTTGGAACTCCGATCGGCATGGCTGAGGTCTCCTTTGGCTCCTGTGGTGGCCGTTAGTGATAGTTACGTTGCAGTCTGACTGGCCTAAGCCGTTGCCAGCGTCTTATCGGGGATGTTGCTGCTGGTGAGGATTTTGTCGATGATGCCGTACTCGAGAGCGTCTTCCGGCGTCATGTACAGCAGGCGATCCATATCCTTCGTCAGCTTCTCGGTCGTCTGACCCGTCGCCCGCGAGAAAATGTCAAGCATCGTCTCTTTGTTGGCGATCACTTCCTTGGCGCGAATCTGAATATCCGTCGCTTGACCTTGGGCGAAGCTCTTCGGTTGCTGGAGCACGATGCTGGCGTGGGGCAGGCTAGCGCGGCAGCCCTTCGTACCCGACGCGAGCAGCATCGCCGCCGTACCCATTGCCGTACCGAGGCAAATCGTGTGGATCGGCGGCTTGATGTAGCGCAAGGTGTCGCAGACCGCGAATGCTTCGGTCTCAAATCCGACCGGGTTGCCGCCGTAGTCCGAGGTTCCAGTTGAGTTGATGTAGATCTTGATGGGCTTCTCGGGATCGTCGTATTGCAGGAAGAGTAGTTGCGCGACGATCAACTCGGTCACTTGCGGCACGAGCGGTAGACCGAGGTAGACGATGCGCTCCTTGAGCAGCATTGAGGGCAAATCTGGCGGCGGCGTCCGGTTTTGCGCCCCACCGCCATAGTAGGGAGACTGAACAGCTTGAATCGGTAACTTCATTTCGCTTCTGAGAATCGCAATGGACAGCGTCGCGTTAGGTTCGACAGTTCGACCCACCGGAATTCGGCCTGAGGCTTCGCGACCTTGTGGCTCAACCGACAGACGGCAGCACGGGCTGGACGTTTCAAGACATCTTAACGTGGTTGGGATCGATGTGCCGTGGCGGTTCGAGGGCGAAGAAGGGCGGTGTTCCGCACCCGCCAGAGGCGAGTTTTGGTCGGAGATGCCTGCTGGAATGCCCGTCCGAATAGTGGCCTCGAATTCGTTCCGGCAACCCCTGGCGGCAAGAGGGCCGATCGCCGCACGTCAAGTTTTCGTCGGTAATACGACTCCGATCGAAGACCATCCACCATAAGCCGACAAAAAAGGAGGCACGTGGCGTGTCTCCCATTCTGCAAACGCTTGCGAGTTGTTCTGTGCCAAAGGCGCAACCGCGCCCAAAATCAGTCCTAGATTTGGCTCGCGCCTTCGAGAGAGTTTTGGCAAGTGGCCAGCACACCACGGGCAACTTCAGTGATATCGGCGACGGGGTACGCGCCGACCGGGTCGCGGGGAACGACAGCAGACTGGCTGGTGTTGGCGACGATCGTGTCTTCCGATAGGTTCATCGCGTACTGCACGGACTCGCCGCTGTAGCTATCGATGACCGTCAGCGGCATCAGGTCGCGACCGAGCGAGCCGTGGAAGCAGTCGAAGCTCGATTGGAGTTGATAGAAGCCGCCAACGACGCTGCCGTTCTGCACGGTGAAGACCATGTAAGACTCGCCCAGAATGTCGGCGTCCGGGTGGGAGCCGCGAACGTAAAGACCGTCCTGCGTCAGTTCTTCGGCATTAACTGCGGCGGTCACCGACAGGCCGACCAGAGCGAGCGTCGAGACTGACAGGAAAGCCGAGCGAGTGCCGTTGAGGAGACGGGAAACAGTTGCGATAAATTGGTTTTTCATGGTGGCTAATCTCCCCTGTTGTGCTGGCGACTCGGTCTCTGATATCTCTTTTGCTCTACCGATCTGTAGTATCCCGCAATCGCAATAGAACCTCAGTGACTCGCTCGTTCGGTTATCGCGATCGAGGCGTGCAGCCTACGTGATATTGCTATGTCTCTCGACGCGATCGAGATCACAAACAAAACTTTTCGGCGCGACAGCTCGGCGAACTCGAGTCAGTCAAGACGGCACGACGCCGACCTCGTTAACTCTCGCTTTTCTAGAACCAGAAAAGATCCTGAGAATTCCTGAAAGCATCGCAATCTCATGCGTTTCCGCTCTTGCAAGCAGTTCTGTTGCAGAGCCGAGTCCCTATAATTACAGTCGCACTACACTTGAAAAAGTTCCAAAATACTGCAAGAAACAAAGCATTCCTTAACCTGCGTTAATAAACCGTGCGCCACGCGAAGAACAACAGTCGCTCGATATTTGTTAAGGCAGTTTGTTCGCGTCCTCTAGCTCGTAAAAGTTGGTACGAGACGACGCCCTTGGCTGTAAAAAGCGGGGGTTTTTGCTTAGGTGTATTTACTCGGTTGTCCGCGATCGCGCGGTGACGAACTGTGGGTGGTTTCCCATTGCGAACGGCACTTCAGCATGGCGTTTCTCCCGAGCCGTTTACGTTGGCTTCACAAAAGCTCCGCATACGATGAAGATTGTGTGAATCCGGTCGATCGATCGAGGCGGCCCCACCCACAACTCGCTACTGTCAAAAGTGAGATAAGAAGAGAGAGCAGCAATCGTCATGATCTTCAACCGTTCTTCCGCCGCCATCGCCGCAACCACTCTCGGCCTGAGCGCGATCGCCGGTTTAGTCGCACCGCAGGCCAATGCTTTTTCGGTGGGCGGACACTACAACGGCACTGAGTTCGACGCACTCGGCCTCGAAGTACCCTGGGCAGCCGAGAGCCGCATTGGCCGCGTCGGCGACCACGAGCTGAACATCCACGACATCACTAACAGCGCCTCGAACCGCGAGCAAGCGAACTACGACCAATGGGTCAGTGGCGAAGCGGTTGATTTCTCGCTCGTTTTCGATAGCGATGCCAACACGCTGACCTACATTGTTGATGGCATCCTCCTCAGCAAGACTGAAATCTTCGAGGAAAACTTCTCGGATATCTACATCCGCACTTCGGCTCGCAAAGATGGGACGAGCATGGTGGTCGATAACCTCTTCCTCACCGATGAGTCGATGTCCGGCGCGATCGGCGATACTTCCAGCGCGAGCTGCTCCGATGGCGTCGGCTGCGGCTATGCTGACGCGGACTACCTGCACATCAAAGACATCGTCGGAAACTTCACGCTGACCGGCCAATCGACGATGACCTGGGGTGAAACCAAGCCCAAAAACTCGAACCTCGCTTACCAAATTAAGTTGGTAGAAGGCGAAGGTGGCGGCGGCGAGACGGAAGTGCCCGAACCGGCTTCGGCACTGGCGCTCGGTCTGGTCGGCCTGATGGCGGCTCGCAAGCGCCGCTAAGCCTCCGGCTGGCGGCAGTACGCAGATCTAGCAATTTCCAAAGCGCACGGGGCGAGGCGAGCTACATCGCTGGCTCGTGCTTTTCGTGCCTTGGGCCGCGCGAGTGGGCTCGGCATATTGAGAAGATGGCATGCCAGGCGGTTCCGACGCTTTTGCGAATACTTTTTATCGAGCCCCGGTCGGCGATCGGCGGCTGACGGAGATGTCTGCCCGCTCGAGTCGGTTTGCAGGCTGATGTGGCGATCGAACTGCAGCAGAGCCAAAGGCGCGGTCAATCGTATGTTTTTGTAAGTGCGATTTTATGTCTTGTGACGCTGAGTGAAGTCAGCTAAACAAATAAAAAAATGCAGTCGCTAGTTTCGATGCCTCAGAATAATGGCCGGTATCGTATCCGGTAGTTCTGGAAAACGCCCGTAGCCGGGCAGGATGCGCGCACCATGCACGATCTGAAAATTGTCGGCAGCCCTGGATCGGCCTTCGGTAATGCGGTTGTGAAGACGGGTGGTTCGAGTACGATCGAGTTCTCCGGCGATACGATTCGCGTGTACCAAAAGCGCTTGTTCGGTCTCGAGACGGTCGAGGCGCTCGTCCCGATCGAAGAAGTTGAATCCGTCGAGACGGGGCGCGGCTGCACCTGGTGGCTAGTGTGGCTGGGCGTCGTGACGCTCGCCATCCTGATCGGCGTCGTCTTCATTATCTTGGGCTTCGTGATTCGCCAGCGCTTCTTGGTGATCCACACGAGCTCGATTCCGCTGGTCATCTTCCCCACGGGCAGCGAAGACCCCAAAGCGTTTGCGCAAGGCATCATGCAGGCCAACCGGGAAGCACGCGGCTGAGGAGCAATCTTCACTTGCGAGCTGATTTCGCCAGTTTCGAGCAAAGACAATAGGCGTGCTGTACACGACATATCCAATCGGCCAAAGGGAACGAGAATGGCTGCTGGAGAATGACATCCCCGCGCCTAAAAGCGATGGCCGGTCGCAAGCGTTATTAAAGTTTCAAGACGGCTACGCTACACGCGTTCGCGCACGAGCTGAGGCAGCAATGACTGCGGCGCGTGCGTTTTTTCTTGCGGCTTTTCTTGAGGTAAAGAAATACCTGGCGGAGCGTCTCACTTTGGCGATTCTGGTGCGAATTCTCTAGCTCGCTTTGGGGTCGCGTGCAACGGTAGCTCGATGATAAATTCCGTGCCTTCGCTGCCGGGGGTACTGCACGATAGCGTGCCCCCGTGGTTCTCACCGACGATCTTCTGGCTGATTGACAGACCGAGTCCGGTGCCTTTGCCGACAGGTTTGGTTGTAAAGAACGGATCGAAAAGCTTGGCACTTAGTTCTGGAGGGATGCCGGGGCCGTTGTCGGCGATCGAGATGGTGACGGTATTGGCGTCTTTGAGGACGCTGCAAATCTCGATCGTCGGCGGACAGTTTTTGAGGTCTTCGGTGCTGCGCTCGGCGATCTGTTCGTCCAGCGCATCGATCGCATTGGCCAGCAGGTTCATAAAAACCTGGTTGAGCTGGCTGGCGTGGCATTCGACCTCAGGCAGATCGCCATACTCCTTAACGATCTTGATGCCCGGCGATTTCGCTTGGGGTTTGAGGCGGTTTTGCAACAGCAGCAGCGTGCTGTCGATTCCGGTGTGAATATCGACCGGTTTAATCTCCGCTTCATCGATGCGGGAAAAGTTGCGCAGAGAGGTGACGATTTCGCTGATGCGATCGGAGCCGACCTGCATCGATGCGAGGGTTTTCGGGAGGTCTTCCTCGATATAGTCCAGCTCCAGCTCGTCGAGGCGAGCTTCGATCGCGGGCGGCATCTCGGCGTAGCCCGAACGTAGCAGCTCGACGATTTCGAGAAGATTTTGGGGCGTTGGTGGATAGAGCTAGGTTATGGCTTTTCGGTAAGGTACGGGAACCTCG
>CALCCD010000120.1 GCA_937899645.1 uncultured cyanobacterium | reverse complement strand
ACGCTCTGCGTGGACAACGCACTCCCCAGACGCTCTGCGTCGCAAAAATCGCCACAGCACGCAGAGCGTCCGCAGAGGCATTCCTACGCGGAGCGTAGGAATTGATACGCTACCGACTTGCTGCTACTTTGCTGAAAACGGCGTGTCGTACAGCCGCGAAACCGCGCACTCCAGCCGCGTTACGCCACCGCTCCAGGTCAGCGACTCGATCGTCACGTCCGCACGCACCATCCAGTCCTCGCCCACCAGTGCGATCGGCACGTCGATCGGCAAAATCCGGTATCCTGCTTTCTCCGCACCGAATTTCGCGCCCACTGCCAGCCGATCGGGGTAGCCCTGACTCGGCGCGAGTTTCAGGACGCTATTCACTTCGCACGGCATTCCCATCGATCGAGCCTCGTTTCTAGTCCGACTAATTCAGACAACTCATACAATCCAGCCAATCTTACCCAACTCGCGATCGCGTCGCTGTTAGGGTGAGACATCGCTATCTCGTCCCGCCTACCATCGCTCCGACTATGCCTTCCACTTCCCGCGATCTCCTCGAACGCCCCGACGTGTTCCCACAGCTCAAATACGCGATCGACCTGGCGCTCGATGCCAAGGAGAAATCCTGGGGGCTGTTTCGCGTGCGCTGCGTCGATGGCGGCTATCAGATCGAGATTCCCAACATGGAGCCGTTGCACGTCCAGCGCACCAGCGATCGCCAGGGCTACAAAGCGCTCTGGGGCAACGCCCGCAAGCCGACGGTCACGACCCGCAAGCGCCGCAAGACGATCGCCGATCGCAAAGACAACCGCGATAAGCTCCAGCGCACCTACGAGGTGTTATGCCAGCTCGACTCGCGATCGGCGTTTCGGCAGGTGAACCAAGCGATGGCGATGGCGATCCGCGATCGGCTGCGCGCGACTCTGACCGCCGCCGACGATGACGAACTCGAGCCGCTGGTGCTGCTCGTCGAGCAGAGTGGCAATTCTTAGGCGATCGCTGAGCGATCCGCTTACAGCTTCCCAAATCAAAACCGCTCGACACCTAGAGGATGCCGAGCAGTTTTTTGGGAGTCGGACTCGCCCGATGCACTAGACGAGCCGCTCTAAGGCAGTTTGAAAATGCAAAAGTGCTTGCTTTCTAAACCTGCCGGAAGAGGCGTTGTAAGGATTAGTCAATTTTCTCTTTGACGGCGTCCTTGGCGTTCTCGATTTCGTGTTCGGCGGCTGATTGACTGACAAAAATGAAACCTTGACGTAGCAGGCGTTCCAGCC
>CALCCD010000119.1 GCA_937899645.1 uncultured cyanobacterium | reverse complement strand
TTGGTTGTTTTTTTTTGTCTTTCTGGTCTATTTTGTTTTCTTCTTTCTTTTTGGTGTTTTTTTGTTTTTCTTGTTTTTTTTTTAAAAACGCCGCGCTTCTATTCTGACCTATCGCCCCTGGTCTATTCTTCTGACCTATTATCTTTGGCCCGCAGAAATCACCGATGATAGGTTTACGATTCCGCACGACCCCGCTCGACCCGCACCCAAGGATGCCCCAGACCCACTTTGCCTGCGATCTCGTAATTCTCTCCAACGGCCCCGGCGAGGTGCTGACTTGGGTGCGTCCGGTGGTGGCCGCGCTGCGCAAACAGGTAGGCGATCGCCTGCGAATCTCGGTCGTCCTCTCGCCCTGCGCCCACGCCAGCGGCCAGGAAGCCGATATCGTCCGCTCCTGGAAACAGGTCGATCGCGTGCAGCCGCCGGAGCACTTTTGGCCGTTTTTGTTGCGCGGTCGCACCGCCGAAGGCTGGCACTGGCACGATCGCGGCGTGGTGCTGTTCCTCGGGGGCGATCGCCTGTTTCCCGTGGCGATCGCCCGCCACCTGGGCTACCGCGCCGTGGTCTACGCCGAGTGGGAAACCCAGTGGAACGGCTGGATCGATCGCGTCGCGGCGATGAACGAATCCGCGCTACAGACGATCGCGCCGCGCCACCGACACAAGGGGGCGATCGTCGGTGACCTGATGGCCGATGCCGCCAACCTGCCGCGCGACCCGAACGGAACCGGCGGCGATCGCGAGGCCCAACTGCTCCACGCCCTGGCGAACAACAGCGCGCCGATCGCCCTGCTACCGGGCTCGAAACCGATGAAGCTCGCGCCCCTCGTGCCGCTGATGTTGGCGATCGCCGACGACGCGATCGCTCGCTGGACGCGCGATTTCCCCGACCGTGCGCCGCTCCAGTTCGTCGTTCCCGTCGCGCCGACCTTGAGCCTGCCCGAGCTGGCGCGCTACGCCGACCCGAAGCACAACCCCGCGATCGCCCGCTTCGATTGGGGCAGCGGCACGCTCGTCCCTGGCAGCTTCGAGGCCGACCCGCCCACCGACCCGCTACACGCGCTGCCCTACCTGCGTACGGCGGCGGGCAACCGCGTCTTCCTCTGGGGACAAAACCCCGCCTACGCGCTGCTCGAGCGCTGTCAGTTTTGCCTGACGACCGTGGGCGCGAACACCGCCGAACTGGGGGCGCTGGCGATTCCGATGTTCGTGCTGCTGCCGATGCACCAGCTCGACGCGATGCGCGCCTGGGACGGTTTGCTGGGCGTGCTGGTGCGCCTGCCGATCGTCGGCGGCATCGTGGCGCGACTGATTAGCTGGATCGTCTGGCGCTGGCTGGCGTTGCGCAGCGGCTCGCGCTTTGCGTGGCCGAATATCTGGGCGCACCGCCAGGGCAAAAAGCCGATCGTCCGCGAGTTCCTCGGGCGCTTTACTGCCACCGACGTCGCCGCAGAACTCTGCGCGACGATCGGTTCTCCGGCGCATCTCGCCGACTTGCGGTCGCTTTTGCGGAGCGTACGGGGCAAACCGGGCGCGGCACGAGCGATCGCGCAAATTGTTCTCGAAGAGGCGGGTCGCTGCTCGCCTGTCATGCCTGCGAGACGATAGGCGAAACGAGAAAAGTCGCAGCGCGATCGCGAACTTTCGCTAGACGTTCTTGGGGGCTGTGGTGGGCCGTTGGTTGCCTATCCGGGCTAGCGGAGTATCGGCTAGCATGTACGCGGCATGTGGAAATTGAGTCGGTACGGATGGATTTTTTGCAACAGGGCCGGGAACTGAAGGGACGCTACACGATCGAGTCCGCGCCGAGGGTCAGCGAGGATTCCGCGACAGTTACTTATCGAGCGCGGGATAACCAAACGCAGGAGCGCGTCGCGATCGAGACGCCGAATCCGGGCATCCACGACCCTGGAAAACTGGCGAAAATCCAAAGCCGTTTCGCCCAGGAAGCGCAGAAGCTGACGATGTGCAGCAACCACACGCACATCATCGACGTGCGGGGCATCCTGTTTCAAGAAGAAGGGCTGTGGTGCTTGCCGTTGGAGTATTTGGCGGGGGGGACGCTCGCGGACTTGGAGGAGGTTTGTCTCGAAGAGTCAAAGGCGCTAGAGTACGTGCGACAGATTGGCGAGGCGCTGACGGTGGTTCATCAGTGCGACTTGGTACACGGCGACGTGCGACCGGCGAATATGCGGCTGCGGGCGGCGAGCAATGAAGCCGTTTTGACGGAGTTTAGTTTGACGCGGCAGGTGGGGAATAGCGCGACGTCGCGCACGATGCCGGCACGCTGGCGGGAGTACGCACCGCTGGAGGCGATTGCGGGGGCTCCGACGCCGCGTAGCGATCTCTACATGTTGGGCGGGACGCTGTATTACTTGCTTACGGGGCGGGTTCCGGTGGGGGCGATGGAGCGACACGAGGGTGCAAAGCTAGATTTTACGCGGGTGACGGATGGCGAGCCGCTATCGAGGCAGTTGGAGAAGGCGATCGCGTCAGCAATGAAGCTGGAGGAGGATAAGCGTCCTGATTCGGTTGGTGTCTGGCTGGTCACGCTGGGGTTTGATGTCAGCCCGGAAACGGGAACTGTTCACAAGCTGAGCAAGGAAGAGTTGAGTTATGAGGAAACGAAGCTCAAGCTAGAACAGCAAAAACTGGCGTCGAAAAATCAGTGGCTCGTTGTCATTGTCACGGTCTTGGGGATTGTTGGCGGGGTAATGGGAATTGTGAAGTTGGTGTACGAGCTGCAACCGAAACCACCACAAATACAGGAGGAGGCGAAATAGATGCAGTGGATGAAGGGGACGACCATCCAGAATGGCAAGTATGTCATCGAAGATATCTTGGGGCAGGGTTGCTTTGGGACGACCCATAAGGCACGGCATACAGAGGTGAATCAGTATGTGCGATCAAGACGCCAAATGCTTTCCTCAAGAACGACCCGGACTATCAGAAGTACATCAAGAGCTTTACTAAAGAGGCGAAGCGGGTTGCGAAGATGGTGCAACAGCCGCATCAGAATTTGGTGCGGTTTACGGACTATTTTTTGGAGGGTAAAATTCCCTGCTTGATGTGGTGCAGCAGCGGGGAGCGTTGCCGGAGACGGAGGTGGTGAATCTATTGCAGGAGATCGGTGGGGCGTTGCAGTGGATGCACGATCGCAATCTCATCCATCGCGACGTGAATCCGGCGAATATCATGATCGGCCAGAGCGGTCGGGCAGTTGGAGGTGAATGATATTGCCGTGGATAAACGAGACGGTGTTGTTAATCTCGTAGGCGATGCCTGCCACCATCTGACCCAGGCTCGACATCGGTAGGCCAGCATGGCGATGGTTGTGGGACTGTCTGTCATGTGGTGGCGACCCTCGATGTACGGTTTAGAGGGGAAGTCTGGCACGATCGCGGCCGACAAACCGACAAAACTACGACGAAGCTTCCGTCTCGTAAAAATTAAATTGCTCGAGGCCGTCGGGTCGCACGTTGTCATCGACAATCCGCCCGTCGCGAAACATTACGATCCGCTGCGAGAGTCGCGCCACCTCGATTTCGTGCGTCACCGTAACGATCGTGATGCCCGCCGCATTGAGCTCCGCGAAGATATTCATCACCTCTTTGGTTGTGTGGGTGTCGAGCGCGCCGGTGGGCTCATCGGCCAGGAGCATCGTCGGGCGGTTGACGATCGCCCGCGCGATCGCGACGCGCTGCTGCTGCCCGCCAGAAAGCTGGTTCGGCTTGTTGTGCAGGCGGTTGCCGAGGCCGACGCGCTCGAGGGCGACGGTCGCGCGATCGATGCGCTCCGGCTTGGGCACGTCGCCGTAGAGCGTCGGCAGCATCACGTTCTCCAAAGCCGAGAGCGGCGCGAGCAGGTGGAACTGCTGAAAGACGAAGCCCAGCTTGCGGTTGCGAATTTTCGCCAGCTCGTTTTCGGGAATTTTTGACACGTCCGTGCCGTCGAGTTCGTAGCGGCCAATGGTGGGGCGATCGAGACAGCCGATCGCGTTCATCGCCGTGGACTTGCCCGAGCCGGAGGGGCCGACGATCGCGCAGTATTCGCCGCGCTCGATCGTCAGCGAAACGTCATCGAGCGCGCGGACTTCGGTGTTGCCGCTGCCGTAAATCTTGGAGACGCGATCGAGCCTGACGATCGGCGTCTGGCGCTCGGCGATCGCACCTTGGGTATCGGGAGCGGGTTCTCGCATGGTCGTCGCGGCTCTATAGCAGGCCGAATTTTTGACCCAAGGCCATCACGAAATTCGCGCCGAGCACGACGAGCAGCAGCGACAAGAAGACAAACGTTCCGATACTGACGACCGATCGCATCACGGGCAGCGCCCCCAGCCGAGAGCGACGAAAAAACTCTAGACTTCCAGTGTAGTGGAGCCAGACGAAGCCTTGCAGAACGTACCGTTTCGCAACTGTCCGGGCGTGTCGCGCGTGCCGGTTGCCGCCGAGCTGAGCGATTGCGCGATCGAGCTGTGGGAAATTGACCTAGTGGCGGCGCGCCAGTCTCGCGACTGGGAAGCGCTGCTCTCGGCGGACGAGCGCGATCGGGCGGCGCGGTATCGGCAGATCGACGATCGCCACCAGTTCGTCACCATGCGGGGGCTGTCGCGGCTGCACCTGGGAGCGTGTCTCGGAATCGCGCCGGAAGCCGTGCGTTTTTGCTATGGCGATCGCGGCAAACCGGCGATCGCGCCCGACCTACAGAGCTCGCCGCCGCTAGAATTCAACACCTCGCATTCCGGCGGCGTCGCGCTCCTCAGCCTCTCGTGGGTGGGCGCGATCGGCGTCGATCTCGAAGCGCCGAACCTCGATCGCCCCATTCGCAGACTCGCAAAGCGCTTTTTTCTTCACCACGAGATAGCTCACCTAGAGCACGTCGCGCCGCAGGCTCAAACCTCGTTGTTCTTACGCTACTGGACGTGCAAAGAAGCCTACCTCAAAGCCACGGGCGTGGGTTTATCCGGACTTAAAAACACACCAACTTTTCGACTCGGTCGTGGCTCGGTCTCACAATCCATCACCGACAGCAACCAGCGTCGCTGGATTTTACACATGCCAACCCTGCAATGCCTCTACCCGAGCGCGATTGCCATAGAAATCACCTAAATCAATCAAGCTAAACGACCGCACATCTCCACCCATCTTTAGATATTTTCGTGCGGCGCTTAACCCTGGCGATGTTTCGTCGATCGATCCGACCGATCGACGAAACATCGCCAGCAGCCCAACGGAGTGAGAGACGCACCCCGAGAAGCCTCCAACCCCAAACAGTACAAGCGCTCGAAATCCTTGCAGGATCTTAAAATACTCTTGGAAATATTCGGTTAAGCTCGAAACTATGGAGAGCACCACTGTCGATTAACGCGATGACTTTTCACCTCGAACAACACAGCCAGCGGCAAAAAACGCGGCGCTTCCCGAGTTCTTTGCTGCGGGTCTCGCACTGGCCGCTGCGGGTTAAGCTCTTTGCCGTTAGCGGCTCGGTGCTCGCACTTGTGATGCTCGGCTTGTTCTCCGGAGTCCGACTGTCAACTCGTCTCAAAGAAGCAGCCTACGAAGTCGAGAAGGAGGCCACAGAAGATGTCGCCTTGGTTGCGAAGCTTCAGAGGAACTTAACACAGCTAGTTCTCCAGAAAGAATCCTTACTCGAGTCCGAACTCTCGAATAATGCCTTTCGCAAAAAGTTTGGCCAGCTAATTTTTGAATACCAGCAATTCAAAGAAAATTGGGCGCGCTTGCTGGCTTCTGAGGAGTTCGACACAGAAGAGAGCTCTGAGGTGACGGAGCCCGAGCGTGAAATCGCAGTGGGGATCGTTCGCGACCATCGGCTCCCCGTCGAAGACTACACCCGTCGGTTCGATGCGTTGCTGCTGCGGGACAGCACCTCCAAGGCGACACGTGCGGAGCTGAAAATCGAGCTGCAAGCGCTAGAGGAAAGCTCGTTCATCGCTCGAGTCAATACGTTCGTCGATGATATTTCGGCGCTGTCGCGTGCGACCGACGAGGAATTCGCAGAAGCGCGTCAGCTGCAGGAGGAAGCCTCGCGGCGTCAGATGCAAATTATCGCGCTGTCGCTGCTGCTCTCGGGGGGAGCGGGGTTGATAATGACAGTCGCGCTGAGCGAGATCTTGACGCGACCGCTATCGCAAATTGCGACGATCGCGGAACAGTCGATTCAGCAAGAAAACTTCAACCTTCAGGCTCCGGTCAAAACTGGCGACGAGGTCGGACACCTGGCACAGACCTTCAATGCCTATATGGCCTTCGTTCGCGATCTGCTACACGATCGCGCGGCGACTAACGCACGTCTCTCCGACCTGATTGACTGACAAAAATGAAACCTTGACGTAGCAGGCGTTCCAGCCAGTT
>CALCCD010000118.1 GCA_937899645.1 uncultured cyanobacterium | reverse complement strand
GCCACACTGTCAGGCTTTACAAGCTTCTCTAATCACTTTTGTCCGTCAATCAGCTCTCCGACACGCTCGAACAGCTCAAGAATACGCAAATCCAGATCGTTCAGAGCGAAAAGATGTCGAGTCTGGGTCAAATGGTGGCGGGTGTCGCCCACGAGATCAATAATCCCGTCACGTTTATCCACAGCAATATCATCCACGTCAAAGAGTACACTGAGGGTTTGCTCGCGCTGCTGGAACTCTACGGCCAGATTTACCCCGAGGCCGACCCGCGCATTGTCGGCAAGCAGGACGAAATCGATTTTGAATTCACCGTTGAAGATTTGCCGAAAACGCTCGTGTCGATGCAGGTCGGCAGCCGTCGCATTCGGGAGATCGTTCTGTCGCTGCGGAATTTTTCGCGCATTGACGAAGCCGATCTCAAGCCCGTTGATATTCACGAAGGTATCGAAAATACCCTGCTCATTCTCAACCATCGCCTAAAGCCCAAATCCGAGCGGGCGGAGATAAAAATCGTCCGCGAGTACGGCAGCATTCCAGCGATCGAGTGTTTTGCCGGTCTGCTCAATCAGGTGCTGATGAACGTGATTAGCAATGCGATCGACGCGATCGAAGAGGAAATGAAGTCTGGCGACTACCAAGGCTCCGCTGGCCGGGGGGGCGAAGCGCGAATCGTTATCAATACCTCAGTCGTCAGCAATAGTGAAGGCTGCGACTGGCTGCGGCTGTCCGTGGCTGACAATGGCCCCGGCATCCCACCAGACGTGCGCGAACGCATTTTCGAGCCGTTCTTCACGACCAAAGCCGTCGGCAAAGGCACGGGTATGGGGATGTCGATCAGCTACAACATTGTGACCGAGCGCCACGGCGGCACGATCGAGTGCGCCACTTCGCGCGAGGGCGGTGCGGAATTCATCGTTCACATTCCCGTCTGTCCGGCTCCGTCAAAGGCGAGCGTGGCCTAGGGTCTGTCATCGACTTAGGTTTGCAAGAACTTAGGTTTGCAGGATTTACAGTACTTTTCCGGCAAAGGTTTCAGATCCGAGTTTTCGCTTTTGGGTCGGGCGTTCGATAGCCTTCTCCGTCAGGGGTCTGGTGCTGGTGGAGGTCACGCCTTAGAAACGCGCCAACCTAAAACTCGATCGCCTCGTACAAGTCTGCCAGGGCAATCTCAACCTCCAGCGACTCCACCTGCGCCGTCGCCTTCAGACCTTGATGCGCCTCGAACAGCCAGCGATCGCCGGTCTGCTTCACGTACTGTTCCACCAGCGGCTTGTGCTGCGAAATCAGCCAATACTCCTGAAACGCCGGAATCGTCCGGTACGCCTCGAACTTGCTGCCGCGATCGTACTGCTCCGTCGAAGCGGACAGTACCTCGACGACAAACAGCGGATTCATCACCGTGTCGCGGCGATCGGGCTTGAGGTTAGCGGGGCGGGGCATCACCATCACATCGGGATACGTGTAGATGTCGCGATCGGGAATCCATAGCCGTTGGTCGGTCACGAAAACGCTGTAGGGCTGCTTCCGCAGCGACAGCTTGAGCAGAAATACGAGCGTGGCCGCAATCTCGTTGTGGCCGGGGAGCCCACCAGTCATCGGAATAATTTCTCCGTTGCGATACTCGTTGCGGGTTGGCGACTCGACTTCAGCGGCGAGGTACTCCTCTGCCGTGCGGGTTGCGGTGGCGACGGTCACGATTGTTATCCTCCTGGCGTTTGAACCTGCGATATCGCGAGACTAAGTCTGGTGTAACGGCTCCGAGAGCGATCGCGGCTCCGATCCCCCGCGATCGAGTGCAGCTTCCGCCTCTCGCGCGAGCCGACGCCGCCGCTCCACGGTCTCCCACCACGGACTTCCCAGCAAATAGCCCTCGAACAGCGCCATCGTCGGCGTCAGGTCGCTGTTTTCAATCAAATCGCGCTTGTCCGCGCAGAGCAGCTCGCGGGCCGCCTCGATACGCTCGACCAACTCGACACCCGTTGGCGTCAGCGACAGCACGAGCCGACGCCGATCGCTCTCCGCCACGCGCCGCTCCACCCAGCCGTTACGCACCAGCCGATCGACCAACCGCGACGGGTGGCCGCCCTCGGCAATCAGCAAGCTCCCTAAATCTCCCAGGGAAATGGGCTGCGCCATCTGCAACACCCCCAGCGCCTCGGCTTGGGCGGGTGTCACACCCAGTGACGCGAGCCCTTCCGTCATGCGGCGCTCGGACTCGCGGAGTACGGCTTTAAACAGGAGCTCTAGCTCTTCAACGCCTTTCAAATAGTCCTCCAAATAATCCTCAGATCGGGAAGCTTGACATAGCATCTTTCGCTCGTCTAGCTTAGCAGTACGGCCAATGAATGCTACAGCATGTAGTGCTACAGCACGTAGTTTTTCGTGATGAGTCCGGCCTTCATCGGCGCTGTCGCAACTTTCATATCGGTCGCCCGTCTCTACGCAAATACCGCTAGACTGGGGATTATTACAAGATATTAAGAGAGTCTTCGCTGTTCTGTTTGTGTCAGCGCAAAGCTCTCTGGTATGGCGTCGGAACGCTTGCAGGCCGAGCGCCGCCACCCTTAGCACAGCCCGCGCGATCGCTCCTCATGACCCCGAATGGGTACTGCCATGAATCCGAAAGTTTCTCCAAAATCCGATTCAGATTCGGTCTTCGACGATCGTAAGGCGCTCGAAGCCCGCTTGAAGGTTCGCGGGGCTGAAGTGCCGCGCTGGCGACAGGGGTGGCGCGGCATCGCGATCGGGGCGGGGGTTGGATTTTTGGTCGCCGGAATCGCGGGGAACATGTTGCGATCGCAGCCCGCCTCGGACGCGCCCCCGGAAGCCGCAGCGCCAGTCCAGCCGTCGCAAACTGTCACGGTGGCCGAGGTCGATCGCGAGCGCGTCACCGAATACCTAGAAGCGACGGGAACGGTAGCGGCGTTCGATTTGCTGCCGATTTTGCAGCAGGCCAGCGGGCTACAGATCGTCGATGTACTGGTGGATGAGGGCGACTACGTTGAGGCCGGTCAGGTGCTGGCGCAGCTCGATCGCGTCACGCTCGAAGCGCAGCTCGATCGCGCCCGAGCGGAAACCCAGTCGAGCAACTCGGCGATCGATCGCGCCGAAGCCGACGCCCGCCAAGCTCGAGCCGGGGTCGCCCAAGCCCAGGCCGATCTCGCTCGCGCTCGCACCGGTGTTACCCAGGCCGAAGCCAACGCCGATCGCGCCCGTGCTTCGATTTCCCAGGCCGAAGCCCGCCTCGAGCAGGCCGAGCGCGAGTACGAGCGCTTTCGCGCGTTGGCCGAAGACGGCGCGATTAGCCAGCAGGAGGCCGACTTCCGCTTTACCGACCTGCTGACCGCGCGGGAAGATTTAAACAAGGCGATCGAGGACGCGCAGGTGGCCGACGCCAACATCGTCGCAGCCCAGGCCGACGTGGTGAGCGCCCAGGCGCGGGTCGCCAGCAGCCAAGCGACGGCACAGGCGGCGGTGACGAACATCGACTCGGCGATCGCCGCGCGAAATGGAGCCAGCGCTAACGCCCGACAGGCCGCAGTTCAGGTCGATCGCACGGCGGTGGTCGCGCCCCGAGCGGGGACGATCGTCTCGCGCAGCGCCCGCGTCGGTGACGTAAGAAGTAGCGCGTCTTCCACGCCCCTGTTTGAGATCGTTGCGGACGGTCGCCTGGAGCTGCGCGTGCGCGTGCCGGAAACCCAAATCGAAGAAATCGCAGTCGGCAGCACGGTGAATATCAGCTCTGCCGCCGACAGCCGCATCGACCTGCGCGGCACGGTGCGCCAAATCTCGCCCAGCGTGGATGACACCACCCGCGAAGCCACCATCGATATCGACCTGCCACCGAGCCAGTACCTGCGTCCGGGAATGTTCCTCGATGCGGAAATCGCGATCGGCGTCCAGCAGGGCTTAACCATTCCGGCTAAGGCCGTTCTGCCTCAACCCGACGGCAGTGCGAGCGTCTACGTCGTCAACGCCGACAACGTCGCCAGCACCGTCACCGTCGAATTGGGCGCGCTGACCGGCAACGGCCAGCGCTTCCAGATTCTCAGCGGCCTCGACCTCGGCGATCGCGTCATCGTCGAAGGTGCGGGCTACGTCAAAAACGGCGACACCGTTCGCGTCGTCGAATAGAGCGTCGGCTCTAACTGCTTTCCCCAACACCGCACTATCTGCTTCGCAGAGGCTTCGCCAACGACTCCGCTCAGTGCTCATTGGCTCCACCGCTCGCCCCACGCACACCTCGATCGCATGCATATTTCCGCCTGGTCGATTAAGCGACCCATCCCGACGATCGTCCTGTTTTTGGTGCTGACCCTCTCCGGTCTGGCCGCCTTTACGCAGCTCGGCATCGATGATACGCCCAACATCGACATTCCCGTCGTTCAAGTCACCGTCACGCAGCCGGGCGCGGGGCCGAACGAGCTCGAATCGCAGGTGACGCGCAAGGTCGAAGACGCAGTGGTCGGCCTCGGCGACATCGAGGATTTGCTTTCGACGGTTAACGAGGGCGTCTCCACCACCACGATTAACTTCGAGCTGGGAGTCGATAGCGAAGCGAAAACCAACGAGGTGCGTAACGCCATATCCGAGATTCGCCAGGAGCTGCCCCAGGATATTAACGAGCCGATCGTCCGGAAGCTGGAGTTCGCGGGCGGGGCGATTCTCACCTACACCGTGCGCTCCGAGGAGCGATCGGTGGAAGAACTCAGCGAGCTGGTCGATCGCGAAATCGCCGGGGCAATCCTCGAAGTCTCCGGCGTCGCCCAGGTCAGCCGCAGCGGCGGGCTCGATCGCGAGGTGCGCGTCCAGCTCGACCCCAACCGCCTCGAGGCGCTGGGCATCACCGCAACGCAGGTGAACGATCGGATCCGCAGCCTTAACGCCGACTTCTCCGGCGGGCGCACCGAAGCGGCGGGCAGCGAAAAAGCCCTGCGGACGCTCGGTAGCGCCACCACCGTCGCCGAACTGCGCGACTACCGAATCTCGCTTCCCGACGGTGGCGACGTGCCGCTCTCCAGCCTCGGCGAAGTCATCGACGGCTTTGCCGACTCGCGCGAAACCTCGAAATTCTTTACCCGTGAAGACAGCGAAAGCGTGGTGGCCTTCTCGGTGTTGCGGAGTCCGGGTAGCACGCTGGTTTCCGTCGAAGAGGGTGTCATCGAAGCCGTCGAAAAGCTCGACACCGAGACGCTGCCCGACGATATTGAGTTCGACCTGATTTTTACCCTTGCCACCGATATTCGCGAGTCGTACCAAGCCTCGATCGACGCGCTGATGTTCGGCTGCATTCTGACCACGATTACCGTCGGCTTATTCCTGAAAGACTGGCGCGCGACGCTGATTACCGGCGTGGCGCTTCCCCTGTCGATTATCCCGACGTTTCTGGTGATGCAGGCGCTCGACTACACGCTCAATGGCATGAGCTGCCTGGCGCTGTCGCTGGCGGTGGGCAACCTGGTCGATGACGCCATTTGCATGATCGAAAACATCGACACGCACCTGCGAATGGGCAAGCGGCCCTATCAGGCGGCGATGGACGCGGCGCGAGAAATCGGGCTGGCGGTGGTGGCGACGACCGCGACGATCGTCGCGGTGTTCCTGCCGGTCGCCTTTATGGGCGGTGTGCCGGGTCAGTTTTTTCGACCGTTCGGCGTGACGGTCGCCGTGGCGACGATGTTCTCGACACTGGTCGCGACCACCATGACGCCAATGCTCTCGGCCTATCTGCTGAAGGGCAAAATCGACGGCGTCTCCAGCGTCATCGAAGACCCCGAGCTGGCCGAACTCCAAGCCCAGCAAAACCCCGGCCCCTACCGCAAGGCGCTGACCTGGGCGCTACGCAACCGCGTCTCGACGCTAATTATTGCCGTTGCCTTCTTCATCGGTAGCCTCCAGCTCGTGCCGCTGATTCCCAAGGGGCTGTTCGTCGGGGCCGACCAGGGCGTGAGTACGATTAACGTCGAGCTGCCGCCGGGATCCACGATCGAGGAAACCCAGGCCGTCAGCGATCGCATCGCCCAAACCATGCTCGGAAACCCCGCCACCCAGAGCGCTCTGGTGGTTGCCGGGAGCGACGGCGCGGGCGGCAACGTCAACGCCAGCCGCGTCTACGTCGTTCTCAAGCCCAAAGACGAGCGCGACATCAAGCAGCGCGAGTTCGAGCAGCAGATGCGCCCCGCCTTTACCGAGATTCCCGGCGCGCGGATTAGCTTCCAGGCGTCCGGCGCGGGCGGCGGCAGCAAAGACCTTTCGATGGTGCTCGTCAGCCGCAACCCCGAGGCGCTGCTGCAAACAGCCAACGACCTGGAGTCGCAGATGCGCGGCATTCCCGGTCTCGTGGAGGTGGCGTCCAGCGCCAGCCTCGTTAAGCCCGAGATCCAGATCGTGCCGGACTTCGATCGCGCCGCCGACCTGGGCGTTTCCGTCGCCTCGATTTCCCAGACCGCGAACCTGGCAACCTTGGGCGATCTAGAATCGCAGCTCCCGAAATTCGACCTGCCCGATCGCCAGATCCCCATCCGCACCCAGATCGCCGAGCCCTACCGCAACGACCTGGATACGATCGCCAACCTAGAGATCCCCAGCCAAAGCGGCGCGCTAGTCAAACTCTCCGCCGTCGCCGACGTGACCCTGGGCAGCAGTCCGGCGCAAATCGACCGTCGCGATCGCTCCCGCCAAGTGGAGGTCGCCGCCAACCTTCAGGGCCTTGCCCTCGGTGACGCCGTTGCCGCCGTCGAAGCTCTGCCCGCACTCAACCCGCTGCCGTCCGGCGTCTTCCGCCAAGCGTCGGGCGATGCGGAAATCATGATCGATGTCTTCACCGAATTCCTCGGGGCGCTGAGTCTGGCGGTACTGTGCATCTACGCCATTCTGGTGCTGCTCTACGACAACTTCCTTTATCCGCTGGCGATTTTGGTGGCGTTGCCGCTGTCGATCGGCGGGGCGCTCATCGGGCTGCTGGTTGCGCAAAAGGAACTCGGCCTGTTCGCCCTGATCGGCATCGTCTTGCTGATGGGTCTGGTGACGAAGAACGCGATTCTGCTAGTGGACTGCGCGCTGGCGAACGAGCAGGCGGGCATGTCGCGCTTCAAAGCCGTCCTTAACGCCGGGATTTCGCGGCTGCGTCCCATCTTTATGACTGCGATTTCGACGGTGGCGGGGATGACGCCGATCGCACTGGAGTGGGGCGCAGGTGGCGAGGTGCGATCGCCGATGGCGATTTCGGTAATCGGCGGCTTCTCGACTTCGACGATGCTGACGCTGGTGGTCGTGCCGGTTTTGTTCACTTACATCGACGGCTTCCAGAGCAAGCTGGTGCGGCTGTTTACGGGTAAGGTTCGGTTTATGTCGTGGCGGTCTTGGCTGCGGCGATCGTCCTCGGCGGAATCTTAGGGCTTCTCGTCTGGCTACCATTGCTCGATCTTCAAGCCGTCGATCGCGGCAAAGTCGGAGTCGCGTGTGACCAAAATACAATCGTGCTGCATCGCGATCGCGGCAATCCAGATATCGTTTTCTGGGATGGGTCGCCCTTTGCGGCGCAGGCGCTCTTTGATGATTGCGTAGCGATCGGCGGTTTCGAGGTCAGGACAGAGCGTGACGAGTCGATCGAGGAGTGGCTGAATACGCTGACGGTTTGCTTCGGTACGCTGCGATTTTTCTGCACCGTAAAGCAGTTCGCCGACGATCGTGACAGAGAGGCGAACGGTTGGGAGTTGTTCGAGGCGCTGGGCGATGGCCAGATCGCCGTTAATCAGGGCGATGGCGATGTTGGTGTCGAGCAGGTATAGCGCTGTCATGGTTCACCATTCGTCGCGATCGATCTGGCGGCAGTCGGCGATCGCGTCGGTCATTTCTCGGGCGTCGCGATCGGGCAGGGTTCTGAGGAGCCCGAGGAGGGCTTGTCCGTCATGAGTTGTTTGGGGCGGGAGCGTGAGGAGGGAGTCGAGTAGGTTGAGGACGATCGGCTGGAAGGGTTCGGGGAGCTGGCGGAATTTCAGGAGGAGGGTTTGTTCGAGGGGGGATGGGGTCATGGTGTTTCTGGCGGTGAGATAGGGAGACTATCCGGCGATTTGAAGCAGTTCGTCGTGGAGCAGTAGAAGCCGATCGAGCGGGAGGGTTTCCATCGCGAAGGTCGTCCCGTCGTTGTTGGAGAAATCAACTTCGACGGCGTCGCCGTATTGCATGACGACGGTTCCAATTTGGCCTTTGCGAAGCACGATCGGCTCGCCGGTCTCGAAGTGGGTGGCGGTGCGATTTTCGATGAGGGCAACGAGGTCGAGATCTTGGGGTATGTCTGGCATAGTTGGGTTTATCGATCGACGGGGTAGCAGTTGGTCAGGCGGGGAAAGTTTTCGTCAGTGCGGATAATCCAGGCGGTCAGGATGGTGGCGGAGCCGATGTCGGTTTCCAGGCGGAACTTGAGGTTGTAGTGCCTGCCATATTCGTTGGTTTTGCGGAGTGTGGCGGGTTCAGTGGCGGCGGCACGGCGGACTGCGTGTGCGAGTCGATCGGCATTGGCGCGGGTGATGCCGAGGCGTTTTTGTAAGAGGCGGGCTTTGTGTTGGCCTCGGCGGCGGTCGGGGTTGAGGCAGTAGTCGTCAAGTTTGTTGCCGAGCTGGGCGCGATCGCCGTTGGGAAGCTTCATTGTGGTGGTGACTGCTGGCTCAACTGTGCGAGGAGGTGCTGGGTGAGGGGATGGTCGGAGAGTTCGGCGGTGCGGCCATCATTAATCGCGGCAGCGACAAGATTGTGAATCCGTCGCACTGTTTCCGTCACGTACGGATGCTGTGCATTGTTGAATGCACCCATGAAAATTTGTAGCGCTTTTACAAGACCCATTTCAGCGTCTGCGTAGCGTTTTTGCTGGGTGTGTAGTTGAGCCAGGTTGCCAAAACTGACGGCGGTATCGGGGTGATCGCTGCCCAGTTGCCGTTCCCAGATGTCGAGGGCGCGTAGGTAGAGCGGTTCCGCTGACTCGTACTTCCCTTGCGATTCATACAATGCCGCCAAATTGTTGAGGCTGGAGGCGGTATCGGG
>CALCCD010000117.1 GCA_937899645.1 uncultured cyanobacterium | reverse complement strand
TCCTTCTCTACCTTTCCTACTCTCTCCCACTCCGCGCCAAATTGAGAATTGCTGAAGAATCGAGGAGGCTCCGATCTTCACCGGTGGGTGATATAAATCACGCCATGGTGTTTGGGGACTTCGCTACTCTGGCAAGTGGGAGTTAAGACGTACCGATCTCCTCGATTGAACCGCGCCGCATTCGTGCTCGGATAAACCTTCAAGCGCCTGCCCGAGATTCTCACAAGGAGTTCCGGCCGCGACGTCCTCGTCCCCCGAGAAATCCTGTTTCCCCCGACTCCGAGCCACGATGCTGAACCTGCTCCACTATCAGGAAACGGACTCCCTCTACACCGGACCCCGAACCCTCGTCTACCGCGCTCTGCGCCTCGACCGAGACTCGACCGGCGATGACAAACCAGTCGTCATTAAAGTCCTGCGCAGTTCCCACCCGAGCTTCAGCGAACTCGTCGCCTTCCGCAACCAGTACGTCATCACCCAGCACCTCGACTCACCCTTCATCGTCAAACCCCTGAGCTTGGAGCGCTGCGGCAACGGCTATGCCCTAGTGATGCCCGATGCGGGTGCGGTCTCCGTGACGGACTACTGGAAGTCGGCCGATCGCGACCTCCGCGAGCTGCTCGACGTGGCGATCCAGCTCGCGGAGGCACTGCACGTGCTGGCTGGGCAGCAAATCATCCACAAGGACATCAAACCGGCCAACATCCTCATCCACCCTGAGACGAAGCAAGTTCAGCTCATCGACTTCAGCATTGCGTCGCTCCTGCCAAAAGAGCAGCAACAGTTCGTCAATCCCACCGGACTGGAAGGGACGCTGGGCTATCTTTCCCCCGAACAGACGGGGCGGATGAACCGAGGCTTGGACTACCGGACGGACTTCTATGCACTGGGCGTGACGCTCTACGAACTGCTGACGGGCAAGATGCCGTTTGAGACGAGCGACCCGCTGGAGCTGATTTATTGTCACATCGCCCAGTCGCCCACGCCTCCCGCCGAGCTATCGGATGTGGGCGGTGAAAACTACCCGGCGATGCTGTCGGCGATCGTGATGAAGCTGATGGCAAAGAACCCCGAAGACCGCTATCAGAATGCGCTGGGTTTGAAGCACGATCTGGAGCAGTGCTTACAGTCGTGGCAGGAGACGGGCGAGATTGCTGAGTTCGCGCTGGGAGAGCGGGATATTTGCGATCGATTTAACATTCCCGAACACCTCTACGGACGGGAAAAAGAGGTTGGCATTCTGCTCGACGCCTTCGATCGCGCCGCTAATGGCAGCAGCGAGATGATGCTGGTAGCTGGGTTCTCCGGGGTTGGTAAAACCGCCGTCATCAACGAAGTCCACAAGCCGATCGTCGAGAAGCACGGGTACTTTATCCGCGGGAAGTTCGACCAGTTCAATCGCAACATCCCCTTCTCGGCCTTCGTACAGGCGTTTCGCGACCTGATGGGCCAGTTGCTGGGAGAATCGGACGCCCAGTTGGCGCAGTGGAAAGCCCGCATCTTGGCAGCGGTGGGCGAGAACGGGCAGGTTCTGATCGAGGTCATCCCCGAGCTAGAACGCATCATCGGCAAGCAGCCTGCGGTCTCCGAGCTGTCCGGGAGCGCCGCGCAGAATCGCTTCAACTTGCTGTTTCAGCGCTTCATTGGCACGTTCACCAAGCAAGAGCATCCGCTGACGCTGTTCCTCGATGACTTGCAGTGGGCGGACTCGGCGTCCCTGAACCTGATTCAAGTCCTGATGGGAGCCAGCGAGACGGGGCACTTGCTGATGCTCGGCGCGTATCGGGACAACGAAGTCTCGGCTTCGCACCCGTTGATTCTGACACCTGATTGACGGACAAAAGTGATTAGAGGAGCTTGTAAAGCCTGACAGTGTGGC